>CAJTOU010000038.1 GCA_910577835.1 uncultured Lachnospiraceae bacterium | reverse complement strand
CTACGGAGAAAAGATATGAATTTTGTAACGAAAGAACCAATAAACAAAGGCTGGTCGAGTGATAAAAAATACTGTGTTACAGACAAAGACGGCACACGGTATCTTTTGCGTGTATCTGATATTGCACAGTATGATACAAAACAGTCCGAATTTAACATGATGAAACAGGTTGCTTCTTTTGGAGTGTCTATGTGCCAACCTATTGAGTTTGGTACTTGTAAGGATGGTGTTTATTCCATTCAAAGTTGGATTGACGGCGAAGATGCAGAGCAAGTTATATCGGGCTACTCAGATACTGAGCAGTATGTATTCGGTCTTGAAGCGGGCCGTATTCTTCGCAAGATCCATTCTATCCCTGCTCCTGAAACACAGGAAGATTGGGAAATCCGTTTTAATCACAAAATGGATTATAAGATCAAAAAGTACGATGAGTGCCCCATCAAGTATGAGAACGGACAGGTATTTATCGACTACATAAACAAGAACCGTCATTTGCTGAAAAATAGACCACAAGTATATCAGCATGGCGACTACCATATCGGTAATATGATGATTGACCGTAATGGTCAGCTCTACATTATTGACTTCAATCGTAATGACTATGGCGACCCGTGGGAAGAATTTAATCGTATTGTGTGGTGCGCTCAAAAGGCTCCTCTCTTTGCCTCTGGTATGGTGAACGGATACTTTGATGATAATGTACCTATGGAGTTTTGGAGATTGCTTGCACTTTACATTTCAAGTAATACGCTCTCTTCTGTATATTGGGCAATTCCATTTGGACAGAACGAAGTGAGTACCATGCTAAAGCAAGCAAAGGAAGTTCTTTCTTGGTATGACAATATGCGTAATCCTGTGCCAACATGGTATTTCAAAGGCTATTATCTGCAGTACATTGATGACATTCCCTTCAAGCTGAAAAGTGCGTTTGATTTTAGCTTTATGAAAGAATATGGAACTGTGTTCAAGATTTATGATGATCAAGATTCTGGAAATATTTGCTTTGGTACAGAAAAGGACGGTCAGCGTTATTTCATTAAATTCGCCGGTGCTCCTACCGAGCAGTACAACGGCGATCCTGCGGATGCTATTGCAAGGCTGAAAACCACCCTGCCAATTTACAGAAAGTTGAAACACAAAAATTTGATTGATTTTATCAGAGCCAATGAGATAGGCGGAGGCTTTGCTATGGTATTTCAGTGGGCGGATGGAGATTGCATGGGCAGAATGTACCCGACGTCGCACCGCCGCTTTATGCAGCTTCCTGTCAATGTCAAGCTTGCAATATTTAGCGATATATTGAGCTTTTTTGAATATGTTGTTTCTCAAGACTATGTCGCAATTGATTTTTATGATGGCAGTATTATGTATGATTTTGAGAAGGGAAAGACAACTATTTGCGATATTGATTTTTTCCGTAAGCAACCGTGTATAAATGATATGGGACGTATGTGGGGCAGCGCTCTTTTTCAATCACCAGAGGAATATCAGCTCAGGGCCATTATTGATGAGGTTACGAACGTCTATACTCTTGGTGCTACCGCTTTTGCTTTTTTTGGTGAGTATAACCGCACACGAGAAAAATGGAAGCTTGGCGACAAGCTTTTTGAGGTTGCTACAAGAGCTGTGAGTGATAATCGCATCAATCGACAGCAATCAATTCGACAGTTCACAGAAGAATGGGAGGCTGCGTTATAATGAAAGCTATTGCATTTTGCGGACTTGCGTGTTGCGTATGTTCTGAAAACAAGGGTTGTATTGGTTGTCAAGACGGAGGATGTGAAAGCCATAGCTGGTGCAAAAACTATATTTGTTGTAAAGAAAAAGGGCTGAACGGCTGTTGGGAATGTTCTGATTTTCCTTGCACAGGTTGTATGCTTGATAAGCTTCGTATTCGTGCTTTCGCAGAGTTTGCGAGAAGGTACAGTGTAGAAGAACTGGAACAATGTCTTCTTAGAAACAAGGAAAAAGGCATTGTGTATCATTATGATGGTCAGCTTGTCGGAGACTATGATAAATGTCAGACCGAAGAAGAAATTATGGAAATGATTAAGAACGGAAAAATGATAGATTAATAAATATTCAGTCAACAAAAATTGATGGATTGACTTTCAGATTGGGGAAAAGATGAAAATACTGCATTGTTAATTAACCCTACAAGGGTGAAATACCACTTAAATCAATTGAAATTTTATGGAAGATATATAAGTGAGAACATTACAGAGGAATACTTGATAAAATGAAAGCCATAAATATTGTGGAAAAAATATATGATAAATTCCGAATTTTTATATGATAAGCCTTTGATTTTTCCCGCTTTGATATAGGAATGTTTGTCGTGTTGTATGGATTTGATATTGTAAGTGAAGAATGAAAGTGTTATAATTAAGTTTACAAATTAAGTTTTTCAAAGAAATAATGAAATATTCCAGCCAGCCATCACCTAAAGGCAGCAGGAGTGTCCTATGGTAAACAGGAGGATTTTATTAGTGAAAAGTATATTTGAACAAGTGGAAAGAAATATAGACAGCCTTGTCACAGATAATGCAGATTGGACTGCATGTGCCTCTAAACATCAGCTTCAGGCTGCAAGGGAAGGGAAACTGAAATTATCTTTTTTTGATAAGGATGTTCCAGAAGAGTGGATAAAGAATATAAGAGGAAAAAAGATTCTTTGCTTGGCAGGTGCTGGAGGTTTACAGGCTCCATTGCTTGCGAGTGCGGGAGCAAAAGTTACAGTGATTGATATTTCAAATAAAATGTTGGATAAGGATAGAGAAATCTCAAGGAATGAAAATTTGCAAATTGAGATAGTAAAAGGAAATATGTGTGATTTATCAATGTTTGACGACGGATGTTTTGATTACATTATAAATCCCCCTTCGTTAATGTATATTCCAAAATTAAATGTTGTGTTTAAAGAATGTTATCGTGTGCTGAATAAAGGCGGCATCTTTATTATGATGGCGCCGAATCCGATAAATTATGTCTGTGATTATATTGATGATGAAAATGGCGGATATTATAAGGCTGTGCATAAAATGCCTTTTTATTCTAAAGATTATGACAACTCAGACTGGATTGAGTATGGACATACAATGGAAGAGTATTTGGGTGGACTGATTGAGTGTGGTTTTTTCATTAACGGATATGTGGAATGTCAAATGGATGATATTACAGAACTGTATTTTATGACAAGAGCAGTAAAGAGTTCATAATTTTGAGTAATAGAAAAACGATAGAAAATTGTTTTGAAGATAAGTAATATATATTGAAGAATAAAAAATATTTTTTGATTTATGTTGTTTGATAGAAGCAAGAAGAAATGCTTTGTGAGAAAGGGATGAAAGGAACCGGAATGAGAATTTCATTTGATTTAGATGATACACTTTTTGTATCAGAAAAGAACTTTAAAACGGAACAGAAATTGAAATTCCCTTTTTACATGATATATAAAGAACGCTTGCGTTTAGGAACAGTAAAACTTATGAAGTACATTCATGAACAGAATATGGAACTGTGGATTTATACGACTTCCTATCGTTCAGAGCATTATATACGGGGTTTGTTTCGCTGCTATGGAATAAAACTGGATGCGATTATTAATGGTGCAAAACATGCCAGTGAAGTGCAGGCAGGCCATTTGGAAGGCATGCCGTCAAAGTATCCAAGTAGATACCGGATTGACCTGCATGTGGATGATGACCGTTCTGTTGCTGAGAATGGAAAGACTTATGGATTTCATGTTTTCATAGTAGGCGGTCAGGATGATGAATGGACAGATAAAATCATAAAAGAAATTGAAAGAATCAGAAAAAAAGAGAAATTATAGTAAGAATATATTATAATTTGTATAAAGATTTCAACTTTTTGAACTTCATTTTATTGTTAAATAAGAAAATCACAAGAAATGATAAGCCTGAAAAATAAATAGCATATATACTAACTGTATCATATACAGGAGGTAATATATATGAATAATTTACAATTAATTGAAAATGCTCTGTGTTATATCGACGAGCATTTAAATGAAAACATCACTTTTGAGCGTTTGGCAGAAGTATTTGGTTACTCTCCATTTCATTTTCACAAAATATTTTCATCTGTAACCGGTCAGACAATAACGGATTATTTAAGAAAACGCAGGCTTATGTATGCACATATGGACTTGTGCGAAACAGAAAAAACCATTACCGAAATTTGCTATGAAAATGGTTTTGGAAGCATACAGTCTTTTAATCGCAGTTTTAAAACAACCTATGGCATGCTTCCGTCCGATGTAAGAAAAGAGAAGATAAAAATTGATTATAAAAGCATACAGACCATTATAGAAGGATACACAAAAAGAGTTCCTTTTAAGGGCGAATATATTATGGAGCCGAGATTTGTTGAAAAAGATGAATTTGTTCTTGTCGGAAGCAGAAAATATACCGGCAATGGATTTCAGGTCATAGGAGAAGCATGGGAGGAATTAAAATCAAACTGGCATAAGATAAAAAGAACAAATCCAAATACAATGTATGGTTTTGAGGATTATTCCGAGGATTTTCAGAAAGAACCGCTTCAATTCTACTATATGGCAGCAGTTGAAGCAGAAAGCAATACCGATATCCCTGATGGTATGTGTATGAAACGGATTCCAAAGGCGTACTATGCAGTTTTTACAGTAAATGGAAATAATGCAAACGGAGAGATAGGAAAAGCGTTTCGATATATTTATGATGTATGGCTTCCTTCTTCGGAATATTATCTTTCTCATGAAGTATGCGCAGATTTTGAATATTATGACGAAAGATGGGATTGCCAGTCATCTTCTGCCCAGATGGATTTGTATATTCCAGTTCATAAGTTATTAGACAGAAGAGAGGCAGACAGCAAAAATGACAGATATACAGAAAAAACAGATAATATATAAAAATAAGCAACGGAAAAAAGGAGATAACTGATTTCTGCCGTCAGACAGTGGATGCTTTCTTTTCCAGTCTGAAGATTTGGACATTTGAAAATCTGATAAATTATACAAGAGAAGAGTGGCTTGTATATCTTGATGACAGCTTTCTATTGGGTGAAGCGGTATATAATGCACATATCGGGCATTTAAATACAATTTTTGATTATGACAGTATTGATGGCCTATTACGCTGCGACAGGCTGAGCAGAATATACAGCGAAAGAGTTATGGAGAAAACCGGAGACCAAGAGTAAAAAGAAAGTGTTCTTTGACTTTATAAAAGAAACATTTTTTGTGTTTATATATAAAATATATTAATACGCATTAATAAATATAAAAATATATAATTTAATAAAAATATAAAAAGTAGGACATGTCACATCCTGCTTTTTTCTTGTTTTCACAAATAACTTATGCTACAATAGAAGCAATAATTACAGTGCTGTTGAAATAAAATTTTGGAGGAAAAAAATATGGACAAAACAATCAGTATTATTATCCCTGTTTACAATGTGGAAGACTATCTGCCCAAATGCCTGAACAGTCTGATACATCAAACTTACCAGAATCTGGAGATTATTCTTGTCGATGACGGTTCTCCTGATAAATGCGGGCAAATCTGCGACTGGTATGCCAGAAAGGATAGTCGCATTCATGTGATTCATAAACAGAATGAAGGTGTGGCACGAGCTCGCAATGACGGAATCGAATATGCCAGTGGAGACTATATCAGTTTTGTGGACAGTGACGACTGGATGACCAGAGACGCATACGAGATACTTTACAAAGGATTAAAAAAATACCATGCAGACTGTGCAGTAGGAGGCTGTGTAAAGGTAATTGAAAAAAATGGAAGAATGCTTCTTCAAAACAGGCAGCATACAAATCCTAGGTGCCAGACTTCTGCCAGAGCGATGAGACATGTGCTGCTTGAGGGCTCTGCTGTATGGAACCGGCTTTTTAAAAAAGAGGTATTCAAAGAAATCCGTTTTCCATTGGACAGAGTAAATGATGATGAAGTAGTGGCTTTGCATGCTTATGCAGAATGTAAAAAAATCGTGTTTTTGGATAAAGATACATACTTTTACAGAATACGCCAGAACAGTATTACCACCTCGACGTTCTCTATCCGCAATGTGGACTGCTATTATAACAGTATAGATAATCTGAATTTTATAAAGCAGAGAATGCCAGAGCTGACAGACTGTGCGGAATATAAATATATAAAGGCAATGTTATACAGCTATGTGAATCTGAGAAGAATAAAGAAGAATCCCGAAGCGAAAAAAATCAGAAAGCAGATTCATATAGATATAAAAAACAGCAGGTCCATTGCCTGCCAAAATCAGTATGTAACTTTTCCAATGAAAATTCTTATGCTGCTCTGTTCAGTCTAAAGTAAATGTCATATTTGTCAATTGAAAAATGTGAAGAGACTGCCGCTTGGAATAATTTTGTGATGTCTAATATTTCATATGGCAGTCTCTTTTTCCATTTTTATGCATCACTTTTACCAAAGACAACTGGCAGAAGTGTTAAAATTGTCGAAGAAAGCGAAATAATCTATGTACAAAAACCCTTCTGATGTGCTATAATATAAAAATCATAGTTAGTTAAATTTTCGACAGGAGTTTGAAAAAATGCACGAAAAAAAACGGTATCAACTGCGGTATGCCGCAGGTCTTTACTGGCTGCTGGATATGGAACAGACCGGGGAGATTTATAAAAAGCCGGTAACCATGAATGAGTGCGGGGCGTATATCTGGCAGAATTACATAGAATCAGTGTCGGAAGAAGAGATTGCCGATATGCTGCATATGCGTTATGGTATTTCATACGAGGAAGCGCTTGAGGATATCAGGGAGTTTATAGAACAGTTACAGAAACAGGGGATTTTGTTTTAAAATAAAAAATAAATTGAGGCGGTAAAAAGTATGGATATCTTATTAATCGGAAGTACCAGCAGCTTTATGCATTTTATGGTAGACAAACTAAATAAGGAAGGTCACAGGATATTCCATCTGACAAAGGAAAAAAATACTTCTCATGGTTATAGAAAGGTGTTCGAGACATACAGATTTAATTATGACAATGAATGTATCGGCGAGGTATTTCAGAGCGTAAAACCGGATGTCGTTATATTTATGGGTGCTTACGACCTGAATTTTGGCTGGGTAAAATCAAGGAATGAATCGGTTGCCTATACATCGGGCCTGATGAATATTATTATGTCATTTTCAGCGTTGAACAAAGGGCGTTTTATTTATCTGTCCTCAGAGGAAGTTTTTCAGAAAAGTTATCCTGCTTCCATTGATGAGAGTGAGCAGCGTGTGGTTTTGGACCGCAAGGGGCAGGCAGTTGCAATGGGTGAAGAAATTTGCCTGAATTACAGAGAGTTGCTTGGAATCGATGCCGTGGTGCTGCGTCTTGACCATATGTATGCAATTCCGGAGGACAAAAGAGAGATAAATAATCTCTGTGCCAAGATGTGTATGGATGCAATTGATATTAAGGAAATCAGTATAAATAAAGGAGTGGAACATTCCTTTCTGTATGTTTCCGATGCAGTGGAATTTGTCTACAAAATGGTGGAAGCGGAAACTCATAAACAGAATATTTATCATATCTCTTCCATGGAACCTGTAACAGAAGAATGGGTTGCAGAACAGATTCAAAAGCAGTTGGGAAATGACATTTCAATAGTGGATAATTCTTCCATGGAGCGATATTCAGTGAATCTGTCCGCAGCCGCGTTTGACGAAGAGTTTGGAATAAAGATTTTTCATAAGCCGGATTCGGTTATTTTAAAAATGGCACCTTATCTGAAAAAACATGAATCAGAATTTTCAAGAGTAACAGGAAAGCCGAAAAATTTCTGGGAAAAACTGAAAAAAGGCAATCGCAGGTTTCTTGCAGTAATGGCGCCATTTCTTGAAAATCTTGTAGCTTTTATTCCGTTTTTTATGATGAATAACCGTGCAGTTGGCAGTCAGTATTTTGCAAATCTGGATTTTTATCTTTTGTATGTGCTGCTGTTTGCCATTGTATACGGGCAGCAGCAGGCCATTTTTTCAAGTCTTCTGGCAGTATCAGGTTATATTTTCCGTCAGATGTATCAGAGAAGCGGATTTGATGTTATATTGGATTATAATACTTATGTATGGATTGCACAGCTTTTGATTCTGGGACTGGTGGTAGGTTATATGCGGGACCAGTTGAAAACTGTTCAGGAGGAGGAAGCATATGAAATCGGATATCTGACCAATCAGCTTGATGATATTTCAGATATCAATGTCAGCAATGTGCGTGTAAAGGAAATGCTTTCAGACCAGGTAATTAATCAGAATGACAGTCTTGGAAAAATTTATGAGATTACTTCGAGCCTTGACAGGGATGAACCGGAGGAAATTTTGTTCCATGCGGCGGAGGTGTTGTCGGAACTGACCAGCAGCGAAGATGTGGCTGTTTATCGTGTTGCAAACCGTTCCTATGCAAGACTTTTTTCATCAACTTCCGACAAGGCGAGGGGACTTGGCAACTCTATTAATTATCAGAAAATGGAGGAGATGTATGACAAGCTTCAAAAAGAAGAGGTCTATATTAACAGAAATATGAATAAGGAATATCCGCTGATGGCAAATGCCATTTATTCAGACCGCGAGATGCAGCTTATTATTATGATTTGGGGTATTCCTTGGGAAAAGATGACGCTGGGACAAGCGAATATGCTGACAATTGCCGGATATCTGATTCAGAATGCGGTAGTGCGTGCAAACCGTTATATGTCGGCACTTGAGGAACAGCGCTATGTGCATGGAACAAAAATTCTGGAAGAGAGTGCATTTACTGCACTTGTAAGCGCATATCTTGACGCACGCAATAAAAATCTGACAGAATGTGCATTGCTTTCAGTAAAAGCTATTAATGAAATGTCAGAAGCTGAGGTAAGTGATAAACTGAATCACATGATGCGTCAGTCCGACTATCTTGGAAGACTGAAAGATGGAAACCTGTATGCGCTGCTTGCAAATACAGATTCGGCATCTGCTGAAATTGTAAAGAAGAGATTTCTGGAAGCTGGTTTTTCAAGTGAGATACGGGAGGAGGTTGTTGCATGATAAGGCATTTTAAGATATTTCTGATATTTCTTGTATTAAATACAATGATTGCCAGTATCTATCTTGTATGGGGCGTAATCCGCTCCTCTGAAAAGGGTCAGTGGAAAAATTATCTGTTCAAGGCGGAGGTAATGCTTTTTTGTCCCGGTATTGGTCCGATGTTCTTTTTGGTCAGTAATTTAATATATAAAATATTTTTCAGAAAAGCGGTTGACCTTGCAGATGTCATTTTCAGCAAGGAGCGTGTGACAACATTTAAAAGAGCCGACATTGAGGCAGAAGGAAATCTTGTGCCGATTGAGGAGGCGCTGGTGGTCAGCGATAAGGGCAGTCAGAGGGCTTTGCTTTTGAAGGTTGCCAGAGGCGATATTCATAATTCACTTGCATCTATTTCGCTTGCATTAAACAGTGATGATTCGGAAACGGCACACTATGCGGCGGCGGTTCTTCAGGATGCGCTGAATGATTTTCGTCTGAGGGTACAGGAACTGTATGAGCATATGCAGGAGGATGAGGAGGATGCACCTGAATATGCTGCTCTTATGATAGAGTATATGAATAATATGCTAAGTCAGGGTGTGTTTGATGAGCTTGAGCAGAAAAAATATGTGGGAATGATGGAGGAAGCCGGAGAGGTTTTATATCAGAAAGCAAAAGAAAAACTTACGGCTGTTTATATTGAGTGCATTTGTCTTCGACTGCTTCAGAGTGAAGAATACGACAGAATGGAGGTCTGGTGTGAGCGCAGCAAAGAATTGCATCCGGATGTGCTTTCTACTTATACATTACAGTTGAAGCTGTATTTTACGATACAGGACAAGCAAAAGTTTTTTCAGGTATTAAATGCCCTGAAGCAGTCAGACATTGTTATAGATAGAGATACACTGGCGCTGATTCGTGCGTTTTATGAATCAGACAGCGGAAAGACAAAAGAAACAGTTACGGCTGCTTCGAAGGATAATGCGGCAGAAAACAAAGGTTCAGGAAAAGAAAATAAAGAAAGTGACAACAGACAAATTGAAAATAAACAAAGTAAAAATAGAGAGTGCAGGAATCCAAAGAGCGATGATATAAAGAAATCAGACAGCAGAATTAACAAATTGGAAACCGTCGAGGAAATATCAGGTACCGCAGATATGGTAACAGATGTTTTGACAGTGGCAACAACAGTAGCAAGTGCAGCCGCAGAAATTGCGGAAAATGTAAAAGAAGATGCAACATTTGCAGATGTTGAGATATTGAATGCGGTTGATGCAGTAAAATCTGAAGAATCCAAAGAATCACAAAGCATTGTTGAAACACCAAAACCAGAAATGCCTGAAGCTTTACAGAGTGCCATTGAGGAAGCAGAACCGGAAGTGTCTGAAACTTTACAGAATATCATTGAGGAATCGAAACCGGAAGCATCTGAGGTTTTACAGGATATTGTTGAAACGAAAAAATCTGAAGAATCCAAAGCTTTGCAGAGGATATTTGAAGAGATAGCACAGGAAGAAGCTGCGCAGAGAAAGTCCGAAGAAGCTGCACTTACAAAGTTTATGGTATCAAATGTCATTGATGACCTGATATCTGAAAATGCTGCCACAGAAGATATCAATGCACAAATTAGTCATATTATTGAAGAGCTTATCACTGAAAGTGAAGCCAGAGAAAAGGAAGAAGCAGCTTTACAACAGGTTAGACAGATACATGAAAGCCGGATTTCGGACAAAAAGAAGATAGATGTACTGAAAACAATTGCCAGAAAGCACAAAATCTGGACTTGGCTTGGGCTTGGACTTGTAATTGCGAGTGCATGTCTGATTATTTATATGAAGAACAAAAAGAACAAGGAAGAATAGTAGTTATTTAATATTTATAATAGCTAATATAAATACAAAATAAATAAGTATAGTAGACAAGTATTCAAGTAAAGGGAGGGATAGAGCATTGTCAATGAAAATGCTGACAATATTACAATTTATAAGTGTATTTGCTGCATATACCTTCCTGACAGTGCTTCTTCCTGCCATGGTATTTCACAGCAGGTTTCGTAAAGAGCGCGCTGTCGTCAGACTTTTTCTCTATCTGGCAATAGGCAATTTCTTTTATGTTAATCTTGTTTATTTGCTGCAGATTTTGCATATCAGTAATCGTTTTACATTGATTGTGGGAACAGTTTTAGGAGTTTTTCTTGCCGCTTCCCGCGTCTATAAAAAGCCTCCGAAGGAAAGTCTGCGCACAGTCAGAACTGTTTTTTTCAAGCTTTTAAGTGGAACCTTGGGCTATCGTCTGGTTTTGGGAAGTATCTGGAGCTGGATAAAGAAGATAATTCAGGGGATTCTGGCGAGATTGAATGACAGTATAAAAAATCATTTTTTTGACTGGGTGCTGACCGCAGTGGTAACAATTGTATTTTTATGGATGTATGGGACAAAAAAGCTGGAAATATTTGGATATACCGCTTCTGATATGCCAGTGCATAACTACTGGATAAATGCTATGGGAAATGGTATCAACAATCCCGAAAATAACAATATTTTTGTGGCGGGTGTTTATCCTTTTGGCTTTCATTGTGTGATTTACTATCTTCATACAGTATTTAAATTTGAAACGTATGTCCTGATGCGCATTTTCAGTCTGGTACAGCTTTTATTTATTCATTATGTACTTCTGGCATTTCTGCGGGGCTGCTGCAAGGCAAGATATTTTCCTTATGGCGCGGTTTTGGTTTACATACTGGCGGCGTTTTGGGGAACTAATTCATATCTGCGTTATTACAGTACTTTGCCACAGGAGTTTGGCATGATTTTTATTCTTCCTTCCATATATTTTCTTTTTCAGTTTTTTGAGGCGAGAAAAAGAGAAGTTCAGAATTCTGGGAATTTTAAAGCAAAAAAGAAGAAGGATAAAAAGTTAAAAGCGGAAAAAAATACAAGTCAAAAGTTTAAGACAGGAAAAAGAGGAGGTCAGAGATTTAGGAAAGAAAAAAAACAGATTCAAAAGCTTCAGGAAAGCAGCATGAAATATTTGATTGGATTTGCGATGAGCTTTTCACTTACCTTTTCGGCACATTTTTATGATACCATAGTAGCAGGTGTTTTATGTATTGGAATTGCCGTAGGATATGCTTTCCGGCTTTTTAAAAAGGCATACTTCGGAAGAGTAATGCTGGCAGGCATTCTAAGCATACTTATTGCGATTCTGCCGCTTGGTGTTGCTTTTGCCATGGGTACTCCACTAGAAGGCTCTCTTTATTGGGCGATGGGAGTAATTTCTGGTGAGGAGGATGAAGAACCGCCGTCTGACAATCAGGCAGATATTGAAAAGGAGACCTCGCGTCAGCCACAGACAGAGAACAACGGACAGGATTCAGAAGCAACCTCCACAGATACATCTCCTTCAGGAATAACAGGTGGAAATACAGGGGATATACAAAATACTGCCGAAGACGCTTCACCGTCAGGTCATCCGCCTGATAAAGGTATTTTGCAGAAACTGGCGGACAAAGCGCAGAATTTGAAAGAGAAAGCGGTTCATTTTAAAAATATCATACGTACAGCCGTAAAGTCAAATGTGTTTAGCAGAGGGAGTGACAGCCTGTGTAATTTTGCCTTTGTCTGTATGGGGATTATGGCGATTTTGGGCATACTTTATCTTTTGGGAGAGGATAAAGAATATGGAGCGGTTTTACTGAGTATTAGCAGTGGCATATTTTTTATGATGATTCTGCTGGCATCAGGAAAGCTTGGACTTCCAAGCCTTCTGGAAACAGGTAGATGCAGTCTGTATACATCATATCTGCTTCCGGCGGCGCCAGTACTGGCATTAGATGCACTTCTTTGTACTTTGTTTGACCAGAAAAAGAAAGAGATAAAAAGAAATGCCATTTCTCTTTTGATTTCTGTATCATGGGTATTGATTCTGACAGCAGCCGGAAAAGTCCGTTTTCCATCAGATGTGCCAGCACTTGAAGCTCTGGAAAGCAACGATGCCATTATATGTCTGACCAATATTATAAAGGAAAATAAGGAAGGTACTTATACAATTTGTTCCGCAAATGATGAACTCAGAATGGTAGAGGATTATGGATATTTTTATGAAATCGTTAATTTTCTAAGGGAAATGGAGGGAGAAGACGCAGAGGAAATTTTGACGATTCCCACAGAATATGTCTACTTTTTTATTGAAAAGGTTCCGATTGACTACACTGTTTCTTATGCACGAAGCGGACAGACGATTTCACATGAGGGGGCATCGCATCGCCTTCCGTCTGGTGGAGGACTTTCACTGTATCAGGCAAAGAACAGATGGATTTTGATGTCGCGGATGTACTACTGGGCACAGGCATTTCAGAAGCTTTATGAAAATGAAATGAAAGTATACTATGAATCAGATGCCTTCATCTGCTATCAGGTAAAGCAAAATCCATACCGTTTGTTTGATTTTTCAATTGACTATGGATATAATATGATGTTTGCAGGAAATACAGAGTAATATAATTGCTCTATAAAAGTGGTGTCATGGGAAATATAAAAAAATTTCCTGATAAAAGAACAAAGTGCCTGCAAGGGTTCAGGCAAAGCTGGAAAGGAATAAAAAATGATATCCCGTAGAAATTATATTGTCATTTCCATAATGTTTCTAATTCTGTTTTTTATGTTTCAGTTTTCTGTTGTGATGAAAGAACATTTAAATGACTATACGACAAATAAATATGAGGCTGCTATCAATACTGGACTTACAGAGGACAATGTATATACTCTGATAACGGCAGAAAATGCAGAGGAACTGCCTGCTGACAGAAATTATGCGGTTTATATCGGTGATGCCGATAAGGATGCCACCGGTCAGGTGGTGACATGGTGGTGTACATATGCAAAAAAAGCTCTGATAAATATTTCATCATTGGAGGAATATTCCATTCCTGATACACATTTGCCGGAAGCAGTGGTTGTCGAGGGCAATACTTTGAATCTGGAAACAGATGGAGAAAAACTGCTTTCCATGGCCGAACAGGGAATAAATCTTATCTTTTCGGGTTTGCCTGATTCAGATGATATACTAAATCATCAGGAATTGTGGGAATTGTTTGGAATCCGTGAGATTAGAAGAAAAAGTATTCAGCTTATAGGGATGCATTTGTTTGAAGGCTTTCTTCTTGGAGGAGAGGCGATTTATCAGCCTGAAAACAAAGAGGAAGAAAGGAGGCAGGATTTGAATCTGGAGGTTCCATGGTTTGTAACCGGAGAAGGAACCAAAACTTATCTGATGGGATTTCTTGAGGATGACAGTGTAAAAGATGAAGAGCTTCCAGCGATTATCTGGAGAAACAGCGTAAAGCAGGGCAAGGTATTCTGCGTAAATGGTGACTATTTATGTAATATTTCCGGTATTGGTCTTTTGCAGGCAATGATGGCAGAGATATATTCCTATGAAATTTATCCGGTTATCAATGCGCAGAATCTTGTAGTTGCCAACTATCCGGGATTTGCCAATGAAAATCAGGAGGAGATGAGAAAGCGTTACAGTCAGTCGCAGACTTCGTTATTTCTGGAGGTTATATGGCCAGACCTTGTATCTGTGCTGCTGCGAACCAACAATCAGCTTACCTGTATGATTACTCCACAGTTTGAATATTATGATGAGAATGAACCGGATGTGGAAAAAATAAAGTATTTTTTAAGACTGCTTCAGGAAGAGTATGGAGAGGCCGGACTTTCCGCAGAGACAATGTCGAGAACCACGCTTGTCAATAAGCTGCAAAAGGATGACAAATTCTGGAATGAAGCGCTTCCGGGCTATTCATTTCTTTCACTTTATCTGACAGATGAAACAAAAATCAGGCAGACACTTGCTACGGAGCATTTGTCAAAACTTCGGACGATAGCGATGAACTATGAGAAGAATACGAAACCGACAGTTTCTTATACACATGGAGGAGTTACACTGCAGCGGGGAACCAGCAGCGGGTCTGAATATACCTATTCGGATGATATTTATACAAAGTGTATGGAAACTGCACTTGGTTATTCCAATATTGTCATGGATTTGACCAGTGTGTCATATCCCGAATCAGATGATGATTCATGGGAGAGAGTATCGAAAAATATATCTGCAAATGTCTGCACCTACTGGAAGCCGTTTGAAACTTTCGCCATGACCACGCTTTCCGAGAGCGACCAGAAAATCAGAAGATTTCTGGCACTGGATTATTCAAGTACAAGGGAGGACAACCTGATTGATTTGAAAATTGCAAATTTTGAAAAGGAAGCATGGTTTCTGTTAAGAACTCATGATGAATCCATAAAGGAAATAAACGGAGCTTCTTATGAAAAAGTGGAAAAAAATGTTTATTTAATCAATGCATTTTCTTCTCATGTAGAAATAGAGATGAAGAAAAATGAATTATATTATTATGAGGAAAAAGGATGAGAATATGTATTGTTGCAGAGGGATGTTATCCCTATGTAGTCGGCGGTGTATCCAGTTGGATTAACAGCATGATAAAATCCTTTCCTGAAATGGAATTTGTGATATTGTCTATTGTGGCAAACCGGACTTTTCGTGCAAAGTTTAAATATGAACTTCCGGAAAATGTAACCGAGGTGCATGAATTATATCTGGAAGATTTTGACTGGGTAAAAAAGAAGCGGGGAAAACCGTTAAAACTGAATAAGGAAGAATACGATGCCCTGCGCAGTCTGCTGATGAATCAGAATGTAAAGTGGACAGAAATTTTTCATCTTTTTTCAAAGAAGAATCTCTGCCTGAATCAGCTTTTAATGGGAGAGGATTTTTTCATGGCGGTGCGTGACTGTTATCAGCTCAGATACTCGGAGGTAACATTTTCCGACTTTCTCTGGACTATGCGTTCTATCTATCTGCCCCTGTTTCTTACCCTGCAGATGGATGTGCCAAAGGCGGACCTTTATCACTGTGTGGCTACCGGCTATTCGGGAATTCTTGGAAGTATGGCGAAGGAACGTTATAACTGTGGTCTCTTGATATCCGAACATGGAATTTATACAAGAGAACGTGAGGAGGAAATTATTCGTGCAAAATGGGTAAAGGGAATTTACAAGTCTATCTGGATTGAACAGTTTAAAAAAATGTCCATGCTTGCCTATGACAGGGCAGATGCCGTCACCAGCCTTTATGCGCATGCCAGAGAGCTTCAGATTGAGCTTGGCTGTCCGGAGGCAAAAACAATTGTTACGCCGAATGGAATTGATGTATCAAGATTTGCCAATGTGGCGCAGGAAAACAATGAGCCCGACAAGATTCATATAGGAGCAGTCCTTCGGGTGACGCCGATTAAAGATGTAAAGACACTGATTCGGGCGTTTGCCTATGCAAAAAAAAGAGTTTCCAATCTGAAGTTGTGGATTATGGGACCAACAGATGAGGATGAGGATTATGCCGGAGAGTGCTTTGCGCTTGTGGATACCTTGAAAGTGCAGGATGTAGTTTTTACAGGAAGAGTCAATGTACCGGATTATTTAGGGCGTATGGATTTGACGATTTTAACCAGTATAAGCGAGGGGCAGCCATTGACCATTCTTGAGAGCTATGCGGCGCATAAGCCCGTGATTGCCACAGATGTAGGAAACTGTCGGGGACTGATTTATGGGGAAGATGACAGTTTTGGAGAAGCCGGAATTTTGACACATATTATGAATGCGGAGGAAATCGCCGGAGCCATGGTAGAGATGGCGAGACAGAAAACCAGACGGGAAGCTATGGGAGAAGCCGGCTATAAAAGACTTATGGCAAAGTACAAGATAGAGGATATGAAGGCAACCTATAAAAAAATTTATCGGGGATTTGAGGATTAGGGAATGGCAGAATAAAAGAAAGGAAAGAAAATTATGGCTGGAATAGGTGTCAAATTACAGACAATTTTTGAAAAAAAGACAATCGTGGCAAGTTTTGTGGGATTTATATACAGTACAATGATATCCATAGGGCCGATGATGGTGGTAATTTTGAATGTGGTTCTTATGAGCAGGGTTCTGGGGTATGATTCTGTGGGGTATGCCGACAGGTCCCTGTTTTCCGCCACTATTTTATATATATTTATATTTTCTCTTCTGACAGCAGCTCCGTTTAAGGCAGTATTGTCAAGATATCTTTCAGATGTAATTTATGACGAAACTTATGATGATATTATGGCATGTTACAATGTAGGACTTCTTATGAATATTGTATTCAGCTGCTTGGTGGGTGTTCCCTTCTGTATCAGGGAATATATGGTTGGACAGATAAATCTTCTCTATGTATTTACAGGTTTCTGTGGATTTATAGCCTTGGTTATGGTATTTTATTCCATGCTCTATCTGTCTATCTGCAAGGATTATCAGAAAATTTCCCTGTATTTCTTGCTTGGTATGATTTTCGCATTTCTTATGGCATGGATACTGGTAAAGGTATGTCGCAAAAGTGTTACTTACAGTATGCTTCTTTCTCTGAGCTGTGGTTTTTTCCTTACAGGAAGTCTTGAATATGCTACAATTCGGCGTTATTTCAGAAAAAACAGTAACCGGTATAAAAAGGTACTCCGTTATTTTGTAAAATTCTGGCAGCTTATTATTATTAATTTTTTGTATATTTTTGGACTTTATGTTCATAATTTCGTATTCTGGACTACGGATATCAATATGGTAGTTGCGGATTCCTTTGTGCTTGCTCCTTCTTATGATATGGCTACCTGCCTTGGAATGTTTACAAATCTCTCTGCTACAATCATTTTTATTGCGCGGGTAGAGATGCATTTTCATGAGCGTTATCGGGCATATTCGGAAGCGGTAATAGGCGGCAGATGGATAGATATCAATAATGCAAAAAACCGGATGCTCAGGCAGCTTTCTGTGGAGTTAATGAATCTTGTACGTATTCAGTTTATTATTGCGGTAGTTATCTATCTTTTGTTTATGGTATTTCTTCCGAGGTTTGGCATTTCCGGAATGGTGATGAGAATCTATCCATGTCTTGCCGCAGGTTATTTTATATTGTTTCTTATGTATGCGGAAATTATTTTTCTCTATTATTTTAATGATTTGAACGGCGCGCTGATGTCTTCCATAGGTTTTTGCCTTGTCACTTTTGTGGGAAGCATGGTGGTAAAAAATTTCAGTGATATCTGGTATGGTTTTGGCTTTGTACTTGGATGTTTTACAGGATTCAGCATTTCTTATTTCCGGCTGCGGTGGGTAGAGAAAAATCTTGATAAGCATATTTTCTGCAAAGGAATCCTGTTTCCAATCAAGGTGGGAAAAAAGCCTCCGGCAAAGGTTTATGACATTCGCGAGGAAGCAGAAAAGCAGAAGCACAGGCAGAGAGTGGAGGGCAAAGCATGACTACATTAATGATTGTAAAAATTGCATTAATTGTCACAGGAATCCTCTTTGTTGTACTGGATTTTCTGGCATATGCAAAACAGAGATTAACAGAAAATATCGGGCTTGGCTGGGGACTGTTTTCAATGCTTCTTATGATTACCGGAGTGGTACTGGACCCTGATGAAGCTGACGGTGATGTGATTTATCTTCTGATTTTTCTGCTTGGACTTTTTCTGCTGTTTGTAGTATTTGCAATATGCAAAAGTGTGTCGGTTCTTATTATGAAAAACAGAGAGCTTGCAATGCAGGTATCACTTCTGAATCAGGAGAATGAGAGAATTCTGCATGAACTTGGAATTTTAAAAGACAAAGACGATAAATCGCCGAGGGAGGCTGAAAATACATGAAGAAAAAATTACTGTTTGTAATCAATACCCTCAGTGCAGCAGGTGCCGAAATGGCTCTGCTTGAGCTTTTAAGAAGGCTGAGTCCGGATGAGTATGATATTTCTCTCTATGTACTTATGGGACAGGGAGAATTATCAGACAGACTTCCGAAACATGTGACACTTCTGAATAAGGATTACAGCAGTGTTTCCGTGCTGTCAGAAGAGGGAAGAAAACATATGTACAGGCATATTATAAAGGCTATGTTTTGTCGGGGAACTGTTTTTAGAAGGCTCCCATATATGGCCGCGGGACTTTTTGAAATGGTGAAAAAGCATAAAATATGGCCAGATAAGCTTTTATGGCGCATAATATCCGACGGAAGTCCCAGACTGAAGGAAAGGTATGATGTTGCAGTAGCCTATCTTGAAGGCGGTTCTACCTATTATGTGGCAGATTATGTAAATGCAAAGAAAAAAGCGGCATTTATACATATTGATTATACACAGGCAGGATATACAAGAAGGCTGGATAAAAACTGCTATGAAGAATTTGACGCAATTTTTCCAATTGCAGAAAGTGTCAGGGATAAATTTTTGGAGGTATATCCAGAATATAAAGAGAAGACTGCAGTATTTCACAATATGCTGAATTCGGAGGAGATTAAGAAAAAGTCTAGGCTTGCTGGCGGATTTACTGATGATTATCGCGGTATTCGTATTTTAAGTGTGGGAAGACTGACATGGCAGAAATCTTACGAGAGCGCGGTGGAGGCGATGCGGCTCTTAAAGACAGAAGGATATTCGGCACGCTGGTATGTACTAGGAGAGGGTTCTGAAAGGCAAATGCTGGAACAGCAGATTGCAAAGGCAGGACTTGAAGAAGATTTTATTCTGGCGGGAGCTGTGGAAAATCCATATCCATATTATTTACAGGCAGATATCTGCGTACAGGCAACCAGATTTGAAGGAAAAAGCATAGCTATTCAGGAAGCACAGATATTGGGCTGTGCAATTGTTGCATCAGATAACAATTCAAACAGAGAGCAGATTACAGACGGCAAAGACGGATTTTTGTGCAAATTGGAGCCGGAGGATATCAAAGAAAAAATAAAGCTGCTGATATTGGACAAGAAACAGAGAGAAGCTTTCCAGAAGGCAGCGTTATGTAAAAAAATATCCTATGAAGAGGATTTAATGCTGTTAAAGGGATTATTCGAAAATGAGTAAGTTTAAAGATATAAAAATATAGAAAGGATATGTGTTGCGGCATGGTACAGAAGATGGAGCTAGGAGGAAAAAAAGAAATTATTAAAAAGGATTTGCTGATTATTATGCCTGCGTACAATGAAGAAAAAAATATCAGAAAGGTATTGGAACAGTTAAATTCACAGGAGATAAGCAATATAGCGGATGTTCTTGTTATGAATGATGGTTCCTCGGATTCTACGAACTGGATTGTGAAGGAATATCATCATACACTGGTGACGCACGTATTTAATCTTGGCTATGGTAGCGCTATACAGCTTGGGTATAAATATGCCATACGCAGAAAATATAAATATGTAATTCAGATGGATTCTGACGGGCAGCATGATGTATGCAATATTCCCGTTATTTATCAGAAGCTTAAGCAGCAGGGAGAAGATGGAAGGTATCCGGATATTATTCTCGGTTCAAGATATCTTCTGGAAGACTCGAATTATCAGACTTCCTTCCTGAAAAAAATAGCATATTCGTATTTCAGATATTTAATTCGGCTGTTTACAGGAAGGCAGATTTCAGACCCCACCACAGGATTGCAGGGGCTCAGCAGAAAAGCGGTTTTATATTGTTCCCGTTATAATCATTTTGATGACAGATATCCAGATGCGAATATTGTGATTCAAATGATTCTGCTTGGTTTTAAAGTAGAAGAAATTCCTGCGAAAATGCATATAAGAAGTGCGGGAAAAAGTATGCATTCAGGACTCAGGCCAATTGTTTATATGGTGCGGATGACAATGTCGATTCTGGCAGTAGTTTATCGTGTCAAGGTATTAAAAAAAGATGCAGGGATAGGTGAAAATGGGATTTATATTAAGGAATAAAAAATATCGTCTGAAAAAGGCAGATTATACAGAGGAAATGGAAAGTTATACGAATCCGGGACGGGGCTGGTATCATATTTATACATTTGTTCTTGGAGAGACGACAGAAGATGAGCTTTTGTATCTGCCATTTGAAAAAAATGAGCATATTGCGCTTGTGTTGATTAATATTGGCAGGTATGGTAGAACAGAGATAGATAAAGAAGGGCTTTTCTTTGCGGAAAGGATATTGTCTACTTTTATGAAAGCAGGGAAAGAAGTAATACTTCGTATCTTATATGATAATGAAGGAAAAGGGATGGAGAAGGAACCTTCCCTTTTTTCCGTCATTGTAAGGCATATGGAGCAGCTTGGGGCAGTGGTGGAAAAATATAAAGCGAATATATTAATGACACAGGGATTGTTTGTAGGAAGCTGGGGAGAAATGCACAGTTCTAAGTTTTTAAGCAAAAAGCATTTGAGAGAGCTGTCAGATACATGGAAGGCAGCGACGGGACAAATACCCATGGCGTTTCGCAGGCCGGTTCAGTGTAGACAGGTGCAAAAAGAGAGTGTATGTGAAATCGGAATATTTGACGATGCTATTTTCGCTTCGGAAAGTCATCTGGGAACCTTTGGAGAGCAGCCAAAAAGCAGTGCAGGTCAGGAACAGCCGTGGTGTATGGAGGAGGAAATGGCATATATTCGGCAGGCAGCAGGAAAGGTTCCATGCGGAGGCGAGGCTGTGGCGGGAGAGAGAGAGTTTTCGCCGGAAGAAACGTTGCAGGTGCTGCGGGATATGAATATCAGTTATTTAAACAGCGTATATGATGAAAGGATTTTAAGCAGGTGGAAAGAGCAGAGGTGGCAGGGGGTAAGCCTTTATGATTATATTGGAAGTCATATGGGATACCGGTTTGTTGTAAGGGATGCTGTGCTTGCAGGACGAAAAGAGAAATATCTGAGGCTTATTCTGGAAAATACGGGATTTGCCTGTATGTGCGATAAGGCGGATATCAGGCTTATTATCGAAACAGACGGGAAGAGGAAGATAATTCCTGTTTTTTATGATATCAGAGCATTAAAACCAGAAGAAAAGGCAGAGATTAAAATAGAATTTTTGGAAGCGACAGAAAAAGAAAGCAGGCTGTATTTAGAAATTATACGATGCAGAGATAAAAAAAGCATCCGTTTTGCCAATCGGTCGGCAGAAGAACAGATGCTTCTTGGAGAACTGGAATAGAAAAAATATCCGTTTTATTATTCAATTGTAAAAGAACCTACATAGTAGCCGTCGGATGTCAGCGTCATATTGTTGGCATACTGGATGGCTTCTTTTGATGTCGGGTCGCTGGTCAGGAAATAGATATTATAGTCACCAGGTTCAAAGTCTCTCATATTCAGAGGGAAGGAAATCGTATTTGTGGTGCCGCAGCGGAAAAATGTACTGTTTTTTTCGTTTATCAGAGTAATACGCTCTCTTGTTGCTTTATTCATAATGGTAATGGACAGTTCAAATGGATAATAACAGTTGGAAAATCCTGTATTTTCCACAGACAGCGAATAGGTGGCGGTTTTTTCATAGGAATCATTGAATTTCAGTTCCGTAGAGCGCAGCACATAGCGATAGCCGAGATGTGCCGCTATGTAGTCGTAGCCGGAAAGACCATAAAATAAATCATTTTCTGAATACATTGTATTTTTCCATTTATTTAATACATCTAAATCATAGGCTTCGTTTAAATAAGATATATGCATGGTACGCAGGTCATGGACAGCATTTGAAAGGTCATTGTAGGAATTGGCAATAATGACTTCGCCGCCATTTGGCACATACTGACACAGACGGTTTTGAAAAGATAATTCTGTTTCACGGTCAAGCTCTGCATAGGTGCCGGCGTCGGATTCCGATGCAAGCAGACCGTCATTAAAAAGGCTGATACGCGATGCAAGAGAGCGGCTGTTTGTATCGGTTGACACATCTGATGGCTCCCTGAAACCGGTAATTGTGCGCCAGTAAGCGGGAGTACGTACAGCAAGGAAAATAGAAGGGTTTGTAATACCGAAAAGAGTTTGTGTCAGTCGTATGATTTCGCCGGTAGACTGATAGGAGGAGTGATGCATTTCTCCATAGTTTCCAATATACAAGCCCTGAAGGATGTAGATGCGGTCTGCGTATTTGTTGTAGACGGATGCGGTCTGCTCCATATGTTTTGTGATAATATCAAGGTTTTCCGGTTCTGTTTCTTCTGCATTACCGTCCCAGTCATAGAGAAAACGGAGGATAAAGTGCTTGTCTGTCTGTGCCCATGTGGCGAGAATATCGTCAAGCTGCTTTAATGCGGTGCTTGTAAGGGCTGAGTCTTTGAAGTTTCGCAGGTTAATTTGAAGCTGTACAAGGCGGCGATGGTTACCAGTATCAGCAGCGACACTGGCAGAATTGATAATGCTGCTGTTGGCATCGTCAGTCAGAGTGTAGCCGTTTATACGGTAGAATCCACAGTAGGGATTTGCCAGAATATCCCTGTTCTCAAGACTGTTTGCAGGGGTATAGGTAAGAGAGAGGGAGAGAGGGGAGCTTAATATGGCACAGATAAGAATAACAGTTATAATAAGACAGGACAGCCGGAAAGGGAGTGAAGTCATAAATTTTTTCATTTGGTGAACCTCCGTAGGAATTGTAATAATTAGTATTATAGCATTGATGAAGGGAAAATGCTATAAAAATGTATTTGATATCTGTTTTTTATAAATCGTGTAAAGTATGGTAGTATCATATTGTCTTATTGATAATAAGCCTTTATAATAAAAATATCATCATGTGTTTGAACGGGATAAAGATAAAGTATGCTTAAGTAATATGTATGAAAGAGGAAAAATTTTTCTTCTTTACATAATAAGGAGAATTGAAATTTAAAAATGCAATAATAACTTTTTAGTTAATATTTTCTTTTAGATTCTCCTAAGATATGTTATAATAGAAAGAAAGTGAAATAAACGATATCAAGTCAGTATTTTTTTGGTTTTATGTTACAATATTTTATTATTATTTTTGTGGATAATGCTTTTAAAGGTAATTGATATCATAAAAAATTTAACAATATGTGAAAAAGGAGAATATAGAAGTTTATAAAATAATGGAAAAAGAAGAAATCAAGAAACTTTTAAACAGATGGTGAGAAAATTATGCCAAATGTACTGATATGGGCGTTTGACTGTGTAAATTACAGGTTGGATGGAGTGATAAAGCAGTTCCAGGCAGATATAGGGCAGTTTCGGATTCTGTTAGCAGTGGAAGAAGAGGACGAATATCTGGAGGAAGAGATAGAAGGATTATTTATGGCGTCGCTGGAGGATGAAAGGCTCAGGGCACCATACAGATTTTTATATCAGGAAGAACTATTTCCTGATATAAAAACAGGGAAGTTGAAATGGTTTTATAATAATAAAAATATTTATCAAGGAAAGGATAGAAAGTCTATGAAAAAAAAGATATTACGAATGGTGTTTTGTGTGTTTGTGTCAATTGTATATTTTTTTAATCAGTTGTGCATTAATATAATTGCAAATACTACAGGAATTAACGATATTTCTTTTGAAATTGATCATGCAAAAAATATTTGTGCTTTTACAAATAAGTTATGTATTAATGAAAATAGTCAAATAATTCGTGAAGATATTCAATTATTAGATAAACAAGAGAATGATATTTTAGATGGAATAATGAGTCGTTTTAATAATTCAGAAGGATATAATGATGAAATTTTTATTGCTGATACTATTTGTAACATAGAGAAGGAGACATATTCACAATCAATTTCTAATATATATGTTTTGGATTTAGATATAACAAATACATTAGTAAGTGAGAGCGATATTAATATAGATGCTTCAACTATAATAGGAAAAACAGCTGTTTTGTGCAGTAAAAATGGAAACATATATATAAATGCTTCTGATATGAATTTTGAAGGGATTATCTATTCACCTAATGGAAAAGTGGTTTTTCATGGCAATAATTTTGATTTTAATGGTGTTATAATAGCAGAAAGTATAGAATTATCAGGAGAAAATATTAATATGTATAATTTGGATTTGCAATTATATAATCAATTAAAAAATATAAAATTGAGCAAATATGAAACTTTTGATTTGTTCTATGCAGATACCGAAAATAAAATTGGTATTGTGTATGAAAAGGAATACCAAAAGATAGATTTATGCTATAGGTATAATAACCAAGATTTTAATATTGAAGAGAATTATGATATTTCAAATATGTTGGAAGTTCCTGAAGAAGGAGGATTTTTAGAAGTATATATCATAATATATGATAAATTTGGAAATAGATTGTTTTCGAATATAGTTACTTTTACTAATGAGGATGGATATTATTTTCCAATAAACAAAGATAGTGATGAAGATGGCATTTTAGATGGGTATGAGATTAGAGATTTAAAAACAGACCCTTATTTAAAAGATACAGATAGTAATTCTGTTACCGATGCCTATGATATATATGATGTATATTCAGAAACATATAATATTGAATTAAGTATAGACAAAGAATTGTATGATTTTATTTCTGAAAAATATTATGATTTATTTACTATAATAAATATTGATAAAGAATCAAATAATTATATTTGCAAATTGAATAAGTCTAAATTGGATGATATTGATAGCAGATATGGGGAAGATGGCTTATTAATTACTAAAATTCGCAATATTACTACAGGAAACGAAATCTTTCGGTTTTATGAGAATAAATATATTTTGTATATTTATGATAACATAGGAAATTTGATAGCAACATTGGGCTCAGATGGAATAGTGAATATTGTTAATATATATAAATATGATGATGACGGAAAGCTTTCTTCCATTGAGCATAACGGATTTGAATATGATATATCATATAAATATGAAAATGTAGATGAAATAAAGATTGCAGATAAGCTATATGCAAAATATGAATATGATACAAATGATAATATGACAAAATTAATATATGGGAATGGATATATTAATACGATTGAGTATGATACTATAGGTAATATTACGAATATTTCAGATGAGTACGGTACATTATATGAATGGATATATAATGAACATTATTTACCAGAAAATTATATAGATTATGTAAATGATGTTGAATTAAAATATGTATATGGGGCAGATGAGGAATTATGTAAAATAGAGAATTCAAATGGCTGGACAATAGAATATAAAAATGACAGCGATAAGAAATCTGTCATATTATCAGATGGTGTCCAACAATTTGAGAGTCAGTATATTTTTAATGATGTTGATGTATTATGTGAATTTAATGATTTGTTATCAAAAAAAACAGAGAATAATGAGGATAGTACATTAGAAAAAGTTTTTTTTAATGATATTGAAATTTTGTCAAATAGTAAAATAGTAAAAGATAAATGTATCATACAAAATATTGGTAAGGATGAATATAAATATATTTATGAAGGGGAAGGAAATATTTCAAAAGAATATTTAAATGGAGAATTGATAAATTCTTATAAATACAATGACTTTAACCAGTTGGTTAGAGAGGACTCAAAAGAAATGGATATGACAATATTATATAAATATGATAATGGCGGCAATATTATTTGTAAAGAATTTTATCCATTATCTTTTGGTATTTCTACGGAACAGTTAAATAATCTTAAAAAAACAATAGATTTGGCATATGACTTAGAGTGGAAAGATTTATTGTTAAGTTATGATAATAGTTTAATCATATATGATGAGATTGGGAATCCTACACAATATATAAATGGAGAAAAGTTTATATGGAGTAACGGCAGATGGTTAACAGAAATAAATGATATCAATGGAGTGGTTTCAGAATATTCATATGATTGTAATGGAATCAGGATATCTAAAACTGTCAATGGAAAAATAGTGAAATATGTTTTAGATGGTTCAAAAATAGTGTGCGAAGAAAGCGATGAACATAAAATTTATTATTTTTATGATGAAAATGAAGAAATTCTGGGATTTGAATATAATGACAATATATATGTATATAAGAAAAATCATACGAAAGATATAATAGGAATTTTTGATATAAATGGAAAGGAGGTTGTTTCTTATACATATGATTCATGGGGGAAAATTATTAATATTTCAGGGAATAAAGAAGTGGCGCATATTAATCCTTTCCGGTATAAAAGTTATTATTATGATGAGGAAAGTCAGTTTTATTATTTGAATTCCAGATATTATGATCCTGAAACAGGGAGATTTATAAATGCAGATAAATATATTGATACATTGACAGGAGTTTATTCAAATAATATGTTTGCATATTGTGATAGTTCTCCAGTGAATAATATTAATTCATCAGGAGAGGCATGGTGCAGTATGGCAGAAACTACCGCAGAAACAAGATTAATTTCATATGCAAATAGTTACACGCCACAATATAATTCATTGTTTTCGTGGGATCCAAGTACAACAAACAAATATAATTGTTATGGATTTGCGATATGCGCAATCAACTATTATGAGAATCCGGGATATTTCTCCGGAAGAGAATTTAAACTAAATATACAAACTATAATTTTAAACACTATTTCTGATTTAAAGGCAAGAGGTTTTAGAACAGCGGAGGCGATTTTGAAATCTGAAATTAGTTCGGCAACAGGGACAGTTATAGCACTTAGAATAGGTTCAGACGACTATCATTGGATGAAATATGTAAAATCGGCAAACTATTGGCTGCATAAGCCAGGAAGAACGGCGGTTTTAAAATCGAATAAAGCACCATATGATTATAACGTGTGGTATAGTGAATATTATTATTATGGTTGGGGTATGGGGACTTCAACTTATACAAGCAGTATTATTTATATTATGTATAAATAATCAAAGTGTTTTCGCAGGTGGAAACACTATCTCATATTATATACATAGACAGAACCACCCAGAGCGATTGCTCTAAAAGCACTTTTTGTACTTTGAAAAGTCATCAATGAATATTAT
>CAJTOU010000037.1 GCA_910577835.1 uncultured Lachnospiraceae bacterium | reverse complement strand
GCTTTTATAATATCTTCGTCGCTAGCGTCTGGCATAACATTTCTAAGATTTTGGGCAATCGTTCCTGAAAACATGGTATTTCCCTGAGGAACATAGGAAAACAGCTTGCGGGTACACGGGGATGCCGGTATCTCCTGAAGGATATCATCGCCATTTTTTCCTTCGGCCTTTCCATATAACACAGCAGTTCCCTCACTGACAGGCATAAGTGATAAAATCAGGCGAAGCATGGTAGTTTTTCCCTCTCCTGACGGACCTACCAGAGCGATAATTTCGTGAGGATGCGCTTCCAGAGAGGCATGCTCAAATACAGTCGTTCCAGTATGATAAGTATAAGACAGATTATCTATGCGAAAATGAACGCCATTGGCCTTAAATTTCTCATAAAACTCCCTTACTTCATTATCATGGCTGTAATCTTCACGTGGCATTTCAACAATGTCCATAAGACGCCCCGCCGATGTGGTAATGCTAATTGCAGTCGGAATCAGAGAGGTCAGATTGTGCAAAGTGCCCGTCAATGTACCGGAAAGACTTAAAAATAAAGTCATGGTACCATAGCTGATAGCATCGCTCCAGACGCGGTAAATTCCCCATCCGTAGGAGGCATAGGATACAATCATTCCAACAGTAGACAGAAGAAGAGAGGTCCAGATTGACATTTTCTGGAAGTCAAGCTTCATGGTAATATAGTCCTTTTGGAGCTGTTTCAGGCGTTCAATATACAGATGAATTAAGTCAAACGCCTTAATAGTCTGAATATTGGAGAATGCTTCCTGATTAAAGCCGGACATTCTGGCTCCCATAGCTGCGCTTCGTTTATTGTTATTGACCATACGTCTGAGCAGTGTCTTGGAAAGCAGTACTGATACTGGCATGCCTAGAAATGCAAAAACAGCAAAGGTCCAGTCATAATAAATTACCATGGCAAAGGCGCTGAAAAAACGAAAGAGATAAATAATGGTATTTGGAATAAAGTTCAAAACACCGTTTGAAATCATGGAAGCGTCGGCGCTCCAGCGAGTCAGCAAGTCGCCGGTATGATAGTTTGTCAGGGATTCCCAGTCCGTAACCAGTATTTTTTCAAAAATATCGGATTTAATTTCCGCATCCACCCTCATGCCAATCCATGTGGAAGCGTAGTCAGAAACCAGTCCCAGAAAGGTAGTGACAATATTTAATGCAATCATTGTACAAAAGGTACGAATCACCTCGCCTGTCTGGTGGCCGGTAATAATATCAACTAAATCCTTGGAAACCAGACTGGTTGCAAGCGCAATCAGTGTGCTGCTCATACCAAGCAAGGTATAGGCAACCATGGCAACCCAGTAATGTCTGGCATATTGATAAATCCATCTGGTCTGCTGCCACATTTCTTTCAGGCGGCCTTCTCTGATTCGTCTGGTATAAAAGGCTATCTTTTCGTTCATAATCATCTCCTTAGGCTTATAACAGGGGTTACAGTGGAAAAAACAGCATCACCTGACACAGCAGGTGATGCTGTTTAAAATTCAAAAAGTAAAAGGTATAAATTAATCATATTTTCCCTGAACATTTGCCTTGTGCGTACAGGAGATGACTTTTTGTGTACAGGAAATACTTTTTGTAGTAGGTTCATCAGCCGCTTTTACCCATACCTTGTATGTCATGTTATCACCGGATTTATATGCATTTGCATGTAATTCACGTTCGATGGTTACGGTATTTCCTGAATAATTGCAGGTAAATTCGGAATAGGCGTCTGTAACAGGTGAGCTGAAGGTTAATGTGACAAGAGTAGAAGATGAGATATGCTCAACGCTTGTGGAATGTCTGCAACGAACTTCAAATACATGATGAGAACCATTCCAGTCCTGAACATCTACTGCATCTACTGTCCAGCAGTCAGTTGTAATATCTTCGCCGCTTGCTGTATAAATACCTTCTGATAATTCTTCTGCTGCCAGAACAACAGGCTTTACATATGCTTTCATAAATAATAAAAACCTCCTTTTTGATTATAACTGATAAGCTCAATGTGATTGATAGTATAAGTATATCGTAACAATGATTTTTCTATCCGTCAATGATTCTATCAAAATTGAAAGAAGTTTTAAGCGGGATTGTTTCAATATAAAAAGCAGAAAAATTAATATGGCAGACAAGATAAAGTGTCTGCCATACTAATTTGTGATAATAAATTTCTATCAATTCAGATAGAAAGCTTGAAATTTTTGAAAGTTAAAATATAATAAGATTATGAAAATTTTTATGGAAGGAGAAGGGAATTAATGAAGAATTATGAAAAACCAGTTGTTTTAAGCAATGAAGAGCTTGTGGAGGGAATTTATACTGCCAGCGGAGATATGGTTGCAGAGAATAATACTACTGCTGCAAATGCGGCAAGACCGGGCTGTGACAGCAAGTATGTAAACGGAGTATGGCATAAGGATAATTATGACGGAGATACTTATTTAAGCCATCTTGGATGTAACGGATGTCCGGCATTCCGCTGGAATGGATGCGGACTTCAGCTTGACCAGGCATTTCTTGACGGAGCTACAAGTTATGACACGGATAATGGCAAACGTATGCCGGGTTGGGAAGCAAAGGGACATAAAGCAGACGAGAAGATTGACTGGAATACATATGATATGTAAATAAGAATAAAAAGCCTGTCTGTTCGCAGATAAAAGAACAGGCAGGCTTTTTACGATGCAGTGAATCTATGTGTAAGATATATTAACGCTGAATGATACAATAGCCAGTACTTTTAGAAAGACAGGAACTTGTCTATCCGTTCCTTTACAGTATAAACTGCGGAATCCTCTTTTGTACATTCCAGCCGAAAAACAGGGACAATTTTTGCAAGTCTGCTGGTAAATGAAAGGTTTTCTTCAATCATTTCTTTTGTCCATGCTGGAGAAATAAGCCGCTGCATTACAAGCAGAGCTTTTTCATCCTCAGATAATTTCACACAAACATCCTGCTTTGCTTGTTTCAACAATACAATCCCGCCGATAGGATAAGTATGTTTATCAGCGATTCCGGATGTTCCACACCATGGTGTACCATGAACAATCGCACTATCAGAAGTCAGTTCCATTAAATTTAAATCTCCGTTTAAAATTTGTGTTCCCAAAATTCGGTTCCACAGATTTGTATGTGTAGATTTTCCCATACCCGAATGTCCTGAAAACAGCCATGCTTTGTCCCGATAGAGAATTGAAGCTGAGTGCAGGGCAAACAGTCCCCGCTTTTGTGCAAGATATAAATATACAAATCTCACAGCATGAAACAGTTCTTCTGCAAGCTCTTTACCAAAAGGAGGCTGACAGTAAAAACAGGCATAAGTTCCCGACTTGTCAAAATACATTTCTGCAAGCTGTTTAAATTTCAAAAATAGAAAAATATATTCTTCTTTTCCCTCACATACAATCAGTTCGTTATTTCGTATTAATATTTCTCCGTTTTTGTGACAATCAGGACTGCCGATAAGTACTTCTATCGTTAAATCAGTATTTTTACAGGCATCTGCAGTAAATGGAAGAAAATTTTCTGAAAATGCTTCCTTTGGTCCAATGAGTTTTATGGAAATTCCGCCGATTTTTAAATATTGATATGCCGGTTTCTCACATATATTCCACGAATCCTCCATATCAATTATGCCATAAAAGCGCATTTGTCTTAAAAATGTATCTAAATCAGCCTCCATAGCCGGAATTTCTTCTTTTTCCGCCTGATAATGTCTAATAAAACATTCAAGAAGTTCACTGCGGGAATGTACTTTTTCCAATGTATTCCACAGAAAAATTCCGGTTTCGTTTAGTTGAACACCCCGACAATGGTCGGAAATCAGTTGGCCATATGGAAGCAGATAGAAAACTCCTGCGATTTCCTTCAGACAATATCCTTTTGTTTGTCTCATAAATCAAATACCTCCGGTCATTTAATAAGTTTATTATAGCATCGGCAGCAGAAAAATGCTATAATGGCATTGGAAAATATGTAAATGGAGAATGTTGTAATGGTATTAGAAAATATGGAAATGGGAGATATGGAATGAAGAATGATAAGACAGATATAGAAGAATTGTTAGAACAGGGAAATACAATACAGATTCATACACAAGGTTATAGTATGTACCCGATGTTTATTTCCGGAAGAGATGAGGCGGTAATTAAACAGGCAGTTTCCGCAGACCTGAAAAGAGGAGATGTTGTTCTTTACCGCCGAAAATCAGGTATTCTTGTACTTCATCGTATCTGGAAACATAAATCAGACGGTTTTTATATGGTGGGTGATAACCAGACAGAGATAGAGGGGCCTTTGGAGGATTCGCAAATAAAGGGCGTTCTTCTGGCATTTATCCGAAATGGAAAATATATAGAAACAACACAGCCATTTTACAGAATGCTTTCCCGATTCTGGCTTTTTCTAAGACCATTTCGAAATCCGATTATGAAGACGGCAGCAGGGATAAAAAAAGTAGTACAGAAAATCAGAAGAAAGGAAAGATAAAAGAGTTTGAGAATAAAAATTCCGCTTTTCTTAAAAAATTGCAAAAACTGTTTTGATTACACATAAATCATGCTATAATGTTATCAAACGAAGCAGAGCGCGGTTTGATGACCTGCGCACGCATCAGCGTGCTTCATTATATTGTAATGTCATCAAACGAAGCAGAGCGTAGTTTGATGACCTGCGCACGCATCAGCGTGCTTCATTATATTATAATAGTGTAGTGTTTCATACACGGAACGGAGGAAGAAATGAACAATATTTTAAATACCAGTATCGTATATACAGGTGTCAATGACAAGACCATTGATTTATTTGAGGGACAATACATGGTTCCAAATGGAGTATCTTACAATTCTTATGTAATTCTGGATGATAAAATTACAGTGTTGGATACAGTAGATGCAAGAGCTTCAGAAGAATGGTTTGCCAATCTGGAGAGTGCTCTGAAGAGCAGAAAACCGGATTATCTTGTGGTTTCTCATTTAGAACCCGACCATTCTGCCAATATTCGGCGATTTATGGAAAAGTATCCAAATACATATATTGTTTCTAATGCAAAAACATTTGCTTTTCTGCCGCAGTTTTTCGAAAATATGGATATAGAAGGAAAAACAATTGTGGTGAAGGAAGGGGATATTTTGCAGACAGGAAGGCACAGTCTGAAATTCTTTATGGCGCCTATGGTTCACTGGCCGGAGGTAATGATGACTTATGATGAAACAGATAAAGTGTTGTTTTCTGCCGACGCATTTGGAAAATTTGGGGCGCTGGATGCAGATGAAGACTGGGTATGCGAGGCAAGACGTTATTATTTTAATATTGTAGGCAAATACGGAGTGCAGGTTCAGGCAGTGTTAAAGAAACTCGGAACTTTGGAGGTACAGACAATCTGTCCGCTTCATGGACCTGTATTATCTGATAATCTGGAATATTATATTGGAAAATATCAGCTTTGGAGCAGCTATGAGCCGGAGGACAAGGGAGTATTGATAGCTTATGCTTCCATGCATGGAAATACGGCAAAGGCAGCACGGAAAATGAAAGAGTTTCTTGAGGAAAAGGGAATAAAAACAGCAATTACAGATTTGGCAAGGGATGATATGGCTCAGGCAGTGGGGAATGCCTTTCGTTATGACAGGCTGATTCTGGCGTCGCCTACTTATGATGCTGGAATTATGACATATATGGAGAGTTTTTTATACAGTCTGAAGCATAAAAATTATCAAAAGAGAACAGTTGCTCTGATTGAAAATGGCACATGGGCACCGCTCGCAGCAAAGAAAATGAAAGAAGCACTGGAAGGCATGAAGGATATAGAAGTACTGGAGAGAGTGGTAACAATACGAACAGAGATAAAAGAGAAGAATTTAGAGGAGATGAGAGAACTGGCGAAAGAGCTGGAAGAGTAAAAATGAAAGAATCACACATATATAAGTACAAAGTTGAACAAAGTGGTAAAAATCGAAAAACAAATAAATCTCTGTAACTAAATTTTAGATAATAAAATGCCGATAATATTGGCAAAGGTAATTAATGGTAATGTAATCATTAACAGTACAGTTATCAATAATGCAATAGTTAACATTGTAATAATGTAATTATTATAATGTAGATATTAACAATGCAGCTGTTAACAAAGCAGTTTATGAAAAATCTTGGTAAATGGATTTACAAGATTACAGATTCAAGGAGGATTTTAATATGGAAGCAAATGTAGTAAATCAAGCAGCAGAAAATACCGCTGCATATGCGGAGACAAAAAAGACAGGCAAAGTGACAGGAAAGACTGTTGGTGAGCCGAAGTTAAGTGAAAAGGCTGCAAAATACTATGAGCAGCTCAAAAAGAAATATGCCAATATGGACTTTATTCTGGTAAGCAAAGATAAAAAAGCTGAAGCTGAAGCAAACGCTTCAAAGTATGCTTCGTCAAACAAAACAGTTGTATTAATTGACGAAGAAAAGATTGAGCGTATGGCGGAGGATGAGCAGTATCGCAAAAAATATGAGGGTATTATCAGCGGCGCTCAGACACAGCTTAAACAAATGATGCAGAATATAGGTCCAAATTCCGCTGTAAAGAGCTATGGAATTAAAATTAATGATGGTGGAACAGCCTCTTTCTTTGCAGTAGTAGACAAATCTTTAGCAGCTCAGAAGGAGAGAATTCAGAAGAAGTCCGAACAGAAGGCGCAGGAAAAGAAAAAGGCTGCAAAGGAAGAGCGTGAGGAGCGACTAGAAAAGCATCGGGAGAATGGAAAAACGGATAAAACGGGCGATGAGGATTTAGTGACAGTTACGGCTTCTTCTATTGATGATTTGATGAAGCAGATTAATGACGTAATATATACGGGATTAAGCGATAAAGCGCAGACTGAACAGGAAAAGCAGGTTGGACAGAATTTTGATTTTTCTATTTAGCAATAAGAACTGTCCTGAAATGATATAATCAAAAAATATGTCATTATTGGTAAAAAATAAAATTTAAATAAAAAACTGCTGTATATATGATTTTAAATTGTCATTTTTTACAGCAGTTTTTTTATGCTGAAAATATTTTTGATATCTTTTATCCACTAAAAGTCATGAATAAACCTGTATCCAATTGACTAAAATATTCAATAATGCTAAAATAAAACCTAAAAAATCGAAGGAGGTGAGTATCATGACAGATTCCACAGTCCGTTTAAGCTCAGTATCTATCCAAAATTTCAAAAATATCAAATCCGGCCAGCTCAATTTTCTGAATCCCAGAAAAAATTATAAAGCCAGTATTCTGGGCTTATATGGTCAAAATGGCTCAGGTAAAACTACATTAGTAGATGCTTTGCAGCTTTTAAAATATATTCTCTGTGGAAAGCCCATACCACAGCATATAGCTGATTATATCAATGTAGAAGCAGATTACGCTGCTCTTCTTTACACTTTCGATATTTCCACTTCATCTAGCAGGTATAAAGTTTTTTATGAATGCCGCCTCCGAAAAGAAGAAAATATTGAGGAACAAAATATAGAAATATACAATATCCATGAGAAACAATCAAAATCTGTAATTTTTGACGAGGTTCTCAGCTATTCGTTTGAAGAAAAAGCGAAGGAAAAATCAGAAGAAAAAAATAGAAAGCTTCGAAAATCTCCTTTTATTGATACCCGCACAGAGAAAGTTTTTATTCCTGTTTCGAAATATGAGTGTCTTGTGGGAAAAAATAAAGAAAGAGAAATGAATTTGTTTGTGGCAAAAAAAATAGCTTCTCATACTTCCCGTTCTTTTATTTTCTCAGGAGAATTAATAAATGCCATAAGAAGCCAGCGTGTACAACAGGAAAACAACGCAGAATATATAAGACATCTAACACTCTTGGAAAATCTTATTTATTATGGAAATTATGAATTATTTGTTATTCGGACTGCAAATAACGGAATGATTAGTATGAATACGCTTCCATTGGCTTTTAAATATCAAGAGCAAAACAGCGAAGCAGTTGGTCAGATGATGCTTCCTCTTGATACGTCGGCTGTTATTCCAAAAGAATCCGTAGAGATTGTGAAAAAAGTAATATATGATATGAACATTGTTTTGAATCAGATTGTGCCCGGACTGACAATCAGTCTAAAGAATCTTGGTGTACAGATTTTGGAGAATGGAAAAACAGGAAATAAAATTCAGCTTATGTCTCAGAAAAACAGCAGAGAAATACCATTAAAATATGAATCTGAGGGTATTAAAAAAATTATTTCCATTCTTCAGCTTTTTATTGTTATTTATAATCAATCCTCTATTACAGTTGTGATAGATGAATTGGACACAGGTATTTTTGAGTATCTGCTCGGAGAAATTTTAAGAGTAATTTCAGAAAAGGGAAAGGGGCAGCTTATTTTTACTTCTCATAATCTCCGGCCGCTGGAAACGTTGGACAGGGGATTTATTGCATTTACAACGACAAATCCTTTGAAAAGGTATATTAGATTAAGCAGTGTGAAGGAGAATAATAATCTGCGTGATTTTTATTTTCGGGATATTGTACTGGGCGAACAGCAGGAGGAAATTTATAAACCAACAAATAATGCAGAAATTGCAATGGCATTTAGAGAGGCTGGTGAGATAAGTGCCCCGTAAAAAAATCGTATTTATTATTGTAGAAGGTCCATCCGATGACGAAGCATTGGGCGTGATTTTAAATCGGTTGTACAATAAAAATGCAGTACATCTGGAAATTGTTCATGGAGATATTACTTCAGAAAGGTCTGTGACTCCGAAAAATATTGCAGCTAAAATAGGAAATCTGGTGCGGGGATATGCGGCTGCTAACCATTATAAGGCAGTAGATTTTCAGGAAGTGATTCATCTGATTGATATGGATGGCGCATATATTTCAGAAGATTTTGTGACAGAGGATGCAGAAATGGAGAAACCGTTTTATACCACAGAAGAAATATGGACAGCAAGGCCGAAACATCTGATAGAACGAAACAGAAGAAAAAGCGAGAATGTGAATCGTATTTGTTTTATAAACAGGGTATGGAATTCACTTCCATATAGTGCATATTATATGTCTGTAAATCTGGACCATGTATTATATAATAAACCAAACAGTACAGATGAGGAAAAAGAAACCAATGCATACTTGTTTGCAAAAAAATATAAGGAGAATTTGGCTGATTTTCTGAGGTTTATTTCAGATTCAGATTTTTCGGTGTGTCTGGATTACAGGCAGTCATGGGAGTATATTCAGGAAGGACGACATTCTCTGGAACGGCATACAAATCTGGGGATATGCTTTAAAGAAATGAAGGGTTAGACTTTTTACTTTTGTTGCAGAGAGGCACTGAAGCAGATTAAGAGCAGGAATTATGCAGAAGAGCTCAAATTAAATGTATGCAGACCATTTTAAAAACAGGATTGCATGTTATTAAAAAGAGATGTAAAATTATTTTTGAATAGTAGCATAAATTTTTATTTTTTAATCTGATTTTAATCTTTTCAACCTTTTCTCTTAATTTTACTGCGGTAATATATATCTATCAAATGAAACAGGAAGTCTCATCTGATAACGAGATTTCATTTTAAGATATTCTTATTTGGAATCGAGTTCAATATCCAAAAATATTACCATATGTGTACTGCACAGGAAAAGGAGAAAAATTATGGAACAATTGGAAAAAGTAGAAAGATTAAGAGAAAAGACAGGCTGCACTTACGAGGAGGCGAAGGCTGCACTAGAGGCAAGTAACTGGGATATGCTTGATGCAATTGTATATCTTGAGAATCAGGGAAAAATCAATGGACCAAATGTATCTTCCTACTCTACAAGAGCAGAAAATTCACAGGAATTTCAGCAGGCGTCGCAGCATTATGACAACTGTGGCGGAAAAACCTTTGGAGAAATGATGGATAAATTTTTCTGCTGGTGTGGAAAGATGATTAAAAAAGGCTGTGAAAGCTATTTTGAAGTGACAAAGGACAGAAAAAATATCCTTAATATGCCGGTAATTGTTTTGGTACTGTTAATTATCTGCTTCTTCTGGGTAACAATTCCGCTGCTTATTATCGGAATGTTCTGTGGCTTTCGATATTCTTTTCATGGAGACATTACAAAAACAGTAGATATTAATTCTGCCTGTGATAAGATGGCGGAAACCTGCGAAAATATTAAAAAGGATTTTACAGGAAATGATGAGCAGAAATAGAACATGTCTGTCAGGTTACAGCTGCATCTGAATCTGATGTTTGGATGCAGCGGAAATTAAAGAGATTATGGTATTATAAGAAATCATTTAAATAGCACAAAAATATATGATACATATGAAAAAATGATTGAATCAGGAGTTTTATTGTTTGGGAGGCTGATATCTATTATGAATAAAAAAATTTTACTGGTAGAAGACGAAGAAAAAATAGCCCGTTTTACTGAGCTGGAATTAAAGCATGAGGGCTATGAAGTAACTAAAGCATTTAATGGCAGAGATGGACTTGCCATGGCGGAAACGGAAGAATTTGACCTTGTTCTTCTGGATATTATGCTTCCTGAATTAAATGGACTGGAGGTGCTCAGACGAATACGCAAGTTTTCGGATATGCCGGTTATTATGCTGACTGCAAGGGACGCTGTGATGGATAAGGTATCAGGACTTGACGCCGGTGCAGATGATTATATTACAAAGCCTTTTGCCATAGAAGAACTTCTGGCAAGAATCCGTGTTGTTTTTAAAAAGAGAGGAACAGATAGAAATGATTCTAAGCATGTGTGTAAAGTTACACCAATGCTTTCAGCAAAAGGTGTTACACTTGATGAGGACCGTCATGAGGTAATGTGTCAGGGTGAGGAGATAGAACTTACTCACAGAGAATATGAGCTTCTAAGAACTTTATTACAGAATAAAAACATTGTACTTGACAGAGAAAAGCTGTTAAGTATGGTATGCGGTTATGATTATGTTGGGGAGACAAATATTATTGACGTTTATGTGAGATACCTTCGGACAAAAATAGATGACAGGTTTGGCATAAAATTAATCAGCACAATACGGGGTGTCGGCTATGCTATTAAAGATGAAAACAAACGGGAAAGGAAACCGGCAGAAGGGAGCGGCAAAAATGAAACAGAGTAAATCAACCTCCTCAATTGCAAGACGTATTAATCTGAACTTCTGGGCAAATCAGCTATCAGTTTTTCTGGCAATGGATTTTCTGATATTGATTCTGGTGTCCGGAAGTTTTTTTTATTGGAAGGAACAGGAGCTTCCGGAAGATGAGACTGTCACAGAGCGCTACTTTGAAGACCTTCTAAGCTATAAAAATGCGGCATATGTGATTGAAACGGATTCGGGACAAAAATATTCTTTTTCTATAAAAAAACAGGTTCAGTATGTACAGTGTCCTTTCGTGATTCTTTTGATTTTTGAGGGAATTGTGCTGATAGAAAGCATGTTTCAGACAAAGAAAATCCGGCGGACCATGAAGCCGTTAAACGATATGGCCAGAAAGGCGGAGGAATTGAGCAATATCGCCGTTGGTAATAAATTTTCAGATTTGGAACATGCGATTTCCAATCTGAATCCAGAATCAATGGATGCGAAGCTTTCCACAGGTGATAAGGAGCTGCAAAGTCTGGAAGTAGCGGTGAATAATCTTCTTGAACGGATGAGGGATGCGTACAGGCAGCAGAACCGTTTTGTATCGGATGCATCTCATGAGCTGCGCACTCCCATTGCTGTGATACAGGGATATGTAAATATGCTGGACCGGTGGGGAAAGGAGGATGAGAGTATTTTGGAAGAATCCATTGAAGCGCTGAAAAACGAGTCACAGCATATGAAGGATTTGGTGGAGCAGCTTTTGTTTCTTGCAAGGGGAGACAGCGGAAGAAATCATTTAAAGATAGAGGAATTTGTTTTGACAGATGTTGTGAGAGAGGTATATGAGGAATCTGTGATGATAGACGAAAAGCACCGTTATCGTTTTTGGGGGGAGGAAGGGATTGTGATGTATGGCGATATTGCCATGATGAAGCAGTCAGTAAGAATTTTTACAGATAATGCTGCAAAATATTCAAAGGAAGGAGATACAATCTGTCTGTCGGTCAAGGTAGAAAAGGATTTGGAAAAAAAAGAGGAAAATAAAGAGTGGTTATGTTATGTTATTCAGGACGAGGGAACAGGAATGGCAGAATCAGAGGTGAGCCATATCTTTGAACGTTTTTACCGCTCTGACAGTGCTAGAAACAGCAGAACAGGCGGAACCGGACTGGGCCTTTCGATTGCAAGATGGATTGTGGAGGCGCATGAGGGAATGATAGAGGTGCTGTCCAGACCGGAGTTTGGCACACGGTTTACAATAAAATTTCCAAGGCAGAGCTAATGTAAGATAAAAATATTTTGAAGCTTACAAGCTGATTGGCAGTGTGTATTATATTGAAAAAGTGTGATTGTTTTGATTTTTTATTATACCGGAAAAAGATTTTTCTTCAAAAAGGAACATATGGAAAATAAATTTAGAAACAGACAGTTTTTAAAGATAGTAAAAATATTTTTAAAAACTGTCTGTTTTTTATTAGACAATCAGCTTTTGACTGCTTTTATTAAAAAAATTAATTTTTTAAATTTTTTTTGCAAGCAATCAAAAAAAAAACGTACTTAATATGTAAGGAGATATCTCAAAAGAAAAAATGATGGAAAGGAAGGATTGGAAGTTAATCATGAAGAAGGCAGGAAAAATATTTGTTGGAACAACGCTTGGCATAATGTTTGCAGGAGTAGTAGGAATGTATTGCTGGCAGTATGATGTAGGAGGTATTCAAAAATTTTTTACAGAGAAGGAGACAGAGAGTGGTATCAAACAGCCTAAACTGAAGGTGCCGGAAAAAAAGATTTATGAGCTTGGGGAGGAGGTTGAATGTGACGGACTTACATGGACAATTACGAGTGCGGAGATTATTGAGGATTATAACAGCTTGGACGGATATTATCATGCAAGACCACAGGGCCTGATAAATCCTGCCGAATGGGTAAAAAGTAATCATATGAGATATTTTGAGGAAGAAGTGCAATTTCTTGTTTTAAGAGCAACTATTACAAATACTTCACAGGTTCATAAGGAGTATAGCTGTTCCGGAATGCAGTTTTATAATTCTTATAAAGATGGAGAATTTGAGGATTTGTTGCTTGGCAGTTATGCTTCAGATATTAAATGTGTTTCTAAAACAGGAGAGATAAAGCAGATAGAAGAAAACTATGCTTCTTTTTCTATTGAAAGCGGGGAAACCGTAGAGGTGGAATATATTGAAGAGTATTGCGAATATTCAGGTTATGAAGAAGAGAAAAGTTATATCTATGATTTATATTTATCGACTCTTTCTCTGTCTCCAAACAAGACATATTATAAGGGTGGAGTTGAGAATAAAATACATCTGAATATTGCTCCGAAGCATATGGGTATTGACCATACTGAGCCACAAAATACTTATGACGAACAGAGAAATGTTCCGGAAATGAAATGCAGGCAGTGGACAAATCTCGATATGAAAAACTATCAGGAGGAAGGTTATCCGACATTATATGAAAAGGAGGATGTTGTAAAAGAATATGAAGAGGAAGTAACAGAGGAAAATTATTTGTTTGATAAACGTGGCATAAATACACAGCTTTCTGGTGCAAAGGTAGTAGACTGGGAGACACTTCCAAAAGATTTTGCAGACAGGGAAGCTTTGCAGAAAATGGCGGAATGTTATGAACAGTCTTATGGATACAGCAAGAATCAAATGAAAATACTGCTTCTGGATATTAATTTTATCAAGCCAATACAGGATAAATCAGTGAAGAAAGAATATGATTCTGTTGTTAAGGTTGATTTTTATCCATGGACCTATCTGTATACCAGAGATAAAAATGAGAAAAGATGGGTGTTTGGAACCGCTGATGACTGGATTGTAACAGAAAATCGTACTGAAAGTGGACGGACTGGACATATAAACGCAGAACATATAGCAGAAGGGCAGAGCGTAACATTGCAGGCAGCATATCTTCTGCCGCCGGAAATTTATAATGAGGGAGCATTATATTTTAATGGGGGAGAATATATAGATATTGACTATTCTGAACAGCCGATACAGAAGATTGAATTAAAATAAGGGAGATATAAAAATAAGGAAATATTAAATAAGGGAAAATAGTAAAAAATATAGAGACATGAAGGGAAAAGGAACGTGAATTTATGAAAAAGGCAGAAAAAAGGACGATATTTGGAGCTGTTGATAACATAACTGAATAATGCTTAAAAGCATTATTCAGGGTGACAAACTGGTTATATACATATAGAATGAGCCATGAAAAGTCAGATTGTTACACTATAAGCTGCCTGTCTTTTGCTGGTGAAAATTATCAGGGGAGCGTTATATTTTTATAGCGGAAGATTATGTAAAAATTGTTTAACAACACTTATATAAAAGATATCTTTGGTTGGCAATATGATTATAAAAATGATATTTTGAGAACGTGAAATATGTTGTGAGCCGACAGTTTACTCATAATATTGATGAAAAAACAAAAGGAGAATATATTATGAAAAAAAGACAGAGAATTTTTGGAGGTATTTTACTTGCAGTGTTATTTATAACAACAATAGTCTTGTTTTTCCGCCCATATTTAATAAAAGATAAAGAGCAGGAAACAAAACAGCAGCTTTCTGTAAAAACTCCAAAACAGTTATATGAACTGGGTGAAGATATGAATATAGAAGGTTTGCTCTGGAATGTTTCAGAGGCAGAGCTGATAGAGGATTATGAAAAAATCGATTCCTATTATAAGAAACGGGGATTTTTGCAGAGTCAGGAAGAATATGTAAAAGAATATATAGAGGAGTTTGTAGACAGAGATTTGTTTGTGGGAGATATTCGCTATTTTCGAATAAAATGTTTTGTGACTAATACTTCCGATAAATCCTGTGGATTTTTTCCGTATTCTCTTGCTCCGACTTCTATTGTGGGCAATGACATGGTTGAATGGTATTTTAATAACTATGATGTGAAAGTTATTTCTGGCGGGAATGGAAATGAGACGCTTAAAATAGAAGGGTATAAGAAAAAGATAGGGGAGAATATTGCAGTAAAATCATATGATATTCAGCCAAAGGAGAGTATAGAGTTTGAGCTGATAGGAGAATTGTGTCTTCATGATATTTATTCCACATATGATTTGCAATATTCGAACAGTAGGAGCAACTATGAACTGTATTTGATGGTGGAAAATTCTACAAAAAGAATTAACTTAAACATTTCAGGCGAATTTGGTGAGAACAAGGTATATCAGGAAGCAAGAAATATTCAGGAAATGAAATCTCAAAGCTGGACAAATCTGGAGCAGATGGCATGGGATAAAGAATGGAGAGAGAAGAATAAAATAGAACATGGATATCGGCTGAATGAAGAAAGCAGACCAATCATAGAAACAGAGGAGCCGGGGCAGGAATTTTTAAAACTGCTGAATGCAGGAATTTCAGATGGGAAGGTACAGGAAGCTTTTTCACTGGTAACAACACTGAATGATTTTAAAATTACAGAATGGAAGGATATGCCTTCTGATTTTGCAGAACAGGGAAGTCTTCAAAAAATGGCAAAACGGTATAGCGATATTTATAACTGTCAGGAGGAAGAACTGAAGGTGCTGGTTTTGGATTTAAGCTATACCTCAAGTGAACTGGGGCAGATTGTCATAGATGTTTATAAGAGGGCAGTAAATTATTTCTATGGAAGAAGCAAACTTTATGTGAAGGATGAGAAGAACGAGCTTTGGCTGTTTGGCGGTGCTGATAGCTGGATTGTAACAGAAAACAGTGCACATCCGGAGAATATCGGTTCTGTTAATCTGGATATTATGGAGCTGGATGCAAGTATTTCTGTTCAGATGGCGTATATTCTGCCACCGCAGCTTTATGAGGAATATTCCGCATTGTATTTTACAGGAGGAGAAAGTGAATTGACTTATGATGAGGACCAGATTCCAATAACAAAGATTAGATTAGATGTTATCCATCAGTAGGTTGATTGATGAGATTTTATCAGAGCAAACAATGATGCAGCTTTTGATATGAATGAAATACCATTACAAAAATAAAAATTTAAAAGGAGCAGATTTTTGTTATGGACAAAATGGGAAAGAATTCTGCAGCGGATGGCAGAACGCTACAAAGATATTTACGGGTATGAGGCAGAAGAATTAAAGTTGCTGTTTCTTGATATAGAATATAGGGCAGAGATGATTGGAAATACTGATTCACAGGAGCACTCTTTCTATGAGGAGAGCGTGATGTATCTGAGAAAAAACGAAAAGGAATGGTATCTTTTTGGAACGGCAGATGAATGAAGAGTGAAAGAAAACAGTGCATTTCCTGAAAAAACAGGATTTCTCGATTCTGAATGGCTGGCAGACAATGAAAGCCTGAAAGTAGAATTGATATATATTCTGCCGCCTGATGTGTACAGGCGGCAGAAGGAGCTATATTTTTTCGGGGGATATCCTCTGGATATATGGAGTATTCCAAAAGATACACCTGTGACAAAAATTTCACTGTGACCATCTTGCAGAAGCACCACATGGAAGTATCAAATGACTGGAAGAAACGGGGAGGCCAATTTCGGAGGCTTCTATTGTACCGCCATATTGTTTTACGATTTCTGTTGACATCATATAGGTAAGTACCGAGGGAGCAAGTCCCGTTGTATAGGAATTAATCAGGAAAAATAAAGGGGTTTTTGATAAAACCTTTGTACACAGCTTGATAAATTCATAAAGAGAATCCTCCAGCTTCCATAGCTCGCCCTTCGGGCCTCTGCCGTAGGAAGGAGGGTCCATAATAATCCCATCGTACTGGCTGCCGCGACGGATTTCCCTTTCCACAAATTTTATGCAGTCATCTGTCAGCCAGCGTATAGGCGCCTCAGAAAGCTTTGACGAGCGGGCGTTTTCCTTTGCCCAGTTTACCATGCCCTTTGAGGCGTCTACATGTGTGACATGCGCCCCAGCAGCAGCAGCGGCGAGTGTTGCTCCGCCTGTATAAGCGAAAAGATTCAATACCCTTATCGGTCGGCCTGCATGCTTTATCTTTTCTGAAAACCAATCCCAGTTTACTGCCTGTTCAGGAAAAAGGCCGGTATGCTTGAAGCTGAAAGGCTTCAGGTGAAAAGTAAGCGATTTGTAATTTATGCTCCACTGTTTGGGCAAATCAAAGAATTCCCATTCTCCGCCGCCTCTGCTGCTTCTGTGGTAATGTCCGTTCATAGTATGCCAGCTTTTTAAGGTTTTTTCAGTATTCCATATTACCTGCGGGTCCGGCCGCACAAGAATATAGCTGCCCCATCGTTCCAGCTTTTCTCCTTCAGAACAGTCAAGCAGTTCATAATCTTTCCAGTTATCTGCAATCCACATATGATTTTTCTCCATTTTCTATATTAGTATGAATATATGATAACTATAACATGAATCGGAAGAGGTGTCAAATTTTAACAGGAGGCGGCTTATGAAGAAAAAAATAGTAAATATTATTCTGTGGATAATTTTGGGTATGGCTTTTTTGTATGCGGCTGTATTTGCAGTCGGGCAATATCATACAGATGAGGAGGAGACAAAAAAAGAGCTGAAAATAAAGGTGCCGAAGGCCTTGACTCCATATGAGATAGGAGAGGAGGTGCAGGTAGGAGATTTTCTGTGGAAAGTTTCAGAAGCAGAATTGATAGACAATTATGAGAAACTTGATGACTATTATAAACAGCGCAAGTATTTAAAAGCACCACAGCCAAACCAGCAAAATCCGTTTGTTGAGGAACAAAGATTTCTTCGGGTGAAGTTTTCGGTGCAGAATACCAACAAGAAAAAAGAGGCAGAGTTTTCTTTTTCACAACTGGAATATGCAAATTATTGGGGCGAGGGTATTTTTGAAAAATGGGAGCTTGCTTTTATGTCATGGTATCCCGTCTCTTATGCAAATGAATTTGGTGGTTCCGAATATGCATATTTGCATGAATACAGATACTTTGATGGAAAATGTGAAATAAGGGATTCGCTGAAACCAGTTAAATATTTTGAGAATCTGTCAAATATAATGCTGGCTCCGGGCGAGGTGATGAATGCGGAGTGTATTGTGCAGTTTTATGAGTATGGTTCTGAAACTGAATTTGGCATGTCAGACGAATATAAAAATATGGCTACTAGGCTGTATATTTACGATTTGTGTATAAAAGCATTTGGACCTAATGCGGATAGAAACCAGTATATTTTACTAAATATTGCACCAAAGCATTTGAATATTACCAGAACAGATATTGACCAGACTTATGAGGAGCAGAGAGATATTACAGGAATGAAAGTGGGGCAGATGACAAATCTGGATATGAAGCAGTATCAGCATAACGGATATCCTATACTGACAGGAGAAGAAGAGTCAAAGGATATGAAAGAACAGGAGCTTGCAGAGGGTATTGTAGAACAGAATTATCTTCAGAAAGATTATATTGTGTCCACACAGATTCAAAAATCGGAGGTTGTGGAATGGAAAGATATATCCGAGGTGTTTCGCAGTCAGGGGTCTTTGCAGAAAATGGCAGAACGTTATAAAAATGAAAACGGCTATGGTAAAGACCGGCTAAAAGTGCTTTTATTGGATATTTCTTATATCGGGAAAGAGGAAATGAGCGAATTTTATCTGTCTATTTATGAGCATACATGGCTTTTTACTCGTGATAGTAATGGGAAAAGATGGATTTTCGGCACGGCAGATGACTGGATTGTTTTATCCAATGACGTACATCCGGAGCGGACAGGACATATTAATACAGAATGGATAACAGAAGAACAGACAGTGACAGTTCAGGCGGCGTATATTTTGCCGCCGGATATATGGGAAAAGGAAGAGGCATTGTATTTCTGTTCTGGAATAGAATGGACGGGTTTGTGTGATGCAGTAGCCGAGATAAAGCTGAAATAGAAAGATATGATATCATAAAAAGAATTATGAGAGGAGAAATTTTATGACGAATAATAAGAAGAATAACAAGGATAAAATTTATTTTGCTTATGATATTATTTCTCATTACAATAGCGTTTGGTATATATGGTCTTCTGAAACAGACAGGAGATGGTGAAGAAGAGACAGAAAAGAAACCAGTTTCAGTAAAGAAAGCAGAAAAAGCTGTCTATGAAATAGGAGAGAATGTGGAAACAGGAGATATTGTCTGTAATGTTTCAGGGGCAAATATAATTGAAAATTTTAGTGAACTGGATGCTTATTATCAAAAAGGCAGCTATCTAATAAGTCAAGAGGAATATGCAAAAGATATTTACAGTACTCACAGCGTATTTCCAGAAGAAATACATTTTTTACATATAAAATTTTCATTGACAAATAATGGGGATAAGAAAAGAAGTTTTTCACCGGCAGATTTGAATTTGTGTTCCATATTAGACAAAGATGCAGCACCTATATGGCCATGGAAAAGTTTTATCGTTTTTGACGGGCAATACATGACACAAAACGGTGAAAAAAGTGAAGTGAAATTTTCAGGACAGAAGCTTGGAAATACCAATATGGTGTCAGAGGATATTTCGATTCAAAAAGGAGAAACCATTGTTGTCGAGTTTGTCGGAGAATTTCAGGAATATGAAGGAAACAAAAGCTTTTATGATTATAATTTATATTTACCGATTTATGATACTGGCAGAAAAATCATAACAGACCCTTTGGGACAGAAAATTCATCTAAATCTTGAGAGAAGATATAAGGGAGAAAAAAAGACAGAGGAGCCGGTTTTGTATGCAGAGATAAGAGATATTGCAGCTATGAAAAGCAGAAGCTGGACAAATTCTGAACTGGCAGAGGGGCAGAAAGGATATTTTCGTCACGAGAATATTCAGGAAAAAGTGTTACAGCATGAAGAAGGAGGAGAGGAGTATAGTCAGATAACAAATCAGGAATGGAGAGGAAAGGAGCTTGTACAGAGTTATATAAAGGTAATACAGGCGCTGGATTATCAGGTTACAGACTGGGAGAATATACCAGAGGATTTTGCAGAACAGGGAAATATTGAAAATATGGCAAAAAGATATAATGAGGTATATGGATATAAAAAAGAAGATTTGAAGGAGTTGTTTCTTGATATTATCTTTTCGGCAGATAGCGTTGGAAAGAAATATGAAAATGGTGAGCTTATAAATTTTTATGAATGCAGCAATTTGTTTACGGCTGATTCCGACGGAAAATGGCGTGTGTTTGGTACAGCAGATGACTGGACAGTGCTGTCAGACAGCAAAAATCCTGAAAATACCGGCAGACTGGATGTAAAACGGATAGCGGCAGAAGATAATGTTACAGTACGAATGGCATATATTCTGCCGCCGGATTTTTATCAGGAAACGGATGCATTATACTATGGTGGCGGTGAGTCTTCCCCGCTGAGAGAAGATATGGTGTGGACTAAAATTGAGTTAAAATAGGAGAATGAAAACTGAAAAGAACTGAAAAAATAAATTCAGGTAGCAAATAAAAGAAAATTATGGTAAACTGTTTTTATTTAAGAATAAAGAAGAAATGTAAGGAGAAGGAATATGCAGTTTGGTATTCGATTGCACGATGCGGTGCAGGCACCTATTGAAGAACGTTTAAAAAGAGTCAGGGAGCAGGGATTTTCCTGTGCACATGTGGCGCTTCCCAGAGTAATGGAAGAGTTTTCAGCAGAAGAAAGCGCTTTGACGCCGGGATATGCAATGTATTTAAAAAGACTGTTTAAGAAAAATGAGCTGGATATTGCTGTATTAGGATGCTATCTGAATCTGGCGAATCCGGACCCTGTGCAGCTTAAGGCAATACAGAACAGATATCTTGCAAATATCCGGTTTGCCATGCATTTGGGTGCAGGAGTAGTAGGAACAGAAACCGGCGCACCAAATGTAGAGTACAAGTTTGAAGAAGCATGTTGGTCGGAAGAGGCACTGCAGATATTTATAAAAAATTTCCGTCCCGTTGTCCGGTATGCAGAGCAGATGGGCGTGCTGATAGCGATTGAGCCGGTGGCAAGACATATTGTGTGTAATCCTGTGCGGGCAAGACGTGTGCTTGACGAGATTTCATCTCCAAATCTTCGGATTATATTGGACCCTGTAAATCTGCTTGAAATCTATAATTATGAAAAACAGGATGAAATTATAGATGAGGCAGTAGAGCTGCTTGGAAAGGATGTGGCTGTACTTCATGTGAAGGATTTTGTAATACAAAACGGGCAGCTTGTTTCTGTGGCAGCAGGGCAGGGACAATGTCACTGGAACAGGATTATGAAACATATGAAGAGGGAGAAGCCTTTTATGCATGCTACTCTGGAAGATACAAAACCGGAAAATGCAGTTGAGGCATTGAAATATATCTGGGGAATTTACCAAAACAGTTAATAAAATAGGAAAGAATCGTAGCATAGAATGAGTTTAATATGAACAGATAGCAAAAATTTTATCTAAGATTATAGAACAGTATTAGAGTAAAATAAACTGAAGAAAAGCACTATGCAGTGAAAATAGAGCATATGGGATAAAAGTTTCTGGAAATATGGAGTTTCTTTTTTAAAAGGGATAAAAATTTTTTGTTTTTAAGAAGTAAATGAAATTAAAAAGATAATTGATTTTATTTTAGAGAATATTAGCTATATTATAATAAAGAAAAGTTATATTACAAACAAAGGATGGGGGAATTTATATGGATTTTGTGCAGCAAAAAAATAAAAGGGATAATATAACTAAATATACACATTCAAACAGGCAATCAGAAAGCATCAGGACAAGAAATGTGGTACCAAAGGTGAGATCTCGTGCTATTAGAAATGTGTCTGAACCTGAAGCACCTGTGCAATGTTGTCCGCCTAAAAAAGCGAAAAAGCAGACAGGACCAGTATATACAAGAGGGTATGATGTAACTCCGATACATAGTACTCCAGAGGAAAGAGTACGCTGTACGCCAAGTGGAACACATGGCCGCTGGACCGGTGGCAGGGGAAATTCTACTTTTATATCAAATGATCCAAGAGTAGCAGAATTTTTTGAAGGGCGTGAGATGCAGGGAATTGAATATCAAAGTGGTATGCCTGATTTTTCACCTTTTGCCAGAGGCGAAGTTGAGATTGAAGATATGGGAACTCAAAGATATGATAATTTTCAGCAGGCAGACCGGCGGTTAGCAGAACAACAAATACAATCAGGAGGAGAACTTCAAACAGAGGAGGAAGTTGCCGCATGGCGCAAGGAAAATGGATTTACATGGCATGAATTAAATGATGCTAGACATATGCAGATGGTTCCAAGTAAAATTAATGCTCCCGTATTTAAACATTTGGGAGGTGTAGGAGAGTTAAATATTCCTAAGCGGCGAAAAATAAAATAAAATTCTGTACAAAATAAAAAACATTTCAAAAAAATAGAAAAAATACTTGCATTCTGGGAAAAATTAGTGTATAGTATTATTCGCTGTGACATGATAGCGATGAAGCGTGAGGTTGCTGCATATGCAGGTTTTCCGTGGAGCGAATGTCAAAAAGCCGGAATATCCGGCTTCAACAAACTGGCGACAAGTCACTGTACCTAATAACATTCCGCAGTACGCGGGAAGTCGTGTGAATATTTTTTCTGCAAATAGAGCAGAAAAACCAAAGTATACGCAATAATAAGAGTATACGAAACACCCGGCAGAGTGTACAGTCACCACTTGTTGTGCTTAGTGAAAAGTACGAAAAGGAGGCGACTTTTTTTATGGCAAGTCAAGTAATGAGAATCACATTAAAGGCATATGACCATCAGTTAATTGATCAGTCTGCTGCCAAAATCATCGAAACTGTAAAAAAGACAGGAACAAAGGTGAGCGGTCCGGTACCTCTTCCAACAAAGAAGGAAGTAGTAACTATTTTAAGAGCTGTACACAAATACAAGGATTCCAGAGAGCAGTTCGAGCAGAGAACTCATAAGAGACTTATTGATATTATCACCCCGTCACAGAAGACAGTTGAGACATTGTCCAAGCTGGAAATGCCGGCAGGTGTATATATCGACATAAAGATGAAGACAAAGTAATTCATCTGAAGAAAATAATAAGCAAGTAATCCTGAAGGGTTTAGATATAAAAGCAACACATTTTCTTATGTATAGTGTTCCACATATATTAAGCTGTTCTAGGATGTTTTCAGAAAAAGCAATATGACATTTACTGAAAACCGCTGTAGATGAAACAGGAGGTAAACTATCTATGAAGAAAGCAATTTTAGCAAGAAAAGTGGGCATGACCCAGATTTTCAATGAAGAAGGCGCTTTGATTCCGGTAACAGTACTTCAGGCCGGTCCGTGCGTAGTCACTCAGATTAAAACAGTGGAAAACGACGGTTACAGCGCAGTACAGGTAGGCTTTGAGGATATCAGAGAAAAGCTGGTCAACAAGCCGAAAAAAGGGCATTTTGATAAAGCGGGAGTTTCTTATAAGAGATTTGTGAGAGAATTCAAGCTTGAGGATGCCGAAAATTATTCTGTAAAAGATGAAATTAAGGCGGATGTGTTTTCCGCAGGTGATAAGGTAGATGCGACAGCTATTTCCAAAGGAAAAGGCTTTCAGGGCGCAATAAAGAGACTGGGACAGTCAAGAGGACCTATGGCGCATGGTTCAAAATTCCACAGACATCAGGGTTCTAACGGTGCCTGCTCAAGTCCGTCAAAAGTATTCAAGGGAAAAGGAATGCCGGGACATATGGGCTGCAAGAAGATTACAATTCAGAATCTTGAAATTGTAAGAGTAGACGCAGAGAAGAACTTGCTTCTTGTAAAGGGCGCAGTTCCGGGACCAAGAAAAGCTCTGGTCACAATCAGAGAAACTGTAAAGACAGGCAAATAGGTATTAGGAAAGGAGGAATAATCAAATGTCAAAGGTATCTGTTTACAATATGGAAGGACAGCAGGTTGACGAAATAGAACTGAATGACGAAGTGTTCAATGTGGAAATCAATGAACATCTGGTAAATCAGGCAGTAAAGCTCCAGCTTGCAAATAAGCGTCAGGGCACACAGAGCGCAAAGACACGTTCCGAAGTGCGCGGCGGCGGAAGAAAGCCTTGGAAGCAGAAGGGTACAGGCCACGCAAGACAGGGTTCAACAAGAGCTCCACAGTGGACAGGCGGCGGTGTTGTATTCGCTCCAAAGCCAAGAGATTATTCATTCAAGATGAATAAAAAGGAAAAACAGTTGGCTCTTAAGTCAGCATTGACCTCAAGAGTGCAAGAAAATAAATTTATTGTTGTAGATGCAATTAAGATGGATGAGAAAAAGACAAAGACATTTGTCAAGGCATTAGACAGCTTAAAGGTATCAAAGGCTCTGGTGGTTTTAAATGAAAATGACCAGAATGTAGTTTGTTCAGCAAGGAATATTCCTGCTGTTAAGACTGCTTTGACAAATACAATCAGTGTGTATGATATTCTGAAATATGATACAATTGTGATTGACAAGGCGGCAGTAGCAACTATCGAGGAGGTGTATGCATAATGGCAGACGTAAAATATTATGATGTTATCCTCAAGCCTGTGATTACAGAAAAGAGCATGAATGATATGATGGAAAGAAAATATACATTTTATGTTCATACAGAGGCTACAAAAGGACAGATTAAAGAGGCTGTTGAAAAGATGTTTGAGGGAACAAAGGTTGCCAGAGTCAACACCATGAATCTGGATGGAAAGACCAAGAGACGTGGAAGAACCGTCGGAAAGACCTCGAAGAAGAAAAAAGCGATTGTACAGCTTACAGAGGACAGCAAGGATATTGAAATATTCCAAGGTTTATAAAATAGGTCATCAATCGTTTGCGATTGATGACAGAAAAGGAAGCACGCTGATGCGTGCGTAGGTCATCAACCGCAATCGATTGATGACATGTGCCGGCATGATAAAATTCTCACATATATGCGGCGATTAGAATAGGTCATCAATCACGAAGGACTGATGGCAGAGAAAGAAAAGGAGAGAAAGAGAATGGGAATTAGAACATATAACCCATATACACCTTCCAGAAGAAACATGACAGGGCTTGACCATGCGGAAATTACAAAGTCAGTACCTGAAAAATCATTAACAGTTTCTTTAAAGAAGAACTCAGGCAGAAATAACCAGGGTAAAATCACAGTAAGACACCGCGGAGGCGGTTCAAAAAGAAAATATAGAATTATTGATTTCAAGAGAAGAAAAGATGACATTCCGGCAACTGTTATTGGTATTGAATACGACCCGAACAGAACTGCAAATATTGCGCTTATCTGTTATGCAGACGGTCAGAAATCATATATTCTGGCACCAAATGGTCTGACAGACGGCATGAAAGTAATGAGCGGCCCGAATGCGGAAATCAGAGTTGGTAACTGTCTTCCTCTTGAAGCGATTCCGGTAGGTACGGAAATTCACAATATTGAATTATATCCGGGAAAAGGCGGACAGCTTGTTCGTTCTGCTGGAAACTCAGCGCAGCTTATGGCGAAAGAGGGTAAATATGCCACACTCAGACTGCCTTCAGGCGAAATGAGAATGGTTCCAATTATCTGCCGTGCAACAATCGGTCAGGTTGGAAATATAGAGCATGACTTAGTAAATATTGGTAAAGCAGGACGTAAGCGTCATATGGGTATCCGCCCTACTGTTCGTGGTTCTGTTATGAATCCGAATGACCATCCACATGGTGGTGGTGAAGGAAAGACTGGTATCGGACGTCCAGGTCCATGTACACCATGGGGCAAGCCAGCACTTGGTTTGAAGACAAGAAAGAAGAACAAGCAGTCTAACAAGCTTATCGTAAGAAGACGAGACGGCAAGAACATGAAATAAGGAGGATTACCAATGGCTAGATCATTAAAAAAGGGACCATTTGCGGATGAAAGCTTACTCAAGAAGATAGCAGCAATGAATGCGTCAGGCCAGAAGTCGGTTATCAAGACTTGGTCACGTCGTTCAACAATCTTCCCACAGATGGTTGGACATACAATCGCAGTGCATGATGGAAGAAAACATGTGCCTGTATATATTACAGAAGACATGGTTGGACATAAGCTCGGTGAGTTCGTTGCCACAAGAACTTACAGAGGACATGGAAAAGACGAGAAGAAGGCAAGACGCTAATTTATAGGATTTTGAAAGGAGGTATTCATCCATGGCAAAAGGTCATAGAAGCAAAATTAAGAGAGAAAGAAATGCTGTTAAGGATACAAGACCATCAGCAAAACTTTCATATGCCAGAATATCAGTTCAGAAGGCATGCTTCGTATTAGACGCTATCAGAGGCAAAGATGTTGAGTCTGCTCTGGGTATCTTAGCGTATAATCCGAGATATGCATCATCAGTAATAGAGAAATTATTAAAATCAGTAATCGCAAATGCTGAAAATAATCAGGGAATGAACCCGGAGAACCTCTATATTGAGGAATGTTATGCAACTCAGGGGCCTATTATGAAGAGAATCAGACCAAGAGCACAGGGAAGAGCATACAGAATCGAAAAGAGAATGTGCCACATCACAATTGTGCTCAATGAAAAATAAAAAGCATGACTGCGCAATCAACGCAATCAGTCTCTGGCTGTTTTATAGCAGGCGTTGGTTGCATGATTTTAGAAAGGAGAACCGGAATGGGACAGAAAGTTAATCCTCATGGCTTAAGAGTTGGTATTATCAAAGACTGGGATTCAAAATGGTATGCACCTAAGGCTGATTTTGCAGACTGCCTTATTGAAGATCAGGAGATTAGAAAATACCTGAAAGATAAATTGTACAGCGCTGGTGTTGCCAAAATTGAAATCGAAAGAGCATCAGACAGATGTAAGGTGATTGTTCACACAGCAAAACCGGGACTTGTAATCGGTAAAGGCGGTGCTGAAATAGAGAAGCTGAAAGTTGAATTACAGAAACTGACAGCAAAGAAATTAGTAGTAGATATCAAAGAGGTGAAAAGACCTGACAGAGACGCTCAGCTTGTAGCAGAAAACATCGCTCTTCAGTTAGAGAACCGTGTATCGTTCAGAAGAGCAATGAAGTCTACAATGTCAAGAAGTATGAAGGCAGGAGCAAAGGGTATCAAAGCGGCAGTTTCAGGACGTCTCGGCGGTGCAGATATGGCGCGTGGAGAGTTTTACAGCGAAGGTACAATTCCACTTCAGACATTGAGAGCAGATATTGATTATGGTTTCGCTGAAGCAGACACCACTTACGGCAAGTTAGGTGTTAAGGTTTGGATTTACAAAGGCGAAGTACTTCCAACAAAGGCTGCTAAGGCAGATGAAAAGGAAGGGAGCGATAAATAATGTTAATGCCAAAGAGAGTAAAGCGTCGTAAACAGTTCCGTGGCTCAATTCGAGGAAAAGCTACAAGAGGTAATAAGATTACTTACGGTGAATATGGTATTGTCGCTTTAGAACCAGCATGGATTAAGTCAAACCAGATAGAGGCTGCCCGTATTGCCATGACACGTTATATCAAGCGTGGCGGTAAAGTCTGGATTAAGATATTCCCAGATAAACCAGTAACTACAAAGCCAGCAGAAACCCGTATGGGTTCCGGTAAAGGAACACTTGAATACTGGGTTGCAGTTGTTAAGCCGGGACGCGTATTGTTTGAAATTGCAGGAGTTTCGGAGGAAATCGCAAAAGAGGCTTTGCGTCTTGCATCACATAAGCTGCCAGTTAAGTGTAAAATCGTTTCCAGGGCAGATTTAGAAGGCGGTGATAACAGTGAAAATTAATAAATATGTAGAAGATTTAAGAGCAAAATCAGCTGCAGAATTGAATGATGAATTAGTAGCTGCTAAAAAGGAACTTTTCAATTTAAGATTCCAGAACGCAACAAATCAGTTGGATAATACCAGCAGAATTAAGGAAGTCAGAAAAAATATTGCGAGAATCCAGACTGTTATGAAGGAAGCACGCTGATGCGTGCGCAGGTCATCAATCACAGGCGATTAATGACAGAATCTGAGATGGCTTCCAAAGCGGAATAGTATTAGATGAATAACATTGGCGGAATGGTATTAGCAAAATGGTATGATAATATGATTCAGGAATCTGAGAAAGGAGACAGTATATCGTGGAAAGAAAT
>CAJTOU010000036.1 GCA_910577835.1 uncultured Lachnospiraceae bacterium | reverse complement strand
CCATAAGTATAACACAAACCACCACTTTTGGCTACCTTAACCCACCGTCTAAAGCCAGTGGGATTGCGGTAGCCATTATTTCAAATAAGGATTTTGCCATTTTGTAATTCCTCCAAATAAGATATTCACTTCACATTGTTGTGTCTACTGCCTTAAACACAAACCTCTTATTTCTGAAAAATCTGATTTTTCTGATTATAACACCAGATAAAAATTTCTCAATACTGTTTAAATTTTCAGGCACTCTATCTGTCCATAATACTCAATGCCTGAACAGCAACACTTCCTCCTCTTACTATTTCAATACGATTCACATAGCATTTTTCTAGCAGACTTTTTAAATCATTATTCCGCTTTTCTGTCTGTACACTCTCTATCAGCACCGCATTACGGTTATAATCAATTATTTTCACATGAAAAACCTGTGATATTTTAAAAATCTCATCTATATCCTTATCCGAACATCCATTTATTTTTATAAACATTAATTCCTTCATATGAACAGCAATATCTGTATAATCAACTACTTTTATAACTTCAATACTTCTGTTTAACTGCTTTTTTACCTGTTCAAAAGTCCTGTCATCACTTGTCAGACTGATTGTCATACGGGAAACAGTGTTATCTTCAGTCACTCCTACTGTTAAACTGTCCAAATTATAAGATTTTCCGGAAAACAAGCCTGAAATTCTGGCAAGCACTCCGATTTCGTTTTCAACAAACAGGCAGAGCCATCTTTTTTTCATATTACTAATCCTCACTTTCTAAAATCATTTCATTTAAAGCATTTCCGGGAGGAACAATTGGCATAACATTTTCTTCCCTTTCAATAATAAACTCAATCACAGTCGGCACTTTTTTTGTATTTTTCGCTGTATTTAACGCCGGAATAATTTCTTTTTCTTCTGTTACCCGAATACCATTTGCACCATAGCTTTCTGTTAATTTTATAAAATCCGGCGTGTATTCAGGACAGTTTTTCTTTGGAGCATTGCAATTAGTCATACAGCTTTTTCTATAACGCATGCAGGTGCTTGAATATCGTTTATCAAAAAACATTTCCTGCCACTGTCTGACATTTCCCAAATAACCGTTATTTAAAATGCAAATAATAATTGGCAGTTCATATACAACGGCAGTAGCCATTTCCTGAATATTCATCTGCATACCGCCATCTCCTGAAATTACCACTACATCTGTTTCAGGATTGCCTATTTTTGCTCCAATCGCTGCCGGAAAACCATATCCCATAGTGCCTAAGCCTCCGGAAGTCAGCAGTTTCTTTTTTTCATTCAAATCAAGAAACTGTGTCGCCCATAATTGATTTTGTCCTACATCTGTTGAAATAATTGCATTGTCAAAAGTCTGATTGATACACTGTATAATTTTTTGTGGTGTCATGCCATTTTTTTTCATAGCGACAGGATATTGTTTTTTCCATTCATTTATCTGCTGTACCCATGCTTTTATATCCAGAGGCTCCGCTTTTTCTATAAATGTGCTGACTGCATTTTTTGCGTCTGCCACAATCGGTACAGAAACAGCGATATTTCTTGAAATCGAAGCAGCATCTATGTCAATATGGATAATTTCCGCCTTAGAAGCAAACTCTTCTATTTTTCCTGTAATGCGGTCATTAAACCTTGTTCCAACAGAGAATAAAACATCACATTGCTGAATGGCTGTATTGGCAGCATAGCTTCCATGTATGCCGATATTTCCTACATACAGCTTATGTGTGGCAGGAATTGCGCCTTTTCCCATAATAGTAGTAATCACAGGAACCCCTGTTATCTCGGCAAATTTTTGCATTTCCATATTTGCATGGCTGATATTTACGCCTCCGCCAATTAAAAAAACAGGCTTTTTTGCGTTGTTTAACAATTCCATTGCTCTTTTTATCTGTCCGGCATGAACAGAAGATTTGGGTTTATAGCCTCTGATTTCTATATTTTTCGGATATACATCACTTCCATATTCCCGCTGGATATCTTTTGGAAGGTCGACCACTACAACACCTGGTTTCCCTGTTTTTGCGATATAGAATGCCTTTTTAATAATTTCTGCCAAATCTTCTCTTTTTCGGACAGTTATGGCATATTTACAGATGCTTCTTGTAATTCCTACAATGTCCACTTCCTGAAATGCATCATTTCCAATCAGATTAGTCGGCACCTGTCCTGTAAAACAGACAAGCGGAACGCTGTCATAGTTTGCAGTAGCAATTCCTGTTACTAGATTGGTCGCACCGGGGCCACTTGTTACCAGACAGACACCGGTCTTTCCAGTAGAACGCGCATATCCGTCAGCGGCATGAATAAGGCCCTGTTCATGTCTTGGCAGGATAATGGTAATATCCTTTTCTCCATATAAAGCATTGAACAAATCAATCGCCTGTCCTCCCGGATATGCAAAAAGTGTGTCTACCTGTTCTTCTTTCAGTGCTTTTACAAATAATTCGGCTCCTGTAACCTTTCTATCTGTTATGTTCATTTTTTACCTCCTTGTATGCATGTACTTGCTTGCACTTAATATATTTTAAAAGGACTGCTGCGACAGTCCTTTTATTTCAAATTTGAAATACCATCAACAAAAATTTTTACACTGTTTTTTATATAATTTTTTCTATTTGTTTTCGTAAGATTTTGATGAAAAGACGCCGTTAAAAATGTATAACCAAACGTTGAGGAAAAAACAGTCATTGCCAGACTTTCAAAATCAAAATGGGCTATTTTCCCCAATTGTTCCATTTTTTTGAAATATTCTGTCAGAGAAGATATAAACGCCTGTGGCACTTTCATAATCATAGGCGCTGTTTCATCATAAAGCTGCGGGGCTCTTAATCCGATTGATAAATTTACAAAATCGGGTGTTATTTTATCCATATAAGTATTCATAAACATTTCCAAGTCCGGCTGCAGGTCCCACTGTACATTCTGGAAAATATCCGGTGTAACGCCGGCTCTCCATTTTTCCTGAGCTACTCCCTGTAACACAATATCTTTTTTGCTCTGAAATTTTCGAAACAGGGTACATTCGTTTACGCCGGCTAAACGGGCAATGTCCTTTGTGGTAGTAGCTACATATCCTTTATCACGTATCAGTGACATAGTAGCATCAATAATTTTCTGACTTGTATCATCCATTTTTTCACCTTGTATAATGAACTTATAGAAAATTCACTACATATTTTTCTTTCTGATTATTTTTTATATAATTTAATATAAATGCTGTGGATTAGTATTATCACCTATGGCAGCTTCCCTATAAACTGACTTTTTCTTTTTGACAAAATACACATTTACGCATAATATTTTCTTCAATTAAATAATTTTATCATGCTTTTGCCCCGCTGATAAATTACAAACTTAAATCCATGTTTACATTTTGCAAAATATGTATATTTTTGTGTACTGCCTAATATATACTTCATAGATGCCAACTCATACTCTTTACAAAATACCTCAATTATCTTTTTGACATAAATTCTTTCGTTTTATCACCTTCATGCAAGTGATTGCTATCATTCTATCAAACTTCTGTTAAAATGTCAATTAAATTTGAATTGGTATCACACATATTTTATTCAATATGTTCAACATGAGTTCTTAAAAAATCGAAATACTTTTGTCCATCATCCTCCCCATTCTCATCAGGCTCAAATATTTCTTTCCCCTCCATCATATAAGCTCGAAGCAAATATTCTATAGCATTCTTTTCATCTCCAATTTCTAAACAACATTCGCCCAATCGAAGCATAATAAATGGATTTCCATATCCATCGCCGCTCAAATTTCCTCGTGCTTTATCAAAGCATTTATGTGCTTGCGAGTACATTCTTTTTTTAAAATAAACATCCCCAATAGCGGCTAAAAACCATATTGTTTCGCTATAATACTGTTGCGGCTCTGGTATCAGATTAAGCCCTTCTTCCCATGTTTGTATAGCTTCTTCATATTGTTCTTCTTCCTCAAATTGATTGCCCCTTTCAGCAAATTCGTCTAACTTTGCTTTAAGTGCTGGTGTCATTTCTTCAAGTTTTTCTTCTTCTTTTTTTTCTTTGAATAATCCCATAATAAAATACCTCTATTTTCTTTCAGTTCGGTCAATTCCGATTTGTCTCTTACAACAGCATTAACAGTATACCACACTATTAAATATAATTTCACATCTTATTTAGACGAAATGCGGAGCATTTCCTTGCCCGCACTTCACTACACCTATATAGAATCTTATGAAGAACTGTCTTTTATGTGCTTACGGCAGGACGGTTCCTACGAGGCAAGCACAGCTCTCTCCAATATATGCAGGCTAATACAGAAACGCATAGAGGGCTTGAAAATTTCCACTTTCACCAGTTAGGTTACCTATACGAGCAACCTGCTATCAAACGGGGCGGCCCGAAACAAGGGCAAATGATTGATTTGATGATGTAGTGAGTTTGATAGGTTGCCTAAAATGGGGATTTTGGTATGGAATGTTAGTTTAATCAAAATTTTTATTATTGTTTATAGCGGTATTGGCTCAAGAACAAGCAGTTTTCTGTAAATTTCTTTCAGCCATTTGTGAACTGCTTTGTTATTTCCTTTTTCAAGCTGCTTTATTAGACTGTTTTCGTTCCATTTAATATCTCCACTCCAGAAAGCATTTATAATTGCATACAAATAAGGATATACCTGTTTATGCAAATCAGAAAATGGACGCTTTATCTCATAACCTTTCAGAAAAGCAGGAAGTATTAAGACCTCATTTTTTCCATTATAACTTTCAGGATAATCCATAAGACGCGCTTCAAATACAGCCTGCATTATGACATCACAATACAGGTTATTATCTCCGCAGCGATTAAAATCAAAAATTCCAATACAATCTTTATCAGTCTCATATAAATTACAATCACTGATATCTCCCTGAACTGCATATCGAGGTTCTTTTTGAACAGAGGATAATATTTTGATATACTCATTATATTTCTGAATAATATTTTGACATAAACAACTGTCTATAACGGATAATTGATTGACATGAGATATAAAATCTGTATACGCAAATAAATCATTATCTGTAAATGGGTCAAACAGCACATTATTTTTTACATGAAAATCAGATGCTTCAGAAATATTATGCATTTCGGCTAACAGCATACCTGTTTTTTTTGCAATATCGGTATCTACATAACGAAGTTCACCATTTACAAATTCTTCAACTGTTACAATTGCATGATATTCATTTATAGAATACCATTTTGCAAATCCGTGCGCACTTTTATACAAAACAGGGGTATTTATTCCATTTTCTTTTAACAATGCTGCAAACTGACTTTGCTTTTCAATTAAGTCCAGAGAAACATCATGTTCATTCTTAAATCTGACAACAAGAAATGAACCGTTATTTAATTTTACTTTTATAATCAAGCGTACCTGCTTTGAAGTTAAATTATTTTTGTCATAATTATATCTTTGAAGTTCAATAAAGGAAACGGGTTTTGAAAACACTCCGTAATCCTTCAGGATTATTTCAATGATATCGAGTGAAATTTTAAGCATAAAAACACCCCTTTTTATCTTCTATAAAACACTTCTGTTTATTTTTAGCATATACATACTTTGCTTTATCAATCTATGTTTTAAAATAATTTATTTCACATGAAAATTGTTGGCGCTGGACAAAAATTTTGCTTAATTCTATTGACTTTTTCCCCCCCCTATGATATACTGCCTTAAATAAAAAATATATCCAAAGATAATTTTAGAAAGGAAATTTATTATGGCAAAAGAAAATGTTACCACAAAACTATGCAAACACTGCAAAACGGAAATTCCTTCCGATGCTAAGGTATGCCCAAATTGCAGAAAAAAACAAGGTGGAAAAGGACTTACTATAATAATAGCAATTATTGTTATTACTATTATTGGTGCTGCTGTTAGCAGCTCTTCTGAGAATAATAAACCCAAAAAAGTAAATTCAGAAAATAATACAAACAAAGCTGACAATACTGGCTCTGAAAATATACCTGATTCTTTTCATATAGGTGAAACTGCAGAGTTAAAAAATATAAGGGCTACTTTAGTTTCAGTAACAGAATCAGCAGGTTCACAGTTTAACAAACCCTCTGATGGAAAAATTTTCTTATTATGCGAATTTTCCATTGAAAATAATTCTAACAATGATATTGCTGTAAGCTCTATAATTTCATTTGAAGCATACTGCGATGACTATTCCATTAATCAATCTGTCAGTGCTCTTATTGGTACAGATAAAACCAGCTTAGACGGAAACATTGCAGCAGGAAAAAAGATGAATGGCATAATAGGTTATGAAGTTCCTGCCAACTGGAATCATATTGAAATAAACTTTACTCCCGATTTCTGGGGCAAAGCTATAAAATTTACAGCAGCAAAATAAAACTAAATTGATATGTATGACAGTCTGCTATCCTGCATTAAGATACCTCTCTTGTCTTAACTGTTTCAATTTTTCATATATGAATAGTATTATCCTTTGTAACAATACTATTCATATATGTAGAAATATCTGATTTTGAAATAATGACCTTGCCATTTTCTTATCAAATATATTTTTTCACTATTTATTTAGAAAATTTAATTTCTTTCCTCACTAAAATTGATTAGCAAAATATACATTTTACACCATTTCCTCTTTTATTTCCAATAACTTTTTCAAAGCGTTTCCTGCTACCTGTGGGGTAGTCCAGCCGCCAATACAAAAGCCCTTCTGCTCCTTCTCCCAAAGTATTTGCATAGCGTCAATGGCATTTATGCAGCGGGCAGCCACCAGCTTATTACAGATAGCTTCCAAAACATATGTATCTTCTTTTACTGGTTTTAAATATGGAATCAAAGCATCTGCATAACAATCTGGGAGAACTGCTACAACACAAAAGCCCACAGTTTCATACTGTTCTTCCGGTAAATCCTGCGTTTTCCATGCTTTTAAAAGCTCAAGAGCTGAAAGATAAAAATGTTGTGTTTCACTTTTTGTCAAAGATTTGTTATTAGTGAACTACCCCACTTAGCTTCGCTTTGAAGTGGGAGCTTCTTGCTTCAACCACTACTGCTTACCAATACCTTTTTGTACCAATAAGTCTTACACAATGTCCACAAGCGTTTGGTTTGGCTGATTCCCCGCCTACCACTCTGTATTTATCAGGCACCAGACGCAGGCCCCTGCTGTATGATTCAGACTGATTCCCTAAGCAGCCTCAGCCCTTCGTTCCGAATATTCACTGCTGCGTTATAATCCCTGTCCATTACAATACCACACCTGCATTTATATACCCTGTCTGTCAATTTTAACTTTTGTTTTCTCCCACAGCAACTGCAAAGCTGTGACGAAGGGTAGAATTTATCCACTTTTATAAGGTATTTGCCTCTTTCTGACAGTTTGTACCCAAGCATCCGCAAAAATAACCCATACCCATTATCAAGGGTGGCTTTCCCATTCCCAAACCCTTTATTAGACATCGCTTTCATATTCAGACTTTCCACACATACCACATCGTACTGGTTGGCTGTCCCAGTCGATTTTTTATGCAGTTCATCCAGCCTCTGGTTTGAAATATGTTTATAAATTTTTGCCACTCTTTTCTTCTGCTTTTTATAATTATTTGACTGCTCTTCCCCTTTTTTTGAGCCCTTCCTGCGTGCCAGCTTCCTTTGGGCTTTTGCCAGTTTTTCATGGCTTTCACGGTAATATTTGTGCATATCCGCTCTGCGTCCATTACTGTCCATATACAGACCATCTGATTTATAATCCAGCCCTATCGCATTTTCGGTAGTTTTCGATACTGGGGTTATTTCTATGTCATACTCAAATAATACAGACACATAAAATTTTCCATCGCTGTCCTGTGATATGGTGGCGCACTTTATTCGGGAGCCTTCCTCTAGCTGCCTGTGGATTTTTGCTTTTACCATCCCTATTTTGGGAAGTTTTATCATATTGCCTGTAATGGCAATTGTCCCATTCTGGTTATTTGTAGTATAAGATTTCCTGCTGTGTTTTGCAGATTTATACTTTGGGAACCCAGAATGGGTTTTCCCTGAAAACCTGTTTTTTAACGCCTGTTGCAGATTTAACTGTACGTTTGCAAGGGCGAGGCTGTCCACTTCTTTTAAGTAAGGGTATGTTTGCTTATACATGGCTGGTGTCTGCTTCCCAAAGGATTTTGTATCTTTATAAGACTGAATTTTGTCAGAAAGCATAAGGTTATAGACTTTCCTGCAGCATCCAAAAGTTTTTACAAAAAAGACTGCCTGTTCAGATGTAGGGTACAGCCTGCATTTGATTGCTTTATTTGCCATAGTTTTCCTTCCTGTTTTTATAAGTGAATATATGTTTTGTTCTATAAAATACCATAAAATTCAGGTTCTGGCAACCTGTAGTTTGTGCCGATTCATCCCACCACCTTAGAGATGGGAGACTTCTCGGCACGTCTAGTTAAAATCTATATCACGCCAGAACTTATCTTCATAATCACTTTCGTTGGAATCCTCTGTATAATCTCGAAGAACACGCCGATAATAATTATAAAACTGCTCAAGTGAAAGAAAGCTCGGCGCAAATGGCATTTCTTCATCATGTTCATAAAGAAAGATTGTCCCCTTTAAAAGACCAATATAATAATATCCTCCAATTGCCGACATACCTTCAGCTTCCCAGAGAATCACTGCTTTTCCTCCTAGAAAACCGTCAAACATCTGTGAACAATAATCTTTATACCCCATAGCTTCGTCAAAAGGCAAAAGCTTTGGAATCCCCCATGCATGATTCTCCTTTTCCTCTTCATACCACTGGTTTAAAATCTTCTGGTCCTTTTCCGGAAAATCAAAGCCTTCGGATAAAAACAAATCAATATATGACATATCTGCCCATCTCCTTATTATTGCAAGTATAAAACTGCTTAACAGCAGTCCCATGTATACATTACCCTGCTGAAATCCTTCTTTTTCAAGTCTTCTTTATTAATAAAAAAATTTGCTACTCCTACATCACCCCAGAGAATTTCATAATCGGATGCTTCCTCCACCCATTCTGAATCCATCTGAAACAGCAGTGTATCATAATATTGAAGTTTTTCTCCAAATTCTCTTGGGTCTCCCTGAGTAAAATATGGATATCCAAACAGCCAGTGTCCTGAATTCTTTTCTGACAATTCCTCATATAAATCTTCATCCAGAATATCATACATATCATATTCATCTTCCACAGAAAAGTTCAGTTCTTTTGCAATTTTAGAAAACAATTTACTAAACTGATAATCCTCAGTGCTTATAGATATTTTCGTTTTTTTAATATCAACAGCAAACTCGCCATCTACCGGACTTCCATAACTATCCTCTTCCATGTCTTCATTGGATGGAATACCAAATTCCAGCACATCTTCTCTGGTAATATTTTTATCTATCGTTTCATGATAGATAACACGAAATCCGTTCTGTTTATCTGGCTCGTCAAAATCACATCCATACATCTCATCATTTGCAATAAAAAACTGAAGCATGCCTGTCTGCGGCAGTTCATCAGATTCTAATTCATTCAGGTTTATTTGAGCCAGTAAAATCATTTTATTTCCATTGGAATCTGTTGGATACTCCAGCTTCTTATCCCAATAAGGAACTCCGCCAAACTTGCTGTCATATAATTCAGGTTTTCTTTTTTTGTTTATTACAATCCGAAATGCTTCTTTTTTTGTCTGCTCCTCCAGCTTTTTCAATATTGTATCTAACTGCTCTTTTGTATATATTTCTTCCATCTCTTCCATTCTTTTTCCTCCTAATCTGTCCGGAAATACTGATTTTTTATTTTACAGAAAATTACTCTGTATTTTCGATAATGCAACTCCTGCAAAACAACTATTTATAAACAAAGTGCTGAAAAGTTCTCACAAACTGATAAGTTATCGATACTCTGTTCTATTTGTAGAAAGAATAACATAAAATAAAAGAAAGCGCAAGTTATAAATAACAATTATTTTATCAATTCATTTTTTAATTATCAAAAATATTTATGCCATTTATATCCTGCACTCTGTAAATATCCCGTTCAAAAAATTCATAAATATTTTTTGATATTAAATGCAGTCTGTCAGACATTTTATTAAAAAAATAGATTCTTTCACTTTCAGCAATAAGCCAGTCACCAATAATATCATAACCAATCCCAATAAACAGTAGACGTTCTTGTATCTGGTTACTTAACATCTGCAAATCATAAACATTTGACCTGTCATATTCAAAAAAACCAAATTCAATAATATTAGAATCTCTTCCCATTCCAAGTTCAAAATGAAAATTTTTAATACATATTCCTTCAAAACTTTCTATGACCTGTCTTGCAGCAGGAAATATTTCCTTTAAAGTCACCTGTGGAACATAACAGATATTCTGATTTTTTTGATACATTCTTTTTTGATACATTCTTTCAAGTTCTGCATATTTTTGTTTCAAATCTGTTCTATTTGTCGGCTGCCACCCATTTTGCCGTAATAATGGAATAGAATACAATCTGTTTTTATCAAGCATTCTTATACACCTTCTTTTTGATTTATAATTTTTTAACTATATATTGTATATCCAACATCTGTTATATAACCGGTAAAAAGCTAATAATATTGATTACTAAACGATTACAGTTCACAACTTTTACTTTAATGCAAAGCCGTGAACTGTAATAAAACTTCCTGCTATTCTATTAATTTCAGTTGTAATCTGTAACAAAGCTGCTTATTATTCTACTAATTCCAAAAGCTTTCCGGATTCATCAGCCATACGTTCAGAAACAGCCTTACTGTTATTGGATATCTCGACATTTTTCTCTACGACATCTGAAATCACATCCAATTTCTCTACTGCGTGTGAAACAGTATCTACATTTTGCTTTACCATGCTGGTAATTTCTTTTACACTGTGGCTGGCCTCCTCAATCTCTGTCACAACAGAAGCAAATTCTTTTGCTGTCTTTTCTGTAATCAGCATACCCTGCTCCACAGCATGGATAGAATTAGTAATCAGTTCGCTTGTCTGTCTTGCCGCCTGAGCGCTTCTTGCCGCAAGTTCACCTACCTGCGCCGCAACTACCGCAAATCCCTTTCCGGCCTCACCGACTCTTGCCGCTTCAATCGATGCATTCAGAGAAAGCATATTTGTCTGCTGAGCAATTGAATTGATTTCTCCGATAATTTTTCCAATCTCCACAGACATATTACTGATATTTTCAATCGCACTTTCCAATGTCTGCATCTGTGCACCTGTTATTTCAATCTTCTGAGCTGCTGCCATAGCTGCTGCTGCCGCATTATTTGAAACCTTGGCGCTGGCGCTTAACTCCCGTGACAAATCACCCATTACCTGTTCTAAGTCCTTCACAGCCTGCGCCTGCTCATTTGTACCATTATGAATCGCATCTGCCGTAGATAATGTTTCCTGTGAAACTCCTTCCAGATTTGAACAGACCAGCTTGATATTTTCAATCAGCTTTAGATTATTGCTCATATCTTCCTTCTGACGCACAATCAGCTCTTCGTTTTCCTTAATATTCTGGCAAATCGATTCTACCATTTTATTCACACTGCTGCTCAGCATGGAAAATTCAGGTGTGCTCTGTTCCTTTACAATAATTGTAAAATCACCCTCTGATATTTTCTTTACGGATTCTGTAATATTCTGTATTCCAAATACAATCTTTTTATCCAGCAACCGGTTAATAAAATATAAAAGCACAGTAAATATAATAAATATGCTTAATGCCATTACCAAGGTCTGGCTAATCTGATTTTGATAGTACTCTTTTATTGGCATAAATGTGCCTATGTACATGTCATTGTATTTCCTTGAAACATATTTTCCTTTTATTCCGTCCAAACTAACGGACCCTTCTCCTTCTTCCTGCAAAATACCAGCTTTCTGGGCAGATGTTCCGATTAATGCCGCATCCGGATGAGCTAAAATATTTCCGGTGACAGCATCCACTGCATAAATATATCCGCTTTCCCCAAATTCAATTCCATTTAAAACCACATCTACCTGTGTTCCGGCAAGCATGTTTTCCAATACCTCCGGACGTATGCCTACCTGTACCAGTCCTAGATCGTCTTTTCTCGCCACACCAATATACTGCATGACAATTCCTTCCGCTACATTTACCTCTGGTTCCTGAACGATTTCAAGGGTTGGGTCTTTCACAATCGGCATAAATGCGGCAGACTGCTCACCGCTGTTCATATCAAATCCTATATAGGCATCTATTGTACTGTGTGTAATAATTCCTTTTTCATCTATTACATGCAGTTCATTTACCATAAGCCGTTCTTTAATATTGTTCATTTTTTCTGCATCTTCCAAAATACTTGCATCTACTGCAAGTAAATCTGCAAAAGCTCTGGTTTTTGACAGATTATTTTCGCCAAGTGTTTCTGTCAGTTGTAAAATGTTTTCATTATTTTTTGCCAGCACTTCTTTTACATAATTGAGCTTTTCCTCACTGGAAGCCATATTATTCTGCTGTGAAACCAGCATTTGAACAAATGCTACTGCCGCTATATTAATTACTAAAGCTATCACCATGCAGATACAAAGGCTTCTGGTAAAAATTTTTTTCATATAAGTTCTCCTCCAACTTTTTTTATTAAGTAAGTTTATAGTACAATGTTGCAATTATAGCATTGCCTCTCTTAAGATTCAACACATATTTTACTTAATTTTTATTGGCATCATTTTAAATCCACAGTACGCTTAATAGTCATTTTTATAAAACCTTTGATTGAATTAAATCTTTTCCGCAATCCTGCATATCATTCTTCCATTTTATTAATTTCAGTTTTTTACTCCACATTGGATATTTTTTATTCTGTTTTTTCTATCTTAATTCACCGCTGCTTCCATCCAAATAATGTCTTTTTAAAGTTCTTTTTATTTTCTATTACCCTCGGATGCATTGGAAATTTATCCCAATACTCCATGCCTTTTTTAATATCCTGTGTTACGCCCAGTCCATAGGCATAAATTTCACCAAGTCCGATAGCGGAAAGGGCTTCATTTGTATATATTTCAAATTCTTTTTTTGCGGCGGCATAGTCCGTTGATGTACCAAGTCCTTTTAAATAACAGGTACCAAGCATGTCGGAAGCCCAGTCATTATTTTCTCTGACCGCCAGAAAATATTGAACCGCCTTTTCATAATCAGGCGCTATCCCCTGTCCTCCATAAAAATAAATTTCTCCAAGACAATTTGAGCAGCCGGTAATATTTGCTCCCTTTTTTAATCCCATTTCATAACATTCCTTCGCCTTATTTAAATCTCTTGGCAGTTTTCCACGAAAAGAATAAAGCTCACCCAGATAATAATAGGCACCCGGTTCACCATGCAGTATGGCTCTTTCATATAATTCCCTTGCCTTTTCCGGCTCTGAATCCTCATATTCCCTTCCTGTTTCCAGCTCATATACTCCCATATGCATATCTGCGCCAATATGCCGAAACAGTCTTGCGCGTTCCTCCTGCTTTGGCATTCCATAATCGCCGGAAGTAAGAATGTTGATTAAATTTTGTATCGCCATTCCCATTCCCTGCTCTATACATTTCTCATACATGGAAGCCGCAATATTTTTCCAGTATTGAACTTGCGCAAGGTCTATGGATTCAGGGTCATATTCAAGAAATTTTATTACGTCGCCGAAATAATAGGCAGTAGCAATCATATACTGGCAAAACAACTCTCCATTTTCCGCCATCTCATTTATTACAGCCCAGATTTCTCTTAGTGATACATAAGGCGGATAAACGTAGGTTCCCCGCTTTGGCTCAAATCCTGCCGCCCTCATAGAACCAAACATGCCTGCGGCACTTCCATATTCCAGACTTTTATTAAAATATTCATATCCCAGTTCATCGTCCTCTGGAAATCCAAATGCGGGGTTTACAAAACATTCGCCAAGATAACACCGCCCTAAGAAATAACAGGCATCTCCGTCTCCCCCGGCGGCCGCTTCCTCAAGAATCTTCTTTGCCGCGGCGCCATCATTAAAATTCTGTTCTATCCAAATGGTTTGAACTGCACTGGATACTCTTTTTTCAAAAAGCTTCTTCATATTTTATACCATGCTGCCGGCACTTGTGTTAATTGAAAAATAACTGAAAAAAGCCTGCGGCATATATCCTTTCCATATTTTATATTTTTCAGTCTCTGTTCTTTCTCATTTTTGTTTTTTCTTTTATTCTGTTAATAGATATCTTCTACTTATTATAATATATCATGACATATAAGAAATTACAGCGTCATCAGCTTACTCAGTCTCAGCAGTGTCAGGCGGCGTCGTACATATGGACACAGCCGGAGAGTTAAATCTTTGAGAGCTGCATCCAGACCGATTTCTTCCATTGTAGTCACACAGTCGGCGTCTGCCAGCTTTTTCTTTAATTCTCCGGCATCCGGCAGCTTTTCCAGTTCTTTTGCAATAAGGGGCAGCTTTGCTTCCAAATCTGCCAGATTAATATCTTCCATCAGATTTGGATTATTTTCCTGCAAAACCTCTTCATATTTGTCCTTTGCGCCAAAGGTCTGCTGCAAAAGCTCTGTTTCATAAGCGCGGCCGTCTACAATCCTGCAAGTATTATTTTTGATAGCCCTGCGAATTTTCTCATAATATTCAGTTACAAACACAAAACCAATAGATACTTTTTCTCCATGGAGAGCATCTACTGGCTCGTTAATAATAGCCATTTCCCACAGGTGAGATACATGGTGTTCAGCTCCGGAAGCCGGACGGGAATTACCGGTCATCTGCATGGCCAGTCCGGAAAGAATTAAGGCATACATCAGTTTTTCCATACATTCCGGCTCGCCCTTTTTGATATTGTTTAGAACCTTTTCTACTTCCTGCACCGCCTCCATCTCAAGGTCATAGATAGTCTTACAGAAATATTCATCAAACAGCACATGACACACACGCCAGTCAAGCAGTGCTGTATATTTTCCCATTAAATCTGAAATACCAGAAGCAGTAAGGCGATATGGAGCTTTGCCAAAGATATCTGTATCTGCCAGTACACATATCGGGGCTACTGCTGGCAGAGTTTTCTTCATACCATGCCATGTCATGGCCGCTACCACAGATACAAATCCGTCCACACTGGCGGCCGTTGGCACTGATATGAATGGAATTTTCCTCTGGTATGCAGTATATCTGGTCAGGTCGTGAATAGTGCCTGCCCCTACCGCTATGAGAAGGTCCGCTTCCCTGCTTATCATTTCATCTGCAATCGCGGTAAAACAATTATCTGCATGGATATTGTCTCCTTGCATCTCTGCCACTTCATATATTTCAAAATAATCCTTCATATATGGATATGCCGCTGCCTTGGTGTTCTTGTCGCACACAATCACCGGATGCTGATAGTCTGCCGCTACTTGGCTTAGTTCCTTTACGGCACCTGATTCGATAATAATTTCATCTACGGTTATGGCATGTTCTTTGCCACAGGAACACATTCCTAAAAATCTGCTTAAATCAATCTTCATCTGTTTTCTTCCATCCTTTCCCTTTGCGCTATCTCTTTTCAATTGTATTATCTGTTTCCAATTTCATCCCCTATTTTTGATTGCATTATTATTCTTAATTACAGCAGTTATTCCTGAATCAATGTTAGTAATTCTGAAAATGTATTAATCTGTCCTTCCTTGTCTTCCACGCTTCCAAATCCATAAGAAGCAAAGATAAATGGAATTCCGGCCTCATAAGAGGCTTCTCTGTCTCCCTGAGTATCTCCTACATATATTGGATGCATCAGGTGATTGCGTTCCATTAAAAGCAGCATATTTTCACTTTTTTTCTTACCAGTATTTCCAAAGCATTCAATATCCTTTATACAAGAAGATAATCCTGTCTTTTCCAAAAACAGCTCAATATAGCCCGATTGACAATTACTGACAATAAATAAGGGAAGCTTTTCAGATAATGTTCTAATTGTATCTACCACCCCAGTATAACAGATGTTACATTCATCTTCTGCCAATGCCTTGTGCTCATATTCACAGCACACATCCATAATTCGGTAACGTTCCTCTGCTGGAAGTTCCGGAAGAAGCATGTCTGCAATCACATTCATGGTTTTTCCAAAGAGCTGCCTTAACATATCGGCAGTAATAGTCAGTCCTTCACAGCCATTTTTGCGAACTGCTTTTGTCCATGCAGATGCCACAATTGGGGTGGAATCCCATAATGTACCGTCTACATCCAGAATCAATCCATCAATCTGTACATCCTTTTTTAAATTCTGTAACATACTAATATTCTGTAACATATTATATCACAACCTTTCTCTATCTTTTATCTGAAACTGTTCTGTTTAGATATTTTCTCACTAACTGTATGAAATATAATGGAAATTGTAAATTATAGCATATCATATTATATAAGAAAGCTCAAATAATTTTTGTATTTTTCAATAGAAATGAATATATTTTTTTCTGATTTTTCCTGTGTATTTTGTAAGATTTTTTTATAAAGTAATAATAAAAACTCTGCAAAATTATCAGATTAATTTAAAAAAAGACAGGCCCTATACCTGTCTCTTCTCTTTATATTTTTGACAATATATTTACATCATATTTTTCTCAAAAAATTCTGTCATTTTATCAAACGGAATAATATTTTTCTGGTCATATAAATCTGTATGAACTGCATCCGGAATAATCAGCAGTTCCTTATTATCGCCCTTGAGCTTTTGAAAAGCGTCTTTGCTAAAATAACAGGAATGTGCTTTTTCTCCATGCATAATTAATACTGCGCTGCGGATTTCATCACTATACTGTAAAATCGGCATATTTAAAAACGACAATGAAGAAGTAATATTCCAGCCCTCATTGGAATTTAAAGACCTCTTATGATATCCTCTGTCTGTTTTATAATAATCATAGTAATCTTTTATAAAGAAAGGCGCATCCTCCGGCAGAGGGTCCACGACACCGCCGGCTCTTTCATAACTTTCATTTTTATAGTCAATAATTCTCTGTGCATTTAATGCCTTGCGTTTTTCATAGCGCGCCTCTTCGCTGTCTTCCGAATCAAAATACCCCTTTGCATTTACTCTTGTCATATCATACATGGTAGATGCAACGGCAGCTTTGATTCTTGTATCTATTGCCGCCGCATTTAATGCCATTCCTCCCCATCCGCAAATACCAATAATACCGATTTTCTCAGCATCCACATTTTCTTGAACAGACAGAAAATCTACCGCCGCCTGAAAATCTTCTGTATTAATATCTGGAGACGCTACATAACGCGGGCTTCCACCGCTTTCTCCTGTAAAGGAAGGGTCAAAGGCAATCGTTAAAAATCCCCTTTCTGCCATTTCCTGTGCGTATAGTCCCGAAGCCTGCTCCTTTACAGCCCCAAAGGGACCACTGACTGCAATCGCTGGAAGCTTTCCTTCTGCATTTTTTGGCTCATACAAATCTGCTGCCAGAGTAATACCATAACGATTATAAAATGTAATCTTGCGATGATTTACTTTATCGCTTTTTGGAAATACCTTATCCCATTCTTCTGTTAAATTTAACTTCTCTTCCATTATTTAAGTTCCTCCTTGTATTTCATTGACATCTCTGTCATTTTATGATAGGATTTATTATAATATCTAAACCTGACTTTAGGTCAATATATTTTTTTATTTTTAAGTAAAGGAGCGATTTATGTATACAATAGGACAAGTATCAGAAATGTTTCATCTGCCGATTTCTACCCTTCGTTATTACGATAAAGAAGGTTTGTTTCCTGAAATAGAAAGAGTTTCCAATATACGCAAATTTGGCGAAAAAGAGCTTGAAGCACTGCGTGTAATTGAATGTTTAAAAAAATCAGGCATGGAAATCAAAGATATCAAGCAGTTTATGAAATGGTGCTCAGAGGGAAACAAAACCTATCCTCAAAGAAGAGAGCTTTTTTTAAAACAGAAAAAGGCGGTTGAAGCAGAAATTAAAAGACTAGAAAAAACGCTGGATATGATTCGTTTTAAATGCTGGTATTATGAACAGGCAATAAAAGATGGCAATGAAGACAAAATAAATGAAATGCTGCCGGATAAACTTCCAGAAGAAATCCAGCCCATATATAATCATGCTCACCAAATAACTATTCCGTGAAAATTCGATTATAATCATTTTCCCCCTTGTAAAATACCTCTGACTTTCTGTAAATTATAATACATGAAACGAAGAAAATATGCATACTGTACCTTTCTTATTGAAAGCGACAGATATCTGCCAGGAATTTTAACATTTGCATACGCATTGAAAAAACAGAAGATAAATGCTGAATTAATCTGTATTGTTACACAGGAAATACCCATAGAATGTACATATATTATTTCCCGTTTATATGATTATGTATTTTGTGTAAATCAGACAAGAGTAAAAAATCATAATAAAGGAAAACGCGGTGACCGCGAAAAATTATTTGTCAGGTTTGCTATATTGGATATTATACAAAAAAAGCATATGCATTTTGATAAGATTATTATATGCGATTCTGATATACTTCCTCTGCGAAATTTTTCAGAACTGTGCCATTACCCGTCGCCAAGCGGGATATTAAATGAAAAAAAAGAAAATGTAATAGGCTTCAATAAAGAAAATCAATGGATTTGGTATGATGTGTACAGAAATATTCCGCCAAAAGCTCTCATTCCAAAGGAGGTGACAGACAGAGTAAGGAATGACAAAACAAATCTGGGGGTTAATTCTGCAATTTATGTATTTGAAAAAAATACAATCTGCTATCATGAAATAGCAAATGACCTAGAAAATACAAAAGTTATGGCAATGATATCAGAATTTGCATGGCCGGATATGCAGTATATGACCTGCAAGCTTTCCGGACAATGGCATAATCTGGATATAAAATATGCCAGTTTTAACAGTTTTCCCAATCTTCATTCCATATTTGGAACACATTATGCCGGAATGAAGCCCTGGGATATCCATAACAAATCCTACCTTCATTATTGTGAACATGAGGATTATAAATTATGGATTTGCATTTTTTTAAATATGATGAGAGAGCATTCCATATTTGAAACATCTGTCAGGTTAAGAAAGCTGCAAAAGTTTTTGCTGAATCTGGTAAAATCAGAAAAAAAGTATGTGTTAAATATTCGGGAGTATCCTGAGTTAAAGCACTTGCTTCGTTCCTGACAATAATATCAAAATCTTAAACAGGAGGAACAGTCATGTTAAACAAATTGATGTTAAGAGCGAAATATACAAATGATTTTGCCCATGCAGAATAGCAGACATGTAGTACGCTTCTGTATGGGTCAGATAGGGCGGCTTTCCTTTCAACTGCCCTTATAATACAATACTATATTCTGCTTATTCTGCACCTTATCGCAATTATAATTTGAAATAAGGAGCAGGGAAATGAAATATAAAAATGCAGCAGATATTTTACCGGAAGGATTATTAAAAGAAGTACAGTCTTACATAGACGGCGAAATTCTGTATGTACCCAAAGCAACTCAAAAAATAAAGTGGGGAGCAAAAAGTGGTTCAAAGAATTATTATCTGGAGCGAAACAGAGAAATCAAACAGCGGTTTTATTCTGGAGAATCTATGGAAGAACTGGCAGAATATTATGGACTTGCCCATAATACCATTCATAAAATTATATATGATAAGCAAAAATCTGATTCAAAACAGTAAATATGCTTTCTATAAAAGAGCAAAGGGACTGTTATATTAAGAAGAACACATACAAAATATAGTAATTTTTCACTATACTATATTTTGTACAGTTTTTCTTAATATGACAGTCCCTTTATCAAACCAATTCAAATTTTAACTTATTATCAGCCGTTTCATAATTTCTTTACTTGTAAAATTCCCCATATTTGCTATAATAGATTTTAATGCATAATTATTTGAAAGAAAGGATAACAACTATGAATTTAAAAGGACGTCATTTCCTGACATTAAAAGATTATACGCCGGAAGAAATTCAATATCTGATTGATTTCTCCGCATATCTGAAAGAGAAAAAAAAGAAAGGTCAGCCGATAGATGAGCTTCGCGGCAAAAACGTCGCTCTGATTTTTGAAAAGACAAGCACCCGCACCAGATGTTCCTTTGAAGTAGCGGCCCATGACCTTGGTATGGGAACTACTTATCTCGACCCGTCTGGTTCCCAGATAGGGAAAAAAGAAAGCATCGCAGATACCGCGAGAGTTCTTGGCAGAATGTACGAAGGAATCGAGTATCGCGGTTTCGGGCAGGAGATTGTGGAAGAGCTTGCCAAATATGCAGGAGTTCCTGTATGGAATGGACTGACAAACGAATATCACCCTACTCAGATGATTGCGGACCTTTTGACAATTCAGGAGCATAAAGGAGGCTTAAAAGGGCTGAACTTTGTATATATGGGCGATGCAAGATACAATATGGGAAATTCTCTTATGATTGCCTGCTCAAAAATGGGACTGAATTTTACTGCCTGCGCTCCAAAAGCATACTTTCCAAACGCGGAACTTGTAAAGGAATGTGAAGCATATGCAGAGGCTTCCGGCAGTACAATCCGTTTAACAGAAGATGTTACAGAAGGAACAAAAGATGCGGATATTATATATACAGACGTATGGGTATCTATGGGAGAACCGGATGAAGTATGGGCAGAGCGAATCAGAGATTTGTCACCATATCAGGTAAATAAAAAAGTAATGGAACATGCCAGACCAAACGCTATTTTTATGCATTGCCTTCCTGCGTTTCATGATTTAAAAACCAAAATTGGCGAAGAAATTTCCAGAAAATTCGGACTGACAGAAATGGAGGTCAGCGACGAAGTATTTGAATCTGCCCAGTCCGTTGTTTTTGATGAAGCGGAAAACCGCATGCACTCTATTAAAGCTGTAATGGCTGCAACCTTGGGAATGGAAATGAAATAAAGTAACTTGAACTAAGATAGTTTAAGACAAGGTGACATGAAACGAGGTGACATGATGGCAAAAAATTCTTTCAGGCGGAATACATGGCGGCAACGTGGCAGATTAATTGATACCATTAATTTTATCTTATGCATATTGATTCTTGTATCCGGAATTATTCTTATGATAGATGTAAGAAAATATATGTTTATGTTCCCTGTTATATTTCTGCTTGCGGCTGTAATGAATGGCTGTCTTGGAGTAAAAAAATATAAAATGGACGAATATGCCGGCTGTATTTTACTGTTTATCGGAGCTGTTATTCTGCTCGGATTCAGCGTTTTTTCGCTGATAATTGTATTATAATTTATTCGGACAGTCAGCGCAATCAGCCTCAGACTAATTATATGGCAAAATGTTGGCTGCATTATCCGCCAATCAACCTAAGCGTTGATTGCATTATTTAAAAGGAAAATGAAATGAAATCAAAAATTCTTGAATTATTAAAAAATACAGACAGCTATATTTCCGGTCAGAAGCTCTGCGAAAACCTCGGCGTATCACGAACTGCTGTATGGAAAATTATCAATCAGTTGAAAGAGGAAGGCTATGTAATTGATTCTGTAAATAATAAAGGTTATAAAATCCTATCCTGCCCTGATATTCTGTCAGAAAGTGAAATAAAGTCTTCGCTTTCCTTAATTAATGCAGATGTATTAAATAAAATTATTTATTTAGAAGAAACAGATTCTACAAACACCCGCGCAAAGCTGGAAGCTGAAAAGGGCGCGCCTGACTGGACTCTTGTTATTGCAGACAGACAGACAGGAGGAAAAGGACGGCGTGGACGGGGCTTTACTTCTCCTGCGGGCGTCGGAATTTTTATGACACTTATATTAAAACCTGAATTTTTACCGACAAAGGCTTCTATGCTTACTTTGATTTCAGGTATGGCCGTATGTCAGGGTATCCGTGAAAAAACAAATCTGAAAGCAATGATAAAATGGCCGAATGATATTGTGGTAAATGGAAAGAAAATCTGCGGTATCCTTACAGAAATGAGTTCGGAAATGGAAGCCATTAATTATATTGTCACAGGTATTGGCATTAATGTAAACAATAAGGAATTTCCGCCTGATATCGCAGATAAGGCAACCTCCATAAAATTTGAAACGCAGAAAACATTTCAGCGCAGTGATATAATAGCTTCCGTAATAAAATATTTCAGAAACTATTATGATATTTTTTTAAAAACTGTTGATTTGTCTTTATTAAAAAATGAATACAATTCTCTTATGATTAATACTGACAAAAAAGTTTTTGTAGTACAGGGTGATAAAAGTTATGAGGCTGTGGCAAAATCTATTGATAACGACGGTGAACTTATCATTGAAAAAGACGGACAAGTAAGCAGAGTATTATCCGGCGAAGTATCTGTGAGAGGAGTATACGGCTATGTATAATGAAGAAAATGTTACTTTATGCGGTTCCAGTGCTTATGAAAAAAAGTATTATTTTAATGAGACTTTTGATAACCTTCCCTCTTCTATTAAGGATGAACTGAAAATTATGTGCGTACTGTTTACAGAGGAAATAAGCTGTATTTTAACACTTGATTTTGACGAGAGAGGAAATCTGAATTTTAATATACATACAGATGAAAATGACTTTCTTTTTGATGAGATAAGCTGCGGGCTTAAAATCAAAGAAATGCAGATAAAAAAACGCGATTTGCTTGAAGCACTGGAAATGTATTATAAAATCTTTGCTCTTGGAGAAACGCTTGATTTTGACCAATCAAAAGATGCAGAGGAAAATAACTTAAAAGAAAATAAATCGGAGGAAAAGCAATGAAAACGCTGAAAATCGGAAATGTTTCCATAGAGGGACCTCTTGTGCTTGGACCGATGGCCGGCGTAACAGATACTGTATACAGACAGCTCTGCAAGGAACAGGGCTGCCATCTTTTATATACTGAAATGGTCAGTGCAAAGGCAATTTTGTATAAAAATAAAAATACACACCCATTGCTTTCTGCCTGTGATACAGAACGTCCGCTTGCGCTTCAGCTTTTTGGAAGCGAGCCTGATATTATGGCGGAAATCGCTTCTCAGATAGAAAACGGACCATATGATATCATTGATGTAAATATGGGATGTCCGGTTCCAAAAATTGTCAATAACAATGAGGGCTCCGCATTAATGAAAAATCCCCGTCTGGTGGGTGAAATCATTGGTGCCATGACAAAAAAGTGCAAAAAACCTGTTACATTAAAGATTCGAAAAGGTTTTTCTGAAAATGATGCCAACGCAGTGGAAATCGCCAAAATCGCAGAGGCAAATGGAGCTTCTGCCATAGCAATTCACGGGCGCACCAGAGAACAATATTATTCTGGAAAAGCAGACTGGACAATTATTAAAAAAGTAAAAAATACAGTGAAAATTCCTGTCATTGGAAACGGAGATATTACAGGACCGGAAACCGCAAAGGAAATGCTTGACCAGACCGGATGTGATGCCATAATGATTGGACGAGCAGCAAGAGGAAATCCATGGATTTTCCGCCGTACTGGCTATTATCTGGAAACTGGAAATCTTCTGCCTGCTCCTTCTGTGTCTGAAATTATAGATATGATTTTAAGGCATACCAGAATGTTGATTAATTTTAAGGGTGAATATACAGGACTTCGTGAGATGAGAACCCATATTTGTTTTTATGTGGCAGGTATGAGACATGCAAATGATATCCGGCGAAAAATTAACACAATCGAAAGCTATAAAGAATTGGAAGAGCTTTTTAGAGCAGCATTATAAAAAATACAAAATAATTTCCTAAATAAAATACCGCAGAAAATTTACAAAATATTTCCTGCTTTGTAAATCAAATGAAAGGTGATGAATTTACTATGATTTCAAATGGCTATAATATGATAAAATGGGGAATTTTAATCAGTATTATTCATATTTATCTCTTTGGAACTTTTGAAATAATTCCCGCATTTATTGGATATTTTCTGATTATGAGAGGAGTGAATATGATTTGTGATGAAACAGGGCTTGATTATATGCAGAGCTTAAAAAAGGAGAGTGTCCGGCTTTTTATTTTTTCCTGTGCATACTGGATTGCAGGACTCTTTTTTGGATATCAGCTTGCGTTGGAAAAGATGATTCTGGTGCTGTTTTATTTATTTGATGTACTTTTCTTCGGAAATCTGCTGAATAAAACGATTAAATATTTAAAAGAAAAAATGAGGCTTGACGAGGCGGATAAATTAAGAAAAAACCGGATGACATTTGTAAAGGCATATATGGGACTGATTATTTTCTATTGCGTTACAATGGTGCCGAATCTTTTACACTTTTTGAATATTGTGTCGGATTCGTTGATTAATATACTGGCGACAATATTGCAGTATATATTTATTTCACTTATGCTGGTGATAAAGCTGCTGTTGTCGGCGATAATTCAGAAGTATAGTATACGGTAGGTTTTGAAGGGTAGAGTGGAAAAGTGACACAGAAGAGCAGACTATCCTTCTTCGACAGACTCCATTCAAATGTAATGGTACTAAGTTCACAGCACTTCTTCCTCTGGTCGAAGTACTATTCACTAAGTACCAACATTTTCATAGGGTCTGTCGAAGAAGGATAGTCTGCTCTTTTGCTGAGCTTTATTATGATTTAAAATGGATTTCATAAAATATATGTCACTCAGACACTACCTATTTTCAAATTCTCCCCCTCATTTTCATCAATATTTTCTTCTCCATTCTACTTACCTGCACCTGCGAAATATTTAATATCTTCGCTACCTGCATCTGAGTCATTTCCCGAAAATACCTCAGCTCAATTAACTTCTTCTCCTCCTCTCCCAATTCTTCAAGCAGTTGCTTTAACAACATATGATTCAGCATTTTTTCATTCTCATCCTTCTCCTCCGGTAATTTATCCACCAGAAAAATCTCATTCCCATCATTCTGGTATACAGACTTATAGATAGATTCCACCTCCACATTCGCTTCCATCGCCATTACAATATCTTCCGTAGACAGCTCCGTCGCTGTGGCGATTTCATCAATAGTAGCCTCTCTTCCATATTCCTGTGATAATTTTTCTGATGCAAGTTTAATCTTCCAGCCATTCTCCTTTAAGGAACGAGACACCTTTACCATTCCGTCGTCTCTTAAGAAACGTTTTATTTCCCCTGAAATCAGGCTGACCGCATAGGTGGAAAATTTCACATCATAAGATAAATCAAATTTATCAATGGCTTTTAAAATACCTATGCAGCCAATCTGAAATAAATCCTCTAGTTCGCACCCTCTGCCCTTAAATCTTCGAACAATGCTCCAGACCAGCCCGACATTTTCACTTACAATTCTGTCCCTTGCCTCTTTATCCCCTTCGTGAGCTTTTTTGATAAGCTCTAAAGTTTCCATTCTTTATCCCATTCCTTTACCTTTCTATAATGGTTTTTTTCATTATTACAGTAGTTCCCTTTCCGAGTTCAGATTGCACCTCCAAATCATCCATAAATGCTTCCATAAACATAAATCCCATACCGGCCCTCTCTTCGTCAGGCTTTGTAGTATACAGCGGCTCCATTGCCTTATCGATATCTTCGATACCAACTCCCGTATCTTTGACTACTATTGTAATAGTACGGTCCTGAATTTCAGCATCCAGATAAACGGTTCCATCGCCGCCGTCGTATCCGTGAACAACGGCGTTTGTCACCGCCTCGGAAACGGCGGTTTTAATATCTGATATTTCTTCCATAATCGGGTTTAGCTGCGTGGCAAAAGCTGCAGCCGTTACTCTTGCAAATCTTTCATTTTCTGATTTACTGTCAAATTCCAAATGCATTTTATTCTTATACATAGCGATTCCTTCCTGCCCCCTTAATCTTCCTTTTCCACCAGTTTATGTAACCCTGAAATCAAAAAAATTCTTTCGATTTCTCTGTTCATATTTCTTACAAATACCTTTCCGCCAATGCTGTCCATAATCTTCTGTCTTCCCATAATAACACCTATACCTGAGCTGTCCATAAAGCCTGTTCTTGAAAAATCAAAGATAATCCGCTTTATACCTCCCTTTATCACAGATGCATCTGTTTTTTCTCTGATATTCTGTGCATTGTGGTGGTCCAGTTCTTTTCCAAGACCTATCACAAGTGTCTCCTCCTCCATGTAATAACTGATTTCCTCAGCCATGTGATGTCCTCCTTTATTTCAAATAAAAAGAAAAGAATGCAGTGTTGTTATACCACATTCTTTTCTTTCGTATCTATTGTCCAAGCCATCCCTGTGACCAGCCTGCATAATTGCTGCCCGGTGAAAGCTCTATGACCCTTTCAAAATATCTTCTTGCATTTTCGTCGATTGCCTGTCCATTCAGGTTATAATAGCATTTTCCAATATTGTACAGACAGCCGATATCATCTGGTTTCATCTTTTCTCCTAGCAGCAGCTCTGTAAGCGCCTCCTGCCATTGACTGCGGTTCGCAAGCTGTGAGCCCTGATTAATATGGGCTGTTGCCGCCTCCGGATAGGTTCTTGCTGTCAAGGCATTATATAAATTCACCGCATGTTCATCCGCTCCCTCTGGCAGCGTAATGGTTGTAAGCCTGTTCGCACATCCATTGACATCATTGTTGACAAATAATGTGACAGCTTCTAAAAGTTCATTGTATATTGAGGAATTGTCCACTTTTCCCTGCTCCTGTGCAAGCTGTTCCGACAAACTCTGTTTTTCTGTATTTAACGCTTCTATTTGTGCTTCCAAATCACTGATTGTAATATTAGATTTGGATATTTCATCCATATAAGACTGCACATCTTTGGAACCCTCTGTCTTTGCATCCTTCACCCTTGCAGGCGTCACAAGGAAAAACACCATTGCGGCTCCGATAACCATGCCAATCACAACATAAATAAAAGTAAAAAAACCATAGTTAATTTCCTTATAGGTCGATTTTGGAATAATAACATCATTTCCGCTTAAGCTTTCAGGCTCCTTCTTTTTCTTCTTTTTTTCCTTTGCCTGCTCTTTTTTTAATTCTTTTTCTGTAACCCCTGTAACCTCGTTGATTTCATTCAGATATCTGGTACTTAATGTGCTGCCTCTGTCAATAGTCAGAGATTTTTTCAACACCCGTTTCGCCTTTTCATATTCCTGTTCATGAATATATAAAAGTCCAAGAAGCTGATATGCCTTTACAAATTTCTCATTGGTGTTTATTACCTTTTTTAACTGAATAATCGCCACATCTTTCTTATCCTCAGTAGCGTGACGCAGACATATATTATATTTTCTGACAGATTGATTGAGTATCTGCAGCTTGTTCTGATTTGACTGTACCTTCTTAATAAAATAATCTGCAATATTATTTTCCGATTCAAAGTTTTTGCTTAAAACCCATTCCCGCAGAGCTATCACTACCTCGCCCATCTCATAATATACAAGGCCCAGAAGATTTCTTGCCTGAATATTTTTTTTATATAACGCAAGGCTTTGCTTTAATAATTCCTCTGCCCCTGACAAATCCCTTACTCTGGCTTTCTGAAGACCCATGTTATAAAAAGTGTTTGACATTGTGATAATCTTTTTATAAACGCCAACCTGCGCACCGCAGTTGCTGCAGATATCCAGCGAGGATAATTCACTACCGCATTTATAACATTCCATTCGTTCTTTCTCCTGTACCTTCCGCTTCCTTCATCATTTCAACAAAGATATCTGCTAAATCCGTAGTGCTTTTATTGTAGATTGCATCTTCTGCTTCCCCTACTTCAAGGCTCGGCTGAAACTTTTTTATTTCCTCGTCAAAATTAATCATTTTATACCTCCAAATATTCCTTGAGTTCTCCTATCAAATACAGTGAACCTGCACAGAATAAAATATCGTCTTTCTGTTTTATGGCAAGTGCATGTTTCAGGGCCTTTCCTGCACAGTCAAATGTATGCATGGAAATGTTCGAATAACGCCTGAATACTTCTGCCAGCTCTGTTTCCGAAACAGTCCTTTTATTATTCAGCCGCGTAATAAATACTTCCTGCCATATTCCAACGCCCATAAGAAGCTCTATCATATGTTCATAATTTTTTTCTTCTACAACGCCAAAGAGCAGAAGTTTTTTTCCTGCTGTCTGTATTTTCTGTGCGGAAGCTGAGAATTTCATGATTCCCTCCAGATTATGTGCTCCGTCAAAAAAAACATTTTCTCTGACCTGCTCCATACGCCCTTCCCATCTTGTAAATAAAACAAAATCTTCAGGATGAACGATATGCTCAAGTGTTTTATCTTTTCTTTTTATTATCTCAAAGGCAATCAGCGCCAACGAACAATTTACTGTCTGATACAGCGCTGGAAAATTTACCTTCACACTGTCACATTTATAATACCTATTATCAAGAGAAAAATCAACCTGTTTTGATGAAAATTTGATGAATTTTATATCTCTGTCGCTTAATGCAAAACATTCAGTCCCCGTCTGCACCGCTGTTCTCTCTATCACTTCTGCGGCTTTTGGACTGCTCTGATAAAATACAACTGGTACATCTTTTTTGATAATTCCAGCCTTTTCTTTCGCTATTTCAGCAATACTGTCTCCCAAAATTTCAGTATGGTCATGGCTTATGGAAGTAATCACTGATACTATGGGCTTTTTTAACACATTTGTGGCATCAAGCCTTCCCCCAAGCCCCACTTCAAAGATTGCATATTCTACTTTGTGTTCCGCAAAGAAAAGAGCCGCCATAACAAACAGAAATTCAAAGAAAGAAGGATGTGCGCCGCCTTGTTTCTGCAAGGCATCCACGGCATCTTTTACTTTTTGGAATATCTCTGTAAATTCTTCATTTGAAATATCTGTATTGTTTATTTTCATCCGCTCATTTATTTTGACAAGATGCGGAGAAATAAACAATCCGACGGATTTTTTGGAATGAAGAAGTATGGTATTTAGAAAAGCACAGACTGAGCCTTTTCCATTTGTCCCCGCTACATGAACAGATTTCACCTGTTCCTGCGGATTGCCCAGTCTTTTTAATAATTCCATAAGATTATGTTTTGTGGTCTTTTTTGAAAATTTTGGTATGTTTAACAGGTATGCTGCAGCTTCATTATAATTCATGGCTTCTCCATCTTAATTTATAAGGTTTCATTTGCAACTTTCTCTATATCGTAACATTCTCTATATTGTAACTTATAATGCTTTATAAATTTTCTGTAATCATAGTATATTATAGTCAAAAACCGCCAAGTTGCAAGC
>CAJTOU010000035.1 GCA_910577835.1 uncultured Lachnospiraceae bacterium | reverse complement strand
TAGAACACTAGCCTTCCAAGCTAGATACGTGGGTTCGATTCCCATCACCCGCTTTCACACTGTAAACAGTGTGTTCACTAAGATTCATACGTGTCCATAGCTCAGCTGGATAGAGCAACGGCCTTCTAAGCCGTGGGTCGGGGGTTCGAATCCCTTTGGGCACATTGGTCCGGGAATGAATCCTGGAGTCTATGGTGGGTATAGCGCAGTAGGCTAGCGCGCCAGATTGTGGCTCTGGAGGCCCAGGGTTCGAATCCCTGTATCCACCCTCTTACATTTTGTAAGATTATCGCCAAGCATTAGGCTTAGGGCTATCGCCAAGCGGTAAGGCACAGGACTTTGACTCCTGCATCTCGTTGGTTCGAATCCAACTAGCCCTGTTAAGCAGGGGAATTTTTAAAGGAGTTGACCTGCAGAAATTAAATAAGTTATGGGATACTAGCTCAGTCGGTAGAGCACTTGACTTTTAATCAAGTTGTCCCGGGTTCGATTCCCGGGTGTCTCATTAAGAAAAAACAGCGGAAAACCTTGAAAATAAAGGAATCCCGCTGTTTTTGAGTTTGGTGAAATTGGGTGTTTTATATTGCAATTTGTGTCGTAATGATGTCGTAAATCCCTCTTTTTTTCATGAATTGTCGTAAAAATGTCATAGAAAAAAGGCTGTTTTTAAGGCGCTAATTTTATGTTTTCATTAAGTTTTTCTACTGCTTTTTCTTTCTCTTCATCAAGGTGTGAATACACTTCCATAATCATTTTGGTATTACTGTGTCCAAGCAAGGCAGCAGCCTTTTTTATAGTAACCGGAGTAATAAAGCATAGTAGCATAGTTGTGCCGAAAAATATGAGCTGTCAGGTCTGTTATGGGCCTGTTTTTCCAAGTCTGTCAGAGCGCGTTTTTTGCTTGGTGGACGTTTTGGGAGTTCTATATTTCGATATGGATTTTCAGTGATTAGCCTGTCATCCAAAGCTGCAGACAATATTTGCTTTAGTGTCATAGAAACTTTTACACATGTTTCAGGCATTTCATATATTTCGTTAATTAGATTTTGGATATCACTTTTTCTGATATCAGCCAAACGGAAATGACCAATACAAGGGATTATGTGTTTTTCTATTGCATTTTCATACATTGCAATAGTATTATGAGATTTTTTTGATTTACTGGTTGGAAGCCACATTTTAGCATAATCTTTCATAAGTGTGTTGGAGCCTTTTATATTGAGACTTTGTTTATATTGTTGTTTAACTCTTCTTTTTTTACCTCCAGTTCTCGTTGTGTTTTCGCATATACAGACACACGGATTAATTTTCCTGTCTCATCTCTGCCGACGCTGACTTTTGCTTCATATAGACCATCACTTCTTTTATTTTGTCTTGCTATGTCATAGTATCCTTTCATAGTATTTGATTTTGTTGATATAGAATAATAAGTAAATATTTTAAACCATATCAAATTCTTTTCTCTGCTTGACATTAATAAATTTTGTCCAGAGTAGATTGGAAAAAATGAGAGCAGTCTCAGATTTGCTTATTGTATCATATTTCAACTATAAAAGGAAAAATTTGAAAAAAATTATTATTTCATGATATCTTCATTATATTTTTTGATTTATGAATGTTATTCATTTTATAACAGCCTTTTTACTTTTGAAAACAGAATAAAGTAAATAGTATATTTCATTACATATTCATATAACATGCTCAGGCTAAATTATAGATAGAAATATTACAGAGTGACATTTTTCGACATTTTTTGTACTATATAAATGTACGGAGGATTTACAAATTGAAGATATTAATATGGCGTATGCGCAAAAGCAAAGGAGTGACTTTGGAAGTTCTTGCTTCAAAAACAGGAATAGGAAGTTCAACTTTGAATGATTATGAAAATGAAAAATATTCTCCGACTTTGAAAAATTTAGAAATGATTGCAAAGGCATTAGATTGCAGGATATCAGATTTATACGAGTCGGAGTATCAATAAAAAATAACGATTTTACAGCATATGCATATTAATAAAAAAATTTTTCCGGAATTCCGGATAAATTACAAAAAATATGGAAAAATTTGTCGAATAATGTTATAATATTTCCAGCAAGGGGGATGAGTGTTGAAAAAGAAAGTACTCCTTGTAAAAAAGTTACATGGGGGTAGATTAAATGGAAGAGCTCAAAAAAATTATACTTGAGTTGCTAAGCCAAACAGATGACAAAGAGGATAAAAAGTTTCTTTATAGAATATACATTTCTTTAAAGGAATATGTAAAGGAGAAGTCGAAATAACTCGGCTTCTCCTTTATTCTTCAATGTTTAAAATTTTTTTCATAAAAGATTCTATTTCTTTTAATATTTCAGGTTTTGTTTCAGCGATGGCATTTACCCATCTGATTATTGTTTCGTCATCAGTGCGTTGTAGTTTAGCAATATTTATAGAGTATCTTTCTTCACCGGAAATTGGGTTTTTCATATCTCCTTTACCGGTGCGCAGCCATTCTTCATTTATTCCAAATTTTAAACATATAATTTCAACAATTCTTTCAGATACTCCTTTTCTTAAATTTTCAATATCAGAAACATGTCCTTGAGTTAATTTTATTTCCTGTGCAAAATCATTTTGTTTCATTCCCAGTTCTTTTCGTATTTCTTTAAAACGCTTACATATTTTTAATTCAGATTCAGTCATTTTTTGTATCACCTCATTTCTTTAGAAGTATATCATAAAAAATATCACTTTGCAACAAAAAAATATTGACAATATAGTTGTTAAGTGATATATTAAAATTACAAAACAACAAAAAGAAAAGAGATGATGATATGAAAAGAGGGAATAGTATAAAACTTACAGATGATTCATTGACAAATATAAAATTGATGTTACCTTTACTTAATGGTAGAGCTAAAGAGCGATTTGTGGATATGATGTATGGGTATTTTATAAGTGAAATGTATTCAAGAGGCCAAGATAAGCAATCTTATAAGTTTCCTGAGCAGTTAACATAAGGTAATAATTAAAGTTATTTTTTAAATTTGCCATCAAAAGATAAAACAGGAAAGGAGTATTTTAGATGACCAAAAAACAATTGCAGCAACATAGAGCATTAAAAAGAGAAATTGAAGAATTGGATAAAAAGATTCTTCAGGAACAGAAAAAAGAAATATCTGTTACACAGGAAAAAGTTAAAGCATCAATGAAAGATTTTCCCTATATAGAAATATATAATGCGGAGCAGGCATATATAAGCAGAAAACTTATAAATGAATACCAGAAACGCAAATTAAAGGCAGAAAAAGAAACACTGGAAATTGAGACATTTATATCATCTATATCTGATGCAGAGATAAGACTTATGTTTCAGTATAGCTTTATTGATGGAATGAAACAAAGAGAGATTGCAGAAAGGCTTCATATGGAAAGAAGTAACATATCAAAAAAAATAACTGAAATTTTACAACTTTCACAAAAATCTGTATTATATTAATAAAGTAAAAAATATCTTAATAGGAAACTGCAAAAAAATTAAAGATATTTGATGAGACAGTTCGAAGCCGGAAAATAGATATAACTGAGATAGTAAAGAAAATGTAACAATGTAAAAAAAGAAAATACAGACTTAATAAAATCTCCAAATTGAATAATTTTATCATACACCAGTTTGAAGATTTATACAGACTTTGGGATAGTCTCTATTATCTGTTATAATCGAGTTATCTCAAGTTCAATTTGTAGGTGTATTCTTAAAGAAAGAATCTCTCAAATACCAATATTTGAGAGATTTTTACCATATATCCTTCTGATATGTTTTTGGAATATTAAAACAAAATAATTTACCTATAATACCCACAAAATATTATATCAAAGCAACAATCAGATGTTTTCCTCTTCTTCACATTCACTTTTATGAACAATCATATTTTCAATTAAATACCCAAGTGTTCTTAAATCAGAAGAAAGCCTTTCAAGTTCTTCTTTTTCCAGACATTCTCTCAGCTTGCACGCTGCCGCAGATAACAGATAAAGATTTGAGCAGTTATTTATCATAAATAATACCCCGTTTCTATTTTACAATATTATATGCCTTGTGGAAACAGCAGGAAACAAAACAAAAAATTCAACAATCTTAGTGAAAAAATTATCTTTTTATGTTATGATTATTGCTGTCAGACAGGAAAGTCGATAAATATTACAGCAATTTTTTACATCAATCAAGAAAGGAGCCTGCCCATTTATGAAAATCGCAATAATAGAAGATATACAGTCTCATGGGGACCTTCTGACTTCCTATATAAAAAAATGGAGTGTAAAAAACAAAACAACTCTCATATTAAAGCGCTTTGAAACAGCAGAAAGTTTTCTGTTCCAGTGGGAGGAGGAGGCGGATTTTGATATTTTGTTTGTAGATATACAGATGTCGGGAATGAATGGTATCGAAATGGCGAAAAAAATCAGGGACAAAGACAAAAATATTGTTATTATCTTTACCACCGGCCTGACAGATTATATAGAAGAGGGGTATGAGGTGGAGGCAATGCATTATCTTATCAAGCCTGTCAGTGAAACAAAGTTAAATGCCTGTCTTGACCGCGCAGCAGAAATACGAAAAACAGAAAAGTATATTTTAATCCACACTCAGGAACAAATTTTAAAAATAAACACAGAACAGATTTGCTATGCAGAAGCAATGGGGCACAATTGCAGGCTTAAATTGGAGAAAAAGGACAAGTTAGTAGAAATAAAGGAAACCCTTTCACAGCTGGAACATATTCTTGATAAAACAGATTTTATCAAATGTCATCGTTCCTATATATGCAGAGTCAGAGCAATATTCCGCATTGATAAGGTTTCTGTCTATTTTGACGACGGCAGCAATATTCCTGTAAGCCGTCGAATGTATGAGAAAGTAAATCAGGCATTTATCCAGTGTTTTAGCAAAGTATCATCTGTATAACCTGATGAGAAAAATGGCAAAAAGGAGAGAAAATGAAATCGGAACTTATTATTGCAGTTATAATTTTTGTATTGCTCTTTTTTATATCAGCAGCGTTTTTTATTAAGCAATATATGATTAAACTTACAGACCGGCGTATTTCATTATATCAGAGTGATTTAATGGAAAAACACTGTCAGGAGGTAGAAAATATGTATCGTCAGACAAGGGGATGGCGACACGATTATCATAACCATATCCAGACTATGAAAGCCTATCTCATTATGGGAAATCTGGATAAGTTAGCATCTTATTTAAATGAGCTAGATACGGATTTAACTGCCGTAGATACAGTAATAAAAACAGGAAATATAATGATAGATGCCGTGTTAAACAGCAAAATTTCTCTTGCAAAAAGCAGAGGCATCACCGTAGATGCCAAGGCAATTGTACCAAAGAATCTTTCTGTTTCGGAGATTGATTTAAGTCTGATTATCGGAAATCTTATGGATAACGCTATGGAAGCATGTATGAAAACAGAAAAGAATAAACGGTTTATCAGAGTCTATATTGATATTTTAAAGGGACAGCTATATATTTATGTAATGAATTCCACCAGCGGAAAATTGAAAAAATCAGGAAAACTCTATCTTTCTACTAAAAATCAAAAATATCATGGTTTTGGGCTTATGCGTATGGATAAGGTAGTAGACAGATATCAGGGGTATGTGGACAGACAGGATGAAGAAGATGTATTTGTCACAGAAATAATGCTTCCATTATAATAATTTAGACATATATTATCAAATCACATATTTTATTTTTCAAATATGATTAGTTGGAAAATTATAAAAATATTTGTGTTCATACATTGAATATTACAGCCAGAGTAATCAGTCTTTGGCTTTTTATATACTGTATTGACTGAACAAATAAAAACTCCGGCAGCTGACCGGAGTAAAAAGGAGAGTTTATGAAAAAAAATTTATAAAATATATATAAAAAGGAGCTCAGGCCTGGTAACCGCCTGTTCCTTATGTCATATACTATAAAAAGAATTTGTGGTTATTTTGTGAAAAAAATGCGAAAGAAAAGTGAAAACTTGCGAAAACAGGAGAAATCTGTTATAATGCCTTTTATGGAAAAAGAAATCACGAAACAAAAACAAAAATTAAATATTTTAATTCTGTCATGCGGTACTGGAGGCGGCCATAATGCTGCTGGAATGGCGATGAAGGAGTATCTTGAATCGCAGGGACATTATGTGGATTTTCCTGATTATTTGTCTTTTGCAGGGGAAAGGGTGTCAAAGGCGGTAAGCAGGATTTATGTAAAGACAGTTCAGAAAGCTCCAAAGGTATTTGGAGCTGTATACAAAATTGGAGATGCAGTCAGCCATCATGTAAAAAAGTCTATTGTATACTATGCAAATTCAGGTATGGATGAATATCTGAGAAAATGTCTTGAAAAAACAGAATATCATGCTATTCTGGTTCCTCATTTATTTCCAGCGGAAACTTTAACCAGCATGAAGCGCAAAGGTATAAAATTGCCTCTGACAGTTGCCATAGCAACAGATTACACCAGCATACCATTCTGGGGAGAAACAGACTGTGATTATTATGTGGTTCCATCAGAGGAGGTTGGAGAGGAATTTATACAGGCAGGAATACCAGAGCACAAGCTTCTTCCTTATGGAATACCGACATCTTTGGCATACAGTCAGCGGATAGGAAGTGACGAAGCAGTAAAAAGAATATTTGGTGGAAAAACTTTTGAAAGAGAAAGTGGAAAAATATATCTTGTGGCAGGCGGGAGCATGGGAGCAGGAAATATCAGTCAGCTTGTGAAAGAACTTGAAAAGAGGGGTGGAACGCATGATTTTATCCTTGTGGTGTGTGGTTCCAATAAGAAACTGGAAGAAAAATTAAAACAGGAGTTTGAAGCGGAACAGAATATTATGATTTATGGATGGACAAATGAAATGCCCGTATTTATGCAGGCAGCGGATGTTTTATTTACAAAACCGGGAGGACTGACCTCCACAGAGGCGGCAACAGCGGGATGTCCAATGGTTCACATTAATCCGATTCCAGGCTGTGAGACAGCCAATATGAATTATTTTATCCGCAGGGGATACAGTATTTCTGCAAAGGGAGCGGAACAGCAGGCTGAAGCAGGCATACGACTGGCTTATGACCAGAAGTTAAGAGAGCAGATGAAAGCAAGGCAGCAGGCTGAATTTAAAGGGAATACAGCAGAAAAAATAGAAGCCTTGATATACAGTAAAGTAAATATAAATTGAAATGCATAAAATCGACAGGAGTTGACAGGATGAAAAAACTATTATGGATTTTAGCAGGGTATCTAAATGGAAGCCTGTTATTTGCAGAATATATTACAAGAATACTGAACAAAAAGGATATTATGAAAGACAGTGAGGATAGAAATCCGGGAACAGCGAATGCTTTTATAATGGGAGGAACAGCATGTGGAATATTGGTTTTATGCTGCGAATTATTTAAGGGTTTTCTTCCCGTCTATCTGTTTCGGAGAACTTTTCCGGATTCGGCGTTATTAAGTATTATTATGATAGCACCGGTTCTTGGGCATGCTTTTTCCATATTTCATGATTTTCAGGGCGGAAAGGCAATAGCCGTATCTTTTGGGGTGCTGCTTGGGTTATTTCCGGATATGGAAGCTGTATGGACATTGGTTGTTTATTATCTGCTGTTTTCAGCTCTTCGCGTATCACCACATTCCAAAAGAAGTATTATCACCTTTTTGTGCTTTGCAGTAACGGCGGTGGTGCGTATTTCAAATACCTATATTGTCAGAGGATGTATAGGAATATCTGCAATCGTTATTTTAAAGCATATAAAAATGCGGAATCTGCCGGAGGAATCACAGGCAAACTGTCTGCAAAAAAATTAATTGAAACAAATAAATTAAGACTGACATATTACAGACATGCAGAATATAGTAGCTGTATACCAGAATCTACAATATTCTGCATGTCTGTTGCGGTCTTTCTGCGTTATGAAAAATTGCTTTGCATGTTTTGAAATAATTTATACAGGCACAGCGATTGTACAATGAACAAATATATTTGAAAAGTATTAACTTCTGCGTTGACGGCGCACTTCAAGTACCTCTGCAAATTTCTCCTTAAAATATAAATATTCGTCCTGTCGGTGAAAAATTCCTGCAAATATCCCGTTTAAAAATATGAGACATCCAAAAAATTTCAGTGCAAATTCTATCCATCCGCCATTAAATGTTACATATTCTGCAAACCAGAAAACACATCCACCAGCTCCAAGCGTTATACCCAGATAGAGAAAGAATTTCTTAAAATAGCCTTTAAGAGGTTCTTTAAATCTCTTTTTATAAATAATATACGGTTCAAACCAGAAATTTGTAGTGATATTGCTGATAAAAGTTCCAAGCAGTATCCCTGATACTCCCATATGCAAAGGGATAAGAAGAATCAGCGAGGCGATAAGGTTAATCAAAGCCTCAGATATGCATTTTATGCGGATTTCCTGAAACAATCCATATGTATCAATAAAAATAAGCTGTGTATTTCGGATGTACCGCATATACATATTCAGGCAGATAATAAATACAATCGGAAGCTGTAAAAGATACGATTCACCAATCCAAAGCATAATAAAAGGATTAATAAAGGAAAACAGCATAATCGAAAAAACAGCGATTATCCAGAAATTCATAAATAAAAGGTCTTCAAATACTTTTTTGGCATGTTTTGGATTTTCAGAGGAAACCATATTTCCAACACTTCCGGTCAATGCATCGCTGACCCTCAGCATAATATTTCTGATAATAGTCACAAATAAAGTATAGTTGGAATAATATCCAAGCACTATCGTACTGACAAATTTGGAAATCAGCATGTTATCCGTAGACGTAACGACGGCGGAGCTTAGTTTGTCAAGGAACATTGCTTTAATATTCTTTATAATGTCAGCCTTACTTTCTTTATCAAGCTTCTCTTTATTATATTCCTTCAGAAAAACAAAGTGTCTGTCTACATAAAGCGAGATGGCCATATTGCAGAAAAATGTGGCCAAAAGCTGGATGACAAGATAGAGAAGAAAATTGTGTGTCAAAAACAGAATCGTCATTTGCAGAAGATTCTGAGATATTACTGTAATCATTGTAATCTTCGATACGACATGATGAATCTGATAAGCCATCAGAATACTTTTTTTGTAGGAAAAAAAGTAAGTACAGGTGGTGTTCAGCAGATATAAAATATAAATAAAAGGCAGCTCCGGAATATCAGGCATGTCCGATATAAAAAAGTCAAGAAAGGGTATCAGACATAAGCCGACAATAGAAATTCCGGTTCCAAGGGTAATATAGATTTTTTTGTAAAGATTTAATAATGCTGCCAGCTTTTGTTCATCTCCTTTGGCCGCAGGCTGATACATTGCATAAATAATGGCAGTACCGCAGCCGAGCTCCGCAAGGGAGAGGAGTGTAAGGATATCGCTGAACAGTCCGTTCATGCCAAGATACGTTTCTCCCAGTGTGTAGATAAAGACTGTTCTTGCAATAAAGGTAAGAATACTGTCCATACCCTGCGCAGTCAGGGCAAAGACAAGATTTCTTGCGGAATAATATGCGCGTGATTTCATAAAACACCTCGTTTGGTTTAGAAATTTTTTATTGGATTCTATTATAACAGATATTTTCCAGAAAGCCATAACAAAATATGATAATAATGAAACTGAATTGTTGAAATAATGGCTGCCGCAATCCCACTGGCTTTAGACAATGGGTAGTTCACAGTACAGCATATGACAAAAAGGTGCAGAAAAAGCTTATGGAATTTTTCTATACAGATAAATGAAAAATAAAAATTGACATGAAAAGATAATTGTGCTATGATATCAGAAATCAAACACAAAAGGCGATGATTGGAAGGAGTACTTTTCGGAGAAGCTTCAGAGAGAAGATGGGTGGTGAAAATCTTTGCGGAACCGGTCAGGAAGCAGTCCATGAGCTTTGAGGCCGAACAGAATTTCAGTAGGCTCCAGCGGGTTTCTCCCGTTACAGGGAAACGATATGTTTGTATCGGCAGAGTGCAGATATTTTTCTGAATTCAGGTGGTAACACGGATGTAAATTCGCCCTGGACGTTTTTTTAAACGTTCAGGGCTTTTTGTATCATTTATAAAATAAATTTATAAACAATAGTTGCCGCCACTTTGGCCTTTACATATACAAAACGGTCTGAGCAGTCGATAAGACAGGTAGTTTTTACCAAATAAAAAGAAAGGAAAAAATAATTATGAAAACATTTGAAAAATCACACAAATTAGACTATGTATGTTATGATATAAGAGGTCCGGTTATGGATGAAGCACAGCGTATGATTGCGCAGGGAATGGATATACTAAAATTAAATATAGGAAATCCCGCACCGTTTGGCTTTCGGGCTCCCGAAAAGGTAATACAGAAAATGTCGGAAAACCTTACAAATACAGAAGGTTACTCCGATTCAAAGGGACTTTTGGAAGCAAGACATGCGATATTAAAATATTGTAAGAGCAAGAATATTCCATGTGATTCCGTAGATGATATCTATACAGGAAATGGCGTCAGCGAGCTTATTACAATGTCTATGCAGGGACTTTTGAATGATGGAGATGAAATTCTTGTTCCTTCGCCAGACTATCCACTATGGACTGCTTCCGTTACGCTGGCAGGCGGAAATGCCGTGCATTACCGGTGTGATGAACAGCAGGAATGGTATCCTGACATCGAGGATATGAAAAAGAAAATCAATCCAAAGACCAAGGGAATCGTAGTTATTAACCCAAACAATCCGACGGGCTCTGTATATCCAAAGGAGTTGCTTGAACAAATCGTGCAGCTTGCAAGAGAAAATGATTTGATTCTTTTTGCAGATGAAATTTATGACAGGCTGGTGATGGATGGAATCGAACATACTTCTCTGGCTTCCTTGGCGCCTGACCTTTTGACGCTCAGCTTTAACGGTTTGTCAAAATCTCATCTGATTGCAGGATATCGCTGTGGCTGGCTGTGTCTGTGCGGAGACAAGTCAGGGGCCGAAGGGTATATCGAGGGACTGAATCTTTTGTCCTCCATGAGACTTTGCTCCAATGTACCTGCACAGTCATTGATTCCGGCGGCGCTTGACTGTCTGGAGGAAACAAAAAAACTTCTGGTGCCGGGCGGAAGAGTCTATGAGCAGAGAGAATGTATTTATCAGGCATTGCGGGAAATACCGGGAGTATATGCAGTAAAACCAAAGGCTGCCTTTTATATTTTCCCAAGGCTGGATAAAGAAAAGTTTCACATTTATGATGATGAGAGATTTGCTCTTGACTTTTTGAAGGAGCAGCATATTCTGATTACACACGGCGGAGGATTCCACTGGGAAACACCAGGATATTTCAGAATTGTATATCTTCCGGAAACAGAACAATTAAAAGAGGCTGCAAAGCGTTTAAAGGATTTCCTGAAAAACTATAAACAGGTTTAGATGAAAGAACAGGAGATGTGAATTGAAGCATATTATAAGATTCCTAAGACTGATAAAAGCAGGACTGGTAGTTTTGTGCATTCTTATTATTTCAAGTGCTGTTTTTCCGGGTGTATTTTCATGGAGTACCGAGGAAGGAAAAGCACAGATTCAGGATTTTGTTGATAATGTCAAAAACAGTGCGGATAAAATTATCGCTGATATCAGTGAAAAGACAGGGTGGTTTCAGAACAGTGAAAAGGAGAGTTCTGCTTCCTCAGATATTACCGGAAGAGCAGATTATAAAGCACCGGAGGAAATGGGAAAAGAAATTTCCAAACCTGTGGAAAGCAGTCAGAATTCAAATGGCAGCGAAGGCATTGAAGCAGCGAATAAGATGGAAAACAGCCAAAATATAGAAATTGCCAAAAACGGCGAGGATATCAAAATAAGTGTAGATTACAATGTAACAGATGAAAGCCTGGTTTTTGATACTCTGTATTATCCATATTTTGGAATATTAACTGCTGATGAGCAGATTTTATATAAACAGTTATATGAAAATATGCTGAAGTTTAATACAGACATTGATTTGAAAACCACCACAAGCGCAGCCGCTCTTGCAAAGGTATTTGAGGCTGTTTATAACGACCATCCTGAAATGTTCTGGCTGGATACCTCTTATCAGTATGGCTATTACAGCAGTGGTGAGGTAGCGAAGGTAATCTTGAGCTTTAATGAAACAGCAGAGTATATAGAACGGGCAAAGGCACAGTTTGACGAGGCAGCAGAAAAAATCATACAGGGTGCACAAGCATTTGACAATGCGTTTGATAAAGAACGATATGTGCATGATGCATTGAATGAACTGGCAGAATATAATGAAAATGCGCCTTTAAATCAGAGCGCATACAGTGCGCTTGTCGGTGGCAGCTCTGTCTGTGCTGGATATTCCAAGGCTTTTCAGTATCTTATGCAGCAAGTAGGTATTCCATGCTATTACTGTGTCGGGTATGCGAATGGAGAACATGCTTGGAATATAGTATATATAGATGGAGTTTATTATAATGTAGACGTATCATGGAACGACGGCGCAGCAAATCCGTATGAATATTTTAATATGCCGGAGGAAGAATTTCGGCTGACACACAGTATTTCAGGCTTGTCAAAAAATGTTTTTGGAGGATAATAAATTGAAAAAGATAAAAACCTGCAAGAGAAAAAATTTTACAAAATAAAAAGTAGCTATATGAAAGAAAGCGGAGGGCCACAGGTCCTTTGCTTTCGGAATTTAGGAGGAAGATATTATGAAATATGGAAAATTCTTAAAAAAGAACGGGACAATCGGATTTGTAGCACCTTCCTTTGGCTGCAATATAGAGCCATATTATACAGGATTTCAAAGTGCACAGAATATATTTCGTGAAATGGGATATCAGACAGATATCGGTCCAAACTGCTATAAGGGCTGTGGCATTGGTATCAGCAATACTCCGGAAAAATGCGGTGAAGAGCTAAATGAAGCTTATGTTTCCAAAAAAAATGATGTGCTGATATCCTGTGGAGGCGGAGAGCTTATGTGCGAAGTATTAAATTATATTGATTTTGAAAAAATAAAAGCGGCTTCGCCAAAGTGGTATATGGGATATTCTGATAATACAAATATGACATTTCTTTTAACTACCTTGTGCGATACGGCGTCTATTTACGGTCCATGCGCTCCGACATTTGGAATGGAAAAATGGCATCCGGCAATCTGGGATGCTTATAAGCTGCTGACAGGAGAAAAGCTGACAGTTCAGGGATATGATAAATGGGAAAAGGAATCTCTTAAAAGTGAAGAAAATCCAACGCCGCCTTATCATGTGACAGAAGAAAAAATTCTTCATAGCTTTATCGGGCAGGAGCCTGTATCAGAAGTACAGATGGAGGGAAGGCTGCTTGGCGGCTGTATGGACTGTCTTGTCAATCTTTCCGGAACAAGGTTTGATAAAACAGAGGAATTTCTGGAGAAATACAAAGAGGATGGTTTTATATGGTTTCTGGAATCCTGTGATTTAAATGTACTGTCAATAAGACGTACCATATGGAATTTGGATAATGCAGGATGGTTTCAATATGTGAGAGGTTTTGTGATAGGCAGGCCGCTGGTGTTTGGTCAGGAAATAATGGGGCTTAATCAGTACCACGCGGTACTTGATATTTTGGAAAAATATCATGTGCCGGTGATTATGGATGCGGATATTGGACATCTGCCGCCTATGATGCCACTGATATGTGGAAGTATGGCAAAGGTAAAAGCAAAGGAGAATGAAATGGAAGTGAAGATGAAGCTGATATAGGCAGAGAATACAAAGAAATTCATATAAAAATGGTGTTAAAAAGGAGAGATTTATGGGATTATTTTTACATATGGCGATTACAAAACTGAATGATTTATCAAAAGTAAGAGAAATGATATCTGAAGCGGCCAATGCAAACAAGGATAATATGGAAAAATTGCAGGTAAAAGAAGAAAATTGTCAATATACAGAGTATGACAGCGGAATCGGAATTGCTTTTAACGATGATATTCCAAGTCCTGAATTTCTGGCTGCTTTTTCATTAAAAACAGATTCACCTCTGCTGTTTTTGTATATCTATGATGGAGATTTCTGGGGATATACACTTTATGACAAAGGAGAAGAGATTGATGATTTCAGCACAATGCCGGATTATTTTATAAAGAGCGATAATAAAACGGAAAACAGCGCAGAACATGCCGCACGAATAGCCGAGTGTTTCAGGGTGAGCGAAGATGCAATAAAAAATTATCTGATTGCATGGACAGATGAAATGATGGATAATGAAGAATGTAGGGCGTATTCCGATGATATTTCTTCTTATGGGGATTGCTGGCAGATGACAGATTTTATGGAGAAGCTTGGATTTCCATATGAGGAAGAAGATGAGGAGGAAGATGAAGAGCCACAACAGGAAAATATAAGTAAAGAAATGATAAAGAAGGCCTTGGCTGAAAGAGAAAATATTAAGGATAGTGAATTTGGATTTATATCGACATCATATCCGGAAGAAAAGAATACAGAGGAGCTTCCAAATGTTTTGGATTTGGATTATATAAACTCTATTTTAAATCCTGAAACACGCAGGATTTTCGAGTTGACAACAACTGGTCATTATAGACAGGCCGTGATAGAATTTACAAAAAAAATTTCAGAAAATTCGGAGGATGCCAATTTGTATATATTAAGGGCATATTGTTATCTGGCATTGCGAAACCGCATGGAGATGGACAGAGATTTGGGCAGTGCTTTAAAATATGATCCCGATAATATTAAAATATTAAGATGCCGCTGTCCAGTTGCTGCGACAAAAAATCGATGTAAACGCCATATTGAGGATTTGACAAGGCTTATGGAGCTTGATAAGGAATATTATGAGATTTATCTGCTTGCCAGAGCATGGAGATATTACTGGACAGGAGATACGGATGCCGCCTGTGCGGATATAGCGGAGCTGATTCGGCGTGCTAATTCATGGACGGAAAACTGGTCGAGAGATTTTGTGTATCTTTGTGAAGTGCTTGGGATTTCTTTATAATGTTTACTGACCCGGTCATCAAACAAATTATAAGTATATCTGTGGGTATCAGTAATACCTGTGTAAAGATATCACTGTACCCACTGACATATGTCATATAATTTTCGGTAAAATCATCATTCCAAATGCTGCAACACCGCCAATTGCATAAAGGCTGTTCATAATCAGGCAGACTTTCATAGCGTTGTTTTGAACTTTTGCTTTCACATAGGAAATCCCTGTAAATATTCCGCTGAAAATCATAAATGCTGCATAACAGGAAATCATTATTTCAGCAACAGGCGATTCCAAAGCCCAGTCAAAAGACCTTAACGGTAAAATAGTCCATGGTACGAAAAGCATAAATATGCTGACAGCAGTTAAAATTTTGTTTTTCATGATTATTATCTCCTTTCAGCCTGCCCAAAACAAAGGCAGGAAATAAACGAACAAATCATTGTGATACCAATAGCAACAGGAATCCACGGAATAAATTCGACCTGTGCTGTTGTAAGGTTAGAAGCTAATTTTCCATATTCAGCCGTTATTACAAAGAACGGATACGACATTGGATATGCAAACCATATCTTTGTATTTATCATCAGAACTGATGGAACTATTGAAGCAAGCCCAATCCCAATAGAAAAAATAGGTGTCTGAATACATACTGACAAAAGCCAGAAAAATGCAAGCATTGGAATTGCTGCCATAAATATCAATCCTGCCTCCTTGAAAACAAAGAGTGGATGTAGAATAAAATTATAATTTTGCATTTGTGAAGCTATCCCTGCACTAATAAAATACATGCCAACAGTCATCAGTATTTGAAAAGCAGCCAGTGTAAGCAAAATAACGAATTTGGCCATGCACAGTTTTGCGATATTAATTGGCAGTGAAAGCATTTTTAAAATGCCCTTATTACTTTTTTCTGTCATATTCAGCAGAACAGTACTTACAACCATACTTGCAGGAAACATAAACCATGCCATTCCCATAAATCCCTGTATCAGAAAGTTGTTTTCCGGAGAAATTCCCTCCGCCTGCATTTCAAAATTGATATTGGCATTAAAGATAGAAGGAAGCCAGAGAATAATGGTGGCAGTTGCCAGAATCAAAAGGATTTTAGAACGACGGATTTTTTTAAACTCAACACCAACAAGTGATAAAAAATTCATTCAAATGACCTCCTTATCTTTATAAATATCAGCTGCGCCAGACCAAAAATTACAATCTCCGCTGCTGTTGAATAAATATAACGCATTACCTGTTCTGTATCAGCGCCCGCAAACATCTGAAACGGTGTTGCAAAAGGAAACAGTGAAAGAAGAAAGTTGTCTGTTGGCAGCATTGTTGCAGTAAAAATAAGAACTACGCCGATGCCGAGTGATACCCACATATTTCTGCAGGCTTCTGAAATAAGAAGCGATAAGATAACGCAGGGTAACATTAACAAAAATGCATACCCAAAATTTTTGCACAGTTCGCTCAAAAAACCGCTTCCAATTTCAAACCAATAATATGAACAAAATGCGATTGTTCCTGCTTCTATCACAAGCACAAAAAGGCTCATGAAAATTGTCAAAATTACTTTATCCAAGAAAACAGAGCTTTCCCGAAGAGGAAGAGATTTCATTTTCTGCATGGCGTTATCAGCATATTCCGTATGATATAAAAGGCAGCTTCCTGCGACAACAAGCAGCACATTCAGCATCGCCATCATCTGCCAGTTTGCACCAAGCAGAATTTGTATAGGATTACCCTGTTGTGTCTGATACATTTCTGAACGGACAGCCATATTAATAACAGGAACAGCCCCAGCTAAAATACTACCACCTAAAAATGCAGGTAAAAATCCAGTCCGTTTAATCTTTTTACATTCCAGAGAAATACTCATTTTACAGCACCTCTTTTCTGATTGTCAGCATCAATCAAGGCGAGGAAAGTATCTTCAAGATTATCAGTAGGAAAGTGAAGTAAATTAGCATTAAATTTTAGTTCATCAAGTGTACCTTCAAACAGAAGATGCCCGTGATTCAAGATACCGACAGTATCAGCCATCAGTTCTATTTCAGACAGCAAGTGTGATGATACCAAAACAGTGCAGTTAAATTTTTCGGGTAATGAACGGATAAGCGTTCTGATTTCGTGGATACCAACAGGGTCCAGTCCGTTTGTCGGTTCATCCAAAATCAAAATCAGCGGTTTTCCTATTAATGCACCTGCAAGACCTAATCTCTGCTTCATTCCAAGAGAATACTTTTTAGCGAGCCGATTCTTAAACTGTGTCAATCCCACAATTTCAAGAGCTTCATCTACTGAAGATTTCGGAAGTCCTAATATTCTACGGATAATTTCAAGATTTTCCTCACCACTTAGATTTCCATAAAAAGCAGGGGCTTCAATAAACGAGCCGACCTCTTTTAAAATTTCCACCCTGTTTTCAGGATACATTTTTCCATTAATTGTAAATGAGCCGCTTGTCGGCTTGGTAAGTCCCAGAAACATTTTCATTGTGGTGGATTTTCCAGCGCCATTCGGACCGAGAAACCCATAAACAGCGCCTTTTGGAATATGCAGATTGACATCTGAAACTGCTGTAAAATCGGCATAAGATTTTGTTAAATTTTTAGTCTCAATGATGTTCATTATGTTTTGCTCCTTTCTTATCATTGTAAATACATTATACTGTTCCAACCTTATGCCAACCTTCGCGTGTCCTTACATTTACCTTACATTTCCCTGTACAATAAAAAAAGACATATTTTTATGTTATAATGTCATTAAATACATTGGAGCATGGTTTAATGACTGCTTCATTATGCCATAATAGAAACTGCAAAGGAGAGATTTATATGAGGTTTGACTATTTAAAACAAAAACGCATTTTGCTTGTTGATGATGAACAGGAACTTTTGGATATGGTAGTGTCTATTTTAAATGAGGAAGGATTTCAAAATATTAAGACAGCGAAAACGGTAACACAAGCGATTACTATTTCAGAAACCTATTGTCCGGAGTTCGCAATTCTTGATGTCATGCTTCCTGATGGCAGTGGTTTCAGCCTTATGGAACGACTGAAAAGTACTTCTGACTATCCTGTACTGTTTTTAACAGCACGTGGAGAGGATGACGATAAATTTCGCGGCTTTGGTCTTGGAGCGGACGACTATATGGTAAAGCCTTTTTTACCGAAAGAACTGTTATTTCGTGTTAACGCCATTCTTCGCAGGAGTTATAAAGATGAGAACCCTCTTGTAAAATTGCCGGACAGCGAAATTGATTTTGACCGTGCAGAGGTTATAAAGAATGGGAAACATATTTCACTTACAGCAAAAGAACACGCCATTCTTGCTGCCTTATATCGGAATGCAGGACGAATTGTTACGATTGATGCTCTGTGCGAGGCTGCCTGGGGCGATAATCCGTTTGGTTATGAAAATTCGCTGATGGCACATATTCGCCGTATCAGAGAAAAGATTGAAGTAAATCCATCGCAGCCCGTTTCTTTAATAACGATTAAGGGGCTTGGATATAAGCTTATCGTGGAGGGCAGGTAATATGAAAAGTATTCCCAGATTGATACGGCGTTTCATAAGTATTATGCTTTTGTCTTCCGTTTTGCTTATTATTTTGAACTTTGCACTGTTAGTCATATATACAATAAGTCAAATACCAAATAGTTATCCTTGGATGACCGCTGAGGAAGTTGCTGATAATCTGTCTCAAAATAATAATCAATATGTTTTGTCTGAAGATACAGCACTTAAATTAGAAAATTCGAATGCATGGGCAGTATTTATTGATAATGAAACAAAGCAGGTTGTATGGAAGACAGAAAATCTGCCTGAAACTGTACCTGTGTCGTATTCTGTTTCAGATATTGCAAGCCTGACCCGCGGTTATATAGACGGGTATCCGACATTTACAGGCGAGGCGGAAAATGGACTGGTTGTATTGGGATATCCCAGAGACAGCTTTTGGAAACATATGTGGCCGAGTTGGGATTACAACCTAATTGCGAACCTGCTTAAAACTGTTCTTTCTGTTTTGGCAATCAATATTGCATTGATTTTTATTATCTATGTGATTGCCAACTCCAAGCTGTTAAAATCTGTTAAACCGATTGTCAGCGGAATACAGTCTTTGCCTACAAAAGAAGCAGTTTCTATAAAAGAAAAAGGATTGTTGTCCGAACTTGCAGTAAGTATTAACAAGACTTCAGAAATCTTGCAGTCTCAAAACAGACAGCTTCGTAAAAAAGAAACTGCAAGAGCAAACTGGATTGCAGGGGTATCACATGACATACGCACACCTCTGTCAATGGTAATGGGCTATGCAGGGCAATTGGAAAATGATAGGCGTTTACCGGAGGATGTCTGTAAAAAAGCCGCGGTTATTGTAAAACAAAGCGAACGAATGAGAAATTTAATCAATGACCTTAATCTGGCATCAAAATTGGAATATAATATGCAGCCAGTAAGTCCCACAAAACAAAATCTGATTGCTGTTATCCGTCAAGTAGTGGTTGATTTCATCAATATGGATATTGATGACAGACATCCGATTGAATGGAAAACGGATGAAGCGCTTACTGTTTGTCCTGCCAGTATTGACAAAGACCTGATGAAACGGGCAGTAAGTAATCTTGTCCAAAACTGTATTAATCATAACGAACGGGGATGCCATATTTTTATTGGTGTTATGGTTGAGGAAAGTAACTGTATAATAGTTGTTGATGATGATGGTATAGGAGTTACAGAGGAACAGGTTGAAAAACTTAATCATTCTCCACATTATATGGTCTGTGATGAAAATACACTGGAACAACGTCACGGCTTAGGGCTGCTTATTGTGAAACAGATTATGGCGGCACATGGTGGTACAGTCAATATCGGGCACAGTTCGTATGGTGGTTTCTCTGTTAAGCTTATATTGCCAATACAGGAATAAAAACAGAATTGATAAGCCACGGGATTTTTCATAAATTCATCGGTTCTGTGTTTTTAGACTACTTCGCGCTTTTTCGTATAACTTCTTTTCTTTTGGAAATGATTTAGATAAGGTTTTTGCTGCCAAAATCCCTTTGTTTTTGGATAGAAAGGAAGATAAAAAAATGAATTTAGTAGAAAAAGAATTTGTAGGTTTTATGAAGAAATTTGATGCATTTCCATTTCAGATGGTAATTAACGGAGAAAGCTATGTCGCTGGAAACGGAACGCCGGAATTTACTGTTGTGTTTCACAAGGTTCCAAATGTAAGCGAATTAATGGCAAGCACTTCTATTGCGCTGGGAGAGGCTTATATGCACGGCGATATTGAAATAGAGGGTGATTTGTATGATGCGCTGTATCGTTTTATGGGACAAATCAGCGGATTTTCGACAGATAAAAAAGCTTTAAAAAAATTAATTTTCACTTCAAATTCCAAACGAAATCAGAAAAAAGAAGTATCTTCTCATTATGATATTGGAAATGATTTTTATAAACTGTGGCTTGATGAAACAATGAGTTATTCCTGTGGATATTTTCAATCTGAAACTGACAGTCTTTATCAGGCTCAGTGTAATAAAACAGACCGTATTCTGGAAAAGCTGTATTTGAAAGAAGGGATGTCATTGTGTGATATAGGCTGTGGATGGGGGTTCCTATTAATAGAGGCGGCAAAAAAATATCGGATACATGGCGTTGGAATTACTTTAAGCATGGAGCAGAAAAAGAAATTTGAGGAACGAATCAGAGAGGAACATTTAGAGGAGTATTTAACTGTGGAACTTATGGACTATCGGGATTTAAATTTACTGAATATGAAATTTGACAGGGTAGTGAGTGTTGGAATGATAGAACATGTGGGACGTGAAAATTATAAATTATTTTTATCCTGTGTAAAAAACAGTTTAAAGCCGGGCGGAGTTTTTCTTCTGCATTATATCAGTGCGCTTTCAGAAAATCCGGGGGATGCATGGATAAAGAAATATATTTTTCCGGGCGGAGTGATTCCAAGTCTCAGAGAGATTATAAATATTGCGGGAGACTTTCAGTTTTATACAATAGATGTCGAGAGCCTTCGCAGACATTATAATAAAACTCTGCTGTGCTGGAACCAGAATTTTCAGGCACATCGAGAGGAAGTGGAAGCGATGTTTGACAGGGAATTTGCGAGAATGTGGGAATTGTATTTATGCGCCTGCGCGGCGGTGTTTATGAATGGGGTGGTTGATTTGCATCAGATATTATTTACAAACGGGGTGAATAATGAGCTGCCGATGGTAAGGTGGTATTCATAAAGATTGAAAAAAAGACAGGCTGTTATGGAGAAATCTGTAACAGTTTATTTTTTTGTAATAGAAGTTTTATCAAATTGTATCTGATATAAAGTCATAGGTGGCTTCACCTTCTGAAGATAGTAATGGTTTGGCACTTTTAGCGGTAATAGATTAACTAATTGTTGAGAGTAGCCACTTTTTTGTTTTCTCTCTATTATGTTACATGAAACATAATAGAGAGAAATTACAATAGATTTTTTCTATTTTCTTTTCTATTTTCCTTGTTATTGATGATAAAGGCTTATAGTTGTATTGTTTAAAAATTTATAACTGCAGATTTCCTTCCATTCCTTCAAATACAACTATTTTCTTTTCTCCATTTTTCATGATAATTTCAATCGGTCCATATCCGCCTTTCTTTTCCTTGTCTGTATAAATAATTTCTGAAACCGGAAACAGTTCATCATCTGTAAAATCTTCCAGACTCTCTTTTGTAATTATTTGTGAAATCAATAGAAACGGTTCATATCCATACTGTTTATGTCTCGCTGTTTTTCCATATACAATCACAGACTCTTTGGAATCAGGATTTGTTCCTTTGCTGAAAATAACATCGATATCATCCCACCCGTCATAAATCGTCATGGCAAGCTGCTTTTCCTGTCCGGTAAAGTCATGTCCCATTAAAGTGATAGCTTTTGCGCGTCCATCGCTGCTTTCTTCTTTTATAATTTCCGTTCCATTATCAGGAAATCCATATGCGCCCAGTGTAAGTGTAACCGGACTGCGATAAAGCCTCAGTTTATCTACACGAAATATGCCGTGTTCCACTGGAAAATCTGCCAGATTAAGTGCCTGCATCCACATGGTTTCCTTTGTCAGCTCATAATTAAAAAACTGTCTGCGGTATAAAACCCCGTCTTTCCTGCCATGCCACAGAGTAATATTACATTTTTCAATATTTCCTGAAGTGCTGTCCTGTAAAACATATTGCATGGATTCTATTTTTTTTGAGGGTGCGGATTCCCACGGATATGAGGGTGCGGATTCCCACGGATATTTGCTGTTATAACTTAACTTGGAATAATTCCACATACCATGCTCGTCTCCACAGTTTTTGACTACTTTTCCGGTACGCAGAATTGTTTCTCCATTTGCATTATGATTTGTAAAGCAAAGCGCAGGACCGTTTAATACAGTTTCCTTCACCTCGCGTTCAGAAAGTTTCTCCCAGCTTCCATTATTTTCTTTTTCTGTCCAAAATGGATGCTCCGCCGGAAGATGCAGACATAAAAATGCCTTTCCAAGCCAGAATACCGATTCTGTACAGGAATATCCCTGTACAAGGGGCGTAAACTGTCCGTAAAATCCCATGGCAGGAATTCCATTTTCAAGAAAATCCTCTCTTCCAAAAAACTGCATAAGCGAACCGGAAGCAATCCTTCTTGCCAGTCCCGGATTCGCGGAAGAATTTTTCAGTATTAAATTTCCCTCAAACGCGCTGGTGGCAGCATTGCGGTATACATTGCTGCGTCCCCACATATTGGTATAACCGTCTCTGTCAAAAAAGTCTCCATAACTTTCCATTAATTTATTGGAATGTTCTTCAAACAGAGCAGCAATATAAGGCTCATGTTCATATCCATACCATTCGTTCCAAATCGGCGCATAAACATTAAACGCCCAGCATGAATAATAATCAAAGGAGTGTCCGTCGCGATACCATCCGTCTCCCGCATAAAAATTTAAAATCGCCTGCGCATGTTCCCGCATAACATCAGCATCAATTTCATAGCCCTCTTTATGTAAGAATGCCATATCTAGCATATTAAAAAGACGCCAGTTCTGTGGAACTGTATTTGTATGTGCATAGCTTAATAAAAATTTTGCAACAATCTCTTTTTCTTCTTTTGTATAAGTTTCCCAGATTTCCTCCCTGCAGTTATCAAGACAAATCACAAGTGCACAGGTTTCTACTGTCTGCTGAAACGCACGAAACGGGTCTGCAAAATCTGTAAGTTCCTGTAAATCCTCATAACAGCCGACAAAATTCGGATGTCCTTTTGTGCAGGCGAAAAGCACCTGATTGCGATAATAATCTTTGACAGAATATCCGCAGATTTCCATGTCAGGTTCTATATGAATCAACGGCGCAGCGATAAAAAATGAGCGTGCCAGACCTTCAAACATCTGAGCCATTTCCTCAAGCTTTCGCTGCTTTCCCACAGCATTTTTGTGAGGATAGGTAACTTCCGTTTCAATTCGGGGCATGACAACAGGGGAATCTTTAGAACTTATATGGCTGAATATGCCGGTCAAAAGATATTTTCCTGCTTCTATCCAGCTCTCTCTTGTCAGCCCTGTATAGGGACTTAAATTGTAATCTGTATTTTCAGGTTCAAATTTCACTTTATTTTCCATCCTTTTTTCATATAAAATAAATATTTTATTTCATAGGAAATTACTCTGTATTTCCTGTAATACCGCCGTTATACACGGCTGTTTTCAATTTTACCAGATAAATAATTCTTCACCTGTTAATTTAAAAATCGCTTCCATAAAATAATAATCTCCATAAATAATAGAAAACTCATGCTTTTCATCATGAAATGCACCGGTACATTTATCAATCATAAAATCTATGTTTTCATCTGTATTAAACCGATGTTCTGCCAGAGCATGAAGAAGTTTCATGGCAGCAGTATGATAAGTTTCTTTCAATGTATTATCACAGAGCTTTTCCAATTCCAAAAGTCCACAGGCAGCGATAGCCGCGGAGGTAGAATCCTCCAAAGTACAGTCCGCAGGCTGGCGGAAATCTACCGGAATCAGACCGTTTTCCGGAATATGTGAAACATAATAATCAGCCACCTTTTTTGCGGTTTCAAGATAACGCTCTTCCTTTGTATGAAGATAAGAGAGAGTAAACCCGTATAACGCCCAAGACTGCCCTCTGCTCCATGTAGAACCTTTTGCATACCCCTGTCCGCCATAAGTTTTTACAAATTCACCGGTCTGAGGATTAAATTCTACAATATGATTGACAGAGCCATCTTCCCGCACAAAATATTCGGTGGCAGTATCCGCATGAGCACGTGCAATATGGGCAAAGCGAGGGTCGTTAATTTCCTTTGAAGCCCAGTACAGCAGCGGAAGATTCATCATACAGTCAATAATTGCCCATCCGGCAGTGTTTCCGTCCCCCGAATCATTCCATGCGCGAATATAGGAACCCGCAGGATTAAAGCGGCCTGCAAGAAATTCAGCAGCAAGAAGCCCTCTGTTTTTTGAAGTTTCATTTTTATCTGTCCGATAATGTGCTACTGCGGTAGGGAGCCATTTAAAACCGTTATCATGGTCTATGCCCTGAAATATCATCAGATTTTTGTCCAGTTTTTCCTCATTTTCAATCGCAATTTCCTTATAGAAAGAAAGACCTGTGGCATGATAAAGCTGCCACATCATTCCACCCCAGAATCCGTTTGTCCACCAGCAGATATTTTTTTCTGTCCAGTCGTCAAAACGCCCGTTTTCTGTGGTGTAAGGCAGAATTCCACGGCTTCTCACGGCAACCTTCTCCATTTTTGATTTTATTTTTTTTGCAATTTCGTTTGCCCACAATGTATCGTTCATATATCCCTCCATAAAATAAAGTGTTTTCAGCCGGCTGCAATTTTATGCAGCCAGCATAAATGATATCACACATTATAACAAAGGCAGATATGCGTTACAATGATATAACCGGTTAATATATAACATATTCTGTTTTATATTTTATCAAAGACAGATACTGCGATATTCAGTAGGCGTCATGCCGGTATTTTTTCTAAATTGTCTGTAAAAATGAACCTCATTATTATATCCACACAGATATGCAATATTTTCAATAGAATCCGATGTTCCAGTCAAAAGCTCCTTGGCATATTCAATACGCATGGAAATAATATCATTCCGAAAGGAAATTCCGAAATATTTTGTATATAAATGCTGAAAATAAGAACTGCTGATAGACATGGATTTAGCGACGGCTTCCAGAGAAAGGTCTGTATCGGGATTTGACTGCAGATGAAGGCGAAGTTCCTGCATTTTTCCATAATAAGGACTGTAAAATACACCGGCTCTGTTACAGAGAAGAGCTTCTTTGATATGATTCATTAAAATCTGCATAAGCATATTGACATTTTCACGACAGTAATCTGCGGAGGTATAACCGGATTCCCAGATAATCTGATGAATATATGCGGAAATTCTTGCGGCATTGCTTAAAGTGATAGGTTTATTCAGGCAGTTAACGCTTGAACTGGATACATTATTTAAGATATCAGATGAAAACGGAAAATCCTCTTTTTCACAGTCAAAGTGCATCCAGTCATCTATATATGGAGTATCAGTTACATAATATTGATATGGAGTATTTTTATCCACAATCACAATCTGATTCGGCAGTACCTCAAATGCGGTATCTCCAATCTGAAAATTCGCTTTAGTGCGGACAAAGAGAAGCAGATATTCTGAAATACCATTTGGGCGGTACATTTTATAGGGAGCAGGGTGATGTGCGTAGCACCCTCCGACAGAAATTGTATACATAATACCCTTCCTTTCACAGCAGAATAAGTTAGTAATTTGCATTATAATATATTGCAAAATATTTGTCAAATGGTATAATAAAGGTATTGCAAAGAAAAGCGGCAAGATGCAACCAACGCTTGCGTTGATTGCCAATAATTTATACGCTTTTGCGGCTAAATACCGTCAGGGCAGTAGGAATGGAGGATATTAAATGGAAACAAGATATTCGGCATCTCCTGTGGAAGCAAAGAGATATTCAACACAGGAATTGAGAAAAGAATTTATGATTAAGGATTTATTTCAGGCAGACGAAGTAAAAATGGTTTACAGTCATATTGACAGAATGATAACCGGTTCGGCCATGCCGGTAAAGCAGAAATTGTGTATTTCATCCGGAGAGGAGCTTCATGTAGAATATTTCCTGCAAAGACGTGAAATGGGAATTATTAATATCGGTGGAAAGGGAAAAATCACCGCAGATAATAAAGAGTATCTTTTAGATGGAAGAGATGCGATTTATATCGGGATGGGAACAAAAGAGATTTTTTTTGAAAGCGAGGACGAAAGTAATCCTGCTAAATTTTATTTTAATTCTGTGCCTGCACATGCTACATATCCGACAGTACAGATAAAGCCGGAGGGAGAGGCATCCGAAGGTGTTGTAATTGTAAAGGATGAAAATAAAGTAGAGCTTGGAAGCCTTGAAGAATCCAATCACAGAGTAATTTGCAAATATATTCTGCCGGGACAGGTGGAGAGTTGCCAGCTTGTTATGGGAATGACTTCGTTAAAGCCGGGAAGCGTGTGGAATACTATGCCATGTCATACACATGAAAGAAGAATGGAGGTATATCTGTATTTTGATTTGCCGGAGGATGCATATGTTATGCATTATATGGGACAGCCGCAGGAGACAAGACATCTGGTGGTGCGCAATGAACAGGCCGTGATTTCACCAAGCTGGTCGATTCACGCAGGTTCGGGAACCAGAGCCTATACCTTTATCTGGGGAATGGCGGGAGAAAATCAGATATTTGATGATATGGACAATGTGAAGAATCAGGATGTATTGTAATCAGGTTATTAAAAATATTTTTATGTTATAGCCTGATGGACAATGAACAGGAGATTATGAATTTATCAGCAGATAAAGGTTAGAACTATTTTTTATATAGAAAGGATAAGTCGTGGGTGCAGTAATGGATATGTTTTATAATATACATGTATTATAACGCCTGCGGCATGGTGTAGAAAATGAGCATTTTGGAACAGTTTTCATTAGAGGGAAAAACAGCGTGGATTACAGGCGCTTCCTATGGTATTGGCTTTGCGATTGCAAAGGCGTACAGTCAGGCGGGAGCCAAGATTGTATTTAATGATATTAATCAGGATTTGGTGGATAAAGGACTTGCTTCTTATAAGGAAGAAGGAATTGATGCAAAGGGATATGTCTGCGATGTGACGGATGAGGCAGCAGTGAATGAGCTGGTAAAAAAGATAGAGGCAGAGGTTGGAAGCATAGATATTCTGGTAAATAACGCCGGAATTATCAAAAGAATTCCCATGCATGAGATGAGCGCAGAGCAGTTCCGTCAGGTGATAGATGTGGATTTAAATGCTCCGTTTATTGTATCAAAGGCAGTGATTCCGTCTATGATGAAAAATGGTCATGGAAAGATTATTAATATTTGTTCCATGATGAGTGAGCTTGGAAGAGAAACAGTATCTGCTTATGCGGCAGCAAAAGGCGGGCTGAAAATGCTGACCAGAAATATTGCGTCAGAATATGGTGAATATAATATTCAGTGTAACGGTATTGGACCGGGTTATATTGCAACTCCGCAGACAGCGCCGCTTAGAGAGATTCAGCCGGATGGTTCAAGACATCCATTTGACCAGTTTATTATAGCGAAAACTCCTGCGGCCAGATGGGGAAGCACAGACGACCTTATGGGACCGGCAGTATTTTTGGCGTCAGATGCGTCAAATTTTGTAAATGGACACGTATTATATGTAGACGGTGGTATTCTTGCATATATTGGAAAACAGCCGTAATTCATTGTAAAAAATATACAAAAGGCTGAGAGATATATAAAGAAAGGATAAGCGGCAGATATTTTTCAGCCTTGGGAAGTGTTAAGAATGAACGTTGTATATGACGCGGGATTCCTTCTTTAACAGTTCCTTATTATGCGGCCGGCGTAATCAGATTTTGACGAGCTGTGCAGTTTGCAGTATTATGCAACGATTTTAATTTTCTGCGGCATTAGTATATGAAATGAATAAAATAATAAAAGAAATAGAAAACACAAAAATTATACCAGTAGTGACAGTCGAAAATATTACTCAGGGATTGCATATTATGGGTGCTCTGGCAGAAGGCGGCCTGCCGGCGGCGGAGATAACCTTCCGCACAGAGGCGGCGGCAGAGACGATTCGTGCTATGTCTCAGAAATATCCAGATGCATTGATTGGTGCAGGCACGATTTTAAATGTCAGACAGGCCAAGGAAGCGGAGGATGCCGGCGCAAAATTTCTTGTAAGCCCCGGATATTCTGATGAGGTGGTAAATTATTGTATCGAGAGAAATATTGCAGTACTTCCGGGATGTATGACGCCGACGGATATTTTGAGAGCGTTGGCAGCAGGACTTTCGATGGTCAAATTTTTTCCGGCAGAGCCTGCCGGCGGGCTGAAATTATTAAAAGCGCTTTCAGAGCCGTTTCCAAAGCTTCGCTTTATGCCAACCGGAGGAATATCAAAGGATAATCTTATGGAATATCTGAATTTTCCAAAGGTGGTTGCCTGTGGCGGGAGCTGGATTACAAAACCGGCTAAGGAAAATGATTTTGCTGCGGTGAGACAGGAGGCTGAAAATGCGGTAAAACTTGTCTGCCGCTGGAAAGAACAGGGCTGAAAAATATGGAAAAAGTAGTATTACTGGGAGAACCTTTATTAAGGCTTTCACCGGAAGGATATCAGAGATTTGCACAGGCGGACAGGCTTTTGATGCATTTTGGAGGCGCGGAGGCAAATGTGGCGGTATGTCTGGCAGGGCTTGGAAAAGATGCCTGTTTTGTAGGAAAGGTGCCGGATAATGCACTTGGAGAGGCATTTAAGGCTTCTATGAGAAAATATGGCGTATATACGGACTGTATAGTTTCGGGAGAAGGAAGGCTTGGAATTTATTATCTTGAAAATGGTATGTCTGTAAGGCCCTCCAGCGTAATTTATGACAGAGCTGATTCTGCCATGTCGAAGGCAGAGTTTTCAGAGTTTGACTGGAAGGCGATTTTCAGAGGCGCGGAATGGTTTCATATATCGGGAATTACTCCGGTTATTTCAGAAAAGGCGGCGGAGTTGTCTTTGTGTGCCGTAATGTACGCAAAGGAGTATGGGATTCCGGTTTCTTTTGATTTAAATTATCGGGCGAAGCTGTGGCAGACAGATATTGAGAAAAAGCAGGATGTGATGACAAAGATAGCGAGATATGCAGATTATTGTTTTGGAAATGCGCTGGATGCATATCGGACTATGGGATATCAAAACGATAATCTCTGTTTTGAAGATGAAGAATTTGAAATCTGTATCAGTGAAAAAAGTATCAGACAAATGGCAGAAGTATACGGATTTGACGGAGTCTTTTTTACAGTCAGGGATAGTATAAGTGCTTCGGATAATAGATTGTCTGCAAAGGGATTTTATCAGGGAGGATTTTATCAGACTGACAGTTATTCTCTGCATATCGCAGACAGAGTGGGAAGCGGAGATGCTTTTGCGGCAGGGATTATTTATGGACTGACAAAAAAGCTTTCTGCACAGAAAATTCTGGAAACCGGTCTGGCAGCAGGAGCCATAGCGCATACGATACCGGGGGATATGACGGTGACCAGTGTGGAAGAGCTGAATGCCATTATAAAAAATAAGGGAAGCGGGCGTGTTGTTCGATAATGGATTGGGAATAAGGTTGAATGTGGATATGGCAGAACGAAAATGTTTCTGCCTTTTTCTGTCTTGTATTTTGCGAAGTATTTGTAAATGGTCTGGAATATTTTATAGAAAAAATTCAGAATATATTATGATACAATACCAAAGGTATGACTATAAATAAGTGGAGGATTTAAAATGCATTTTAAATATTGTCCGGAATGTGGAAGCAGGCTGATAGAAAAGGAAATCGGAGATGAGGGAAAAGTTCCTTTTTGTGAAAAGTGTAAAAATCCATTATTCGATATGTTTTCTGCCTGCATTATTGTTTTGGTGGTAAATGAATATGATGAAGCTGTATTGCTGCGTCAGGAATATATTTCGGAAAAATATTATAATCTTGTTTCTGGATATATGAAACCGGGAGAAACGGCAGAAGTAACAGCAGAGCGTGAAGTATATGAAGAAATCGGCGTTCAGCTTTGCAGCCTTGAGCCTGTAAAAACATACTGGTTTGCAAAAAAAGATATGCTGATGATTGGTTTTATTGGTAAAACCAATAAGACAGGTTTTTCATTATCGAAAGAGGTGGATTCAGCAGAATGGATACCGGTTTATCAGGCGCTTGACTTGGTGCATCCAAAAGGAAGTGTTTCACGTGCGCTTTTGGAAGAGTTTATCAAAAAGAAGAAATAGTTTTAAAATATGTCAGTTGTGATATTGCCAATAGTTATGGAAAATTTGGTGAATATAATTTTACTGGAGCTGACGGATTAGCGTGAAAAAATAAATTTTTTTATTTCTATTTGTGCTGAGTGAAACGAAAGGAACAATTGATTAAAATGAATTTATCAGATAATACAATTCATTATTATAACTTGAATGCCAAAGAATTTGTAGCGGGGACAGTTGATATAAATTTTGAGGCAACACAAAACAGATTTTTAGATAAATTACCAGAACATGCATATATTTTAGATTTTGGGTGTGGTTCAGGACGGGATACAAAATTTTTCCTTAATAAAGGATATCAGGTATATGCAATAGACGGTTCCAAAGAGCTTTGCGAAATTGCAGAAAGATATACTGGTATTGCCATAAAGCAAATGCTTTTTCAGGACTTAAATGAAAAAGAACTTTATGACGGTATATGGGCATGTTCGTCGATTTTGCATTTACCAGAGAACGAATTAAAAGAAGTAATGAATAAAATGACAGATGCATTAAAAGTCAATGGTGTGATTTATACTTCATTTAAATATGGAACTTTTGAAGGTAAACGAAAAGAAAGATATTTTAAAGATTTTACGGAAAAGTCTTTTGGAGATTTTGTAAAAGATATGGAGAATATCAAAATAGAAGAACAATGGATAACAGGAGATGCCAGAATAAACAGAAGTCACGAAAAATGGTTGAATTTAATATTGCGAAAAAGAAATGGAGCTTTTTAAAAAATTTATAATGGTTATGAAATTAGACTTATTTGAAAGAAAAACCTCCGCTTTTTAAATAGCAGAGGTGTGTCGCCTGTCATAATAATATAGTACCACAGCGTTTATCTATTTTTTAATTTAATCTTTTTAAATTTTCTTATTGCTTCACAGGTTGCAAAGCTGGTCAGATATGTTAATATTATGGAAACAAAAAATAAAATAATCAGTTTATCAGTGTATCGACTAAAATAAAACTGAAATACGGTCAGCCAGACATAATGGAAAATATAAAACTGAAAACTTATTTTAGAAAGATATTCCGTTATTTTATTATGCCAGTCAAAGTTATTTTTTGCAAAACCTAAAACAGTAAGAATACCAAACCATCTGCTGGTATGGAAAACAACAGTATTTACTATGCTGTCAAGTTCATGCAGTCCCGCATATATATTAAAAGCGGCAGTCAAAACAAAAATGAAAAGATAATATATTCTGTATTTTACAATTTTTTCTGTAACAAATTTATTATTTGATATAAAATAATATCCAAGCAGATAAAATACAAGATATGCTGCTGCGCTTTTTCCACCAAAGTTTAAAACCGGATTGACAATAAGCGACAGAAAACCAGCAATAAGCAATACAAAAAGATTTGTTTTTTCATAGACATCCTGATATTTTAAATATTTTATAATTGGCAGTGAAATAAGAGAGATAATAAAAAGATAAAGTAAAAACCATAAATGTCCCGATGTTAATCCGCCATCATATCCGGTTAAATCTGTCACTCTGTGAAAGAAAATTTTATAATGTTCAAAATAACCGCCAGAGTAATTATTGTGATAGCAATCTGCAAAATATGTAATAGGTTCGACAATAATTAATATTCCAAGCAGAAGTGGAAACAGCAGCTTATGAATACGTTCTTTGATAAATTCTGCCGTAGTTCTGCGCAAAAGAGAATATCTGGCACTTGCGCCTGCAAGAACCATTAAAAGCGGCATATACCATGGAGATATAAGCCAGATAAAAGTGCTTAATATTATATTTTCACCAAAAAACAGATAATTTGTTTCACCCCAGACATTCCAGCACATTGCTGCATGATATGGAATTAAAAGCAAAATGCAAATCCAGCGCACATTATCTATATAATATTTTCGTTCCATAGGTTTCCTTTCTTAAAATTTATAAAGAATGATTGATTGCTTTTTGAATGGTTATCTGTTTATGCAGTCGGTTTTTAATGAATTACATGGTAGGCAGATAAATTCCATACTAATTATTTACTTTATCATAGAAATAATTACTGTGTCAATATAGTATAAATAATTATGGAAAAATTCTAATTGATATATTATCAAGCAATAGAAAGTTGAGGTGAAAAAATGTCACAATTAAATACTGCAGAAGAATTACAGGATAAGAATATACCTCAGGATTATATTTCAGTTGATAATACTGTTATTCAGACAACAGACGTGATGACTGGTGACAGAAACAGGAACCGTTTTTTGTATTATCAGTTAAAAATCAGTATTATGAAGGCGCAGAAAATTGATATTATTGTATCCTTTCTTATGGAATCAGGTGTCAGAATGATTTTAAAGGATTTAAAAGCGGCACTGGACAGAGGGGTTCAGATTCGGATATTAACGGGAAATTATCTTGGAATTGATGATCATGCTATAATAAGGACAAAGATAGAGAAACTCAGTAAATACAAGGAGGTTAGCACTAATTTAGTGCTTATTTTTATATCAATTTAATTGGCAAAGATAAGGCAGCGCTGTTATATCAAAACCGAAAATCCGAGATTTGTTCCATAGAAGTCCACGACTGTTCTGGGAATGATTCTGTGCGTAATCAAGGTACAATTTTATTGTCTGTATAATGGGGTTAAAACCCTCGCCTTAAGGCGAAACCTTTAGGTCAA
>CAJTOU010000034.1 GCA_910577835.1 uncultured Lachnospiraceae bacterium | reverse complement strand
CGGAGGCTGGCCGTTCCCTCATAAGCGGGTGAAGGCGGCCGGGATCCTATGGTGTGGCGGCCATAGTGGAACGGACGCGCCAAGGAGTGTCACACGCGGGCCATTATTTTGACATTAAAGGAGTGAGGACATGGAAACAGCAAACCGGCCCTCCCTTCTGGAGCGAATATACTCGTGGGAGAACCTGCTGAACGCATACCACGAGGCAGCAAGCGAAAAGTGGTACCGCAGCGACGTGGTGGCCTTCTCGGCCAATCTGGAGGAAAGCCTGATCGGCATACAGAACGACCTCATGTGGCGCACCTACACCGTGGGACGGTACCGGCAGTTCTACGTCTCGGAGCCGAAGCGCCGCCTCATTATGGCGCTGGGCTTCCGCGATCGCGTCGTACAGTGGGCCATATATCTGCAAGTAAACCAAGAGCTCGACAACGGCATGATCTACCACTCATACGGCTGCCGCGTCGGCAAAGGAACCACCAGAGCAGCCGACCGGCTGCAATACTGGGCCGAGCAGGTGGACAGGAAACCGGGCCCGCGCTGGCACTACTTAAAACTGGATATTTCAAAATATTTTTACCGAGTGGATCACAATGTTCTGCTCGGTATTTTAGCGCGAAAATATCCGGGCGAGGACGGTTTTCTCTGGCTCATGCGCGTGATCGTATGCTGCGATCATACGCCGTTCGGCCTGCCTCCGGGCAAAAGCGCCGACGAGGTGCCGCCGTCCGAGCGGCTATTCGAGGTAGGTATGCCGATCGGCAACCTCACCAGCCAGCTGCTTGCGAACGTCTGCCTCAATGAGCTGGATCAGTACATCAAGCACGAGCTCCGGGCCCACTACTACGTCCGGTACATGGACGACATGGTGCTGCTGCACCAAGACGCCAAAACGCTGAACGAGTGGCGGCAGCTTATAGAGGACTACCTCAACAACGTGCTGCACCTCGACTTAAACAGCAAGACCGCGATCGGCCTCGTCTGCCGCGGTATCACGTTTGTGGGCTGCCGGATCTATCCGGGCAGGCGAAAGCCAACGCCGCAGGCCGTCAAGAAAATGAAGGCCCGTATGCGGTACATAGCCAAGGAATACGAGGCGGGGCTGATAGACTTCGACGCGGTGGACGCAACCATGCAAAGCTACTTCGGTATGCTGGGACATTGTACCACCCACGGGCTCCAGAAGTGGATCGAGAAAAACATCATTTTCAAACGGAGAGACAGCGATCTGTCTCAGGAGGTGAACACATGGACGTAACAGCAATCATTATCGCCGCCAGCATACCCTCGGCGCTGACGGGCTTCTGTTTCTGGCTGATCGAGCAGAGACTCCAGAAGCGGGCGAAAAAACAAGAGGACGAGGAAAAGCAGCGCCGGGAGAATGAAGAAAAGCGCGAAAAGCTGCGCGAGCAGCAAGAGCTTTTTCTGGTGCAGGGTATCGGAGCCGCGATCGCTCTCGGCGAGGCAACCGCCAAGGCCGTGCAGCGGATCCCCGACGCTCACTGTAATGGCGACATGCACGCCGCGCTGGAATATGCGGCAAAGGTAAAGCACGAACAAAAGGACTTTTTGACCGAGCAGGGGATCGGCGCACTGTTTGACTAAGGGAGGTGGAAACCATGCGCGGAGAATACGAAACAACGGGATCCACAGCCGAGGATCCGCAGATACAGATCGAGCAGCTCAAAGAGGAAAACCGGCGGCTCAGGAAACAGATCCGGCAGCTAAGAGCTGCTGCAGCAGAGAAGAAAAAAGTGGAGTTTTCAAAGCTCATTTTTCTGGGCGTGAGTATCGTCACCATAGCGATCACCGTCTTTTCCTGCCGCGTGATCTGGCTCACCATGGACACCTCGGCGCTGGCCTACCTGATACCGGCCGTGTTCGCTGAAATGGCGAGCGCGACCGGCTTCTATTACACGAAAGCCAAGGCCGAGAACAAAATCAAGCTCATGGCGCTGTCTGGCGTACAGCCGGAGGCGCACAACTTCGACACATAGGAGGTAACAGCACTATGGAAAAAATCAAAGGGATCGACGTTTCCAAGTGGCAGGGAGCGATCGACTGGGCCAAGGTAGCCGGGGACGGCGTAAAGTTTGCCATGATCCGGCTCGGCTATGGAGGGAAGAACGGCGCAGCCTGCGGCGTCGATAACTTCTACCAGAAAAACGTCGAGGGCGCTCTTGCGAACGGGATCGCCGTCGGCTGCTATTTTTACAGTTACGCCCTGAATGTAGAGGGCGCAAAGAAGGAGGCGGCGTTTGCGATCCAGCAGCTCGCCCGGTATAAGGGCCGGATCCTCTACCCGATCGCCTTCGATATTGAGGACAAGACGCAGGCAGGGCTCGGAAAGAAAACCCTCACGGACATGGTGACGGCGTTCTGCTCCGCGCTGGAGGCTGCGGGCTATTATGCGAGCTTTTACTGTAATGCAGACTGGGCCCGCAATCGTCTGGACATGCAGGCGCTCGCCCGCTTCGACTTCTGGCTGGCCCAGTGGACGGCCTCGCCCACTTATACGGGCCACGCCTTCAACATGTGGCAGAGCTCCAGCAAGGGCCGCGTGGCCGGTATCTCCGGCGACGTAGACATGGACACCGCTTTTGTGGACTATGAGGCGGAGATCAAGAAAAACAAGCTCAACGGCTACACCGGGAGCACGGCAGCACCCGGAAAGCAGGAAGGAGGCAATATGAGCGACAGACAGAAATTTGTAAACACGGCGGCGTCTTTTATCGGCTGCAAGGAAGCAGACGGGAGCCACCGCCAGATCATTGACATTTACAACGGACACAAGCCCCTCGCCAGAGGCTACGCCGTGAAATATACGGACGCATGGTGCGCCACCTTCGTGTCTGCCATGGCGATCAAGTGCGGCCTGACCGACATTATCCCGACCGAGTGCGGGTGCGGGCAAATGATCCAGCTTTTCCAGAAGCTCGGCGCATGGCAGGAAAACGACGCCCACACCCCGCAGCCCGGTGATGTTATCTTCTACGACTGGGACGACTCCGGCGCGGGTGACAATACCGGCTGGCCGGATCACGTCGGCATTGTGGAAAGCGTGAGCGGCTCCACCATGAAGGTGATCGAGGGCAACATGAGCGACGCCGTGGGCCGCCGCACCATGCAGGTGAATGGCCGGTATATTCGCGGCTATGGCCTGCCGAAATTCAAGGGCGGTGCGGCCAGCTCTGGAAACACCGGCAGCAAACCCGCAGGGAGCACCGGCAAAAAGACCGTGGCGCAGCTGGCAGACGAGGTACTGGCTGGCAAGTGGGGAAACGGGCCCGACCGCAAGAGCCGCCTCACCGCGGCCGGGTATGACTACGACGCCGTGCAGAGCGCCGTCAATGCGAAGCTCTCCGGCCAGAAGGCCAAAAAGTCCAACACCGAGATCGCCAAGGAAGTGATCGCGGGTAAATGGGGCAACGGAGCCGACCGCAGAAAGCGGCTGGAAGCAGCGGGCTACAACTACGCAGCCGTGCAGCAAATTGTCAATAAACTAATCTAAGGAGGGATCGCCATGAATGAAACAATGCAGCAGATCGTGAACGCTTGCGTGCCTGTCCTCTGCCTGCTCATTACAACGGGCGGGGCCTATCTGGTGGCGCTGCTGAAAAAGCGTACCGCCCAGATCGAGAAGGAGCTCGACAACGAAACCGCGGCCAAGTACATGAACATGGCGGCCGACGCGGTGGCGCAGGCCGTCACCTATACGGCCCAGACCTTCACCGACGCGCTGAAAGCTGAGGGCAAATTCACCAAGGAGAAACAGATCGAAGCCTTCAACAAGGCCAAGGACAAGACACTGGAGATCCTCGGCGACGCTGCCGTCAATGCGCTGGGCGAGATTTACGGCGACTTTGACGCATGGGTGGAAACCAAGATCGAGCAGGTATGCCGCGAAATCAAGACGCCGGAGGCTGACAAAACCGCAGCGACAACCGCAGCGGCGACAGCTGCAAGCGTAGCAACTACGATCGCAGCCACGGCCGTGCAGCAGATCGCGGCCGAAGCCGTACCAGCAGCAGCGCCGGAGGCGACAGCAGAATAAAAGGCCCTGAGAGCTTCACACAAGCTCCCAGAGCAACGAAAAAGGCTCGGCGGGTGTTTTACCCTCCGGGCCTCTTTTTGCGTCTCAATGCGCCTTATTCGACCGTCTGCCCGATTGCTTCGAGCGACTCTTTGATCTGGGTGAGGTTTTCCTTCGTCGCCTCGTCCTCTGCCTTTTCTGCTCCGCGGTACACATACTTCACGGCCTGCTCCATATCCATGCCGAGATTGTAATAATTACGGGCCCCTTCGTCGCCGTCGTATGCGTACTCCAGCCAGAAGCCGTAGAACATGGCCCGCTCCATTGTCTCATTATCGCCGTAATAATCAGGGTAATGCTCTACAATGAACGCCACGGCCTCGTCCCTCATTTCCTCCGTGACGTCCCCTGCCACGGAGTCCTTCGCCTCGCGTGCCAGCGCATCCACCTTCGCGCTCGTGTTCGGCTCCGGCTCTGCTGCGGACGGCTCCGACTCTGCCGGGGCGCTTGCCTGAGTGGGCGGCTCCGAGCTCGGAGTGCCCGCCGTCTGATCGCTGCCCTTATTCCCTCCAACGGCAGCGGCCAGCACCAAAACAGCCACAACGCCAACAATGATCCACTTCTTTTTGCCGTTTTTTCCCTCGCCCGGCCCGGCTTTTTTCTCTGATTTACTCATGTAAATTAAACCTCCATTTCCATGACTTTTTTATTTGCGTTTTTTCGCGTTAGTCATGTTTGGGATAATTATAGACGATGAATCATGCTAAAGTCAATATGCTGTCTACCTATCTTTGGGATAAAAAAGGAGGCGCAACGCCATGAAACTATACAAATACACCGACGGCAGAGCCAACGCCTCCGGCCAAAAAATAAAGGAACGCCGGGAGGCTGCCGGACTATCTCAGGAAGAACTCGCGGCCCAGCTCCAGCTCGCCGGGCTGAACCTGAACCAAAAGGCAATAAGCCGGATCGAAACCGGCGAGCGCGTCGTGCCAGACTTCGAGCTGCTCTACTTCTCGAAGGTGCTAAACGTGCAAATTTGCGAGCTGCTGCCTGCTGATGAATGAGGACGGGGAACCGTCCTTTTTTATTTGCGAAAAAATGCGAAACGTGCTTGACAATACGCCGATAAAGGCGTATTATATAAACACGCCGATAAAGGCGCATTTTGGAGGTGATACGCTATGAATATCAAAGAAATGAGAAAAGACAAAGGGCTGACACAAAAGCAGTTGGCCGAGCAGATCGGCGTAAATATCAGGTGGGTGCAGAAATTAGAGGCCGGGGACACTAAGCTGGAAAATATCACATTTTTGAACGCAATCAAATTGATCCGGGCCCTGACTCCATACGACGACGAGAAACAGCTTGCGCGGGAAATGTATATCATACTCAAACGAACGCTGCAAGAAAATGATTAAGGGACAGGAAAGCGGGAGCGGCTACGGCTGCTCCCTTATTTTTATTTATGGAGGACATAAGCATGAGACGCTTCAAGCATTTAAGTAAAACAGACCGGCTCCGCATGGAGGCCCATTTAAGAGACAAAAAGACACCGAAAGAGATCGCGGAGATCCTCGGCGTCCATATTTCCACAATATACCGCGAGAAGAAGCGCGGAGAGTACCAGCACCGAAACAGCGACTACACAGAAGAAACCCGGTACAGCTCAGACCTCGGCGAAATGAAATACCGCGCCAACCTCGCGGCGAAGGGCGCGGACATAAAGCTCGGCAAGGATCACGAGCTGGCCGAGTATATCGAACGCCGGATCGCCGACGACAAGCTCTCACCTGCTGCCGTTCTGGGCGAAATCGAGGCCAACGGAATGAGCTTCAAGACTTCGATCAGCGTCAACACCCTATACAGTTATATAGAAAAGGGCGTTTTTCTGCGGCTCACGAATAGCAACCTCCCCCAAAAAGGTGATAAAAAACGCGCATATCATAAAGTTAAGGCGCAGAAACGCCCGCCGAAGGGTGAGAGCATAGAAAAGCGCCCGGAGGAAATCGACGAGCGATCCACCTTCGGGCACTGGGAAATGGACACCGTTGTAAGTGCCAGACCGGGCAAGGCTGCCATTCTGGTGCTCACCGAACGGCTCACCCGTGAAGAAATCACGGCCAAGCTCCCAGACAAAAGCGCGGCCAGCGTGGTGCAGGCTCTCGACAATCTGGAGCGCGAGTGGGGCGACAAGTTCCCGCTGGTATTCCAGACAATCACCGTGGACAATGGGAGCGAGTTTGCCGACTGTCCCAGCATGGAGCGCAGCGCTCTGGGCGAAGGCTCCCGGACGAAGCTCTACTACTGCCACCCGCACAGCTCATACGAGCGCGGCAGCAACGAGAACCTCAACAAGATGATCCGGCGCTGGCTGCCAAAGGGGACGAACTTTGACGAGATCGCCGACGAAGTGATCGAGGCCGTCACCGTCTGGATCAATAACTACCCGCGGAAAATCCTCGGCTACATGACCGCGGATCGGCTATTTCAGGCGCATTTATCGGCTATTTTGGGGCCCGCTTAAAATTTTTTATATTTTTTTCGCATTTACTCTTGACATTTGCCTATTTTTTTATGGTTTGTTATATTTACACAAAATTTATAGAATTTTTTCTATTTTTTTATTAATTACTCTGAGGTTTCCATTTTAATTAATTGCTAAACCTTATACTAGAAATAATTTGGCGGCAGCAGCAAAGAAATAAATTTAAACTGCGGCACAATTGTGTTCAGATTAATAAACACATGGCAAAACAGCAGAGAAGCCATCAAAAAGACCGGAATTGCTGCCTGAAATACTGTGCGGTTTCTGATAATTCCACTTAAAATCAGACAATACAAAGATACCAGTATAATATAAAAAAACATATGTCCCCATTGTCCCATCATCCCTTGTGAAATTTCCTGATACATCCCTGAAAAAATAAGACATACCATTCCCGTCATTCCTGTGAGAAAAACAGGAATCAAAATTTCAGCAAAACTCACAGCTATCGTCTGAATCGTGGTAAACCTTGCAAATGTTCCGCACTCTCTGTCCTTGTACAAAATCAGCGTTCCACACAAACCTGAAAGAAAGATTAATACTCCTATGACTCCATGAATCATAGGGGAAATATAGTCAAAAACATCCGTCTCCATCCGGCTGCTTTGCTCCTTCACACCACTGTATGCAACCGAAAATGTACTTCCATTTGTGCGGTTCTCCTCATAAAATTTTCGCAGGTCCTCTGCTATCTGCTCTTCGTCAAATTCGTCAAAATATCCCGTTTCACAGGTATCATAAAAAAGAAGAGCATAGGTATATTCCTGCATAACAAAGGAAAATACCAGTTCATTTGTGATTTTAGAAACAATACTGTCCTCTGTGGAAATAACTTTCACACTATCCTCCAGCTCCTCTTTTCCGACATCCTTTCCAAAATTCTGCATAAATATATATCCTGCATAAATATCCGAGGTCCTCACATCCTGTTTCATCTCTTCCTCATTGTCATACTCTACAAATTTTACCAGCCCCTTATGTCCGGTCATCAGCTTAAGGACTCTCTGCGCCATATCCGCGGCATTTTCCTTCCCTTCTGCTTCCCCGTCTCCTTCGTTCATAACTCCAATGCTTATATTTACTGAAAAATTAACTGCTATATGACGGATAAAAAATGTACTTCCCGCTATGCCAAGAAGAATTACGTACAGGGAAACCTTTTTCATCTGACGCTTCAACAGCATAAACAGCCATACCATACCCTGTTTCATAATATTCTCCCTTCTGATACTTTCCGCTTGAACATTCTCTCATTTGCGTTCTTTTCCAACAGTGCTGTAATCTCCATAAACAGAAGTGTAAAAATCAGCAATACCAGTATATTACTGAAAGATATATTATCAAGAGGCATATTGTCAAAAGATGCCTGTCTGGAAAAAATACCTGACAAAAGCTCTATCATATAATGCACCGGCAGAAAGAGCGAAATATCTTGCAGTATCTCCGGCAAAAGAATCTGGGGTATAAAACAGCCTGCTACAAAGCCCTGAAGCAGAGAAGTCAGAAAAATTACCATTACCTGCGCCATTACATGCTCTGTAAATCTGCATACCATCAGCGCAAATGCGCACACTGTTATGCATACAGGAACCATAAGTGCCGCTGTTGCCCAAATCTGTCCATAGGAAAACATTTTTAAAGTATTTGGCCACAATATTTTTACCGCTGATATGCCGGTACCTATGACAAGAATAAACAGCATACAGATACAGACAGGCGCTGTAAGGGCTGCCGTTACCTGCTCATAATACCCTGTTCCTGCCATTTTAAGTCTTGCTGAAATATCTCTGCTGCTTCTTCCCATAAATCCGGTCAGCATAATCGAAAAAAACATTACAAATAAAACCAGCCCGCCACAGATATAATATTCTGCAATAGAAAGCTCTCCTGTCACCACCACCTCTGTTTCCTGATAAATGTTATTCCTGTTTAATGCAGCACTGATATATGCCATATTCAGGCGGTCAATCGCATCTCCCCGAAGCGAATATTTATGATAGGCATCATAAAAATCATATACGCTGTAAACAGCCGCCTGTGCAGAGCTTAACATATTTACCGCCGCATCTGCAAACTCCTTGAATATCGCTGCCTCATAGCCTGAATTTTCAGGAAACAGTATTTCGATTGGAATATTATCTCCATGCATAATCCCTGATACTGTCTTGTCCCGTATAATAACAAGCACTGCAATATCCCCATTTTTTAACAGCTCTGTTCCTTCCTCCTCTGTTACATACCGGATGTCCAGTGCAGTGCTGACACTGTCCATACTTTCAAGCATGTTTTTCGCAAGTCTCATTGCCTTTGATTCATCCTGAACCACAAGCGCTGCTGATATTTTCCCATTTTCTGTTTCGCTATCGTCAGTAATCACCTTATCTGGCGAAGTAATATCCTCCACAAGCTCCTTTACACTGTCAATAGAGGTTCCACTTAATATCTTATTTCCTGTCAGTGCAATTCCAGATACCACAAGTATCAGAACTGCGGCAAAAATAACAAGCTTTGGCAAAGCCTTGATATATCGCTTCAGTTCCAGTCCTGCAAGTACTACAAATCGTTTCATATCATTTCCTCCAGCAGTCTGTCTCCCCGCAGCTCCTTTGAGGTTTCTTTTAATACACCCTGACTCATTACATAGATTTTGCTGCAAATGTCCAGCTCGTCCTCATCATGTGTGGCAAGCAGTACAGTTCTTCCACTTTTCAGATAGGTTTTCAGATATTCACGGATATCCTTTTTTGCTACAAGGTCAAGGGCTGCGCTTGGCTCATCAAGAATCAGTACCTTCGGGTCTGCCCACATGGAAATTCCAATGGAAACTCTTTTTTTCATTCCGCCAGACAGCTTTTTAACAGGTATTTTTAGCATTTTATCAATTCCAAGCAGCTTTAAAAACCCGTCTCTTAATTCCTTTTCCATATCCAGAGGACTGTCACAATACCAGAGCTTCAGATTATCCTTAACTGTAAGGTCCTGAATCAGAGGATTCTCCTGCGGAACATATCCAATCATTTTGCCTGCTGCTTTTGTATCCCTGAAAATATCTATCCCGTTTACTTCTGCTTTTCCGCTGTCTGCTCTCTGCACTCCGGCAAGTATGGAAAGCAGTGTAGATTTGCCTGAACCGTTTAATCCTGCAATAGCTACACACTCTCCCTGTCTGGCGATAAAGGAGGCATTTGTCAGAACTTTTTTCCGCCCATAACTTTTGCAAACGCCCTCTACTTTTACAGAATATTCGTTATTCATTTCAGTCTCCTTATCTGTCCCAATTATATTTATTTAAATTATATTGATTGCCTAAAAAAGAAGTCTGGCAGAACCAGACTTCCAGTAGTTTTCTTATTATCCAATATGCTTTTCAATACAGCTTACGATTTCAGCCTGCACAGGTAAAATATTTTTGAGTACCTTTCTTGCCTCTTCTGGCTTATCTTCACGCAAAAGACTGACAATCTGTGAATATGCCTCATACAATGGAGTAATCGATAAATTTCCCGTAGCTCCCTTGATTGCATGTGTCTTTTCTATTACTTCCTCATAATCATTCGCATCAAAATCCGGGTCAACCAAAGATTTATTTATCATTTTGACAAATGAACCAAACATTCTTTCATAAAGCGAACTGTTTCCCATAAAACGCTTTAATCCCTCGTCAACATTTACTCCTAATTCCTTCATTTCATCCAATAAACTCATAACAACTGCTCCTTTTTCTATCTGTTATTTTTATGATATTCAAATGATGCAACCAATGGCGCTGATTGCCGATAATACATTACATAATGCACATGGATTACATTTCTTATCTGTTGGCTTTATGCAGCGTTTAAAATAATATAGATATTATAACTCTTATTTTTAACTTATGCAAGGGAAATTCAAGAGACAATCTGAGAAAAATCGAAACTTTTTATCTGTACATTTTCTCATTACTGTATTCCTTCTCTGCCTCTGGATAATAAAGATACTGAAATTCAGCTCTTTCTTCATATTCTTTACAGATTTTTTCACTGCTTTGTACTTTTTCCCGTACCTGCTCTGTACATATAAATAATTTCTTATCTGCCTGTGCTGCAAGAAGCTTTTCATTTTCTCCTGAAGCATACCATTTTCCGTCTTTCAACACTACTTTGAGAACATCATCAAAACATACTTCATCTTCACAGTCAGAAGAATAGTTCTCCACTTTCAAATCATCCAGCTTATTTATCTCCATGGTAGGATAAATCCGGTATGGACTGATTTCTACATGTCTTGTCATATCTCCTGCGCAAAACTGCTCAAATCTTTTGATAATCTCCTCCGCAATCGCCGCAGGACCTGCATGAGTACTGTCAATTACAAGATTATAATTATTTAAGTCATAATAATTCACTCCATACAACTCCTCATATCTCTCTTTCTCTAATGACTGTCTTTCATATAATGCTTTTATGGCTGCATCTGCATCCTGATAAGTTTCCGCTTTTCTCAGTGAATCATGATATACTCTGTTTCCGGCTTCCTGTAAATCAACCATAAGAAAGACCTTAAAGCTGTCCGGAACAAAATGCCAGCCCATTCTTGAATCAAAAATTGTATTGTCCTTAGTCTTTCCAAGAGCAATTGTTCTGTCATCGACCATTTTATCAATTGATTTATCCGTTTCGGCGATTTTATTCATTTCCACAATGGAAATATTTCTTTCCGCCGCAAGAGAACGGAAGATGTCGCCGGAAGAAATAATTTCAAATCCGCGGGCAGTCAGCTCTTTTCCAAGGCTTGATTTCCCGCTGCCAAGATTTCCTGTTAAACTTAAATTCATTAATTTTATCCCTCCATATTTACAAATTATAATATCATATCATATTTTTACTGTCTGCGCCATGTCGCTGGTGTCAGCAGAAGCATCATCGGTATCATTTCAAGCCTTCCCGCAAGCATATCAAACATCAGCACATATTTAGAAAGTATGGAAAATTCTGCATAATTTCCTGTCGGTCCCACCATTCCAAGTCCGGGACCAATATCATTCAGACATGCCGCCACTGATGAAAAGCTGGTAACAAAATCAAAATCATCAAGACTAACCAGAATAAGCGATACAATACCTATCAGCAGATAAACCAGCAGAAAGCCATTTGCCGACCTTAATACTTCATGTTCCACTGTTCTCTCATCCATTTTGACTTTTTTAATGCTGTGTGGATGAAGCTGAAACGCCAGTTCCTTTTTCATCATTTTTATATAAAGAATAAATCTGGATACCTTGATTCCGCCGCTTGTACTTCCTGCACATGCTCCTATAAACATTAACATAAGCAATAATGTCTGCGAAAAAAGCGGCCATGTACAATAATCCGCTGTGGCAAACCCTGTCGTGGTTATAATCGTAGATACCTGAAATGCAGCATCTTTTAAATTGACCGCCAGATTTCCGATATCCTTTGTAATATCAAGAGTAATAAGCGCCACGGCTGCAATATATATAATAAAATACCACCTTACTTCCTCTATTTTAAAAGCATCCTTAAATTTTTTGCCTATCAGAAGAAAATAAAATTTAAAATTTATTCCAAAAAGAAACATAAAAATCGTAATGACTACCTGTATATATGTATTATAGCTGGTAATACTGTCAGATTTTACTGCAAAGCCTCCTGTGCCGGCAGTAGCAAGACTGTCACAGACCGCATCAAATACCGGCATGCCGCCAAAAAGCAGAAGAATAATTTCCAGAACCGTAAGCCCCATATACATGGCATACAGCCAGACGGCAGTCTTTTGAACCTTAGGAACAAGCTTGCCCACGGAAGGTCCTGTGCTTTCCGCCCTCATAAGATACATATTACTTGCACCGAGATATGGCAGCAGAGCCATAATAAATACAAGAACTCCCATTCCTCCTATCCAGTTTGTAAAACATCTCCAAAACAGCACACTGTGAGGAAGACTTTCCACATCATTTAAAATACTTGCTCCCGTTGTCGAAAAACCAGATACAGATTCAAATAATGCATCTGTAAGACTTGGAATACTGCCTGTAAGCATATAGGGAAGAGCACCGATAAAGCTGATAAATAGCCAGCTCAGCGCCACGATTACCATACCTTCTTTTGCGTAAATTTTTTTATTTTCAGGCTTTCTTTTCGAGAGCAGCACTCCAACAAAAGCCAGCGCCAGACCACAGACAAGAAACCACAGACCGGCAGACTCCTGATAAATCACTGCCATGATACATGGCAATATCATAAAAACCGCTGAGAAATTAAAGATATGTCCCAGTATATAGATAATAATTGAATAATTCATCTCTTTTTCCTGCTATTTCTTTATAATATCATCAATACCATTTAACCCTTTTTGCGTTGTTACCACTACAATACTATCCTTGGGGCGGATATACTCCCTGCCCGAAGGCCTGATAATACGCCCGTTTCTATATATACTGCATAACAGAGTGTTGCTTTTAATATTCAGTTTGTAAATTTCCTGATTTGCCACCTTTGCATTTGGTCCCACAATAAATTCAAGAGCCTCCGCCTTTCCGTCAATCAGACGGTACAGCGCCTCTACATTACTGCTGTCATAAGAATTCTGCATGGAACGCACATAACGGGCGATATACTCTGCAGTAATATTCTTTGGGGATACAATATTGCCCACAGGCATTTCATCAATTACCTCCATAAAGGAATCCCTTGTTATTTTTACCATTCTTTTTGCTTTTGATACTTTATTTACAAATAATGACAATAATACATTTTCTTCATCTGAATCTGTTAGAGCCACTACCGCATCCACATCTTCAATATTTTCTTCCATCAAAAGGTCACGTTCAGTTACATCACCATGTATAATCATCGCGTCAGGAAGCAAATCACTTAATTCATCACATCGTTTGAGGCTGCGTTCTACAATTTTTACATTGACCTTTGCCGCGAGAAGCTGCTTTGCCAGATAATACGAAATCGTACTTCCACCGGCCAGAATAACGTTGCGTATCTGCTTTGCCTTTACACCGATTTGGTTTAAAAAACGGTTGATTTTGGAAATTGCCACAGTGACAGAAATATAATCTCCCGATTTTAATACAAAATCTCCTCCCGGTATCATAACTTCTTTTTCTCTCTGTACAATACAAATGAGCACATCGGGATTTACCTTGACAGCCATATCCTTAATGCTTATATTGTCAAGTACAGAACCTTCCGGAATCTGTATTTTTATCAGGCTTACTCTGCCTTTTGCGAAAGTGTCGACCTCAAGCGCAGAAGGCACCTGTATCAGTCTTGATATTTCCGAGGCTGCTGCCAGCTCAGGGTTAATGGACATGGACAGACCAAGCTCCTCACGGATATAATTAATCTCTTGATAGTATTCGGGGTCCCGCACTCTTGCGATTGTCTGGCAGTTACCTGTCTTTTTTGCAATCAGACAGGTCAGCATATTGATTTCATCTCTGTCTGTCACCGCAATTAAAAGGTCTGCCTGACTGATACCCGCCTCTGTCTGAACATGATAACTTATACAATTCCCTTCCACTCCCATTACATCAAATCTTGACGAAACACTTTGTACCACCTGCGGGTCTGTATCAATTACCGATATTTCATGCCCCTCTGCATTGAGCTGCTCTGCAAGCGCACACCCGACCTTGCCGCAGCCTGCAATTATGATATTCATAATCTACTCTCCTGATGTTTTCTATAATTTTAAAAAATTTGAGTTCTTTTCGCAAATCCTGAACTTAAAGCTTATTATAACTCAAAGAATTGCAGACTACAACAAGCAATGTTGGAAATTTATAAAGATTTATTTTTTCATAAATTACGGAACCTTCCCACCATCATATAGGTAGGCAATGCAAATGCCATCGTTTTATCACCATTTCTCAATCTTGAGTCATCAAGCGAAAAAGATTAACACACCATGCCCAATCTCCATCAAAAAAAGTACTATTTTCATAAAAAGTAAAAAGTTTCTCTGTCACAGTTGTTTTTCCCACCCAAGAAGACCCTGCTATAATAATCAATTTTTGCTTTGTCATCTATATTCCTCCCTATCACTTGAGCTCCCTATAACCATAACATAATTGTTAAATATTTGATTGCTTTTTAAAGCTTTTCTTAGCCATAATATACATAGGAACTTCTTTGCATAATATATTGAGGTTATCCAATAGAGAAACCTATAAACCTATTCTTTATTTTTCTTTACTTCTCCTTGTTGGGTATAAACATCATTTGCCAATTTGGCATATTTATAAGGTTTTTCATTCAATTGTACATATAATCTATTTTTGTCTTGTCTATAATGTTCCCTCGCTTTTACCATTCACCTTGTTTGTTGCTGTCACGCACGCTACAACCAATTTAATTGTTATGAATTAACTGTTTTGCATTGTCAACAATAATATTCTCATTAAATTCACACAGGATTCTCTGACTGCTTTATGCAACGAAGTATCTCCTTCTTTGACATATCCTTTTAGTTTAAAAGGCTTTGGCAACTCTGCCGTGAGCTTTGGAAGCACTTTTTCAAGGAAATAAATAGCACGTGGAACATGAAATTGTATCCTCTATTACTTCAAATACGTCTCCATCCTTTAAAATATTAATATTAATCTTGTCAAAACTAATAGTGTTCCAGAAATCTTCCTGTTGTTTGGAAGGATTTTCTATTCCTTGAATGATAAAGTGTTCTTCCGGTTTTGTTTTCTTCTTATTCTCATCTACATCGAGAATGATATAGCCACCTTTGGTATTGGTAAAAGTAGAATATGAAAGTTTCTCAATAACAACATTATCTTCAGATGCTTGTGTTGAAAATGGAACTTTATACTTTTTTATATGTTCAAAATATTTATCACAGAAATCTATAAAATTTGAAACTGTAACATATGACAAAATAATATTAAATTCATTACGGCAGTATCATAATTATAGATTTTATCTATATGTTTATCCAAATACGCTTTATTAAGACTATCTAAATTCAATGCCTCAATAAATCTAAAATGTCTTTTTCTGCTTCGTAATACAAAATAACCTGTTCATAATCTAATGGACGGATAATTAGAACCATCTCTTTAGCATACTTTTTTATTATGAATATAGTGTTGGTCACATTAACCGGTTCAGATACATCATATTCCGGCAACGTTTCAAGATATTCAAATACAGCATTTTTTGAACGTTCCAAAATACACTTTTTAATATTATACGATTTTACACTACTCTCAAACGATTTCCGGTACCTGTAACAGTAGCATTAGTTTTAATATTATACGATTTTACATTACTCTCAAACTACCAATTGTCTGTTTACAAAACCTGCCAGCTCATCATTCGTAAGCTCTGTAATTCTGATAAGCCGTTTATATTTTTCTTCACTGATAAGTCCCTTCTGCTTCCATATTGACCAATCAGCTTTCATATTCTTTTGAATTTCACCGTCAATAGGATAAATATCATTCTTGTTTTCATTGACCGGCTTATATACCAATGCCTGTTATCCATACTGTCATCTGCTGTTTTTGACCTTGGATAAATATGATCTACATCATATATATTATTATCAAAAAGCTCATCAATTTCAATCCTTCTACCTGTATATGCGCATCGTCCAAGCTGAGTATAATATAAATATAATTTATCGCTTCTTAAAGCATCATTATCCGTATCACACAATTTGTCATATAAAACTTTTTCATCCTTAATTGACTTATATAATTCTTTTAGTCTATCCTTCCTTGTGACACTTCTCTTCTTCTCTGCGCGCTCTCTTGCCATTTCAACAAATATACGCTTTGGTGCCTTACCCATAGCACCCATAATCTCATCCGTTACCTGCAATGCTTTCCATATCTGTCTCTTTACAGCCGGAGAAACATATAAATCATCGACCATAGAATATTCTATACCATTTTTCTTTACTTCACCGTTTTCTTCTTTTATCAGCTTGGCATACAGCGAATCACCGCTTTCTATAATCTGCATAAAGTTATCATTTGTATTCCACAGCCTATACATTACAGTTCCTATTTCTCCCTGTCCTGGTACATCTACTGCTATTCCATTTAACAGCTTGTACGACAGCCTTCCCCAATCATTGCATTTAAATGATTTTATCAGAGAACTTATCTGATTTTCATAATCAGGATATTTTGCTGTCAGCCTTTTCTTTAACAGCTTTGGTTCCGCGCCAAACAAAGTCATATCCTTTATGATATCTTCCTTTTCTTTTTCAGATAAAGCCGCTTGCGTAAATTTTTCCTTAAAAGCATGATAGCTCTTTAACGAAGACTTAATTTCAACATCTATTCCGCTTATATCCTCTCTTTTTAAGTCAGCATATCCCTTCTCTGCTTTCAAATAATCTATTAATTTTTTTACTGTCACCTTTTGCTTTCTCTCAAACAAATCACGATATATGTCCTGTTTTAGCGCTACACTGATAGGCTCTGAATATATCTTCAGTTTATTTATCTCATTAAGCACCATATACTTTTCATAAATCAAAGAGCTCATAGGCAATACATCTTCATTTTTTAAATATGTACATTTACTTGTCATTTTCTCAATAAACTTTTCTGCGCTTTTTTCAACATTTACTTTTTCCTCAAAATTCCAAGGCGTCACCTTTCCAAGCGCCTCTCTCTCTACCCACGCATTGTTTCCCAAAAGAGGTCCTACATAATATGGAATTCTAAAGGTCATAAGCATCCTTATTTTATCACTTACACTCTTTCCTGTTTCATCTGTGTTTTTCAAAAAAGGAAGATACTTTTCCGCATTACAAAGTATCTTTTTCAGTTCCTTTTCATGTACTTGGTATGGAACGACAGAATTTTCCTTTACTCTCGCCTTTGGCATAAATTCCTCCAGCTCCATTTCCTTTTCAATATAGTTCTTTCTGTCTCCCTCCTTTAATTCAGGCAAAACACTGCTTTTTATAAATTTATAAAAATCTGCCCGAATACACTTTTTATTCTTTATTACTCTTTTCTGCCCATTTGTTGAAACCAAACCGACATAGCTTGAATAATTATTCTCATTTTTTTGTGGAACTCCAAACACTTTTTTGTATAGCTTTTTTCTTTCTTCTTTTGTTCCTATTCCATCCTCCAAAATAGCTTTTTTTAATTTTTTTAAATCTTCTTTATGCTTCTCATAGTCCTTAACCTTTGCAGCAGAAATAAGACCGGTTTCATCTCCCTTTAAAATACTTGAAAGTATCCTCCAGTCATAAATAACCTTTGCTCTCGCTATAATATCATAATAGTCGTCTAAATTCGCAATATAATACTCCTCGTTTTCTTCATAAGAAGCCTCATCAAAACAAATCTTATTTATATCAAGCGACTCATACTCTCCTCTTCCGAACAGCTTTGATAATGAAACCTTTCCTCCAACTATCAGTGAGACCAATTCATTAAATTTCTTGTCTGAATTGCCAATCACGTCTATAATTTCCTGTTTCTTTTTACTTTTAACAGTCTTTGTATCCTTCAATTTTTCTTCTATGTCAGCTAAGCTTTTTTCCTCCACTCTAATTCGTGCCTCATCATCCGCCATTAAATCATTCCAACATTTCAGCAAATCTTTGAAGCTTTCCTTAAAGTCTAAATTAACATCCTCACTTCCCATATTTGCAAAAAAATGTCCTCTATTTTTTAATATATGGGCAATTGCAAGATATACAAGTCTTATATCGAACTCTTTGTTCTCCTCCTGTATTAAATTTCTACGCAGGTGATAAATAGTTGGAAAATCCCTATGATAATCCACATCTGTATAATTCTCATCTACAAACAAAGCATATGGAAGCTGTGGTTTTTCCCCATTCTCATCCCGTTTATCCTTATATACATATCTACTTTCTTTCATTCTTAAAAAGAAGCCTTTGTCAACCTTCTGCATCTCCTCCTCAAACAATTCTCTTAATAAGCTCAAACGTTCCTTCTGCCTTTTCAAACGCCTTCTTGCACATCTGTTTACTCTGCGTTTCTTTGCTCCCTCAGACGTTTCAAACAAAACGGAACCCCATGCTTTTTTTCTGTTAATTTTTATCAGATTGTAATCCGTATCCGTCACTGCCCAGCCTACGCTTCCTGTTCCCATATCCAAACCTAAAAAATATTCCTGTTCATTCATTTGTAATCCTCCAATAATTTTAAATTTTATATTGACACCCTTGTTAAAATAAGCTATTATATAGTTACGATTTTACATTACGAGTTCAAATAACGATTAAATCGAAACCACCTATATGGTACTGCGGCTGCAGTTTTTAAAGACTTGATGATCAAGTCTTTTTATATTTGAAAAGCATTTTCTTTCCATACCTCTTTCTCTTTATTATCTTTTATTGCAATTCTTACTATTTCTCATAAAAATCATATTCTGTTTCTAATGGCATCGACCTTGCATCAAAATCTTCAATATGAACATATTGGCGTTTTTCCAGAAACAAAATCAGCTCATCTATCTTAGGCTCCTCGCCCTGTACTTCCATTTCCACAGAGCCGTCACACAGATTTTTTACCCATCCTGTAAGCCCAAGCTGTCTTGCCTTATTTACAGAATAATATCGGAATCCAACGCCCTGTACTCTGCCATAGAATATAATGTGCTTTCGTATGTTATCCATTTATATTAATCTCCTGACTGTCTCATCTTCCATACTTTACATAAATTTCAACTGTAACAACATTTGTCAAAGTGATTGTATGAAGTTATATACAGTAATTTTTAATCTTGTTATATACTATATATTCCGCCTAATGCGCAACTCCATACAATCACTTTTCAAAATTACAATATCAGTCAATCAGCCTTCGGCTGGTTACATAATCTGCTCCAATATATACGGGTCCTTAATCTTATTATCCTCCGCAAACAGCACAATCTTTGACATAATCTCCGCCGTTTTCGGGTCCTCATCGATAAACGGCAGGAACATCTTTCCTCTGTGCTGTGAATGCACTGGAAGCACCGCTATCTGCGCACCACCTCTCTTAAATATCACACCACTTCCAAGATGTACGGTATAACTTCCTCTCTTTCCTTCTATAATCGCATGATTACCAGAAAATGTAACATTTGTAAGCCCAAACAGTGGAAGATTAAACTCAATAATCATCTTCCTCATTTCCATAGTAGAATGGCTTGTTTCAGGGTCCACACCGCCTGCATGAGCCACGCTGACCGCAAGGTCCACATCTCTCATAACCTCACTGAATACGATATCCGGAATATCCTGAATCTTTATCGCCTTAAACGTCTTTCTGTCAGAAAACTCCACCCATTCAAGCGTCGGTGCCTCAATGTCACTTGGAGAAAACCAGTCTGCCATTGCATAGATTCTTGCCACAATATTTTCCTTGTAGTAAATCTTTTGCAATCCATCCTCATAATCTGCCACCCATCGTCTGCCCTTCAGACATGCTACTGTCTTTTGAGGCTGAATCTGATTTCCCGCATATCGAAGTGAATCATGTCTATCCAATTCTTCCTTCGTCTTTATATACAACTCCCTGAATACCTGCTTAAACGGCTGCTTGATTTCCTTCTCAAACAACAGCTTCTGATATTCATGCCAGTTTCCAGCTTTCCACAAATCAAACGGATGCGCAATGCGAAGCTTTTTCTTTGGTGTCAGCTTAATTTCTTCTCCGGCAAAATCTCGCATCACCTTCTTATCTATAAATCCAGTTCCCTTATCACAGATAAACACAAGATTTCTCAACAGCGGCAAAATCACAGGATTTCCCTGAAGATTTGCAAGCTCGGAAGCAGTAAAATTCACACTGTCCTCCATAAACTGTTCAAACATCGCCTTTGTACGTGTATATTGGTCCTTTAACTGCTTGCACACACCCTTGATTTCCAGCACAAATTCATCTTTCTTCATCTTTGCCGGAATGGACTTTAGCATCTTTCCATTTTTCTCACATAAAACAGCAGGCTTTCCATTTTCATCTACTTCAATCTTTAATTTTACCTCTCCTGTCTCCTGCCATTCAAAATAGGACTTCATATTTTCCACCAGCTTTGTCTCCATATTCAAAGTCAGTCTGGTGACATCCGTATATCCTGTATTCGTCGCAAGATTCTGCATTCCCATAGACACCGCCGTTGATTCGCTTGCTCTTCTCTGCGAGCCGAACTGTTTGCTTTCCTTTAAAAACTTCTGCAAAAACTGATAACGACGCAACGCATCTTTTTCGGATGCAATTGGTATCAATGGATAAGACATCAGCAAATCTTTATTTCTCTTTGCATTAATCTCTTCCTCTAGCTCTTCCACAGTCACCTTGCCCCGCGCTGCATCGGTATATTTTCTCGCTCTTGTATGCTTGTTGCTGTCTGAGATATATTTTGCGCTGTCATATAACATCTGGAAATTCTTTTCTCCAAGCTTCTGGCTGCATTCCTTAAACCAGTCCAAATCAAACGCTCCGTTATTCAAATCTTCTATGGAAAGCGGGGTATATTTCGCAATAATCGCCTTTTTCCGGTCGTCAAACCACTCATTCATATGGGCGGCAAAATAATAAATACCGCTCTTTAAGCCTGACCAGCCAAGATATTCCTCAATACAGTCAATCCACTTTGAACTGAACATTGCCACTTCTACAAGGCGCTTTTCTGTAATCTTCTTACCCTTCAGCTCCTTCTTCAAAGTTTCACCGTTTTCACCCGGCAGAGGCTCACTCACATACAGAAGATGACTCAAATTACTTCTTCTGGAACTGCCGGAACGGTAACTGTAATAAGTGGAACGGTCCAGTATATCCTTTCCAAGCGCCACCAGAATATCCACAAGATTTTTTACCCCGCGGATTTTGGAAATGCTGCTTACCGCATAGGAAAACTTTGTTTCTACCTCGCTTCTCTTTAATTCCACATTCAAAATCATATCTACGATTTTCCAGTAAATATCAATCGCAGTCTTAAATACTTCACTTTCCTCAAACTTCTCGCCTTCCTTCAAATACATAGAAGGTCCGCTCGCAAGTTTTGTATCTGGATAGCAGACAACTGTCTGAAGCTGATTAAATGTACGGGAAAGTCCAACTTCATCACTATCAAATGCCGCCTGATAAACATTGTCAAGACTTATCATCTTCTTCGTATATGCCTGTACATAATCGAGGAATGTCAGTCCCATAATATTTTTCTGATAGAATTTATTCACTGTCTGCTGTAAAATAAATGCTTCCTCAAATTCCTCCTCTGTTTTCCAGTTCTGCGCTGCCTGTACCACCGGCTTAAAGAAATCATGCTCTATTGCATATTCCACATAGCCATATCCTTCGCTGGCTTTTCTTGCGATATATGTCTTGGCAATCGGAAGCTCCAGAAACGCTGACAAGATTGCTTTTGCCACACTTTTATTCAATGCGCGGTTCTCTTCCATTCTGCTGTAACGATTGTAAAGCACTTGAAGAATCATCTTTATCATATAGCCATGCGCATATTTATCCAAATCAAATTCTGAATATCCTTTTCCATAGATTTCCTCCGCAAGCGGCGCGAATTTAGATTTACGCTCTTTCATCCATGTTGCATTAACATATCCGAAAGTCCAGATATGCAGATTGAACAGGGTTTTATAATCCTTAATTTCTTTTTTATAAAACTCTTCCCAAAGCTCTGGAAATGGATACTGCGCTTCTCCATTTTCATAACCGACGGCTATAAATTTCTCTCCAAGCAGATATTCTTCTCCATAATGGGACTTATATTCCAGATTTTTATTTTTCTCTATCAGTCCCTCTAATTTATTACATATTTCATAAAACTCATCTGTATTTCTGTGGAATAACTCTTTTAAAAGCGAGGAATCTGTTTTAAATTCCGGCAACTCCATTTTTGCCTGCGGTCTGTACAGGCCATACCCCTGACTTTCAAGCGCCTTATCCGCCTGCGACTCTCCTGTCAATTCACGAATAATCACCTCTTCTTTTTCGGTAGGATTCTGTATGCCGGTAAGCAGCGCACAGCTCTTTTTATATAACTTCTGCCGGTTGTCATTCTTTTTCAGCCTTGCCACCAAGTCAATGCCGCCCAGACGCATTTCTTCTTTCTTATCGGAAACAAGTCTTTCGATTGCACGGTAAAGCCCGTCGTCATCCCGCTTTTCCAAAAGCTTCAGCACATTAACACGAAGGTCTGCATACTTATATTTTAAAAGATTTTGAAGTACTGTGTAATCGTCTTCATTCAGCTCCATTTTTTCTATCAATTTAAACGCATTGCTTCTAGTATCTGGACTTTTATCCGACAATGCCTGCATCAACGCATCTCTTTGTACCTGTGTCTTTGGTTCATGCAGAAGCAGACATAGATAGTTTTCTCTTTCCTGTACTGGAAGATATGGAATTTCCTGACAAACAATATCAATCAGCTCATTATCCTGAAGCATATATGCAATCATTGCCATACCATTTACTCCGTCAGATTTACTGATAGAAACACTGTACCACGGAAAAATGCATGGTGAATATAAATGTCCTTTTTTTGGCACAGCATCGTGAAGCTGTTTTAAAAGATAAAAATGCTTTCTTGCCTCTTCCTCATCCTTAAACCATACATCATACGAAACTGACTCATATATATACTCGCTGCGATAAACATATCCCTGTTGCCGCTGTTTTCCCAATAATGCCTGCCACAAAATACTCCATATATTACTCATATAAGTAGGTAGATATGCTGCGCATAACTCCATATCCTCTGGATGAGTTTCAAGCATAAGCTTTGCCTGCTGCATGGTAAATTTAATATTCTGAAGCGCGCGGTTATAATACGATACCACAAGTATTTGATTTTTTGTTCCATTTTTAATTAATTCCTGACAGGTTTTCATGGAATCTTCGACCTCATAAAAGCCCTGTGCCCACAGTCCAATATATAATTCAATATTGTCATTGCTCTTTATCAGTTCTTCTCTATATTCCCTGTCACGCAATGCTTTTCCCATTAAATCAAGCTGCTTTGCCGTAATACGCTCCATGTTTTCCTCATCGCACAGGCCGGTCCATGTGGAAACTGCTCTTTTGATAGCAGAGAAACGAATTAAATCATTGTCTTCGATTACTTTTAAAAGAGTCAGGAAACTTTCCACTGTTCCACAATCCATATTTTCACAGATTGCCTGTCTCACGCCCTCCTGAAGCCTTGCAGCCAGCAGAAAATCACCAAGTATTTTATGTAAATGTGTATTATCGCTTTTTACAATTCCTCTGATAATATCAGTGGAAACAACATTTGTGTTATTTTCAGACATCAGGATATCTTCCAATATCTGCGCAAGGTCTGTTCCTCCCGCATCAAGCTCCGCTGCAATCATATCACCTTCGACATACAGAGAAGGAGCAGTATAGTGGCCTACCAGTTGATACAAAGCATACCGTTCTTCTGCCATATTATAATAATCTGCCATGGTATCCGCATAAAAGCTCAGATTATAATAGCTGTCAAACAGTCTTTGTATTGTGGTATAATGCATAAATCTTTCGTTTGCCGAACGGACAGTTCTTCTGGACATGCCGGAAGAATAAGAAAACTTATTCCGCTTGTCCAGAATATAAAGAAAATTTTTCTGATTTTTTTCTGGCACATATGCGTTTAAAACTTCTTTAAATTCTTCTGTCACAATTTCTGACGGCTTCTTATCTTTTGCAAGCTCCTGAAACCGGTCGCTCATAAGCTCGAACATTTGCCTAATTTTTTCATCGTTTTTGCGTCTCTGCTCATAGTCCTCATATTTTTCAGAAGTATCTGATTTCAGTCCAAGAGCCTCTCTCAATTTGGCTTTGTGCTGTCTTATCCGCTTGTTCTGCTTTCCCGCCTCTTCCTTTCTCTTCTTTTCCAACTCTTCATTTTCGCTCATTTTAGTCCTCCTTGTTGTTATGACTTTTTTGTTATTTTTACAAAGTACTTTTTTGTAAAGTACTGAATGTACTTCTAAAATTATAGACAACTTTTGCCTCATAATTTTATGTCGTTTCTGCAAAACCTGTTTTTCCTTAAAAAAGCACGCTGTTAGTCATCAAACATCATTTTATTAGGTTTGATGATATTTTACCACATCCTTCCACTGAGCATAGTCAGACGGATAAAGGTAAGCTCACTGTCTTCCTCCAAAGAAATCAAATCCTCTGGTTTTTTTAACTCCTCTGTGCCGAGATAAATTCGAAAGATTCCATCCTCAAAGCACTGAAGCGCATTTTCCTGTGCCTCCTGCAAGTCTGCTTTCTTGTCACCATAATTTACACCAAAGCCTATTTTTCCGCTTTCCGCCTGGTCCTCCATCTCAGCGAGAGAAAGCGCCGTTAATAATTCCTGATTTTCCATTCGCTCATTATAGTTTCTGACACATACAGAAACGGTTTCCATTATCAGTTCTCTTACCGTAAGTGGTTTGTTCTCCAGCTCATATGGCACTTTGGTAATGGAATTTTTTCTCTTTCCGAGCTTTTTCATATTTACTAAAACCTGCATGTTTACCTCCATATTATTCCAAAAAATGTTATATCTATTTTACCACAAAAACAAATATTTTACAGCCTTTTTTTGTAAAATATTAAGAAAATTTACCAATTTTTTTTTACAAAAAAGCCTGATGAACCGCCATTTTTTCAAATATAAAAAAAGCAGAATATTTTTATAAAATTTCCTGCTTTTTACAACATATAAATACTATTTTACTGATACCTTTCTTTTTTTCTTACAAACCAGCCTCACTGTCACAATAATCACATAAAACAAACTTCACTGTCACCGAAAATACTTCTCCCAGAAGCTCCACCTTTATCTCCCCCTGCATCCGTTCCACTAGCTCTTTCGCAATCGCCAGCCCAAGCCCCGTAGAACTGTTCCTTCTTGCCGAATCCGCCTTGTAAAACCTTGTAAACACCTGCTCTATTTCTATCTCCTCCGGCCTTTGTACACGATTTCTGCACACAAAGAAAAAATGTTTCTCTTTCTGTCCGGCGATAAATTCTACCTTATCCCATCCATGTGACAACGCATTTTTAATAATATTTCGAATAATTCTCCCAACCGCCTCGCTGCTGCATATGACATAAGCCTCCTTTTCATCTACCTCCACGTTTGGCTCTATCTTTTTCTCCTTAAAATCCTCATAAAAAGAAAAAATATTCTCATACACAATCTTTGTAATATTTTCTCTCTGCATGTCAAACTGATAATTATCATTTTGCAGCTTTGCATAGGTAAATAATTCTTCCAGCATATTTTTCAGGCTGTTTATTTTTCCGCTGATTATTTTCGCATACCTTGTGTGCTCCCTTTCACTTTCGCTTTCCTGCATAAGCTGAAAATAACCGCTCAATGCAGTAAGCGGGGTCCGGATATCATGAGACAGACTGGTAATCGCATGTTTTAATGACTCGTCTTTTTTCTTGTATTCCTGAATCTGTTTTTTTCTCAAATCATTTAAAAAATTAATCCTCTCTGCCAGCTCCAAAATTTCTTTTTTCTGGCACATGGTACTTATTATCTTGTTTGTTTCCTGACTCTCCATAAATAACATCTGGCGGCAGATGCTTTTTATCTGCCGCCTGTATCTTATATATTGTATCGTTGTTATCAACAATAGAAAAATCAGAATTATTATTATTATCTCCATAAAAACACCTTTACTGCTGATTTTTACGACGTTTTTTGTACTTTTTGTACTCCTTCAAATCTTCCTGCATATACTTTCTCAATTCCCTCTTTGAAAATCCTTTTGTGGCCTGCTGATGAGCCATAAATGCCGATTCGTTATTTCCCAAATCCTCCCATACCTTTTCCGGCGGATTTTCTACCTGAAGCTTTTCAAAAATATATTTCGAGTATGCATGACTAATCATATAGCCTCTTGCAGTAAGAATATCCATCGAGCTTTTGATTACCCGCATTTCTCTGGAACCATCTGAAACTACCAGAAATATATCATTACTTTTTTTCATAATCATTTTCCACATAATATGCTTGATATTATATGGAATCTCTCCGTTTTCACTTGGAAAAACAAATCCAATAATACGGTCAGAAGCAACAATCATAGTTTCATCTTTATAATCGGATGCCTTTTTTATTTCAATATTGGGATGTCTGCCGAGCTGTTCCGCAAAAAAGATGCTGCTTTTATTTGTATCATCATAATAGACAGTACACTTGTCAAAATTATTTTCCATATATTGCTCCTTCCTTAAAATACCATTGCATAATAAATGCCTTGTTGTAATAAATACCTTGTTGTAATAAATATTTTATTGCTTTATTATCTTATAGTTTATAGTTTACTTTCGAACAGTTTATTTATAAACTATTATAATGGTTATTTTATTGCTTGTCAATACAGTGAAAATTTTCTTTACCAAAATTTTATACCACATCCCTTTTCTGCATTACCACACTCCCAATTATATTATAAACCAGCAAAAACACCGCTCCAACCAGTATCGCCTGCAAGAACCTGTTCATACTGCTGTTATATACAATTGTCTTGATATTATTCGTAATCAGATATTCCTCCACATGCAGCTTCGTATTTTGAAAAATCTTATAATAAAACCCAAGAAAAATCTGACTGAACCCGCAAGAAATCATCATCCCAATCGTAATTCCAATCGCAGTACTCTTAATCAGTGTTGTAATTAACACAATCCCTGCCGCAAAGGCGCTCATTAAAAGCCACTGAATCACACCATACCGCAGAGCCTCTCCTGCCATATCTATCCCAAAAGGCGCCCCTCTGTGCCAAATCAAAACTCCAAAGATTTGCATAATCATATAAGTAATCATAGCCATAAGCACAAACAGAGAAACAACTACATTTTTTGACAGATACATCCAGAACCGGTTTGAAAACTGTCCTGCAATATTCTTTACAAATCCTGACTTTTCTTCTGCATTTACATAAACTACCGCAAATATGGAAATAAAAATCAGCAGTATTCCACTCTGTAAATCTGCGCAAACATATTCAAGATATGCTGCCTCGCTGCCATCTTCATGATATGGAGTATTTACTGTAATTCCAAATTGCATACCCTCCTCATCTTCCCCTTTTATTACAAGTTGATTTCTTTCTCCTGTCTCCTCCATAAGCTTCTGGTCCACCGTTCCCATATAAAATGAGATAATCGCAAACAGACTGATAACCCCTATTAAAATCCATGTACTTGCTGTATGAAGCATCCTGTATAAATCCATTCTGATTAAATTAATCATTTTAAACCTCCACTACTTTGTCAATTCCAGAAAATAATTTTCCAACTTCTCATGAGCCACTCGAATAGTATCTATTACACAATCTTTTTTCGTAAGCTCCACATTTATCTGTCCGCTTTCCTCCAGCCTTTCATAAATTTGTATGACATTTGGAGAAACTACTTTATAATTTTTTATTCCCATGCTTTCCAGCACCGTACAGATATACTCTGTATGTTCTGCGGTAATTTCTATATAATTATTACATTTTTCTTCTAATTCTTCTTTGGAAAGCTCCTGAATCAGTTCTCCATTATGAATAATCCCAAAGGTATCTGCCACCTTGTGAAGCTCTTCCAGAATATGGCTCGAAATCATAATTGTCATACCCTTTTTCTGATTCAGATTCTTCAAGGTCTCCCGAACTTCTACAATTCCCTGCGGGTCCAGACCATTTATCGGCTCATCAAGAATCAGCAAATCCGGTTCTCCCAAAAGTGCCATACCAATGCCAAGCCTCTGCTTCATGCCAAGTGAAAAATTTTTCACTTTTTTCTTTCCAGCCTCCTGCAAACCTACCTGCTCAAGAATATCCTCTATATATCCCTTTTTATGAATTCCAAGGGCAAGACACTTGCATTTCAGATTTTCACCTGCGCTCATATTTGGATATAAACCCGGATTTTCAATCAGATTTCCGATTCTTTCATACATTTCCTTTGCCTGCGCTCCCTGCTTTCCAAACAGAGAAATTTCTCCCGATGTTGGAGTTGCCAAACCACAGAGCATTTTCATGCATGTTGTTTTACCTGCGCCATTTCTGCCAATAAAGCCGTAGATTTCACCTCTTTTTACATGCAGATTGATTTGATTTACTGCAGTATGCTGTCCGAATTTCTTGGTCAAAAGATTTGTATTCACTGCATATTCCATTTCTTTTCTTTCCTTTCCTTGAATCTCTTTCCCTTTCTTACACTTTATTATTTTCTCACAAAACATTCAAGCAAACGCAAAGAAAAGTTTAAGAAATGTTAAACAATACAGACAATGTCTGTGTTAACTGCCCAATTATACAGCCAAAGCAATTACTAATCAGCCAGCTTAAATCCCATACCCCAGACTGTTTCTATATATTCCTTCTCCGTAATCTTTTTTATTTTCTGGCGAATATTGCTGATATGCACATGTATTGTTTTATCCTCTCCTTCATAATATTCTTCCCATGCATATTCATAAATTTCATTTTTGGTAAATACCTTTCGGGGATGCTTTAACAGTAATTCCAGTATTCTATATTCCTGTGGAGTAAGAGAAAGCTGCTTATTACACAATGTCACTTTTCTTGTCTCAAAATTCATGCATAAATCTTTATGCTGCAACAGCCCTCCTTCATCTCTGACATTGTTTCGAAGCTGCACCAGAATCCGCGCTTCCAGCTCTTTTAATTCAAACGGCTTTGTCATATAATCATTCGCTCCAAGGGTAAGCAAATCCACCTTTGTATCCAGCTCATCCTTGGCAGATAGGACAATTACCGGAGTACTGGTATATTTTCTTATATTTACAAGTACTTCCTGTCCATTCATTCCGGGCAGAATCAAATCCAGAATAATTAACTGATAACTTTCCTGCTGAATCCGAAGCAGCCCTTCTGTGCCGGAATATGCACTTACTGCCTCATATCCCTTTTTTATAAGCGCCTCATTTAACATCTGATTAATATTTGTATCATCTTCAATAATAAGAATTTTACTCATTTTCTCTCTATTCCTCGTTTAAATCCAACTAAAACTGCCGCATCAAATATGAAATGATGCGACAGTCCCGATTAAATTACTGCATTTTTCCTCCCCATGAATCAAGAATTTCCTCACAGGTATCAATATCTATATTATCCACAGCCTCTCGAAGCTGTTCAAACATTTCCTTCTGCCAGTCTGTATAGCTGTACTGTTCCATTTCCTGAATCACCTTTTCCATTCTATCCATATCAAGCTCCTCCATAGCATCCTTCATATGTTCAAAACATTCAGATAATACTTCAAAGGTAATCGGAATCTTTGTTCCCTCTGGCAACTTCTTTTCAACAAAATATGGCTGTAACACCTGATAATAGTGCTGATACTGCAGCAGCATCTCATCTGTACACTGATGAATCAACTCACCGTTTCTTGCATTTCCTGCTGCTTCCATGGCCTCTGCCTTCTTTGCAAGCTCCATTGCGCCAATCTGTCTTGAAGCGCTCTTTAATGCATGGACCTCTATGGTATATTCATGCCACTGTTCTTTTTCCTCATATTCCTTAATTATCTTTGTCTTTCTTTCAATTACCTTGTAATAATCCTTTAATACAGACCAGAACAGCGCCTCGTCTCCTAAAAGTCTTAATGCCTCTTCCGTATCAAGACCTTCGATTTCAATTTTTTCCTTTTCTTCTTCCTCTTTTTTCTTATATACTCTCTTGATTTTTTCTTTTGGAAGCCAATAATAAAGCTTTGATGTAATCGTTTTAATTTCTATCGGTTTTGGCACAAAGTCATTCATACCCTCTTCAATAAACATCTGCCTTGTTCCGTCTACCGCATTTGCAGTCAGTGCTATAATTGGAACCTCGCTGTATTCCTCATGAAAACGCCTGATAATATGCGTTGTCTCCACACCATCAATTTCCGGCATCATATGGTCCATAAAAATCAAATCATATTTCTTTGTTGAAATTTTATCAATCGTCTCTTTACCGCTGGCGGCTGTTTCAATCTTCATTTGCAGCGGTCTTAAAAGTCCTTCTGCCACTGTCAGATTAATGGCATTATCATCTACAATTAATATTTCCGCATCTGGCGCAATAAAATCAAAATGACCTCCTTCATTCGTCTCTACCTCTGTCAAAATCTTATCATGATTAAATATTTCCGCAATATTTAATATATACAGAGGTCTTTTTACAATCATAAGATTTGGAATATCAAAATGAACAGAACTGTTAAATGCAATCATAAGAATTCCTGTAATTTCCGGATGACTCCTGATAAACTCCTGAACCTTTACCGTAAACATGCGATATCCCACAAAGAAATACTTTACTTTCTGCCCTACAATAGTATTCAATTCTTCTTCCGAATGAAGTTCAATATATTTTACACCCAGTCTGCCAATATCCACCTTAATCTGAGGTTTTAAATAAGACCTTGAAATCAGCCCTGCTGTAATAATAGGTTCCTGCTCCTTTAAAATAATGCTTGGTTTCGAATCTATAATTTTCTGTGGAATTACAACAAAAAACTTGCTTCCCTTTTCATATTCACTTTCCACCCATATCTGACCATTCATCAATGTGACAAGCTGTTTTGAAATCGCAAGTCCCAGACCTGTTCCCTCAATATTCCGGTTTCTTTTACTGTCAAGCTGCTGAAAGGACTGAAACAGCTTCTCCAAATCCTCTTTTTTTATCCCTATTCCTGTATCCTGTACACAAATCTGCAGATAAATCTCATCTGCACTTTTCTTGACATAATCCATTTTCAGAACAACCTTGCCATGTTTGGTAAATTTTACTGCATTATTTGCCAAATTAATTATTATTTGCTCAATACGGGTATAATCTCCAAGAAGCTTATAGGGAAGGTCCGGCACAATATCCAGAATCAGTTCCACATCTTTGTCACCCAGACGTGTAATAATCACATGCTCAACATCATTGACAATAGACATTGGCTCATATTCTGTCATCACAATATCCATTTTTCCAGATTCAATTTTTGAAAAATCCAAAATATCATTAATAATCGCAAGCAATGTTCTGCCTGACGACTGAATCTGATTAATATAATCTCTTGCCACAGGAGATAACTCTTCACGCAGAGCCATTTCTGCCATACCGATTACCGCATTCATCGGAGTGCGGATTTCATGGCTCATATTCGCAAGAAAATCAGACTTCATTTTTGCTGCACGTTCAATCTCTGTATTTGCCTGTATGGTAAGATATTTATTATATGCAATATCCGACAGAATATTTGTAATTGTATAAATAAATTCTCCAGCCTTTATAATTTCTTCTTCTTCAACAATATTAATCTGCCTTACTGCATCCAGATAAATCTCAGGGTCAATATCAAGTTCCTCTGCCACCTTTATAATCTTCTCTTCATTTGCCGGCTCTATTAAAACCTGCCCTCCGATAAAACATCCTATCATTTTTCCCCTCGCCATAATCGGAGCGGCAAAATCAATCAGACCGGCATGACATTCATATGCCACACAGGTTCCTTTTTTCAAAGCGAGTTTGCCGCCCTGTTTATCACACCGTTCACAGCGTGAACGGCCCACAGGGGATTCTTTTGTAAGCTTCCAGCAGAAATCTGAAGCAATGGTCGGTTTTGTTACAGCGACTCCATTCGCATCCGAAATGCCCGCTGCTATTCCTGTCATCTTACAGAAGGCATCCTGCATGGTCTGCAAAATACTTACATCAATCAGATTTGTTATGTATAATTCTTCCTCCATAAATCCCTCCATTATTTATCCCAGCACATTTTTAATCGTGGTTATCAGTTTTTCCCTGTCAATGGGTTTTAACACATATCCCTGCGGCTTCATGGATAATACTTTCTCAATCTTTTCCCGCTCACTGATTCCGGTAAGAAATACAACTGGTATATCGGAAAGTTCCTGATTTTCACGAATCTTTTCGAGCACCTGCGGCCCGTTCATATCAGGCATTTCATAATCAAGAAAAATCAAATCTGTTCTCTTTTTCTCCAAAAACTTGAGAGCCAGCTTTCCATTAATTGCGGTTGCAATATCGTAATCCTCATGAAGATGTTCTTTGATAAGTTTTAACATCCTTGGGTCATCATCAACTACGATAATATGCTTTCTCCGGTTCTTTTCCGCCTCAATGGCCTTCTGCCGAAGCTCCTGCTCTATACGTTTCTTTTCTTCTGCTTCCCTGCGCTGCTTTTCGAGCAGATATTCCGCTATTTTCTCCTCTATCATAGCTGCAGTAAGAGGCTTTGCCAAAACAAGGTCTGCGATATTTACCGCTGCCTTTATAAAATTGTCGCAGTCTTCCTTTGTTCCGATAATAGCAAACGGAATCTTCTTTTTTTCAAGATTTCCCCTTGCTTCAATAATCTTGGCAAGATTATCCTTAAAATCCTCTCTAAGTCCATATACAAAGATATTCGGTGTAAAATATTTCAGATGACACTCGATGTCCTCAAATCTCCATGAAGTCGTCTGGCATTCAAAATCATTGCTCATGGCGTAAAAGAAATCATCCAGCACCGGCTGGTTGTTTCCAGCTAATAATATTCTATACTTCATTTCACTGCCTCCTTACTACTTATATTTTTCTATAAATTATTTTTTGTGTTTGTATATATGTTTCTTAAAATAACAAGAACCTTTTTTCTATTGTATCATATCTCATAATATATAACAAGAAATTTTCTTATTTTTCCACTTGCAAATCAGAAACATGTATGATAAAATATATATATTCGCGGGTGTGGTTCAATGGCTGTCTCTTATACACA
>CAJTOU010000033.1:17935-34201 GCA_910577835.1 uncultured Lachnospiraceae bacterium | reverse complement strand
GTATAAGAGACAGGTATATTACTCTTTAACAAAGGGGATGAGTGTTGAAAAAGTGCTACTCCTTGTAAAAAATATTTGCATGGGGGGAATGTTGATAATGGATAAAAATAACAAAAAAGAATTTTACAAAAAAATTATCAAAATGGTGGAAAAATTGAAAATGTATGGATTTTAAGTCAAATACTTAAATATATACAAAAATCGGGTAGGAGGTAGATATTAGAAGTCAAATGAGGAGAATTGCACAAATGGACAAGATAAATGTAGATTTGCTACAAAATCTTCATCCCCATATTCTCAGATATACGGCATGTACAAGAATGGCAGAATCTTCGATAGATGTTAGAACATTACAATATTTGATGAGACATTCTAAAATTGAAACCACAATGAAGATTTATAATCATGTGGACATAGACAGAGTGAAACGTGAACTGGAAAAAATTGAAGAAACGCAGAATATACTGGAAAATGGGATTGTCTAACTTACATGAGCTTACACATTTTTTTGTGTAAATATAAAAAGTTATAAGAAGTTATGTAAACCAAGAAAAAATGGTAAAGCCTTTAAAATAAAGAAACTTGACATTTTACAGTGCTTGTGATAGTATACTCAAGAAGCAAATATTTTCAGGGCGGGGTGAAATTCCCCACCGGTGGTAAAGCCCACGAGCCGTAAGGCATGATTTGGTGAAATTCCAAAGCCGACAGTATAGTCTGGATGAAAGAAAATTCTTGTGAGAAAATTCTTATATTTTTATAATAAAAACTCTAACCCTGAAGCAGTATATACTTCAGGGTTTTATTTTTTGTTTTATGGAGGTTTTCATGTCAGACGAAGAATATATGAAAATTGCTTTAGAGCTCGCAAAAAAAGGAGCAGGCTATGTCAGTCCGAATCCAATGGTAGGAGCAGTTATTGTAAAAGATGGCAGAATTATTGGAAAAGGGTATCATAAAAAATATGGAGAGCTGCATGCAGAACGAAACGCAATTGCAAATCTTATAGAATCCGCGGAAAATGCAACTATTTATGTTACATTGGAACCCTGCTGCCACTATGGAAAAACTCCTCCATGTACCGAGGCGATTATAGACAATAAAATCAGCAGAGTGGTAATCGGTTCCAAAGACCCCAATCCTTTAGTTGCCGGAAAAGGTGCAGAAATTTTAAGACAACATGGAATCAGCGTAACAGAAAATATATTAAAAAAAGAATGTGATTCTTTAAATCAGGTATTTTTCTATTATATTCAGAATAAACTGCCATATGTTATTATGAAATATGCCATGACAATAGACGGAAAAATAGCATGCCATACTGGTGATTCAAAATGGATATCGGGAGAGGCCTCCAGAATATTTGTACAGGAACTGCGCCATCGCTGTACAGGAATTATGGCGGGAGTGGAAACTGTGATAAAGGACAATCCCATGCTGAACTGCCGTATGGAAGGCGGTAAAAATCCTGTTCGTATTATCTGTGATTCCTCTTTAAGAACTCCAAAAAACAGCAATATTATAAAAACAGCAAAGGATATAAGAACCATTCTTGCAACAACCTGCAATGATAAAAAAAGACAGGAGGAATATCTGAGCTATGGCTGTGAAATTCTTACTGTCAATGAAAAAGAGCATCATGTAGATTTAAAAGAACTTATGGTTCGTCTGGGTGAAATGCAGATAGACAGTATTCTTTTAGAGGGTGGAGGAACCTTAAACTGGTCAGCACTAAACGAAGGGATTGTAAATAAAATCATGCTGTTTCTTGCTCCGAAAGTTTTTGGCGGCGAAGCTGCGAAATCGCCGGTAGCAGGAATAGGAGTCTCTCATCCGTCAGATGCATTTCTTTTTGAAAATATGAAATATCAGACAATAGGAGAAGATTTGCTGTTGGAAGCTGATATTAAGATTGGAGAGTGATAATACTATGTTTACCGGAATTATAGAAGAAATCGGAACCATACTTGCAATAAAAAAAGGAACAAGGTCCGCAGTGCTTACTGTAAAAGCAGAAAAAATTATGAAGGATATCCATATCGGTGACAGCATTGCAGTCAATGGAGTCTGTCTTACTGTAATATCCTTTGAAAATGGACAGTTTGATGCAGATATAATGCCGGAAACACTGAATCGTTCCTCACTGGGTCAACTGAAATCGGGCAGTCATGTCAATCTTGAGCGTGCCATGGCAGCAGACGGAAGATTCGGAGGACATATTGTAGCAGGACATATTGATGGAACAGGTACAATACATGAAATCAAAAAAGATGACAATGCTGTCTGGTATACAATAAATGCAGAGGACAAGATTATGCGCTATATAATAGAAAAGGGCTCTGTTGCAATTGACGGAATCAGCCTTACAGTAGCGCAGACATTCAAAAATTATTTTAAAGTATCTATTATTCCCCATACCATGCAGAAAACAGTTTTAGAAGAAAAGAAAAAGGGAGATATCGTAAATCTTGAAAATGACTGTGTGGGGAAATATGTGGAACATCTGCTCGGTTTGGAGAAAAAAACAGGTGGAATTACTGTAAACTTTTTAAGAGAGAATGGATTTTAAAGAAAAGAGGGAATCACATGTTTAAATTTGATACTGTGGAACAGGCATTGGAAGATTTAAAAAACGGAAAAATAATTCTGGTAACAGATGATGAGGACAGGGAAAACGAGGGCGATTTTATCTGTGCCGCAGAGCACGCAACTACACAGAATATTAACTTTATGGCAATTCATGGTAAAGGATTAATCTGTATGCCAATGAGCGAAGAGTATTGCAGCAGACTGCGGCTTCCGCAAATGGTAAATGAAAATACCGACAATCACAATACAGCATTTACAGTTTCCATAGACCATATAAGCACTACCACAGGAATTTCCGCTGCGGAAAGAAGCATTACTGCTATGAAATGCGTCGAAGATGGAGTAAAGCCGGAAGATTTCAGGCGGCCCGGACATATGTTTCCACTGCTTGCCAAAAAAAATGGAGTATTGGAAAGAAATGGACATACAGAAGCAACTGTGGATTTAATGCGTCTCGCCGGATTGAAGGAATGTGGTTTGTGTTGTGAGATTATGAGAGAAGATGGAACAATGATGCGCACACCGGAGCTTTTAGAGCTTGCAAAAAAATGGAAGCTTACCTTTATTACTATCAAATCTCTTCAGGATTACAGAAAGAAAAACGAGAAGCTTGTAGAATGTGAAGCCATCACCCGAATGCCGACCAAATACGGAGAATTTCAGGCATATGGATATGTGAATAAATTAAATGGAGAGCATCATGTCGCATTGGTAAAAGGTGAAATCGGCGACGGAACAAATCTGCTCTGTCGGGTTCATTCCGAATGTCTGACCGGCGATGCCTTCGGCTCATTAAAGTGTGACTGTGGACAACAGTTTGCTTCTGCCATGACACAGATTAATAAAGAAGGAAGAGGTATTCTCCTGTATATGCGACAGGAGGGCAGAGGAATAGGACTGATTAATAAATTAAAAGCATATGCCTTGCAGGATAAGGGAATGGATACTCTGGAAGCAAATCTTGCGCTTGGATTTCCGGGAGACATGAGAGAATATTTTATCGGGGCGCAGATATTAAAGGATATGGGTGTAAAAACTTTAAGACTGCTGACAAATAATCCGCATAAAGTATATGAGCTTGCAGATTATGGAATGGAAATTGTTGAACGGGTTCCAATACAGATGGAAGCAACCACACAGGATTTGTTTTATCTAAAAACAAAGCAGAATAAAATGGGACATTATCTGAATTATAAATAAAAATAGAAATGAGGTTTTAAAATGAAGGTTTTAGAAGGAAATTATGCTGGAAAAGGGATTAAGGTAGGAATTGTAGCAGCACGTTTCAATGAATTTATTACATCAAAGCTGGTATCAGGCGCACTTGATGGATTGAAACGTCATGAGGTTGAGGAGGAAGATATTGAACTGGCATGGGTGCCGGGAGCGTTTGAGATTCCATTAGCGGCAAAAAAAATGGCGGACAGTAAAAAATATGATGCCGTAATTTGCTTGGGAGCAGTGATTCGTGGCGCAACATCTCATTACGATTACGTGTGCAATGAGGTATCAAAGGGAATTGCAAGCGTAGGACTTAACAGCGGAATTCCTGTGCTGTTTGGGGTAGTAACAACAGAAAATATCGAGCAGGCAATCGAAAGAGCTGGTACAAAGGCTGGAAATAAAGGATATGACTGTGCTCTTAGTGCAATTGAAATGGTTAATTTAATAAAAAATATGAAATAAATATCTAATTATTCCAAGTCTGATTATATTTATGATTCAATAAGAGGCTGTCGCACTGAGAAAAAGCAGATAAAATATTATGTGTTCTGCTTAATGCGACAGCCTCTTATTGAACTAAAAAAACAGTTTATTGCTAACTATATAACTGTCTTATTTTGACTTTATAATTGTTCCAAATTTTCCAAGAGCCCCTTCTCTGGCTTTTGTAATATTTGTAATAACGGCAGTTCGATTTTTACCCGATTCAACAAAATTAATTGCCGCTTCGATTTTTGGAAGCTTTGTAAGTGTTTTAAATTTGTTTTCCTCAATCAGAGCATTTGCTTCTTCCACTGTAATTTCCATTAATTCTTTTTGATTCTCTTTTCCCTTGTTGATAATCATATAATCATGGTCCGTAAGAATCAGAAGCACAGAAGCATCTACCATATCTGCCAGTTTTGCGGCTGTATAATCCTTTTCAATAATAGCACTTGCTCCCTTTAAGCGGATTCTCTGGTCAAGAACCGGAATACCGCCGCCTCCGGCTGCAATTACGATATGGCCCGCATCTAATAATGCCTTGACAGAATCTATTTCATAAATATCAATCGGTTTTGGAGAAGCGATAATTCTTCGATAAGCTCCGTCTTCCTCTACAACATAGTTTCCCTTCTTTTCCTCAAGCTCTGCCTCCTCTTTAGACATTCTGCGTCCAATTACCTTGGTAGGATTATGAAAGGCTGCGTCAAACGGGTCAACACGCACCTGTGTAATAATAGTGGCAACAGGTTTATAGATGCCTCTGTTTAATAATTCCGCGCGAATCGCATTTTGCAGGTCATAACCTATGTATCCCTGACTCATGGCACTGCATACGGACATCGGAGCAACTGTCTGACTGGTATCAAGACGGCTAAATTCCGCCATGGCAGTTTGAATCGTACCAACCTGAGGACCGTTGCTGTGAGTGATAACAATTTCGTATTTTGCTTCTGCAAGGTCGGCGATAGCTCTGGCAGCAGTTTTTACTCTTTCATGCTGCTCAGGAAAGGTATCGCCAAAAGCATTTCTTCCAAGGGCAACTGTAATTATATTATTTTTCATTCTGGTTTAATCCTTTCACAATAAATTTGTATTGGTTAGAGTATAACTTATAATCAATCTTTTTTCAATATTTAAAATGATTTTATAAACAATCAGGCATACGTTTTATGTGTTTGCTTCAAGCAGCAGTTTTTCCCACTCTTCATAAAGCTTATTTAAAATCTCTGAAGCAGCATCTAAATCCTTTTGTACTTCCATACATTTTTCCGGTACAGTATATACCTCTTCCTTTGTAAGTACTTCATTTAATTCTTCTATTTTCTGTTCAGTCTCTGTAATTTTTTCTTCTGTTTTTTTAATATCATTCTCCAGTTTTCTTTTTCTTGCCTGTTCCTCCTTGCGGGATTTCCAGTCTTCTTTGGAAGCGGAAATACTGCCTGTTTCATTTTTAACAGCCTGTGTCGTACCCTCTGAAAGCTGTTCATGCTTTTCCAGATAGTAGTCATAATCCCCCAGATAAGAGGTAAGCATTTGTCCTTCTAAATCAAGGATTCTGGTAGCAGTGCGATTAATAAAATATCTGTCATGAGACACATATAAAACAGTTCCGGTATAATCATTTAAAGCATCCTCAAGAATCTCTTTTGACTGGATATCCAAATGATTCGTAGGCTCATCGAGAATAATAAAATTCGCTTCGGACAACATAAGTTTTGCCAGTGAAACTCTGCCCCGTTCACCACCGCTTAAATCTCCAATCAGCTTAAAAACATCTTCACCAGTAAAAAGAAAAGCAGCAAGCACATTTCTTATTTCTGTATTGGTCAGATTCGGATAGGCATCAGAAATTTCATCAAAAATAGTTTTTTCCATATCAAGCACATGATGTTCCTGGTCATAATAACCGATGTTCACTTTACTGCCAAGAAAAATCTCACCGGAATCAGGCGGAATTAAACAGTTGATTATTTTTAAAATCGTGGTTTTTCCGGTGCCATTGTTTCCGATAATCGCAACTTTTTCTCCCCGTTTAATCTGAAAATCAAGGTTTTCAAAAAGCGTTCTTGAACCAAATGCTTTGGAAAGTCCTTCTACCGTAAGCACATCGTTTCCGCTCAGGACCTTTGGTTCAAGGCAGAAACGCATCGTTTTATCCGGACCATCCGGCTTGTCCAGCACTTCTATTTTATCCAACATTTTCTGTCTGCTCTCTGCCCGCCTTATGGATTTTTCGCGATTAAAGGAGCGCAGCTTTGTGATAACCTCTTCCTGATGCTTAATTTCTCTCTGCTGGTTAATATACTGCTTTAGTTCCGCATCGCGAAGCATCGCCTTTTTATTTGCATAATCTGTATAATTTCCAGAAAAGACAGTTACTTTGCCTTTGTCGATTTCAACTATCTTTGAAACTACTTTATCCAGAAAATAACGGTCATGTGCCACGATAATGACTGTTCCATTATAGTTGGAAAGATAATTTTCCAGCCATGTAATAGAGCCAATATCGAGATGATTTGTAGGCTCATCAAGAAGAATAATATCCGGTCTGGACAGCAGAAGTTTTCCAAGAGAAACTCTGGTTTTCTGGCCGCCGGAAAGAGTTGAAATGGATTTTCCAAATTCTTCTTCCGTAAAACCAAGACCTTTCAATACTCCTGTAACTTCACTTTTACAGGCATAGCCGTTTTGAAGCTCAAACTGGTGAGTAAGATTGGTATAGGTTTTCAGAGCACTTTCTAGCTCTTCGCCAGCCAATGTTTTCATCTGAAGCTCCAGACTTCTCATTTTTCGTTCCATATCAAGAATTTCTTTTTTTACTGTCAAAAGCTCTTCATAAATACTGTTTTCAGAAGAAACATCCTGATGCTGCGCAAGATAGCCAATACTGGTATCTTTGGCTATAATAACGTCTCCGCTGTCCGCTGGCAGCTCCTTCATAATAATTTTCAAAAGCGTTGATTTTCCAGCTCCGTTTATACCTACCACGGCGATTTTTTCGTGTTCATTTGCGATAAAAGAGCATTTTGAAAGAATTGTATTTCCATCAAAGGATTTTTCAATATTATTACATGACAATATCATATATATCTACCTCATTATTATCCATTTATATCAGCCAAAAGCTGGTGAATCACGTCATCAGATTTTGGCTGATGACATTATATCATAAAAATAAAATAAAATAAATTGAAAAATCGTTTGTTTAAAATTTGACAATCTGTAAAAATAATACTATACTTACAAAGAAACAATATATCAATTAAGATTGAGGTGAACAATATGGAGAATATACCGAATGCGGTCGTAAAAAGGCTTCCCATGTATTACAGGCATTTGGGAGAGCTTAAGGAATCGGAAGTAGAGAGAATTTCTTCGGGCGAGTTGAGTGAAAGAATGAATGTGACCGCCTCACAGATTCGACAGGACCTGAATCATTTTGGAGGATTCGGACAGCAGGGGTATGGATATAATGTGGAATATCTGCATACAATTATCGGGAATATTCTTGGATTAGATAAAAAATATCATGTAATTATCGTAGGTGCCGGCAACCTTGGAAGAGCACTTGCCAATTATACAAACTTTGAAAAAAGCGGATTTGTAATTACAGGTATCTTTGATATCAATCTGGATTTAAAGGGCGAAATCATTCGAAATGTGCCTGTATCTCATATAGACGAGATGGAAACATTTTTAAAAAAGAACAAAATTGATATCGCTGCGCTTACAGTGCCAAAATCCGCTGCGGCAGGACTTGCCGACAGGCTGGTAAAGTTAGGAGTAAAAGCTTTCTGGAATTTTGCACATGTAGATTTAAAGGTTCCAGAACATGTAATTGTGGAGAGTGTGCATCTTTCTGACAGTCTTATGAGACTTTCATACAGTCTGTCAAATTTAGAAAAATAGAAATTATTAAAGGAAACTTATTAAAAGGAAACTTATAAAAGGAAGGGAATATCATGTCAAGAAACAGAGATGAAAGTGAAAGCAGGTATGAAAGAATATTGCTGAGGATTCAAAATCTTCGGTTGCCGCTTCTAACCCTAGACAGAAAATGGCATTTGCTTTTTAATGGAGAAAAGCCAAAAACGATTCAGGGAATTGAAAAGGATTTGAATGAAACGCTGAAAAATCAGGCAAGAATAAAGGAAGAAAAAAAGAAACTGAACCATTTAAAACATCAGCTTATGCAGCAGATTGTTGGAAATATGAATGCGCCGGAGGAATCGACAAAGTTTCGGGTAATGGAAAAGAGCAGAGATTTAATTGAAGAAATTAATGATAAACTGATTCTTTTGGAAAACGATGAGCTGGATATTCCAATAAAGCTGAGAGAAAAAAATGCAGAGCTGGCATTTGAAACCATGGAGCTGTTTTATGATGGAATTGCGGAAGATTTAGAGGAAATCACGGAGCTGGAACAGTGGATTAAGGCGACGAGAGAAGAATTAAAACAAAGAATTCGTCTATATGATGAGAAGGTTCAAAAAACAAAAAATATTACTTCATATTTTGATAACCTTTTGGGAGCGGATATCACACATATGTATGTAAATTACATAAACGGGGTGGAGGATGACGAGGATGATTATTAACAAAAACCGCGAAAGGAGCAGCAGATGGAATACATATTAACAGGGAAGGATATGAAAGCTCTTGATAGATATACTATCGAAAATATAGGAATTCCTTCTCTTGTTTTAATGGAAAATGCCGCAAGGTCTGCTGTGCATTATATTACAGATAAGAAACTGTTTCGAAAAATTTTGATTGTATGTGGAACGGGAAATAATGGGGCCGACGGTTTGTGTATTTACCGTATTCTAAAAATTCAGGGATTTTCATGTGATTGTATTGTCGTGGGAGATGAACAAAAGGCAACAGAAGAATTTTGTATACAAAAAAAGATTCTGGAAAATCTATCTTTTGAATTATCAAAAGAGTGTGATTTTGAAAGATATGATATGATTGTGGATGCTCTTTTTGGAGTAGGGCTTTCAAGAGCTGTTACAGGAATTTTTGCGGAAACAATTAACAAAATGAATACTGCAAACGCGTATATTTATGCGGTGGATATACCATCGGGAATCAGCTCTGATACTGGTAATGTCTGTGGATGTGCAGTAAAGGCAGACCGTACAGTTACTTTTGGGTACCGCAAAACAGGAATTGTACGTTATCCGGGAAAAAATTACTGTGGGCATGTTCTGGTCTGCGATATCGGGTATTCAAATCAGGTCTGCAAAGCTTTGGGATTTGAGAGAAAATATTGTACGGACAAAGATTTGGAAAATATTCCAAAGCGTGACAGTAATGGCAATAAGGGGACATTTGGGAAGATTTTAATCATTGCCGGCTCAGAAAAATACTCCGGTGCTGCAATATTGTCCTGCAAAGCAGCCTATCGAACAGGAGCCGGTATGGTGAAGCTGGTAACACATAAAGAAAATAAAACTGTATTTGGAAGAGCAGTTCCAGAAGCACTTTCTTTGTTTTATGAAAATGAATCAGCGGAAGAATTTCAAAAAGAGCTGCAAAACAGTATACAATGGGCGGATGTAATAGCTGTTGGTCCGGGATTGTCTCAAAGTAAAAAGGCGAAAGAGCTTCTTGAATTTGTTCTGAATTATTATAATGGAAAAAGAGTGATTCTGGATGCAGATGCACTCAACCTTCTTTCACAGAACGGGTCATTGAAAGAAAAGCTTTCCCAGACCATGATTCTGACTCCACATCTAATGGAAATGGCAAGGCTTACAGGCAGGGATTTGAGCGAGGTAAAAAAATATCCGGAAGAGACAGCAAGGGATTTTGCCAATCGTTATCACTGCAATATCGTATTAAAGGATGCTGTGACAATCAGTACAGATGGCAAAGAGTTTTTTTATAATCTATCGGGGAATTCAGGAATGGCAACCGCGGGCAGCGGAGATGTCTTAACAGGAATTCTTGCCGCTGCTGCTGTATGGAAGCTGCCTGTGGAACAGGTAATGACATTGGGAGTTTATATTCATGGAAAAACAGGAGATTTAACGGCACAAAAATATGGAGAATATGGAATGACCGCTAATGATATGATAAATAAGCTGTCCTTTATAGGTACAAAACGAATGGTATGAACAATAGGATAGTATAAAAAATAGGATAATGTAATAAAGAGGTAATATATTGTGAACATGGAATTTGAAAATATGAGCTTTCACGAAAAACAGGTATTGGATATGTATTACAGAGCCTATATAAAGGTGGATTTGGACTGTATTACAGAAAATATTCTGACCATGAAAAAAAATCTGAAAGAAGGAACCGCCATAGCGGCTGTAATAAAAACAGATGGCTACGGACACGGCGCAGTACCGATTGCATATGCGCTGAAAAATATAGCAGAAGCATTTGCGGTGGCTACAATAGAAGAAGCAGTAAATCTTCGCAGACATGGAATTAAAAATGATATTTATATTCTGGGATTTTTGCCGGAGAGCAGAATCAGTGATGTAATTGAATATGAAATCCGGCCGGCAGTATTTGAATATGAGATTGCACAAAAAATAAGCAAAAAAGCGACAGAACTGGGAAAAATAGCAAAAATTCATTTAAAGGCTGACACTGGAATGAGAAGAATCGGATTTCCAGTCAACGAAGCCTCTGTGCAGATGGTAAAGAAGATTTCCAGCCTTCCAAATATTGAAATTGAAGGTCTGTTTACTCATTTTGCCTGCGCGGATTCCGCCGATAAGACCATGTCGGAAGAGCAGTATCAAAGCTTTTGCTGGCTTATTGGCCGTTTGGAAGAGGAAGGCATAGAAATCAAAGTAAAACACTGTAACAACAGTGCCGCCATTATTGACCTTCCAAACAATTCTTTAGATATGGTACGCGCAGGAATCGCACTTTATGGAATGTATCCTTCAGATGAAGTAAATAAAAAAACAGTGTCGCTTAGACCTGCACTTTCCATGAAAAGTCACATAATATATCTTAAAGAAGTTGATGCAGGGCAGAGTGTGAGCTATGGCTCGACCTTTGTTACAACAGGCAGAACATTAATCGCAACCATCCCTGTCGGCTATGGTGACGGCTATCCGAGAAATCTTTCCAATCAGGGCTGTGTGCTGATTCGCGGAAAGCGGGCAAGAATACTTGGCAGGGTATGTATGGACCAGTTTATGGTAGATGTGACAGATATAGAGGGAGTGCGCGAAGGAGACGAGGTCACATTAATTGGCAGAGACAAAGAGGAATGTATTACTGTGGAAGAGCTTGCGGGGATTGGCGGAGGTTTTCATTATGAAATTGTCTGTGATTTGGGAAAGCGTGTTCCAAGAGTTTATTATAAAGACAAAAAGCTGGTCTGTAAAAAGGATTATTTTGACGACCATTATGATATGTTCTGTTTATAAATTATACAGTCAACGCTTGTGTTGATTATCTGAGCTGTCCTGTATAAGCTGCATTATAAAATATAAAAAGTTTCTGATAAAATTGTAAAAAGATAGATGAAATCGTTTGAATATACCGCTAAATTTTGTAAATACTAAATTATGAGATAGATTACATTAGCTGTCTTTTTGGCAGCATTCACAAAAAACTCAGAACAGTTTTTGTGAAAGAATAAAAATAATTTAGGAGTGTATATCAGTGGTTATAAAAAGAGGAGATATTTATTATGCGGATTTAAGGCCGGTAGTCGGCTCTGAACAGGGCGGAATCCGGCCGGTTATTATTATTCAAAATGATATGGGGAACAGGCACAGCCCCACAGTTATCTGTGCGGCAATCACAAGCAGAATGAATAAGGCAAAGCTGCCAACGCATGTGGAACTTGACAGCAATAAATGTGATATTGTAAAGGATTCGGTCATATTATTAGAACAGCTTCGGACAATCGACAAGAAAAGGTTAAAAGACAAGGTGTGTCATGTAGATAAGGAAATTATCGAAAAAGTAGACAAAGCATTGCTGATTAGTTTAGAACTTTCTACATAATTATTGACGAATACAGGAGAGTTGTGATATATTTATATAGTCTGCGGGATTGGCAGATAAAACTTATAGATGAAAGTTGAGGAGATAGTTACATGGACGATGGGAGTCCCTTATATGCATTGTTTCTTTTTATTGGATTTGTAGTGGTAAACGCAGTGATGTATTCCTTTGCCTCGGCAGTTCAGAATTTGAATAGCTCTGAAATAGAAAAAAAGGCTCTGGAAGGTTCCGGAAAGGATAAAAAACTGCTGAAATATCTGCAGAATCCCACAAAATTTATAAATACCATACAGCTTATGACAGGATTTATGGCTGTTGTGGTAGGATATTTTCAGCTTGGAATTTATGCTGAAAGAGTGAGAAGATTTTTTATTGGAATCGGAGCAGGCTTTTATCTGTCTGATATACCGATGTATTTTATTGCATATCTGCTAGTGTCGCTTTATCTTATGCTGATTTTGCTTTCTATCGGTATTTATGTTCCGAAAAGACTTGGTGTAAAATACAGCAGTCAGATTGCTTACGCCTTTGTAGGTATTATTAATCTTCTGGTGGCTATATTTACTCCGTTTACGGCATTTATTACGTTTTTTTCCAATTTAATTTTGCGGATTATTGGAATTGACCCGAATGAAACGGCATTAAATGTGACGGAGGAGGAGATTATCAATATTGTCAATGAAGGACATGAGCAAGGTGTGTTAGAAGAACGTGAAGCTGAGATGATATCAAATATCATGGAGCTGGATGATAAGACAGTGGGAGATATTATGGTTCATCGGAAAAATATTGTAGCAATAGACGGAAACTGGACCTTAAAGGAAACTGTGGATTTTATTGCAGAAGAAAATAATTCAAGATATCCTGTTTATCTGGACGATATTGATAATATTATCGGGCTTCTTCATATCAAAGATGTTCTGTTTTATTATCACAAGAGTACCTATAATGATATGGCAGTCAAAGATATCGGAGATTTACTGAGAAAGCCCGAATTTATTCCGGAAACAAGAAATCTGGATGATTTGTTTAAAGAAATGCAGACAAATAAAAATCATATGGAGATTGTTGTGGACGAGTATGGCCAGACTGCGGGACTTGTGGCCATGGAGGATATTCTGGAAGAAATTGTGGGCAACATTATGGACGAGCATGATGAAGAACAGTACAATATTATAAAGCAGACAGAAGATACATATCTGGTCAAGGGTCTGACGCATTTGGAAGAAATTGAAGATGAGCTTGGTATTTCTTTTGATGAAGAGGAATTTGACACTGTGAATGGATTTATAATATCCAAACTGGACAGAATTCCCGCAAAAGGTGAAAGACCGGAGATTACTGCCTGCGGCTGTACCTTTCGGGTACGTGAGGTAGACGGAAAAATTATTTCACTGCTTGAAATAATAAAAAATAAAACGGAAGAAAATGAAGAAAAAGAAATTTTGGAATAAATAAAAAAGGAGATTAAAAATGTCAGGACATTCAAAATTTGCAAATATAAAGCATAAGAAAGAGAAAAATGACGCCGCAAAGGGGAAAATATTTACGATTATTGGAAGAGAACTTGCAGTTGCCGTAAAGGAAGGCGGTGCAGACCCTGCAAATAACAGTCGGCTTCGTGATGTGATTGCAAAGGCGAAAGCAAATAATATGCCGAATGATACAATTGACAGAGGGATTAAAAAAGCAGCAGGAGATGCAAACAGCGTAAATTATGAAACAGTTACATATGAAGGCTATGGCCCGAACGGAACAGCGATTATTGTAGATGCACTGACAGACAATAAAAACCGTACCGCTGCAAATGTAAGAAACGCGTTTACCAAGGGAAGCGGAAATGTCGGAACACAGGGCTGCGTATCCTATATGTTTGATAAAAAAGGGCAGATTGTAATAGATAAAGAAGAATGCGACATGGATTCAGACGAGCTTATGATGTTGACGCTGGATTCTGGAGCAGAAGACTTTTCGGAGGAAGAAGACAGCTATGAAGTACTTACTGCGCCGGAAGATTTTTCCGCTGTAAGAGAGGCTCTTGAAAATGCAGGCGTATCTATGGCAGAGGCAGAAATAACGATGATACCACAGAATTATGTGGAGCTGACAGATGAGGACGATATTAAGAAAATTACAAGGATTCTGGATTTGCTTGATGAAGACGATGATGTTCAGGCGGTGTACCATAACTGGGATATGCCGGATGAAGAGGAAGAATAAATTTTAGAGTTTTATATAGTTATAATACAAAAAGCATAATAATTTTCAATTGAAAATTATTATGCTTCATTTATCAGGCAATCTATTTACTATATTTTAGATTAACGGGATATCAACGGGTTCTCTTCCAATAAATATATTATAATGCTGGAATCCTGCTTCTATAAGTAATTTTTTCACTTTTTCAAAGTCTGCCCCCACATCTTCTGGAGTGTGTGCATCGGAACCCACAGTAATGATTTCCCCGCCCATTTTATGATATTGTTCTATAATCTCAAAACATGGAAGTGTTGACCGAAGTCCCTTTCTTAATCCGGAAGAGTTTATTTCAATTCCTTTTTCCATTTTTATAATTTTTATCAAAATGCTGTCTATTATGTCTTTGTATTTTGTATAAGAATAATCTCTATCCCTTTCTTTGGCATACTGTATGGCATAATCAAGATGTCCGTACACATCAAAATTATTATGTATTTCGAGATTGGAAGAAATATTTTCAAAATACATCTGCATCACCTGTTCTGTACTGTATTTTTTCCAGATATGTTCATAATACGGGTCGATTCCATTAATTACATGGGAAGAGCCAATTACAAAATCCAGAGGAACAGAGGAAAGAAACTCATCTGCTTCTTTTTTTATATGAGGCTGAAGTCCCATTTCCACTCCAATCAGAAGATTTATTTCCTTTTTGTATTTTTCCCGATATTTTGAAAGTGTCTGATAATATTGCTGAGAATCTAATAGAAATTCCAGTTTTTCATCTTTATAATCAATATCATGATGGTCCGTAATGCACAGATATGTCATGCCAAGCTGAATGGCAGTTTGAATCACCTTTTCAATATTTGCATCCGAATCGGCGGACATACAGGTATGTACATGAAAATCACAAAGCATAAGTTCCTCCTTATGGGTAATATATTATTTTTTGTAAATTGCTATTAATGGTAACTCATTATTAGCTGTAATGTACATTATATAGAATTCAGTGAAAGTCTAACATATTGTGAATGATTTTGCAACTATATTGTATACATGGTGCCAAAAAGTGAAATATTCTCACATCAAAAACTTTTTTCATAATTTACCAAAATAGTCTTGATATTTTCTCACAAATTAGGTAAAATATAACACAGTTGGATAGCTTGGTCATACAAGATATTTACAAAAAATACTTTTTTTATAGGAGGAAATAAAAAAATGTCAGTAAAAGTTGCAATTAACGGTTTTGGACGTATCGGACGTCTTGCATTTAGACAGATGTTCGGAGCAGAAGGATATGAGGTAGTGGCTATCAATGATTTGACAAGCCCAAAGATGTTAGCTCATTTATTAAAATATGACAGCTCACAGGGTAAATATGAGAAGGCTGATACTGTTTCCGCTGGAGAAGACTCTATTACAGTTGACGGCAAGGAAATCAAGATTTATGCATTTCCAGATGCAAACAACTGCCCATGGGGTGAACTTGGTGTAGACGTAGTATTAGAGTGCTCAGGCTTCTATACTTCAAAGGCAAAGGCTCAGGCTCATATCAATGCCGGTGCGCGCAAGGTTGTTATCTCAGCTCCTGCTGGAAATGACCTTCCTACAATCGTTTACAACACAAACCACACAACATTAAAGCCAGAAGATACAATTATTTCAGCAGCTTCCTGTACAACAAACTGCCTTGCTCCTATGGCAGACGCATTGAACAAATATGCTGAAATTCAGTCTGGTATTATGGTAACAATCCATGCTTATACAGGTGAC
>CAJTOU010000033.1:0-17597 GCA_910577835.1 uncultured Lachnospiraceae bacterium | reverse complement strand
GCTGCAGCAGTAAATATTGTTCCTAATTCAACAGGTGCTGCAAAGGCTATCGGTCTTGTTATTCCAGAACTGAATGGCAAATTAATCGGTTCCGCTCAGAGAGTTCCTACTCCAACAGGTTCTACAACTATTCTTACTGCTGTTGTAAAGAAGGCTGATGTAACTGTGGACGGAATTAACGCTGCTATGAAGGCTGCAGCAAATGAGTCCTTCGGCTATAATGAAGATGAAATCGTATCTTCAGACGTTATCGGAATGAGATTCGGTTCACTGTTTGATGCAACTCAGACAATGGTTTCAAAGATTTCAGATGATTTATATGAGGTACAGGTTGTTTCATGGTATGACAATGAGAATTCATACACAAGCCAGATGGTAAGAACAATCAAGTATTTCTCAGAATTAGCTTAATCATAGACATCTGATACTTGCGTTGATTGCATAATCGAATAATTTAGTAAATCAGCATAAGTATTGATTGCATGATTTAGACCTGCACAGGTCCGGTCTTAACAGGACCGGACCTCTTTTTCTTACACGGGACAGAACGTGGGAAGGTGACAGGGTACTTTGTTCTGTCAAAACTTATAATATAATAATATAGAAAGGTAATGATAAAATGTTAAATAAAAAATCAGTAGATGATATTCAGGCAGCAGGAAAAAGAGTATTGGTGCGCTGCGATTTTAATGTACCTTTAAAAGACGGAAAAATTACAGACGAAAATCGTCTTGTAGCAGCTCTTCCTACTATTAAGAAGCTGATTGCAGACGGTGCAAAGGTAATTCTCTGCTCACATCTGGGTAAACCAAAGGGAGAGCCAAAGCCTGAATTATCTTTAGCTCCTGTGGCAGCACGTCTGACAGAGCTTTTGGGACAGGAAGTAAAGTTTGCAGCAGATGCCGAGGTAGTAGGAGCAAATGCAAAGGCAGCAGTAGAAGCTATGAAAGACGGAGATGTTGTTCTGCTTGAAAATACACGTTACCGCAAAGAAGAGACAAAGAACGGGGAAGAATTTTCAAAGGATTTGGCATCTCTTTGCGATATCTTTGTAAACGATGCATTTGGTACGGCGCACAGAGCTCATTGCTCAAACGTAGGTGTATCTTCACTGGTTGATACAGCAGTAGTAGGATATTTAATGCAGAAGGAAATCGACTTCCTTGGAAATGCAGTAGAGAATCCGGAGAGACCATTTGTAGCAATTCTTGGTGGCGCAAAGGTTGCAGATAAATTATCTGTAATTAATAACCTGCTTGAAAAATGTGATACACTGATTATCGGCGGCGGTATGGCTTATACCTTCTTAAAGGCAAAGGGTTATGAAGTAGGAGAGTCATTGGTAGATGATGAAAAAATTGATTACTGCAAGGAAATGATGGAAAAGGCAGAAAAGCTTGGCAAAAAGCTTCTTCTTCCGGTTGACTCCACAATTGTGGCAGCTTTCCCTAGCCCGATTGATGCAGAGATTGATGTTGAGAGCGTTCCTTCTAATGCAATTCCAGCCGACAAAATGGGACTTGATATCGGACCAAAGACAGCAGAGCTTTTTGCTTCCGAAGTAAAATCAGCAAAGACAGTTGTATGGAACGGACCTATGGGTGTATTTGAAAATCCAATTCTTGCAAAGGGAACTATTGCAGTAGCAAAGTCACTGGCAGAAACAGATGCAACAACCATTATCGGTGGTGGTGATTCCGCAGCAGCAGTAAATACGCTCGGATTTGGCGATAAGATGAGCCATATTTCCACAGGCGGCGGCGCTTCTCTTGAATTTTTGGAGGGCAAGGAACTGCCGGGTGTAGCAGCAGCTAACGATAAATAATCTGAATAGATAAATTATCAAAATAGATAGATAACCGGAATGATAGATAACCGGAATGGATGGACAGGAGGATTTTTTGTAATGGCTAGAAGAAAACTGATTGCCGGCAACTGGAAAATGAATATGACCAGAGAAGCGGCAGTTTCATTAATAAAGGAATTAATTCCACTGGTGCAGACAGAAGAAGCAGATGTAGCGCTGTGTGTACCTGCGATTGATATTATTCCATGTGTAGATGCTGTGCAGAATACCAATATTAAAATCGGTGCACAGAATATGTACTTTGAAGAAAAAGGTGCTTTTACAGGAGAAATCGCACCGGATATGCTGACAAGTACAGGTGTGGAATATGTAATTCTTGGACATTCTGAAAGAAGAGGATATTTCGCGGAAACTGATGAAACAGTTAATAAAAAAGTATTAAAAGCATTCGAACACGGACTTACTCCAATTATCTGCTGCGGCGAAAGTCTTGAACAGAGGCAGCAGGGAATTACCCTTGATTTAATTCGTATGCAGATAAAAATTGCTTTTGGCGGCGTGAATGCGGAAAATGCAAAGAAAGCAGTTGTTGCGTATGAGCCAATCTGGGCAATTGGAACCGGCGTGGTAGCGAGCACAGAGCAGGCACAGGAAGTATGTAAAGGCATAAGAGATTGCCTTGCTGAGCTTTACGGCAGTGAGGTGGCAGAGGAAATCCGTATTCTCTATGGAGGAAGTGTTTCTGCTTCTAATGCGGCAGACCTTTTCGCACAGCCGGATATTGACGGCGGATTAGTAGGTGGAGCTTCTTTAAAGGCAGATTTTGGAAAAATTGTCAATTATAAATAAAAAATAACACGGAAAACAACGGGGTTTTACGGCTATTTGTCGTAGAATCCTGTTTTTTTCTTGACTTTCCGCGGTAAATTATGTAAAATAAGCTGAATGATGCAACTGACGCTTGTGTTGATTGCTTAATTAAAAAAAGGAGAAATTACAAATGTGGGAAACAATTAACAATTGTCTTGCTGCCATTGACGATTTTGTATGGGGTGTTCCCCTTATGGTCCTCATTCTGGCAGGTGGTATTCTGCTTACAGTAAGACTTGGTCTGTTACAGGTAAAGCGCCTTCCATTGGCCTTAAAATGGATGGTAAAGAACGAAGAAGGCGGAAAAGGAGAGGTATCCTCATTTGGTGCCCTTTGTACGGCTTTGTCTGCAACGATAGGTACTGGTAATATTGTTGGAGTGGCAACCGCGGTAGGAGTACTTGAAGGTGGTCCGGGTGCGTTATTCTGGATGGTAGTAGCCGCCTTTTTTGGTATGGCTACAAAATATGCGGAAGGTCTTCTGGCAGTCAAATATCGTGTGGTAGATGGAGACCATGTGCTTGGCGGTCCATTCTATTATATTGAACAGGGAATGGGAAAAAACTGGAAATGGCTTGCAAAGTTTTTTGCTTTTTTTGGCATTTGTGTTGGTTTGTTCGGAATCGGAACCTTTACACAGGTAAATGGTATTGCCTCGGCAGTGCAGAACTTTTTTGACCCGAATAAGACAAATGTAGTAAAAATTCCCGGTATTGGTACATATTCATGGGTTGTAGTAATCGCTTCTCTGATTCTTGCATTTTTTGTTGCACTTGTATTAATTGGAGGAATCAAAAGAATTGCCAGTGTTTCACAGGTTGTTGTGCCGTTTATGGCAGGTATTTATATTCTGTTCTGTCTGATTCTGATTTTTTGTAATATTACAAAGGTTCCAGATGCGATTGTACAGGTGATAGAAGCTGCATTTAATCCAAAGGCGATTGCAGGAGGCTTTACTGGTACCATGCTGATTGCTATGCAGAAAGGTGTGGCAAGGGGAATTTTTTCAAATGAGGCAGGTCTTGGCTCTGCTCCAATAGCGGCTGCGGCAGCAAAAACAAATGAGCCTGTCCGTCAGGGTCTGGTATCCATGACAGGAACCTTTATTGATACTATTGTGATTTGTACAATGACCGGACTTTCCATTGTTATTACAGGTGCGTGGAATGTAGAAGGACTTGAGGGTGTTCAGATAACCACCTATGCATTTCAAAATGGACTTCCATTTCCAGCAAAATTTTCAGCATTTATTCTTATGATATGTCTTGTATTTTTTGCATTTACCACAATTCTTGGATGGGACTATTATTCAGAAAGATGTCTGGAGTATTTTACCGGAGGTAAAATGAAAACTGTGAAAATATATCGGTGGATATATATTCTTGCAGTATTTATCGGACCATATATGACAGTTTCCGCAGTATGGACAATTGCAGATATTTTCAATGGTCTGATGGCGTTGCCGAATATGATTGCATTATTTGCATTAAGCGGTGTGGTTGTAAAAGAAACCAAAGATTTTTTTGATAAGAAGAAGCATATCGGGGCAAAATAAATTTAAACCGCTGAAGGGAATAATATAAAGTTTCGTGATAAAAGGATTACTGAGTATGTGAGAACCGGTAATCCTTTTATATAAATTGGAAAGGAATATAAAAAAAGACTGAAATAAAATGAAAGAACAGGCTGAAAATCATACAATTAATATAAATACGAATCGTTCAAAAAAAATAATCCTCTGGATTCTTATTATTTTCTGGATGTTACTTATTTTTATTTTTTCTTCACAGAACAGTGAGGATTCCTCTAATTTAAGCAGAGGATTTTTAAGAAATTTTATCTTATGGTTTTTGCCAGAGAATATAGATGAAAATACTGTTGATTTTTTAGAACATATTCTGCGAAAATGTGCTCATATGACGGAATACGCAGTTCTTGGAATTTTAATATCCATACAGCTTCGACTGTACCATGTCTTTGAAGCTGAATGGAAAAAAATATGGGCAGCCATATTTCTGGTAATGCTGTATGCCGCCACAGATGAATTTCATCAGTTATTTGTAGGAGGAAGAAGCGGGCAGGTCACAGATGTTTTAATAGATACATGCGGGGGAATGGCAGGAGCATTTATTATATATCTGATTTATAAATTAAAGAATCTAAGGAAAACAGAGAATGGAGGAAAAAAATGATAGCACAGAAAATGGAAAAATTTTTACAAAACAATTCCGCAATTCGCGCAATGTTTGAAGAAGGAAAAAAGATGGCAGCGCTTTATGGAGCAGAAAATGTATATGATTTCAGTCTTGGAAATCCGAATGTACCGGCGCCGCAGGTAGTAAATCAGGCGATTAAGGATATTCTGGATACAGAAGACAGCCTTATGATACATGGATATATGAGCAATACAGGCTATGAGGATGTAAGACAAATCATTGCCAAATCATTAAATGAAAGATTTCAGACAAATTTTCAGGCACAAAATCTGATTATGACAGTTGGAGCAGCAGGCGGATTAAATGTTATATTTAAAACACTGTTAAATCCAGAAGATGAGGTAATCGCATTTTCACCTTATTTTCTGGAATACAATGCATATGTAACAAATTATGATGGTATTCTTGTAGAAGTTCCATGTGATACCCCTGCGTTTCTGCCAAGCATAGAAAAACTTTCAAAAGCTGTAACAGAAAGAACAAAAGCTGTTATTATAAATAATCCAAACAATCCTACGGGTGTTGTATATCCTGTTGAGGTAATAAAGAAGATTGCGGAAGTACTTGAGAAAAAGGAAAAAGAATTTGGAACTGATATTTATCTGGTTTCGGATGAACCATACAGAGAGCTGGTATATGACAATGCAGAAGTTCCCTATCTGACAAAATATTATAAAAATACGATTGTGGGATATTCTTTCAGTAAATCATTATCTCTGCCCGGAGAAAGAATCGGATATCTTGTGATTCCTTCGGAAATTTCAGATTTTGAAAAAGTCTATAATGCAGCAGCGATTGCAACAAGAATTCTTGGTTATGTAAATGCACCTTCTCTTATGCAACGAGCAGTTGCAAGAGCTATTCATGAACAGACAGATATTTTATACTATGACAGAAACAGAAAAACATTATATGATATGCTGACCAAGCTTGGTTTTGAATGCGTAAAACCCGAGGGCGCATTTTATCTGTGGATGAAAACACCAACAAAAGAAGAAAACGAATTTTGTACAATGGCAAAGGAGCTTCATCTTATGCTGGTGCCGGGTTCTTCCTTTCAATGTCCGGGATATGTAAGAATTGCCTACTGTGTATCTTATGAAACCATTCTTCGTTCAGAAAAAGCATGGGAAAAGCTTGCAGAAAAATGTCAGGAAATAAAATAATATAAGAGGAGAAATATTATGCGTGAATGGGAAAAGAATATCAGAAAAACAGTTCCCTATGTGGCAGGAGAGCAGCCAGATAAATTGGATATGGTAAAATTAAATACAAATGAATGTCCGTATCCACCTGCACCGGAGGTTGAAAAAATAATAAAAGAAACAGATACTGATAAATTCCGGCTGTATCCGGACCCTGAGGCTTCAGAGCTTACAGAAGCACTGGCAGAGTTTTATCAGGTAGAACCGGATATGATTTTTGTAGGTGTCGGTTCAGATGATGTAATTGCAAATGCCTTTCTTACCTTTTTTAATTCAGAAAAGCCGGTTCTTTTTCCGGATATTACATATTCCTTTTATCCGGTATGGGCAGAGCTTTATAAAATAAAATATAAAACTCTTCCTTTGGATAAAAATTTCAGAATAAAAAAAGAAGATTATTATATGGAAAATGGTGGAATTATTTTTCCAAATCCAAATGCTCCGACTGGCCTGTATGAAGAATCAGATATGATTGAAGATATTTTAAAGCATAATCAGAAATCAGTAGTTATGATAGATGAAGCGTATATTGATTTTGGCGGAGAATCCTCATTAAAATTTATTTCTCAATATGAAAATCTGCTGGTAATCCAAACTTTTTCAAAATCACGTTCCATGGCGGGAATGCGCATTGGATTTGCTGTTGGAAACAGAGATTTGATACGTGCGATGAAGGATGTAAAATATTCAATTAATTCTTATACTATGAATCAAACGGCAATTCTGGCAGGTACGGCATCTGTAAAAAATCGGGATTATTTTGATTCTGTGACAAAAAAGATAATCAATACAAGAGAAAAAACAAAAAAAAGACTTTCAGAACTGGGATTTACCTTTCCGGATTCAAAAGCAAATTTTATTTTTGCAACAAATAAATCTCTTGATATTACAGATTTATTTGAGTATTTAAGAAGCAGAAATATTTATGTGAGACATTGGGATAATCCGCAAATCAGGGATTACATAAGAATTACAATCGGAACAGAGGAGGAGATGGAAAGATTGTTTAAGGAAATTCAAAATTATAAGGAGGCAGCATGTTAATTAAAATATTTGGAGGATTTTTAATGGCACTGGCGGACAGCGTACCGGGAGTATCGGGAGGAACAGTTGCGTTTATTATAGGTATTTATGATGAATTTATTACCTCGTTAAATAATATTGTTTCCCGCGACAAAGAAAAAAGAATGTCGGCCATTCGTTTTCTGATTAAAATGGGAAGTGGATGGATTATCGGTATGGCGATGGCAGCACTTTTTATTAATGCGGTATTTGAAAAAAATATATATCAGATAAGCTCTCTGTTCCTTGGATTTGTTTTATTTGCAATTCCGGTAATTATCTCGGAAGAAAAAAATTCTTTTCTGGGAAATTATAAAAATATTATTTTTACAGTTTTAGGTGCTGCTCTGGTATGTGTGATTACGTATCTTTCTGATTATATTACTGGCGATGGTGCCAGTCTGGCGTTCGGAGAGTTTGGTGTGCTGGGCGGAATTTTATTATTTATTTGTGGAATGTGTGCGATTTCAGCCATGGTACTTCCGGGTATATCAGGCTCCACACTTATGCTGGTATTTGGATTTTATCAGGCAATTATGACCGGAATCGCAGGTTTTCTTCATATGGAATTAAAATATTTTGTGGGATTATGTATTTTTGGATTTGGCTGTATTGCTGGTATCTGTACATCTGTAAAAGGACTGAAATATCTGCTGTCAAAGCATCGTTCCGCCATGATGTATTTTATTATTGGTATGATGATAGGCTCCTTTTATGCAATTGTAATGGGGCCAAAAAGTCTTGATACACCAAAACCAGCACTTTCTTTTGATACATTTCATATTATATATTTTATAGCAGGCGGAGTAGTAATTATGGGAATACAGGCTTTAAAGAAAGTATTAAATAGTGATTCATAAAACAAGGTCAACGAAATAAAATAATATAAACAGAATAAGGTGAGATAAATCAGAATAAAGGATAAGTTAAAATGAAGAATGGCAAAATTATTATTGGAATAATTATTTTATTTGCCGCATACCTGTTCTGTCGCTGGATGCTGAAAATTATGAAATTAAAACCAAACGAAGCAGACCGGACGATTGATGAAATTGATAAAATGAGCGGCGGGGAATTTGAATTGTTTACGGCTGCTGTTTTGAAAGGCTGTGGTTTTGTAATTGAAGAAATAACAAAAGCCACAGGCGATTATGGAGCTGATATTATTGTAAGTTTTGCTCAGATAAGAATTGCAGTCCAGTGTAAAAGATACAGCCGTCCAGTTGGAGTAAAGGCAGTTCAGGAAGTAATTTCAGCAATGAAACATTATGACTGTGAGGAAGCAATTGTAATTACAAATAACTATTTTACAAATCAGGCGGAGGTACTTGCTGAAGATAATGAAGTAGTTTCTTTATGGGATAGAAATAAATTAATTCAGATGAAAAATCAGGCAATAAAATAAAAATATTTACTTAAATTTAAATAAAAGACTTGAAAATAAATTACACTTATGGTATTTTATCAGTATCAATTATATTTTATATAAATTCGCAAAGCAATTTTCCGTTAAATAAAATATAATTCAAATATTATAATTGATATGGAAGGAGATTATGTTTATGCCAAGAGGAAGAAAGGCAAAAGCCACAGAAGAAAAAAAAGCTGATGTGATTGTTACTGAAGAAGTAAATGAAAATGTTTCTGCTGAAGCTGTTGAGACAGAAGAAGTAAAAGAAGAAACAGCAGAGGCTGAAGTTTCTGTACAGGAAGAAGAATCTGCTCCAAAAAAGAGAGGCAGAAAACCTAATACTGCAAAAGCTGAGCCAAAGGAAACTCCAAAGAAGAGAGGCAGAAAGCCTGCGGCTGAGAAGGCAGAGGTAAAAGAAACAGCACCAAAAGAGGCCGAGGCAAATATTGTACTTCAGTTTGATTTTGGCGAATTTGTATCAAAAGACCTTGTCGAAAAATGCAAACAGGCATACAAAGCAGAGAACAAAACAAAAATAAAGTCAATTGATATTTATGTAAAGCCTAGCGATAAAAAAGTATATTATGTGGTAAATGATAAATCTGCTGGCTATGTAGATTTGGAAAATTAACAGCAGAAAAAGGCCGGGGAAACCTTGGTCTTTTTTTCTGCTGTCTTTGACCGCAGATGGCAGGAGGTTATTGTGAAAAATCTATTCATCTATCTAAAAAATTATAAAAAAGAAACTATATTAGCTCCATTATTTAAAATGCTGGAAGCAACATTTGAGTTGTTTGTCCCGCTGGTAATGGCAGCCATTATTGATACTGGTATTGCAAAAAAAGATGAAACATATATTTTTTCCATGTCAGGAGTATTAATTGCACTGGGACTGATAGGACTGGTTTGTTCTATTACTGCACAATATTTTTCTGCAAAGGCAGCATGTGGATTTGCAGCCAGAATCAAAGAAGTGCTGTTTGATAAAATGCAGAGCATGTCATATACGCAGATGGACCAGACAGGCGCATCGACTATGATTAACCGTATGACCACAGATGTTAATCAGGTACAGACAGGGATAAATATGGTATTAAGACTGTTTTTACGCTCTCCGTTTATTGTTTTTGGTGCAATGATTATGGCATTTACAATTGATGTAAAAGCAGCTCTTATTTTTGTGGCGGTAATTCCCGTTCTCTCCATTATTGTATTTGGAATTATGATGCTTACTATTCCGCTGTATAAAAAAGTTCAAAAGCAACTGGATTATGTACTGGAAAAAACAAGAGAAAGTCTTACAGGAATTCGAGTTATCCGTGCTTTTGGAAAAGAAGAGGAAGAAATACAGGAATTTGATGAAAGAAATAACAGTCTGACAAAATTTCAGCAATATGTAGGAAAAATATCAGCTCTTATGAATCCTGTTACTTATGTTGTCATAAATGGAGGAATTCTTGCATTAATTTATATTGGAGCATTACGGGTAGAGTCTGGTATTTTGACACAGGGAGCTGTTGTCGCGTTATATAATTATATGTCTCAGATTCTTGTTGAATTAATTAAGCTGGCAAATCTGATTATTACCATGACAAAATCCGTGGCGAGCGCACAGAGAATTGCAGGAATTTTCGAGATAGGAGAAAATGAAAATACAGTTTTAAAATCAGAAAAAAAGAAAGAAAATCCGGCAGACGGGTATAAGGTGGTTTTTGAAAAATTATCATTTTCTTATGAAAATGCAGGAGAATATGCATTAACAGATATTGATTTCAAAGTAAAAAAAGGAGAAACTATTGGAATTATAGGAGGAACAGGTTCCGGAAAAACCTCTCTGGTACATTTGATTCCGGCTTTTTATCAGGCAGAAAAAGGAGCTGTATTTGTAGATGGAAAAAATGTTCTGGATTATAATGAGGAAAAATTAAGAGAAAAAATAGGAATTGTTATGCAGAAATCGGTTCTGTTTCAGGGAACAATCCGCGAAAATATACTCTGGGGAAATAAATCCGCCAGCGACAGCGAAATACTGGAAGCAATTGAAACTGCACAGGCAGGAGATATTTTACGAAAAAAAGAAAAAGGACTGGATGAGTGGATAGAGCAGGGTGGAAGAAATTTATCCGGCGGACAAAGGCAGCGTTTAAGCATAGCAAGAGCTTTGGTAAGAAAACCGGAAATATTAATTTTTGACGACAGTGCTTCCGCACTTGATTATGCAACTGATGCTGCACTTAGAAAAGCGCTTCAGAAGCTTGATTATCATCCAACGGTATTTATTGTTTCTCAGAGAACCTCTTCTATTATGCATGCAGATAAAATTATTGTATTGGATGACGGACATATAGAAGGAATCGGAACTCATACAGAATTATTGGAAAACTGTCTGGTATATAAAGAAATTTATGATTCCCAGTTTAAAAAGGAGGCGGCATCATGACAATAAAAAAAGATGCAACGAGGAAGGATGGAACTCTGAAAAAAATTTTTTGTTATATCAAAAAATATAATCTGTTTCTTATTTTGTCGCTTGTTTTTGCAGCAATATCTGTTGCGCTGACTTTATATGTTCCAATTCTTGTAGGACATGCCATTGACTGTATTGTTGGTTTAGATGATGTAGATTTTGACAGAATTATAGGTCTGTTTCTTCAGATAACCGCGGCCGTTGCGGTTACTTCTGTATGTCAGTGGCTGATGAATATCTGCAACAATAAAATTACGTATCAGGTAGTGAATGATATTCGAAAGGATGCATTTAGAAAAATAGAAATACTTCCATTAAAATATATTGACAGTCATTCTCAAGGAGAGATTGTCAGTCAGGTAATTGCAGATGTGGACCAGTTTGCAGATGGACTGTTAATGGGATTTACACAGCTTTTTACAGGTGTGGTTACAATTCTTGGAACTTTGATATTTATGCTGTCTATTCATCCAACAATTACATTTGTGGTGGTGGTTATCACTCCACTGTCATTATTTGTAGCAAAATATGTGGCAAAAAACACATACCAGATGTTTCGCAAACAGTCAGAAACCAGAGCAGAACAGACAGCATTTATTGATGAAATGCTGAGTAATCTGAAACTGGTAAAGGCATATGGACATGAAAAGGAAAATATGGAGAAATTTACAGAGATTAATAAACGGCTGGAAAAGGCATCTTTAAAGGCAACCTTTTTTTCTTCCATTACAAATCCTTCCACCCGTTTTGTAAATAATGTGGTATATGCAGGAGTCGGACTGACAGGAGCTCTTGCAGTCATTCATAAAAGTATGACCGTAGGACAGCTTTCAAGTTTTTTAAATTATGCAAATCAATATACAAAACCATTCAATGAAATATCCGGCGTACTTACAGAATTACAAAATGCATTTGCCTGTGCTGCAAGAATTTTCCGGTTAATTGAAGAAGAACCTCAAATACCGGAGCCGGAAAATGCTGTTGTTCTCGAAAATGTAAAAGGAGAAATTGCCTTAAAAGATATTAATTTTTCTTATATACCTGACAAAAAATTAATTCAAAATCTGAATCTGTTTATAAAACCGGGACAGAGAGTTGCTATTGTGGGACCTACGGGCTGCGGAAAAACAACTTTAATAAATCTGCTGATGAGATTCTATGATGTAAATTCCGGAAGTATTCTGGTAGATGGAACTGATATCAGAGAAATTACCAGACATTCTCTGCGGAAGCATTATGGAATGGTTTTGCAGGAAACATGGCTGAAATCGGGAACTATTCGGGAAAATATTGCTTTTGGAAAACCGGATGCAAAGGAAGAAGAAATTATTCAGGCGGCAAAGGCTGTTCATGCACATGGATTTATCAAAAGAATGCCGGATGGATATAATACTTGTATCAGTGAAGATGGAGGAAGCCTGTCGCAGGGGCAGAAACAGCTCTTATGCATAGCAAGAATTATGCTGTGTCTTCCACCTATGCTGATATTGGATGAAGCTACTTCGTCAATTGATACCAGAACAGAGTTAAAAATACAGCAGGCCTTTGCAAAGCTTATGGAGGGAAGAACAAGTTTTATTGTAGCACACAGGTTGTCTACAATTAAGGAGGCTGATATTATTCTGGTAATGAAAGACGGAAATATTATAGAACAGGGAAATCACGAAACTCTGTTGGAGAAAAATGGATTTTATGCAAATTTATATAACAGCCAGTTTGCAAAATAATACTACCAGTATAATAGTCTTTGACTGGTTATACAGTTTGGTGTTAATTGTTTAAATAAAAATATTTTATTGTTGATTAGAAGGGAGAAGGGCATGACAGAGATACTAAAAAATATGATTTATTATCTGGGACAGATTTATAATTTTTCAATTCATGAGTCGGTAATTGTTATGGCCGCTGTTGCTTTTCTTTATTTTTTCGGCTGCGCTTTCGTTACAGGGCTGAAAAGAAAAATAACCAAATATGTTATAGTTTCAGGGCTGTTATTTTCTTTTTATGTATCTCAGGTCATAGGGCTTACACTTTTAAACAGAACGATAACGGAAGAAGCAAGATATGATTTAAATATGATAGATGTTTATCGAATTGCATTTTCCGGAAATTCCGTTTTTATGACACAGTTAATTGGAAATGTTATTATGTTTCTTCCCTTTGGAATCCTTGTGCCGATTTGTTTTCAAAAAATAAGAGGAATACTGAAAATAACATTAATTTCCTTTCTTGCCTCACTTTTTATCGAAACCACTCAGTTATATACGCATACAGGACTGTTTGAATTGGTGGATTTGCTGAATAATACTTTGGGTGGAATGATAGGATATCTTATCTATAAAATATTTTATTTTGTCTATAAAATAATAAAATAGTAACATAATAAAATCGAAAAGTGATAAAACTGGAAAGTGATAAAAACCGAAAAGTGATAAAATAAAAAAATTCCCGCTGCTGTAAAATTTTACACAGCAGGAAATTTTTTATTTTAGAAATAATATTAAAAATTCAAAGCCTGTTCAATATCGGCAATAATATCCTCTGCATCTTCAATACCAACAGAAAATCTGATTAAATCCGGCTGAACACCTGATTCAATAAGCTGTTCCTCTGAAAGCTGTCTGTGTGTATGGCTTGCAGGATGAAGGACAGAAGTACGCGCGTCAGCTACATGTGTAACAATAGCAGCAAGCTTTAAATGGTCCATAAATTTTATCGCAATATCTCTGCCACCTTTTAACCCAAAGGAAATAACGCCGCAGCTTCCATTCGGCATATATTTTTTCGCCAGCTCATAGTATTTGTTATCTTTTAATCCGCTATAATTTACCCATGCCACCTTGTCATTTCCGACAAGATATTCTGCCACGGCAAGAGCGTTTTCACAGTGTTTTTTCATTCTCAAATGCAGTGTTTCCAGACCAATATTTAATAAAAATGCATTATGTGGAGACTGGATAGAACCCAAATCTCTCATAAGCTGCGCGGTTGCCTTTTCTATATAAGCAAGCTTTCCAAATCTTTCTGCATATACAATGCCATGATAAGATTCGTCTGGTGTGGTAAGTCCCGGAAATTTTTCTGCATGGGCCATCCAGTCAAAATTGCCGCTGTCTACAATGCATCCGCCTACGGTCATGGCATGTCCATCCATATACTTGGTAGTAGAGTGAGTCACAATATCTGCACCCCATTCAAACGGCCGGCAGTTTATCGGCGTTGCAAAGGTATTGTCAAGGATAAGGGGTACGCCGTGAGAATGTGCAAGGCGCGCAAATTTTTCAATATCCAGTACAACAAGAGACGGATTTGAAATTGTTTCGGCAAATACAGCCTTTGTATTTGGCTGAAACGCCTTCGCAAGTTCTTCTTCCGGCGCATCTGGGTCTACAAAGGTAAAGTCAAGTCCAAGCTTTCGCAGCGTAACATTAAATAAATTAAAGGTTCCACCGTAAATTGGAGCTGAACATACGACATGACCGCCTTTTTCACAAATATTAAAGATAGCATAAAAATTTGCTGCCTGTCCCGACGAGGTAAGCATAGCAGCAGTACCACCTTCAAGCTCGCAGATTTTCGCAGCAACTGCATCATTTGTTGGATTTTGCAGTCTTGTATAAAAATATCCGGTATCTTCAAGGTCAAATAGTCTGCCCATTGCATCGCTGGATTCATATTTAAAAGTAGTGCTCTGGCAAATAGGCAGGATTCGTGCCTCGCCGTTTTTCGGCTGATAACCGCCCTGTATACAGACAGTTCCAAGATTTCTTTGTTCTGACATAATAAATTCCTCCATTTTGATTTATAGTTGTAAAATTATAGGTAGTTTAACATAATTTTGAAAGTAATTCAATCACTACCTGTTATTCTTTATTGGAATATATTTTTGTAAATTGTTTAAAAGATGTCTGAAATATTATAGATTTGTAATAACCTTCCCTGAATTTTATTCAATAATAGCTGCTCTATATAAACTGGAGCACAAAAAATGAAGCAATTTCCTGTAAAAGGATAAGATTGCCAAAGACAATAAATAAAAATTTTTTAATAACTCTTTACATCCTGATTTTAAGGGTGTAGAATGTACATCAGCAAGACCATGAGAAAAAATGCAAATTTTTTTCAGGATAAGAGGTACATAATGACATTAGATAAATTAGAAACAGGTAAAGATGCCATAATTCAGGCTGTAAATTGTCAGGAGCCATCTTTAAGAAAACACATTCTTGATATGGGACTGACACCCGGAACAGAAGTAACTCTAGTAAAGATTGCGCCAATGGGAGACCCCATTGAATTGAGAGTAAGAGGATATGAGCTGACACTTCGAAAAGATGACGCTGCTCATATTGATATCAAAGATATTCATGAGGCGCATGCGTATATGCCCAAAAATCAAAAATACAAACTGGTAGAACATCCGCGTATGGGCGAAGAACATTTATATAAAACGAAAAAGAAGGGACTGGAAATTCCAGAAGGAGAAGCTGTCACCCTTGCGCTGGCAGGAAATCAGAACTGTGGAAAAACTACGCTGTTTAATCAGCTTACAGGTTCCAATCAGCATGTGGGTAATTTTCCCGGAGTGACGGTAGACAGAAAAGACGGAGCGATAAAAAATCATCCGGAGGTGAGAGTCACAGACCTTCCGGGAATTTATTCGCTTTCGCCATATACCAGCGAAGAAATAGTTACAAGAGAATTTTTGATTAAGGAAAAACCAAGCGGGATTATTAATATATTGGATGCAACAAATATAGAGAGAAATCTGTATCTGACCATGCAGCTTATTGAGCTGGATATTCCGATTGTGCTGGCTCTGAATATGATGGACGAGGTGCGGCAAAACGGGGGAACAATTAATATTAATGCACTTGAAGCGCATCTTGGAGTTCCTGTTATTCCAATTTCTGCTTCTAAAAATGAGGGTATTGGAGAACTGATAGACCATGTAATTCATGTGGCAAGATATAGAGAATGTCCGGGAAGGCTGGATTTCTGTGATGCAGATGGTGAAGACGATGGAGCAGTACACCGCTGTATTCATGCGATTATTCATCTGATTGAAGACCATGCAAAACGGGCGCATATTCCTGTGAGATTTGCAGCGACAAAGCTTGTGGAAAAAGACCAGTTGATTTTAGATGCTCTGAAGCTTGATGAAAATGAAGTTAAGATGCTAGAGCATGTGATTACACAGATGGAAGAAGAAAGTGGAAAAGACAGAGAGGCAGCTCTTGCGGATATGAGATTTCGTTTTATTGAAGCATTGTGTGCAGAAACTGTTGTAAAACCGTCTATGAGCAGGGAGCATATTCGAAGTCAGAAGATAGATACAGTGCTCACAGGAAAATATACCGCTATACCGGCGTTTCTTGGAATTATGGGAGTAGTGTTCTGGCTGACTTTCGGAGTGATTGGAAGTGCTCTGTCAAATCTTATGGAAATGGGGATTGAATGGCTGACAGATATTTGTGATAAAGGGCTTACTGCTTACGGAATTAATTCGGTGGTTCATTCGCTTGTGATTGACGGGGTGTTTGCGGGAGTGGGAAGTGTGTTAAGCTTTCTGCCTACGATTGTGACATTGTTTTTCTTTCTGTCTATACTGGAGGACAGCGGTTATATGGCGCGAGTGGCGTTTGTCATGGATAAGGCACTTCGAAAGGTCGGATTATCAGGAAGAAGTTTTGTGCCAATGCTGATTGGATTTGGATGTTCGGTTCCGGCGATTATGGCTACGCGCACACTGCCTTCTGACAGAGACAGAAAAATGACAATACTTTTAACACCATTTATGAGCTGTTCTGCAAAACTGCCGATTTATTCATTGTTTGCAGCGGTATTTTTTCCGAAATATGCGGCATTGGTAATGATTGCTTTGTATATTATCGGAATGGCAGTAGGCATTTTAGTGGCATTGATATTAAAAAGGACTGTGTTTAAAGGGAAGCCGGTGCCGTTTGTTATGGAGCTTCCAAACTACCGTATGCCAGGGGCAAAAAATGTAGCAAGACTGATTTGGGATAAGGCAAAGGATTTTGTGACAAGAGCGTTTACAGTGATTTTTGTGGCAACGGTGATTATATGGTTTTTGCAAACCTTTGATATCAGATTTAATGTAGTGACAGATTCGTCGAAGAGTATGCTTGCGCTGATTGGAAGTTTGATTGCGCCGGTGTTTGTACCGTTGGGATTTGGAGACTGGAGAATGTCTACATCGTTAATTACAGGATTTACAGCCAAGGAAAGTGTGGTAAGCACTCTGACTGTGCTGCTTGGAAGGGCGGCTAAAATTTCGGAGTTTTTTACGCCTTTTAGTGCATTTACATTTTTGGTATTTTCTCTCTTATATACGCCGTGCGTGGCTGCGGTGGCTGCGGTGAAGAGGGAAATCGGAGGAAAAAATGCCATAGCACTGGCAGTATTTCAATGTGTGATTGCATGGGTAATTGCGCTTATTTTTCGATTGGTTGGGATGCTGTTTGGATTTATTTAATATATAATTGAAATAATGGCTACCGCAATCCCACTGGCTTTAGACGGTGGGTTAAGGTAG
>CAJTOU010000032.1 GCA_910577835.1 uncultured Lachnospiraceae bacterium | reverse complement strand
ACATCTTTCTCTTCCCTGACTGCCGCCAGAATTATTTGTAGCCACTTAAATTTCCTCCTGAAAAAATACATACTATTTATTATGTATGCAAAAATACTCTTTTATTTTACTATATTTTATTGGAAAATCAACTGTTTTTTGAACAAATTTTAGAATTTTTTTGAAGTTTTTTTGTCTTTTTCCCATTTTATTCCATATCTTCAAATTCCTGTTCATCCAGCCATTCATCAAATTTATCGGATGCAATCTCAAATTCCTCATCGCTTTGAATATCATCTAGTTCCGGATTTCCTTGATTATCCTCAAAATAACGGTACAGATATACCTCGCCTTCCTGTCCGTTTATTCCCTTTACAGGCAGCAGTGCAATATAATCTCTTCCTCCGGCCTCAAAAATCGTAATCACTGTACATTCCACTTCTCCTTCATCAAGCGAAAGTGTTACATACATTTCATCATCCATATCATCATCTTTTTTTCCCATAATCTGCCTCTTTTCCTTTTTCCTCTTTTATTATTTTTATAATTCCCTTTGACAGACAGACTTTTCCGTCAAAGACCATTTCTTTTTGTGAATGCAGAAAATATGCCACTATCTTTCCCTCTGCCACACGTTTTACAACCCCCTGTCCATATTTTCTGTGCTGTATCAATGTTCCTGTACCTATCTCATCCAATGTATTTAAAAGCTCCTCTATAAATCTCGAAGCCGTTGCCTCCCTGCCATATCGTTCTCTGCAAAAGCATATGCAAAGCTCCTCTTTAGCCCTTGTCATTGCCACATAAAAAAGTCTTCTTTCCTCCTCCATATCTTCCGGCAGCAACGCCCGCTTATGAGGTGTAATAGATTCATTTGCATCGATAATAAATACAACTCTGTACTCAAGTCCTTTTGAGCTGTGCATAGTGGCAAATTCCACTCCGTCTTTCTCCTCCATCTTTTTGGTCTGCTTTTTTAATTCTTCCCCGTATTTCTGAATATGCTCAAACCATTCCTTATAATTTTTAAAAGGCTTTGCCGCCTCTGCCAGTTCATCCAGAATTTCATACAGTTCCTCCGGTTTCATGCGTCTGTATGCTGCATACTCCTCTATGTATTCATCATATTTTATCGCATTTTTAATATAATGAATTGCAGCAAACGGATTCATATTTTTAAGCATGGACAAATCATACTCAAACTTGCTGATTTTTTCCAGCACATATCCCTTATCCTGATAAAATCTTTTTACTGCTTCCATATCTACTTCGGGATTTTGGAAAACCTCTCTTCGAATATATCTTTTTGGCTTATTGATAACCCTTAATAAATCTGCCCGCTTCATCCTTCCATAATTTTTAAAATCCACAGAAGCCTGTATATATGCAAAAATATCTTTCGCAATAAAATGCTCGTATATATTTGGAATCATATCTTTCATTCGAAACGGAATATTATACTCCATCATTTTTTCAACGAGATTTCTCGGATTTGTATTGGTACGATACAGTACTGCAATATCATGATAAGAATATCCCAGCTCCATATAATCTCTAATTTTATTTAAAATATATCTGCTTTCCTCATATACACTGGAAAACTGCAAAACTTCGGGCCTTGCTCCTTCTTCGTGCACTGTTTTTATCTCTTTATCAAATCTTTGTTTATTGTTTCGAATCAGCTTGTTTGCTGACTTTACAATTTCTCCCGAAGAGCGGTAATTTGTATCAAGAATCACACGCACGGCATTTGGATAATCCTTTTCAAAATTCAGCATAATTTCCGGTTTTGCACCACGAAATCTGTAAATGGACTGGTCATCATCGCCAACTATAAACAGATTATTTTCCGGCAGCGCCAGAAGCTTAATTGTCTCATATTGTACTCTGTTAATATCCTGAAATTCATCAATCAAAATATACTGATATTTCTCCTGCCACAATTTTAAAATATCCTGTCTCTGACTTAAAAGTTCATAACACATCACCAGCATATCATCAAAATCAATCAGATTCATACGAACCAGTGTTTCGTTATAACAGGTAAAAAGCTTTTTAAAAATCTGTTCTGCACAGTTTTTTGAATAATAGTGCTCCAAATCAATCATCTCGCCCTTTACCACGCTGATTTCATTTAAAATATTTGTAATAAATTCATTTTCATCGCTGATATCAAGCTCCATTTTTTCAATGATTTCCCGCAGAATTTCATACTTTTTTTCTTCACGAATAATATTTTCCGCATTGTAGTGATAGGCATATTTTAGTATTTTAAAATATATGGCATGAAAAGTTCCAAAAGCAACCGGATATCTGCCGCCCATAATAGAGAGAAATCTTGACTGCATTTCCAGTGCGGCCGCTTTTGTAAAGGTAATAACCAGTATATTGGCAGGATTTATCCCGTCTTCCTCTATCAGCTTTTTTGTGCGGTAGGTAATCACGGTGGTTTTTCCGCTTCCCGGTCCTGCCAGCACAATGCAGGGACCATTTACATGCTCCACTGCTGTTCTTTGTTTCTTATTAAATGAAGGCATTTCTCACTCCTTAGTTTATGGGATATGTTAATATTTCTAATTTGATAAATCCGATTTAATAAATCAGCCACAATACTGTCAGGTGGAGGGGATAAACTGCATAGAAAAAATATTTCATAAAAACATTAAATTTTTCCAGATGCAGCTTTTCCCAGATTCTTCCGCTTTTCTCTCCTGAATACAGCAGTATAAAAAGCAGGGAAAACACAGCATAAATTTCCACAGGACCCTCTACTGCAAACAAGAAAGCTTCAAACAACACCATACAAAGCGTAGTCAGAAATTTACTTCTGGCAGTACCAAAATTTCTTCCTCTGTAAGAAAGATAAAATACATAAATAACAAGAATCCCCATGGCACCGTAATCACTGCCTATATGCTCCGCTGCCATCATTCCCAACACACAGAATACCATACCGAATGTCTGATTGCCGCTTTTGTGATAAAGCAAATCGGACAGATACATAACAAGAAGTCCCAGAAACAGGGTAAAAAACACATTGACATTCCATTGATAAATAAGAACATGATATAGCCCAAGATTAAAAGGAATTTCAGACAGAACAGCAAATATTCCCATTCTTGCCAGATAGCGGTATATATTACGGGTATGGAAAAATCCTTCTGTCAGCAAAAAACAGTAAATCGGAAATGCAATTCTTCCTACATATCGAAACATAAGTTCATGCGGGAAAAATACAAATCCCACATGGTCTGTTATCATAGACAGCACAGCTATTATCTTTAAAGTATTTGCACTTATCCCGTATTTTTTAATATTTTCTTTTACTATTTCCATATCTACCTCTTAGGCTTTTGTATTTTCATTAATCAACACACAGACAGTTCTCTGAGGAACAGTAATTATTCTCTGAACAGTCTGCTTCTGGATGCTTTTGTCTGTAATAAAAAATATTTTCCATGTTTTGCGCTTGTCTGTATAAGGAATGGCAAACTGTCTTTCATCCCAGTTCATATTACAGGCAATATAAATATCATGGTCACCCCTGTTTCCATAACCTCCATGGTACATATAGGCAAAGCTTCTGCTGTTGTAGGACTGGTCTACCCTCCATGGCTCCGCTCCATGATAGGACAAATCAGGACATCCTAAACATTTGTAATCTATCATCTTCGGTTCTTCCGGCTGATGTAAAACTCTGTTTTTCTTTCGAAATTTAATCATTGTTTTTATAAATTCAAAAATCTCATGATTGGTTTTTAAATCATTCCAATTTAGCCAAGTTATTTCATTGTCTTGACAATATGGGTTATTATTGCCTTTACAGGATTTTCCCATCTCGTCTCCTGCATAAAGCATAGGGGTGCCCTGAGACAGCATAAGCAGGCAAATTGCGTTTTTTATCTGTTGTCTACGAAGTTCTACTATTTTTTTTCTTCTGGATGGTCCTTCTACTCCACAGTTCCAGCTAAAATTATAATTGCTCCCATCGTTATTGTTTTCCCCGTTTGCTTCATTGTGTTTCCTTTCATATGAAACGGAATCCATCAGTGACATTGTATTGTGATTGGAAAGATAATTAATCAGGGCATACTGATTTGGATTGCTCCGCACATTTATCATCATATCACTTACCTGATTATCATCACTTTTAATAAAACGGCGTTCGCAGTTCATAAAACCGTCATTGGCAACGGCGAATCTTTTATGCCCTTTAAACATATGCCAGCCATCAATATTTTCTCTGGTATCATAATTGCTGATGAGTTTTACCATCGAAATAACAGGGTCAGATTTAATCATATTGAGCGGCGCTACATTAAAATTCGCATGAATGCCATCTATATGATATTCCAACACCCAAAAACGTAAAACGTCAATAATCGTATGAGGACTCATTCCTTCTGTAAAGTGAAACTCCATAATAACTTCTATATTATTTTTATGCAGTTCCTTCACCATACTCTTAAATTCATTAATCTGACTTCCCTTCCCGTGTCTGGTAAATGAAGCCTTTGGTGCAAAATAGCACGCGGTATTATATCCCCAATAATTTTGAACTCCCCTTCCCATGCCTTCTGAAATCACAGTATCAAACTCATATGCCGGCATAAGCTCCACACTGGTAATGCCAAGCTCGGTTAAATACGGGATTTTTTCAATAATTCCTGAATAACAGCCTTTGTTTTTTACTTTGGAAGATATGTGCTTTGTAAATCCTCTGACATGAAGCCGGTAAATCACAGAATCTTCGAAGCTGTGAAAAACCTGCTTGTCCTCCTCCCAGTCAAAATCATCTATATAGGTAGAATAAGTTTCCAAATATTCCTCTTCTGCCTCATAGCGATTCACAACCTTTGCATACTCATCCCGCACATATTTATCTCCGGACATCAGTGCATAATCGTATTTGGCTGCATTCTTTACTTTAAAAGCATATAGATTTCCAAAATGTTTGTCTTCGTCTATGACAGCAAAACCCACAGGCTTTTTCGAACCATGTAAAAATAACATGATTTTATCTAAATTTTCCCTGGTGTTAATGGAAAAATGAAGATCATTTCCATCCAGCCCGCTTCCCATAGGCAGCAAGCCACATCTTTCAGTCTTAAATTCTTTCATTTCTCTGGACATGTTGACCTCACTTCTCAAGTATTGTGCTTTTTAGAATCTCCTGGTTTTACTTAGTACTTTCAGTATAACATAAATATCTTCTTTTTCATAGTAAATAATTAAAAGAAAATTTCATATATTGTAATTAGATGATTATAACATTACAGGATTGTTTTGGAGGTATATTTTGATTTATATTGTTGTTCCTAATGATACTATTGATTCAATTGCTGAAAGATATTCTTTTTCGGCTGCATCTATCAGCTTTATTAACCAGCTTCCCTATCCATACCAGCTGACACCTGGTCAGGCGCTTTTGCTGACAGATATTCCCGAATTTGGAAATAATAGAAGTTTGTCCTCTCAAAACAGAAATGGGAAAAGAATTTATACAGGCGGATATGCATATCCATTTATAAGCCCATGGGTGTTGGAACAGACGCTGCCCTTTCTGTCATATTTGTATATTTTTTCTTATGGGATTACTGCACAGGGAGAGCTGATTCCTCCTGCATTGGATGATATGTGGATGATTGAAAGTGCGTTGTCTTATCAAACAGAGCCGATTTTGACACTTACGCCTTTTGGACCTGATGGGAAGTTTAATAATTTTCTTATTTCGCAGGTGGTAAATAATCTGGAGACAAGGAGAAAGCTGAAAGATAATATTGTGGCGATGATAACGGAGAAAGGATATCGGGGGCTTGATATTGATTTTGAATATATTTTGAGTCAAGACAGGGATGCGTTTACGGATTTTGTGAGGTATATGAGAGAGGCCGTGAATGGACTGGGATATCCAACTTCTGTGGCGCTGGCGCCAAAGACGTCCGCGGAACAGACGGGGCTTTTGTATGCGGGGAAAGATTATGAAGGGTTGGGAAGGGCAGCAGATTATGTGTTGTTGATGACGTATGAATGGGGATATACATACGGCCCTGCCATGGCAGTTGCTCCCATCAATAAAGTCCATGAAGTTTTAGACTATGCCATCACAGTTATTCCACCTGAAAAAATTCATCTTGGAATTCCCAATTATGGCTATGACTGGATACTTCCCTATGAACAAGGTGTCTCCAAAGCTCAAACCCTTGGAAATGTAGAAGCTGTACAACTTGCTATTTCAAATAATGTTCCTATTTCCTTTGATTCTACTGCTCAATCCCCTTACTTTCGTTATATAAACAGAAATCTCCAGCACGAGGTCTGGTTTGAAGATGTGCGAAGCCTTGACGCAAAATTTAACCTAATACAAGAATATCAGCTTCGAGGCTGCAGCTACTGGCAGATTATGAATTTATTTCGAGCCAATTGGATACTTCTTCAGGAAAGATTTCAAATTATCCATTACGTATAACTTTTGATAATATAAAATATGCTGTCCAGTAAATCAGACATCCGATAAAGGCCCCAAAAATATTTGTTATCACATCATCAATCTGACAATACCCCCGTCTGGTAATATACTGTGACAGCTCTATTGATACACTGATAACACCTGCTGTCAAAAGCAGAAAAAACGGATTTCTCATTCTTCTCCATACAATTGGAAAACAACATCCAAAAGGAATAAACAGCAATATATTTTCCAGAAAATACGCTTTAGACTGCGCCCGCTGTCCCCATGTTCCAAAAATCTGCAAATCTATACCAATTCGGGAACCCGGCTCTCTTGAAAAATACGTAATATACAAAACCATAATCACATAGGAAAAAAACAAAAAAGCAATAACAGTTCTTCCCTTTCCCAGTCGCCAATGCTCCTTTTTGTGAATCAAAATAAATAATATCGTCAGTCCAAAGCCAATAATTATCGCTGATGGATAATATACCAGAATCGCCTTAATATCTTTAAACATACATGCAAATGTATCTGACATAATAAATAATCCCTTCATCATAATATCCTGTTTTAACATCCCTGTTTTAATGCTTTTATACTTAATCTCCCCGTTTTAATTTCTTATTGTCATAATTTTCTATTTTAATCCCCCATTCCAATATCTTTATTTTATCACTAATATACAGAAAGTCAATTTTTTTCATTAATAAAAATGATTCCTTTCCAAAAACCTCATATATTACAGTATCAAAGTTTTGTACAAAATTATAAATATTGTTGACACCAGTTTAAAAATATGATAAGAAAAAGATAAATACATGAATATTCAAGAAAAGGACAATTTATAATGAAATTACCCGGCTATTACTCTTCTGGACAGTTTGCGCATATGGCAAATGTATCCCTGCGCACTATCCGCTTTTATGACAAACAGAATATTTTAAAACCCTCCTATGTTACTCCTTCAGGCGCCAGATTTTATACTGATTCTGATTTCGCAGGACTTCAGCAGATTCTTCTGTTGAAATATCTGGGATTTTCATTAAAGGATATCCGTGAAATGACGATTCACAACACAGATAATCAGTATATGATGAACTCTCTAAATATCCAGAAACAATTGATTCAGGACCGTATAGAACAGATGCAGCTTGTAGAAAGCGCAATTGAAAATACAATGCTTGCCATTCAACAGAATCAGAGAATTGACTGGAGCCAGATGCTTGAGCTGATTCATCTGACCAGTGTACAGAAAAATCTGAAGACACAATATCAGAATGCCGCCAATATCTCTGCACGAATCAATCTTCATAAAAATTATTCTCTGAATAAGCAGGGATGGTTTCCATGGATTTATGAACAATGTCATATTACCAACAATATGAAAATATTAGAAATTGGATGTGGCAGTGGTGCATTGTGGACTGAAAATTTTTCAAGACTTCCAGATAATGTAGAAATTGTTCTTTCTGATATTTCAGAAGGAATGATTCGGGATGTCAGGAGAAGCATTGGGCTAGAGGATTCAAGGTTTTCCTTTCAAGTCTTTGACTGTGCACAAATTCCCTTTCCTGATAACAGTTTTGACCTTGTAATTGCCAATCATATGCTTTTTTACTGTGATGATATTTCAAAAATCTGTAAGGAAATCCGGAGAGTTTTAAATCCAAAGGGAAAATTTCTTGGCAGTACATATGGAAACAAACATATGAAGGAAATCAGCCTGCTGGTGCAGAGATTTGACAGTCATATTGCATTATCGGACAAGGATTTGTATCAACAGTTTGGACTAGAGAATGGAAGAGATTTTCTTGAGCCTTTCTTTAAGAATGTTTCATGTATTCGATATGAAGATGAAATTTATTTAAACACGCCCGGACCTCTGATTGAATATATTCTTTCATGTCATGGAAATCAAAAACAATTTTTACTGGACAGGTATTCTGAATTTTATTTATTTGTGGAAAACAGGGTAAAAAATGGATTTCGAATTACGAAAGATGCAGGAGTATTTTATTGTTCTGTTTAATTTTTAATTTATTTCAAAAAATTGGAAAAAAGTACTTGAAGGTGACGTTACGTCATCATTTATAATAAATTTATTATCAGACAAGGAGCTTTTAAAACTATTTGCTGTTCATAATGCAGTCAATAATATGTTGATTGTTTAAACTATAAAATCAGTAAAAGATTAATTGCATTTTTGTCTAATAAAATTTATCATTTGATAGATACTAAATTTAAAAGAAAAAGGAGAAAAAATTATGACCATTATCGTTACCGGAGGAGCCGGATTTATCGGAAGCAACTTTATCTTTCATATGCTGGAAAAATATCCTGACTACCGTATTATCTGTCTTGACTGTCTGACCTATGCGGGAAATATGTCTACACTTGCGCCTGTAATGGACAATCCGAATTTTCGTTTTGTAAAAATCAGTATTACTGACCGTGAGGCTGTTGATAAGCTGTTTGAAGAAGAAAAACCGGATATAATCGTAAATTTTGCTGCTGAAAGTCATGTAGACCGTTCTATTGATAATCCGGAGGTATTTCTGGATACAAATATTAAGGGAACTGCAGTATTAATGGATGCCTGCAGAAAATATGGAATCAAGCGCTATCATCAGGTATCTACGGATGAGGTATATGGTGACCTTCCACTTGACCAGCCGGATTTGTTCTTTACAGAAGAAACCCCGATTCATACAAGCAGCCCATACAGCTCATCAAAAGCAGCAGCAGATTTGCTTGTTCTGGCATATTACAGAACCTATGGACTGCCTGTCAGCATTAGCAGATGTTCTAATAACTACGGACCATACCATTTTCCTGAAAAGCTGATTCCTCTTATGATTGCTAATGCATTAAATGATAAGCCGCTCCCTGTATACGGAAAAGGTGAAAATGTCCGTGACTGGCTTTATGTAGAAGACCACTGCCGTGCAATTGATTTGATTATCCATAACGGCCGTGTTGGAGAAGTATATAATGTCGGTGGACATAATGAAATGAAAAATATTGATATTGTAAAGATTATCTGTAAGGAGCTGGGAAAACCGGAAAGTCTGATTACGTATGTGACAGACAGAAAAGGACATGATATGCGCTATGCGATTGACCCAACCAAGATTCACAATGAACTTGGATGGCTGCCGGAAACCAAATTTGCAGATGGAATCAAAAAAACAATTCAGTGGTATCTAAATAACAAGGAATGGTGGGAAACAATTATTTCCGGAGAATATCAGAATTACTATGAAAAAATGTATGGAGACAGATAATAAAAAATAAAATTATAATTATTATGTAAAATATTTTATATTTAACTGTACAATTACATTATAGAAGGCTGTTACAAAAAGAATTTCTAACACAGGATATAATTATTATCTGTTCAGATATACACTTTATCCAATATATAATTTCTTTTTGCAACAGCTTCTTTTTCATCCTTTTCCCTCTTATTCTTCCCGTATTACAATTTCTTCCTCTCCTACTGTCAGCTCCATTGGCATACCAAACATATCTATTTCCACCGTTACCTTTCTTTTTTTTGCATCTACCTTTTTTATTTCAAACTCCTGCCCTTTATATGCATCAGAAACCAGCATAATAACATCTCCGACTTCATAGGTAAATTCCTTTTTATCATTATCCCACTCAGGTATTGGAATATTTTCCTCTCTGCAGTCATCCTCACCCATCACACAGAGCTTAACTCTTCGTACCCTGCCAAATAATTCAATATCTATCAATACTCTTCTATGGGTAAAATCTACCTTTACTATTTTATCAAGATAATGCTCTAATGCCCCCTTTGCCTGATAAATAATGCCTCTTTTATCTCTTTTTACAATACTTCTGTGAACAATATGGTCCGACATATCCAGAATATTCTCCATAAACTTCTGCTCTTCCTTTAACAGAGAAACAAAATATTTTTCTCCATTGTCGTCTGTTTCTCCAAGAAGTTTTGACAGCTTTGGGATAGTTTTTAATTCCATATACAGTTCATTTGGACAGTCAGTAATCACAAATACATATCCCCCAAACATAATTTCCGTATTTACCAGACACATTCCCTTTAGTCGCCAGACATTATCATACTTTGGTACAAAACAATCAGTATAAAGATTTTTCCTAGGTGGAATCAGTTTTTTTATAAGGTCTACAAGCTTTTCTTCTTCATTTACTCTTGTTTGGATGACATACCAGTGATTCATTTCTTCTCTTCCTTTTATAATTAATCTTTTATAGTATAACTACTTTAACAAAGTTATTCAATACTGTTTTAGAAATTTTTGGAAAAGTAAAAACATTGCATAAACAAAAGACAAAACAAAATTTCAAGTGATACTAGAAATCACTTATTATTTATGATATGCTTATCAGGAAAGAAAATTAGAATCTGATTTATTCAGACAATATTATACAAATTTCATGTTAAAATTTAAATTTATATAAAACAAGACCAAAAGAAGAAAAACAGGAGATTTATCTATGGATAATTATGTAATATTAAATAACCTGACAAAAATCTATCAGATGGGTGAGGTTTCTATTCACGCTGCTGATGGTATTTCATTTTCTGTCCGCAAGGGCGAATTTGTCATTGTAGTAGGTCCAAGCGGGGCCGGCAAAACAACTGTTTTAAATATATTGGGCGGTATGGATTCTCCTACTGACGGTGAAATTATTGTAGACGGAAAAAAGATTAGCAGTCTGAAAGGAAAAGACCTTGTCCGTTACCGCAGAGAAGATATCGGTTTTGTCTTTCAGTTTTATAATCTAATGCAAAACCTGACTGCTCTGGAAAACGTTGAACTGGCGCTTCAAATCAGCAAAAAGCCTTTCTCTGCAAGAGAAGTTCTTGAAGATGTAGGACTTGGTCCTAGAGCCAACAATTTCCCCGCTCAGTTATCCGGCGGAGAACAGCAGCGTGTGGCGATTGCACGTGCTCTTGCCAAAAATCCGAAGCTGCTGTTATGCGATGAGCCCACCGGCGCCCTTGATTATGTCACAGGAAAGGCTATTTTAAAACTTCTTCAGGACACCTGTCGTCAAAAAGGAATGACAGTCATTATCATTACTCATAATACTGCGCTTACTCCTATGGCAGATCATGTAATACATATTCGAAACGGAAAAGTTTCAAAATCCGAACAAAATGAATCTCCTGTCTCTGTTGAAGATATTGAATGGTAAACAGGAGGGCTGGCGATGAAATCATTAAAAAAAGACTTTTTTCGTGAATTAAGAAAAAATCGTGGACGGTTTATTTCTGTATTTTTTATTGTATTGCTCGGCTCTGCTTTCTTTTCCGGCATTCGCTCCAGCAAACCGGATATGGAGCTTTCTGCGGAAAAATATTATGACGATACGAAACTTCTGGATTTAAAAATTCTGAGTCCTGTCGGATTTACAGAGGAGGATATTGACAGTATAAAAAATACAAAAGGAGTCGCAAAGGCTTATGGCGCCTATACAATGGATGTTCTGAATACAGAAAATGAAATCGAACAGGCAGTAAAGCTGATTTCACTTAATACCTCTTGCAATATTCCTACTGTTTTAGACGGAAGACTTCCAGAGAAAAGCACAGAGTGTTTTGTGGATACAAGATATCTGGAAAAAAACGACTGTAAAATCGGTGATAAAATTACATTATATACAGATTCCGAACCCGGACTGGATACGATATTAAATGAAACTATTTTTACAATTACAGGCAGCGGTAATCTTCCCTATTACATGGATGTAAACCGCGGTGTAGGAGCTGTGGGCGACGGGCGCATCAGCAGTTTTATGATTGTTTTGCCGGAAGTCTTTTCTACCGGCATCTATACAGAGGTTCATGTGCTGGCGGAGGGCGCCAAAGAACTGCACAGCTTTGAAGATGATTATACATACTGTATCGAGAAGGTAAACAAACATCTGGAAAAAACGGCTGAAGCTGCTGATAAAATCTGGTATATTCAGACAAGAGATTCTATTTCTTCTTATATAAACTTTCAGAATGATTCTGACAGAATTGATAAAATCGGAGATGTATTTCCTGTTATCTTCTTTCTCGTCGCTGCATTGGTCAGTCTTACATCCATGACAAGAATGATAGAGGAACAACGTCAGCAAATCGGAACCTTAAAGGCACTTGGCTGTGGCAATATAACGATTATACTGCAATACTTTGGATTTGCGATGCTTCCTACTGTTCTGGGTTCCATTACAGGTGTTTTAATTGGGGAAAAATTTCTTCCTTATGTGATTATTCGGGCTTATTCCATGCTCTATATGGGTCTGCCGGATATTCTTCTGCCCTACAACATGGTTCAGGGTGGAATTGCTATCTTTGCCAGTATATTATGTACAGGCGCGGCGACTCTGGCCGCCTGCGGAAAAGAATTTATCCAGAAGCCTTCCGAGCTTATGCGGCCTCTGGCTCCTCAAAGCGGAAAACGAATTCTGCTGGAGCGTATGGGATTTATATGGAAACGTTTAAATTTTACACAAAAATCTACTATGAGAAACCTTTTCCGCTATAAAAAAAGATTCTGGATGACAATTATCGGTGTAGGTGGCTGTATGGGTCTTGTTCTTGTCGCATTTGGGCTGCATGATTCAATTGCAACTGTCGGCGATAAACAGTATGAACATTTGAGAATTTATCAGGCAGCGGTTACCCTTGACCCTCTTGCCGATGAAGAAACGATTCAGTCCTCCATATCCGAAATGGCTGATTATTCGGGAATAAAAAATACAATGAGAATATATACTCAGAATGTAACTGTAAAATACGCCTCTAATTCTTTGGATGTTACAGTTCAGATACCGGAGGATTTGGCTCATATTTCAGATTATATTAAATTATATAACAGAATTTCCAAAAAAGAATATGATTTTCCAAAAAGTGGAGCTTCTATCAGCGAAAAAACTGCAAAATCGCTGAAAATAAAAGTCGGAGATATGCTTGAAATTCAGGCAGCAGACGGTTCGGCGCAGAAAATAGAGATTATCAGTATTCATGAAAATTATATCGGGAACTATTTGTTTTTTTCCAGGGAGGAATATGAACGTATTTATCATGTACAGCCGGAGTATAATCAGACACTGCTGACCTATCAGGACTTTTCTGCTGATGAAGAGGCAGCACTTGGAAGATTTATTATGAGCCTCGACGGAGTAAAGGGAATTTTATTTACTACTACTCTGATTCAGCAGACAGATGATATGCTTGATTCTCTAAGCGCAGTAGTTTCTATTTTACTCATTGCAGCAGGGCTTCTGGCATTTGTGGTACTGTATAATCTGAATCATATTAATATTGCGGAAAGAAAGAGGGAGCTTGCTACTTTAAAAGTTCTGGGATGCTATGATAATGAGGTAAACGCATATATTTTCAGAGAAAATATAATTTTAACAGTTCTTGGAATTTTAATGGGATTTTTAATCGGGATATTGCTGCATCAGTATGTGATTATTTCACTGGAAGTTGATTTGATTATGTTTGGCCGGTCTATTGCGCTATTAAGCTTTTTTTCCGGCTCAGTACTGACAATGATATTTTCACTTGTAGTGAATATTGTAATGTCAAAGAGAATTAAAGGAATAGATATGATTGAGTCATTGAAAAGTGTGGAATAACATGTCTTTACCGGCTATAAATTCTTTGCCTATTTTCCATTTTTTGCTTGCATATTCTTCTATTTAATATTATACTAGAACACGGTTTAAATAAAGAAACTATTTTCTCTGAAAAAATATATGGAGGTTTTTATGATACAGGCAGTAAATGTAACTTACAGAATCGGCAAGAAAGCGCTGTTTGAGGATGTAAATATTAAATTTACCGAAGGGAATTGTTATGGTCTGATTGGTGCAAACGGTGCCGGAAAATCCACTTTTCTGAAAATCTTATCAGGCGAGCTGGAAACAACTACTGGTGAAATCGCTATTACACCGGGACAGAGGCTTTCTTTTTTAAAGCAGGACCATTTCCAGTATGATGAATGTGTTGTTTTAGACACCGTTATTATGGGAAACGCAAGGCTTTATGATATTATGAAGGAAAAAGATGCTCTTTATGCAAAAGAGGATTTTACCGAAGAAGACGGTATTAAGGCAAGTGAACTGGAGGGCGAATTTGCTACTATGAATGGATGGGAAGCCGAAGCGGATGCAGAGACTCTTTTAAATGGTCTTGGCATAGAAACAGAACTGCATTACAAGGTAATGAAAGAGCTTCGAGGCAGTGAAAAGGTAAAAGTGCTTCTTGCACAGGCTTTGTTTGGCAATCCTGATATTCTGCTTCTTGACGAGCCTACCAATCATCTGGATTTGGATGCGATTGCGTGGCTGGAAGAATTTTTGATTAATTTTGAAAATACTGTAATTGTAGTTTCCCATGACAGATATTTTTTAAATAAAGTATGTACCCATACGGCGGATATTGATTATGCAAAAATTCAGCTTTACGCCGGAAATTATGATTTCTGGTATGAATCAAGTCAGCTTCTTGTAAAACAGATGAAAGAAGCAAACAAGAAAAAAGAAGAAAAAATCAAGGAACTTCAGGAATTTATCCAGCGCTTTTCTGCAAATGCCTCTAAATCCAAGCAGGCAACCTCCAGAAAAAAAGCTCTGGAGAAAATTGAGCTTGATGAAATCAAGCCCTCAAGCAGAAAATATCCGTACATTGACTTTCGGCCAAACAGAGAAATCGGCAATGAAGTGCTTACCGTAGAAGGGCTTACAAAGACGATTGATGGTGTGAAAGTGCTTGATAATATCTCCTTTATTGCAGGACATGAGGATAAAATCGCTTTTGTGGGCGCGAATGAAATAGCAAAAACTACTCTGTTCCAGATTCTTGCCGGCGAAATGGAACCGGATTCAGGAACTTACAAGTGGGGCATTACTACCTCACAGTCTTATTTTCCAAAAGATAATACAAAAGATTTTGACTGTGACGATACAATTGTAGAATGGCTGACGCAGTATTCCGAAATTAAAGATGCGCCTTATGTCCGTGGTTTCCTTGGAAGAATGTTATTTTCAGGAGATGACGGAGTGAAAAAGGTAAAAGTATTATCTGGTGGTGAAAAGGTAAGGGTTATGCTGTCAAAGCTTATGATTTCAGGCGCAAACTGTCTGATTCTGGATGAGCCTACAAACCATCTGGATATGGAATCTATTACCGCATTAAATAATGGATTGATTAAATTTCCGGGCGTTGTATTTTTCTCTTCTCATGACCATCAGTTTGTACAGACTACGGCAAACCGTATTATGGAAATTGTAAATGGACAGTTGATTGATAAAGTCACTACTTATGATGAGTACCTTGAAAGCGATGAACTGGCTCGAAAGAGACAGTCAATTGAAGCATTTGAAAGAGAAGATTAATAATTTAAAAATTAATATTTTGTCAAACAGAAGAATAACATAACAAAGAAGGGGCTGTCGTACTAAGAAAACACAGTACAGGATATAGTGATTTTTACTTTAATATATACTGTATTTTGCACTGTATTCTGCTTAATGCGGCAGCCCCTGTCTTTTATTTTCTCTCTAATGTATATAATACTTCCTCAAATGCCAGCCCGTCAGTACTCGGTATTCCCATTCTCTCTGTTTCTGTCAGCGCCCTTTTTACAAAATCAGCCGCCTTTCTTACAGAGACATCAAACGGCACCTGATTTACCATATCGGCGGCAATAATCGCTGCATAAATATCCCCTGTTCCGGAACGGAAATCTCCTGTCTTTTTATGTTTTATAATCTTCGGCTCTAAACTGTGCGAAGCAATTACATTTCCTACATAATATCCCATTCTTACTCCGGATATTACTACATGCCTCGCTCCATTGTATACCAGTTTCTTTGCCATATCATATAATTCCTGCCGGCTGAAGTTCTCTTTATATTCTGTATCTGTCAAAATACATGCCTCGGTGACATTCGGCGTAATAATATCTGCATGTTCTACCAGCTTTTTAATTTCCAGACACATCTCTTTTGTATATGTGGGATATGCTCTTCCATTTTCTCCCATTGCGGGGTCTACCAGAACCTTTGTATTTTCATCCTTAAAATCTCTAATAAATTTTTTTACAATTTCAATCTGCCTTTTTGAACCGAGAAATCCTGTCATAATTCCCTGAAAATGCAAATCAAGCTTTTTCCAGTTATCAATATACTCCTGCATTTTATCAGTGTAATCATCAAAAAAATAGTGAGGAAATCCCGTATGGTTGGAAAAAACAGAGGTAGGTATTGGACAACACTGAATCCCAAGATAGGAAATAACCGGCAGAGAAACGGCCACCGAACATCTTCCAAATCCTGAAATATCATTAATAACTGCTATTTTTTTCTGGTTATTATGATTCATTTTCTGCTCCATTATATGTTATGCTGTACAAAATACTTTTTTACGCCAGCCTTTTCACAAACTGCTCCAACTACATAAAATAATACCATTCCGACAATTCCTTCCGCCGTAAGTCCCGGTATCTGAGCAAAACCGGCCGGAATACTTCCGTAAAGCAATGCGCCGGCAACCGTATATCCTGCAACCATTTCTACTGCGCCGGCAAGTACAGCCAGAAAAGTCCGGACAGATTTCACCTTTCCATTTGCTGAAATCAGTGAAATCAAAGCTCCCATCAGACATTTAATTATAAGTGTAGGTATTATCCATTCTGCATATCCTCCCAACAGGTCTGCAAGCGCGGAACCAACACCTGTTGCTGTCATTGCATATGGATTTTTAAGAAAAACAGCAGCAAGAAAAATAAATCCATTTCCAAGATGTGCATATCCAAGGGGAATAGGCACTTTAAAAAACAGAGTCGCCACACAGATTAATGCCATAAATAAACCTGTCAGGGTTATGATTCTTGCCCCTTCTCTATTTATTTTCATATTGTCTTTTTTATCAGCCTCTCTCATAGTATAAGGTCCTCCTTTTATAATATTTCCATAAGCTATCCCTATATTAGCACAATTTGAAAATATGTAAATATGCAATTTATCTAAATTTATGCAATCCAAATCTGAATTCATTACATAAAATACAAGAATTTATTCATAAACTAACTGCTTTGATTCTATAATCAAGAAGGTCAGACTCTGAAAATCTGACCTTAAAAGCAATCTATCTAACCTGCATTTTCCAGCAATTCTATTCCTTTGCGGATTCTTGCAAGTGTTTCCTCTTTTCCTATCACTTCCATAATCTCAAACGCTCCTGCCGGAGTCATCTGTTTACCCGACACTGCTGTTCTGATTGGCCACAGGCCCTGTCCATTCTTAATCCCCTTTTCCGAAATATACTGCATAATTCTGTTATGAAGTGCATCTACCGAATAATCTGTCATTTCTTCCAGAATCGGAAGAACCTCTTTTAATACTTCCAGAGAATTTTCTGTATTTGTTTTCATTTTTTTATGTGTATACATGGAGATATCGTATTCCGGAAGCGTTTCAAAGAAATCCACCATTTCTCTGATATCAGGAAATACCTCAATCCTTGTTTTTACCATATCAAGAATTTTATATAAATCCAAATCCTTTGTAATTACCTCTTTGATATATGGCATCGCCATCTCATAAAATTTTTTATTCTCCATAGCCTTCATATATTCGCCATTCATCCATTTCAGTTTTACGATATCAAAAACTGCCGGTGACTTGCTAATATGATGATAGTCAAATACCTGAATCAATTCATCCAGTGTGAAAATTTCTCTATTGTCCTCCGGACTCCAGCCCAAAAGCGCTATATAATTCACTACCGCTTCTGCGATAAATCCATGCTCCATTAAATCCTCAAAAGATGAATCCCCGCTTCTTTTTGAAAGTTTTTTGTGATTTTCATCCGTAATCAGCGGAAGATGAATATACTTTGGAGGTTCCCATCCAAACGCATCATATAATCTCTGATACTTCGGAGTAGAAGAAATATACTCATTCCCTCTTACCACATGGGTAATCTCCATTAAATGGTCATCAATGACATTGGCAAAATTATAAGTTGGATAACCGTCTGATTTTATTAAAATCATATCATCAAGCTCTGCATTTTCCACTGTGATTTTTCCATAAATTTCGTCTGTAAATACAGTAGTTCCCTCTCTTGGAACATTCTGACGGATTACATATGGCCTGCCCGCATCCAGATTTGCCTGTATCTCCTCCTTTCTTAATCCAAGACAATGCTTGTCATAAACAGAGATTTCCTTACCTGATACTTCCTGTTTTAAAGAATCCAGTCTTTCCTTATCACAGAAGCAGTAATAGGCCTCCCCTTTCTCTATCAACTGTTTTGCATATTCCAGATAAATTCCGGAAGCCATGCGCTCGCTCTGCACATAAGGCCCAAAGCCTTTGTCTTTATCCGGTCCCTCGTCATGAACCAGTCCCGTCTTTGAAAGCGTATTGTTTATAATATCAACAGCACCCTCCACGAAACGCTCCTGGTCAGTATCCTCGATTCTTAAAATAAAATCTCCGCCCTCATGCTTTGCAATAAGAAATTCATACAATGCAGTTCTTAAATTCCCCACATGCATTTTTCCCGTAGGACTGGGCGCATACCTTGTTCTGATTTTTGCATTCATATCCTTACTCTTTCTTTTTCAAGTTTTCTTACTTTCTTTTTATTATTTTCAAATGATATTATATAAATAATATTATTTGCAGGTTATATCAAATACAGATTGTATCAAATACAGATTATACTACACTCACCTTTTTCAAAACATTAACTGCTTTTTCCTTTATCATACAACGACAGTGCTCCTGAAGCTGCGCATACTGCAGCCCGGTATCAGCGGTAAAATCACCAAATTCCATCGCTGTTGCAATTAAAGCGCGATAACGCTCCTCTGACATTCTCACTTTAATTAATGCCATATAATACTTCCCCGTCTTTTCTTCTTTATACAGACTGCTGTCCAGCCCGCTTCTGACAGATGTATTTTTTACAAAAGAAAAGATGGCTTCCATACTGGAAAATTCAAACACAGCTATCAGCTTTTCTGCATTTTCAGATTTTTTCTGTGTATATGACTTTTTAGGCATATCCAAAGTTCCGGCTTCAATCCATTCCGCATCATCAACCTCACCTTTTACCTGAGCAAGACCAGCCTTAATTGCATTTGTCATACCCTTTGGATTATCAGAAAATGTAATCATAACACCCTCCGGATACATTGCCATAATCTGAATCGACAGCATTGGCCCCGATGCCTCAAAGCCTACCTCTTCTCTTGCAGTTTCTATAATTTCCTCCAAAAAATACTGTACATTATCTCTATTATGTATAAAATCCTCGATGGTAATGTCATTATCTGTCAAATCCTCTTCTGATAACATGCAGCAGATTGTCTTTTCATCTAATTTTCTAAACCTCATTCTTCCACCTCCAATATCTGTCGTGTTTGAGTATATCAGAATAATAGAAAAAATACAAGATTTTTATGAATTTAATAATTTCTCCAGCTCCTCTTTTCCTTCCTCATACCCTTTAAAAACAATTCCGTGTATTCCACACTTCTCTGCCGTTTCTATATTATCTTCTCTGTCATCCAAAAATACTGTTTCTTCAGCTTTTAAATGATACTTTTCCAAAAGGCACCTGTAAATTTCAACCTCCGGTTTTACAAACTTTACCTCAGACGAAATCACCGCACCGTCAACCTTATCCAAAAAACTGAAATGCTGCTGTGCATATTTATAAGGAGTGGCTCCATAATTAGACAAAACATAAACCTGATATCCTCTCTGCTTTAATGAAGAAATCCACTCTGTGGCATATGGATATTCTTTACAGATACGCCCGACTCCACTCATATACTGTCTTAAGGGATATTTTATCTCCGGTGCCCCTTTACAGGCAAATTCTATAAATGCCTCGTCACTCAACGCCCCTCTGTCATGCTCATTCCACACCGTCATATTGTCAAACACCTTTTCTATCATTTTCTCCTTAATATCCTGATGAAAATTCAAACTGTCCAGATACTCTTTCCAGTTAAAACTCACCAATACCATACCCAAATCAAATACAATATTTTTTATGGTTTTTTGTGTCATACCTTATATATCCTTTCTGTCATTTTTTATTTTTCTGCCTGTTCCTTTCTTCTTTATTTTTTTAGGAAAGGCACTTTCTGCCCGCTTTCGTCATAGAATATAATAAACTTCTGTTTAGGGGCATCAATTGGAAACTTTCAGAGAACCACTTACCAAGGAGGAAGAAGCTCTTCTGCTGAAATGTTTAGCAAGTGGCGATATGGAAGCCCGAAACAAGCTGGTTGAGCACAATCTCAGACTTGTAGCCCACATTGCAAAGAAATATAATCAGGGTGAATGGGAGAATGATGACCTTATTTCGATTGGCACCATTGGATTAATAAAAGCTGTAAATACCTTTAACCCCAAGACAGGCAACCGTCTTGTTACTTATGCCAGCAAATGCATTGATAACGAAATCCTTATGCATCTGCGCAGTGAGAAAAAAAAATCCCGTGAAGTCAGTATCTATGAGCCTATTGGCACCGATAAGGAGGGAAATTCCATTCATCTGCTCGATGTGATTGAAGCGGATTCCTATGATTTTGCCAGTGAATTTGATTTAAACAATGAACTGAAATGGCTCTACCATAATATGAATAAAGTCCTTACACCAGAGGAGTTTGATTTAATCAAAAAAAGATATGGCATCCTCGGTGAAAAAGAACTCACCCAGCGCGAGCTTGCCAAAAATCTTGGAATATCAAGAAGCTATGTCAGCAGAATTGAAAAAAAATGCCTTCAAAAATTAAAAAATGCTCTGTATCAGCATTAGGTTTCCTGTCATATGAAATATATGTACAATTTTTGCTTCATAATCTGTTATGCAAAAATTGTATACATATATTTCTACATACATATATTTCTACACACATATTTCTTTTCTTCTTAAAATATCATATATTTCCAGCTTTATTCCCAAATCAATATATAAAATCTGCTTTGGATGAGGCGCATGCTCCATAGCTGTTCCATCTTCATTCTCTATAAAAAGAACCCTTGCTTCTATGTTTCTTCCATCCGGCTTCATAACCTCGATTTTTTCACCTACACTGAACTTATTCTTCTGCTCAATCCTGTATTTTCCATTTTTTTCTTCTTCTATCATTCCAAGATAGGTATACCCTTTGATATAGGTATTATTATCATAAATCTGAGTATTTTCATCCGGTTTTCCAAAGAAAAAACCGGTAGTATATTGTCTGTAAGTACATTTTGCGATTTCCGACTGATAAAATGGGATTCTTGACTGATAATACCGCGGGTCTTTCAGATAATCATCTATTGCTGTACGGTATGTCCTTGCCACAGCAGCGACATAGAGTGCCGTTTTCATTCTTCCTTCAATTTTAAAGCTGTCAATGCCTGATTCGATAAGCTCTGGTATATGCTCAATCATACACAAATCTTTGGAATTAAAAATATAGGTGCCTCTTTCATTCTCATATACCGGCATATATTCTCCCGGTCTTGTCTCCTCCATTACTGCATATTTCCATCTGCATGGATGCGTACATGCTCCCCTGTTTGCATCTCTTCCTGCCATAAAGCTGCTCAGAAGACATCTGCCGGAATAAGAGATACACATGGCACCGTGGATAAAAGTTTCTATCTCCATTTCCTCCGGTATTTTTGCCCGAATCTCTCTGATTTCCTCCAAAGATAATTCTCTCGCGGTAACTACCCGTTTTGCACCAAGTTCATACCAGAACTGAAAGGTTCCATAATTTGTATTATTTGCCTGCGTGCTGATATGTATATCCACATTTGGAAGCACCTGTCTGGCAATTAAAAATACAGCAGGGTCAGAAATAATCAAAGCATCTAAACCTGTACTTTTCAGTTCCTCAAAATATTCTCTGACATCCTCCAAATCTCTGTTATGTGCCAGAATATTTGCTGTAACATATACCTTTACATTTCGCTTATGTGCAAAAGCAATCCCTTTCCTTATATCCTCCATGGAAAAATTTTTCGCCTTTGCTCTCAGCCCAAATGCTTCGCCTCCGATATAAACCGCATCTGCGCCAAAAATGACAGCGGTCTTTAATACCTCCAAACTCCCCGCCGGAATCAACAGCTCCGGTTTTAATATTTTTGATTGTGATATTTCCTGCATTATCTCACCTCTTTACGCTGACTGTCATCCCGTCTCCTATCGGGACAACTGTCGTTACAAGGTCCTCTCTGTTTTTTACCTCATACATATATTCTCTCATTCTCGCATGTATGGTTCTGTCCCGTCTTGTCACAGTATATCTTGACTCGATTAAATCACCTTCCTGAAGCACATTATCAGCCACCAGTACCGCTCCCGTCCTTAAAAGCCGGACTGCTTCCTGCAAAAAGTAAATATACTGCGCCTTTGCTGCATCAATAAAAATAAAGTCAAAGGTCTCAGACCGCATTTTCTTCATTTCCTCCAGTGCATCTCCTTCAATAAGACAGATTTTCTTCTCCATACCTGCTTTCTTTATATTTTCCTTTGCAGGTAAAATTCTTTTTTCATAATTTTCTATCGTAACAATCCGGCTATTTTCACAGACACATCTGCCCATAAAAATAGCCGAATATCCAATTGCTGTTCCAAGCTCCAATATTGTCTCTGGTCTTTGAATGGAAAGCAGTACCTCCAGAAAGCTCTCCACCTCCCTGCGGATAATCGGCACCCGATTTGCTTCTGCATAAGTTCTCAGCTCATCTAAAAATGGTCCTCTGCTTTGCTCCAGAGAATGTATATAAGATATGATTCTTTCATTTACTATCATTCTGCCACCTATTCCTCTTCCGGTGGTCTCAGTGTTTGAATAATCTGCACTGCGTTGTTTTCTGTATTTAAAACATAATCTCCGGCAGCAAACTCAGCCTCATACAGCAGACTCTGAATCTGAAAAATAATTTTACTGTCTATCAGCTCAACATCAAAAAGAATATCTGCCACCTGTGAAGTCGTAGCTCCTGCCGGAATCGTTACCGTAATCTCTACTCCCTGTCCCTTCTCTGCCATTCCTTTCTCGCTGAATATGCTGCTTCCAAAAGAAAATGCCTTTGAACAAATCACAATAAATACAGTCAGACACAGAATCCAAAATACTATTTTCACTGATAAACCAAGTATCAGCTTAGATGTCTTTTTTAAATCCATGATTTTCTCCTGTTACAGAAAATTCAAATCTAGGTCTATTTTTTCTGTTATTATCCGGTACATTAACTGCAGTTTACGGCATAAAATCAGCTCCGCCTGTATATACTCATTTACAACAGGCTTTTCCAGTATACTTGAATACTGCTGTGATAAATGGTCCACAAGACTTGCATTTGCTGAATCTCCTGTTATCTGAAGCTCGAAATTCTTTTCCCGAAATTCATTGACTTTCCGGTACAGCTCTTCTTCCTTTGCCAGACGTTCTCTGTATAACTGAAGTTTTGTATATTCCTCGCTGTTCAATATCAAATCGCGCAATTCCTCAGCCTTTTCTAAAATCTGGTCCTCCATAATTCTGCATGTCCTCCATTCTTTCCTTTTTGTGCAACTCTTCTATATTATCCTTCTGCTTATCCTTCCGCTTATCATTCTACTTCCATAATAATCGGCAGTATCATCGGATTTCTCTTGATTTTCTTCCATAAATAATCGCTCAGTGTTTCCTTTACAATCATCTTTATCCTGCCCCAGTCAGAAATATTCTTTTCCACACATTCCACCACGGCATCGTTTACCACTTTTCTTGCATCCTCTAAAAGATTCTCTGCTTCTCTTACATAGACAAATCCCCGTGATACAATATCAGGCCCCGCGAGAAGCTGATTGCTGTATTTCTCAAAAGTCATAACTACAATAATAATACCGTTTTCTGCCAGATTCTGTCTGTCACGCAGCACAATATTTCCCACATCGCCTACACCAAGGCCATCCACAAGCACATCGCCTGCCTGAACCTGACCAGAAACATAGCCTTCTTTTTCCGACAAGGTCAGTACATCACCGGAGGAAAGGATAAAAATTCTCTCTTTATCTATGCCCATAAGCTCTGCAAGTTCTGCATGCGTTTTTAAATGTCTGTATTCTCCATGCAATGGAATGGCATATCTTGGCTTTACCAGGGAATAAATCAGTTTGATTTCCTCCTGACATGCATGACCTGACACATGAGTATCCTGAAAAATTACATTTGCTCCCTTCATGGAAAGCTCATTAATTACTTTTGATACTGCCTTTTCATTGCCCGGTATCGGTGAAGAGCTGAAGATAACTGTATCATTCGGCTTAATCGTAACTTTTTTATGAATCGATGCCGCCATACGGGACAATGCCGCCATAGATTCGCCCTGACTGCCCGTTGTAATCAAAACAAGCTGTCCGTCAGTATAATTTTTCATTTCCTCCACATCAATAATAGTGTTATCCGGCACCTTAAGATAATCAAGCTCCATTGCTGTATTAATAATATTTACCATGCTCCGGCCTTCAATCACTACCTTTCTGCCATATTTGCAGGCAGAATTGATAATCTGCTGCACCCTGTCCACATTTGACGCAAAGGTTGCCACAATAATTCTATGCATGGAATTTTCCGCAAACAAATGGTCAATCGTTTTTCCCACTGTTCTTTCCGAGCTTGTAAATCCCGGACGCATTACATTTGTACTGTCGCACATCAGAGCAAGCACACCCTTTTTACCCAACTCGCCAAATCTGGTCAAATCCATAGCATCACCAAAAACCGGCGTATAATCAATCTTAAAATCTCCGGTATGCACAATCACTCCTGCCGGTGTGAAAATAGCAAGTCCTGCCGCATCCGCAATACTGTGGTTGACCTTTAAAAACTCTACCCGAAAACATCCAAGATTAATTGACTGTCCGTGTTTTACAATTTTTTTCTTTACAGCCTTTTCCATACCATGCTCCTTAAGCTTATTGTCAATAATGCCCATGGTAAGCTTAGTTGCATAAATCGGCGCACTTACTTCCTTTAATACATATGGAATCGCCCCGATATGGTCCTCATGTCCGTGGGTAATCACATACCCCTTTACTTTATCTGCATTTTCCTTCAGATATGTGATATCCGGAATTACAAGGTCTATTCCAAGCATTTCATCATCTGGAAAAGAAAGTCCGCAGTCTACTACAATAATAGTATCCTCGTACTCAAAAACAGTCATATTCATTCCGATTTGCTCCAAACCTCCCAAAGGAATAATCTTTATCTTTGTGTTCTCATTTTCAATCGCCGTTTTCACGTTCTTACCTCCTAATTTTAGTCTAAATCCCCAACAAGTTCATCGAAAATCTTTGCTACACCTTCAAATTCGTCTTCATCCTCCACAATCTCATATAATGCCTCTTTATCCTCTTCGGCTGATAAATCTTTTACAATAAATGCCTCTATTTCTTCCTCTTCTTCCCCTGAATCTGTCACAAGAAGATAATTGATATTATTTACTCTCGTCTGCTCAATTACCGAAAATTCCAGCTCTGTTCCTTCTTCATCTACAAATTTAATCTTTCCAAACATATTTTCCTCATCTCTTTCCTAATTTTCGGCCAACTGCCCCTTTGAACGATTTGCAGCAAAATCCAAGTACCCCTGCAGAATAATTGCAGCGGCAATACTGTCTACATAATTACCCCTCTCTTCGAGACGCACTCCGGCCTCTGTCATGGTTTTATGGGCACTGACTGTTGAAAGTCTCTCATCCCACATAATTACCTCAAGCCCTGTACGTCTCTCCAGAGTTGCTTTAAATTCCAGCGACTTCTCCGCCCTGTCGCCTAAAGTGTTGTTCATGTTTTTCGGGAAACCAAGAACAATTTTTCCCACATCATATTCAGCAATTAATTCATCAATACGTATCAATGTTTTTCGTATTTTTTTTTCCGAATCGCGGCGCACGATTTCCACTCCCTGCGCAATCATCAAAAGCTCATCGGAGACTGCCACTCCGACAGTTTTCGAACCATAATCAAGCCCCATTATTCTCATATTCTGTCTCCTGTTCCTGTCATCTTATCAGCGCAGCCTGTTATTGATATAATAGGTGAGGGCTTCTTCTATCAGTTCGTCTCTCTCAACTTTCATAATAAGACTTCTTGCATTTTTATAGCTTGTAATATATGTCGGGTCTCCTGACATAATATATCCTACAATCTGATTGACAGGATTATATCCCTTTTCTGAAAGCGCCTTATAAACCTCTTTCATAACCTGTCCAACTTCAACCTTTGTCTCAGGTACTGTCTTGAAATACTGTGTACTGCTCATTTTACCATCCATCTTCGTATATCTACCTCTCTTTTCATATTTAGAACGAAGTTCCCGAGGCACCATAAATCTGTGATAACCTTCCCTGCACTTTGTTCAGCAAATAATACAATCAACGCAAGCGCTGGTTGCCTGAGCTGCTCTGTAAGAGCTGCGTCATAAAAAATACGGAGTAATTTCCTATGAAACTAAATATGCTGTTCCACGCACACACTTTTGTTTATTTTAATATATTTTTATCAATTCCGCAAGTAATATTTCCGCATTTAGCAATTTTTTGAAATTTACCTCTACCATTTTGTTGATAAGACAGATATGTGACACCACAGCTACTCTCACATATTCACCGGTATAGCCTGTAAAACAGTGTATTCCGTCAATCACTGTCTCCTCCTCTATCAATACCCTTCCAACTGTTCCCAGAAACTGCTTCCTGTATTCCTGCTCCAGCCTTTTGTTCAGTTTTATAAGCCTGTTACTTCTCTCTGTCTTAACGGCATCCGGAATCTGCTGTTCCATTTTTGCCGCCGCTGTGCCCTGACGTATGGAATATTTAAAAATATGCATCTGTGAAAACGCTGCCTTCTTTAAAAACTCTTCTGTTTCTAAAAATTCTTCTTCTGTCTCACCCGGAAATCCTGTTATCACATCTGTTGTCAGAGCAGGTCTGTCAAAAAAGCTTCTTATCAAAATACATTTTTCCAGATATTCCTCCGGTGTATAATGCCGGTTCATTCTTTTTAATACTTCTTTACTGCCGCTTTGCAGCGAAAGGTGAAAGTGCGGACAGAATTTTTTATTTTCTGAGAGCTTTCTGATAAACGCTTCACTGATAATTCCCTGTTCAAGTGAGCCAAGTCTGACCCTTTGAATCTTTTCTACCTGAGATACCGTATCTATGGCATCCAAAAGCGTAATATTCTTTCTGTCCTGCCCATAAGAGCTTAAATGTATTCCGGTCAATACTAATTCCTGATAGCCATTTTCGGCAAGCTTTTCCGCCTCCGCCCTGATATCGGCAAGCTTCCGGCTTCGGATTCTGCCTCTTGCATAAGGGATAATGCAGTAGCTGCAAAACTGATTGCAGCCATCCTGAATTTTTACAAACGCTCTTGTATGCTCCGCATCAGCGCTTATCTGCATATTATCATACTCGCAGGAATGTGACACATCTATAAGATAGCTTTTCTTTTCTGCCAATACTGTCTCAGATTTAATATCTGATTCAGTATCTGCTGAAATATTTTCTGGAACATCCTCTTTAAAATATTCCCTGATAATATTGCAAATCTCGCTTTTTCTGTTTGTTCCAACCACAATATCCACAGATGAATCCTGCAAAAGCTCTGCCTCTTTGGTTTGTACATAACAGCCGACCGCAATTACCAGCGCATTTGGATTCATTTTCTTTGCCCTGTGAAGCATCTGTCTCGATTTTCGGTCTGCAATATTCGTAACAGTACAGGTATTAATAATATATATATCGGCTCCGGGCATAAATTCCATAATATCATAACCTTCTTTTACAAGCTCCTGCCTCATGGCTTCTGTTTCATAAGAGTTTACCTTACATCCCAATGTATGAAATGCCACCTTCATTCTTCCGCCCATCCTTCCGCTTATCCTTCTGCTCATTTTTCTGTTCTCCAATTCGTTTTTTTTATAATTTTGCATTGACTTTTCATCATTTTAAAGGTAGTATATATACAAATGAGGTCTTTTCCAAAAGTTTGCCTCATAATAATAAATATTTCAAATATAATTTTTTCGAGGAGGTTTTATTATGAAGACAGTTCAAATCTGCTTAAATTCCATCGACAAGGTTAAGGCATTTGTAAACGAGATTACAAAATTTGATACAGATTTTGATTTGGTATCCGGCAGATATGTAATCGATGCAAAGTCTATTATGGGGATTTTCAGCCTGGATTTATCCAAGCCGATTGACTTATGCATTCATGCTGATGAATCTGGTATTGATGATATTCTGGAAATCTTAAAGCCATATCTGGTTTAGGTTTCGTACCAGCAATATTTTTGAGACCTGATACATCAGTTCCACAAAAAAAGCGAATGATTGTAAGGTTTCATGTATGGGATTGTCGTATAAAAGAACAGACCTGCAAAATATAGCAAATTTTGATGCAAACGATTGCTATATTTTGTATATCTGATTTTGAATACGGCAGTCTCATTTTATTTTTTACAGGAAACTGCTTTGTTTGACCGATTGCTTAAATTATATCCGATTTTCATGGTTTTATTCGCTTGTTATTATAATTTCTTCCACATTCTTTAAAGCGGTTTCCACCATTTCTTCTATTTTTTCCTGAAGCCTTATTTCAGATTTTTTTATTGTTTTCAGATTTGGCTTTGTGACAGGATGGTCGGCAACAAATGTTGTACAACAATCCTCATATGGCTCTATGGATATCTCATAGGTATCAATTTTCTCTGAAATATCTACAATATCCTGTTTGTCAAAGGCAATCAGCGGGCGAAATACAGGAAGTGTTTCACAGGCAGAATTAATCACACCAAGTGACTGCATAGTCTGGCTGGACACCTGACCAACGCTTTCTCCTGTAATTAACGCCAGACAGCCGTGAGATACCGCAAGCCTTTCAGCAATTTTATAAAAATACCGTTTCATAATAATGGTAAGCTCTTCATGTGGACACTGTTCATAAATATACATCTGTATATCTGTAAAATTGACAATATTCAATTTTATCGGTCCCGAATATTCGGCCACCTTCTTCGCCAAATCCATTACCTTCTGCTTTGCTCTGTCAGAGGTATATGGCGGTGTATGAAAATAAACTGCTTCCAGATTCGCTCCTCTTTTTGCCATCATATAGCCCGCCACCGGACTGTCGATTCCGCCGGATAACAACAGCATCCCCTTGCCGGCTGTACCTACTGGCATACCTCCCGGTCCCGGAATTGTCTCTGAATAAATATTAATCATCTTTCTGATTTCAATGTTTAACATTACCTGCGGATTATGAACATCTACCTTGCTTTCAGGAAATGCTTCAAGCAATGCTTCTCCAACTGCCGCATTTATTTCCATTGATTTTAACGGATAATTCTTTCTAGCCCGTCTTGCATTGACTTTAAAAGTAAGATTTTTATCTGCATACATTTCATCCATATACTTGACAATCATTTGCTTTAAATCCTCAAAGCCCTTATCTTCTATCTGGACTACCGGACAAATCCCGACAATTCCAAATACATGCTGCAATGCTTCTATCACTTCTTCATAGTCATAATCACATATATCCACATAAATACGCCCCACCTCTTTATATACATGACAGGTGGTATTTAAAGGCTTCAATGAAAGATGAATCTGTCTGACCAAAGCATCCTCAAACAAAAACCGGTTTTTTCCCTTTACGCCGATTTCCGCATATTTTATTAAAAATGACTTAAATTCCATAGATATTTCCTTTCTGTCATGTTTCAGACTATTTTTTCTTTGTAAATTTTCTTAATACAGGAAGCAGCTCTCTTATACAGTCTATGGTATTATCCAGCTCATGCTTTGAGGTATATTCAGACAAACTGAATCTGAGAGCAGAATCAATCTCCTCCAAAGACAGCCCTATTCCGGAAAGAGTTTCACTGATATGCGGATGATTGGACGAACATGCCGAACCCGCTGATACATATATATTTTTCTCCTCCAGAGCGTGAAGCATTACCTCACTTCTGACACCACAAAAGCTTGCATTAATAATGTGTGGAGCGCTCTCTCTTCCTTTCTGGCTGTTGATTTTTATATTTTCCAGTTCTGAAAGCCTGTCAATAAAATAATCCTTAAGCCTGTACATGTTATCAATTTTTTCCTCAAAATTTTCGTATGCCTGCCTTACAGCTTCACCAATGCCTGCGATACCTGAAACATTGTCTGTACCGGAGCGCATATTTTTCTGCTGGCCTCCACCGAAAATAACAGGCTTGATTTTCACCTTTTCAGATACATACAAAAAACCGATTCCCTTTGGAGCATGAAGTTTATGTCCGCTGACACTTAACGCATCAATTCCCTGTCTCTTTGGATAAATGCGATATTTTCCAAATGCCTGTACGGCATCTGTATGGAAAATAATATTTGAATTATACTCTTTTACAATTTTACTGAGTTCTTCCACAGGCTGTAAGGCGCCAATTTCATTATTTACATACATTACAGATACAAGAATGGTATCTGTACGCAGACTTTTCTTTAAAACCTCTGTCTGAACATGTCCCTTTGTATCCACTGGAAGCCATGTTACTTCAAAGCCCTGCTCCTCCAGATACTTTATGGTATTCTGCACCGATGGATGTTCTATACTGCTGGTAATAATATGCCTGCCGGCTCTTTTATTTGCATTTGCCATACCAATCAGTGCGAGATTATTGGATTCTGTGCCGCCGGAAGTAAAAATAAGCTCCTTTTCCTTTACTTTCAGGCTTTTTGCAACTATTTCCTTTGTATTTCTTATATATCTTTCCGCTTCTACTCCCTTTCTGTGCATGGAGGAAGGATTTCCATAGTCCTCCGTCATAACCTTTATCACAATGTCTGCCACCTCTGGTGACACCATGGTTGTGGCAGAATTATCTAAATAAATTTCCATTTTTGGTCTCCACTTTTGATTTATGCAGTATTTTTTATTTTGTCTATTTTTCTATTTCACCTGTTTTCTAATTGAAACATCAGCACAGACAAAATCGCCATTCCTGCGGTTTCTGTGCGCAGAATCCGCCTGCCAAGGGATATCGGGTTGACTCCCTGCTGCATGGCAAGCTCTATTTCCGATTCCTCAAAGCCGCCTTCAGGACCAATAAAAATTCCTGCCCTTATATTTGGAGCAATTTTGTCCAGCACTCTTTTTGTTTCTGTCATATCTTTAAAATTCTCGTAGGGAATAATATTTATATCAAGACTTTCGGCATATTTCAAAGCCTCTGAAAAATTCATTACATGGGTAATTTTGGGAATAATTCCCCGCCTTGACTGCTTCGCAGCGCTCTCTGAAATTGCCTTCCATCTTTCCAGTCTCTTTTCTTCCTTTTTTGCATCCAATTTTACTATGGTTCTTCTGGTATGAACAGGAATAACCTCTGTTACTCCAAGTTCTACTGCTTTTTGGATAATAAACTCCATTTTGTCCCCTTTTGGAAGACCCTGAAATAAGTAAAATTTACCAGAAAGCTCTGTTCCCTCAAAAGTTTTATCTTTTATTCTTGCAATAATCTCCTGTTCGGTCAGACTTTCTATTTCGCAGCAAAAGTCCTGTCCCTGACCATCGCTGAGCAATATTTGTTCACCGGATTTCATACGTAGAACATTTTTGATATGATTGACATCTGTTCCTGTGATTGTAATTATCTCGGATTTCACTGCTTCGGGATTTACAAAAAAGTGATGCATATATGCCTACTTTCCGACTGCCGTAATGGATACCCAGTCATTTTTTCTTGTTATTTCAATTATTTCAAGCTCCGGTCGCGCTGAAATCGCTTCTACCATTTCCTGCTCTTTGCTGTCTATAATACCGGAGGTTATATAAATTCCGCCTTTTTTAAGGTGGTCTGGAATAATCGATGTAAGGGGCTTCAGTACATCAGCAAGAATATTTGCTACAATAATATCATAACATTCATATCCTATCTCTTCTGAAATGGAAATATCCTCAAGAATATTGCCGGTTAAAACTCTAAACTTCTCCTGCGGGATATGATTTACCTTCAGATTTTCATACGCAGCAGTTATGGCATTTTCATCCACATCCAGACCAATAGCCTGCCCTGCACCGAGCTTCAGGGCTATTACAGAAAGTATTCCGCTGCCACAGCCGACATCCAGTATTTTTGCATGAGGCTTTATATGCTTTTGAAGCTGTCTGATACAAAGCTGAGTAGTTTCATGAAGACCTGTTCCAAAAGCAATACCTGGGTCTATCTGAATCACCGTTTTACCATTATATTCCGGCTTCATTTCCTCCCATGTAGGTTTGATAATAATATTGTCTACTTCAAAGGACTTGAAATATTGTTTCCAGTTATTCATCCAGTCTGTATCTTGTGTTTCTCCTTTTACAATGCTGCACTCACCAACCTCTACAAAGTCCTTTAATTCCTCTATTCCCTGAAGAATAGCTGACATTTTTTCCTGTTCTTCTTCCTCACTCAGTTCTTCCATATAAAAACTCAGATATGCAATTCCCTCATCTTCCGGAAGTTCTGGCAGAAAATCAATAAACATTTTTCTTTTATCTTCCTCTGACAAAGGAATATTATCCTTGATTTCTACCCCGTCTATGCCGTTTTCCACCAATACGCCACTGATTAAATCCGTTGCCTGCGTGGTGGTTTTAATGGTAAATTTGTTCCATTTCATTGTATGTTTTCCTCCCTTTAATATCTGTAAGTAGATTGTATTTTTTCAGTCCGCTATGGTATTGCCTGTACTGACAGCTTATATAGTATACATTTAACAGACAGTTTTTTCAATGACTTTTATTGAATATTTACAGATTTTGTGATAGAATGTTGTTTGTTTAGCTTATAATTTATGAAAGGGATTATTCTAAAAGAATATTCAGTAGAAAATGAATAAGGATAATATAATTTTAATCGGTATGCCTGCATCCGGAAAAAGTACTGCCGGAGTAGTACTTGCAAAGTTTTTGGGATATGATTTTATTGATACGGATATTTTGATACAGGAGAAAACAGGAAAGCTGCTTCATGAAATTATTTCAGAGAAAGGGCTTGAAGGGTTTAAGGAGCTTGAAGAGGATATCAATGCTTCTGTATGCTGCCATAAGTCAATTATTTCACCGGGTGGAAGTGTGATTTATGGTGAGAGAGCTATGAGACATTTTAAGGAAATCGGTACAGTGGTGTATTTAAAGCTGCCTTATACAGAGGTGGAACAGAGACTTGGAAATTTAAAAAGCCGCGGGGTGGTTCTTCAGGATGGACAAACTCTGCTTGATTTATATAATGAGAGAGCGCCTTATTATGAAAAATATGCGGATATTACTGTGGAGGAAACGGGGATGTCCGTGGAAGAAACGATTGAATTTATTGCTGAAAAAATGGGAATTGCATGGGGATAGGGCTATTAAAATGAAGAGCTGTTACAAAATACAAATTATATGAGATATCGTATTTATCTAAACAGATACTAATTATATTAATATTGATTTTTTGCAACAGCCCTTTTGTTTATTTTGATTTTCTTATTTGAATAAGAATAAGCGGGGTTGTTATGATATATTCCGTTCCATTCCATACTTTGGAAAAAACATTTATGGACTATAAATATTTCTTTCTTATCGGATGTCGAATCACTGTTTTCCACTTCTCTGAAGGTATTTTTCTTGCGTCGGACATATATATTTCATGATGCAGACGAATTTCGTTTATATCATTCACATAATTATTTTCTTCCAAAAAAGCATCCATCAAAGCGACCGACTCCGGCTCATTGTCAAAGGGTCCAATATGCATAATCTGCACACACAAACCTTCTTCGACAGACAAAAATTCCGCTTTGGAACAGTCTGATTTTTTCTTTGCTGTGGCAGTCTGGACTGCCCATGAAAAATCTTTTTGCGTCACAAAATCCGGCAGACGAATCACGGAAATCCAATGAAATAAGTCTTTATTTGCATAATCTGTACTGTTTATTCCTTCCTGCCACCAGAATCCTTCCAATGGCGGTACCACATACTCAAAGAAGCCATCTATTTTATAATCCATTTTATAACTCATTTTCAAAGTATATGCCACAGCATACAGAATATCTATCGCCTGCTGATATTCTCCACCTTCAATATTCGGATTTCCTATTCCGCGGACTGCGATATAATTCATTTTTGGTATATTTACAATCTCCGGTTTCTTTTTTGGCATATAAAACTCTTTAAATTCTTTTTTAAAATCAAATGACATCTGATTACACCTTCCTTATATAATAAGAATCATATTTTATTCCATCGTGCCCTGTCAAGTATTCTTCTGACAGACAAAATCCTGCTTTTTTCAATGCCAGAATCCGACTGCCTGCACTACTAACTGCTTTCGTAGCTATTCTTTGACTGCCAAATAATTCCTTGACTTTTGGTATAATCATATAAAGAATATTTTCAATATCCGCTTCCGTTTCATAATCGCTTCGTAAATCCAATCTGAGAATCGCACAATTATCAAAATAATCTTCTGCTCTTCGGTGAAACAGTTCTATTGTTCCAATAACTTCCTGTTTTTGTTTCAATTCGATTGCCCACCTTACAAAATACTTATGTTTATATGAAAAATCCCAAAATTCGATTGCATCTTCCATTTCTTCCATTGTTTTATAAGAAAAATCATCACCATTACAGTTATCTGAATTAAAAAAAGGAACCGATTTATCATCTGAATATACCTTTAATAATTCTTTGGTGTCTTTCTCCTTATAAATTTCCCGCAATATAAATCTGTCATTTTCCAAAACCGGTATTTGCACATAAACATCATTTATCATAATAAAACCTCCATATATTTATTTACAAAAAACAGCAATGTGTTTTTGGCTAATATAGTATCTCATACAAACTACGACATCTGTATGTCATAATTTTTTATATAAATAAAGAAGGTCTTTTGCTGAATCAATAATTTTACTTTTTATATGTTCCGGCTCTAACACTTCGGCATCTTTCCCCTGCGACATAATAACTCCCACCCACCACTGTTCGTCTTCTATAACCCAGACTTCAACAAGAGCAGAGCCATTTTCATATATTTTGGTTATTTTTCCATTTAGGTATTCTTTGATTCTGTGTATTGCATGATTGTAACAATGCAGTATTACTTTTGTCGGTAAAGTTTTATTGGTATATAAATTGTCATATTTATCCAAAATATCTTTCACTGATATATGGCTCCTTGTAAAGGTTTCTTCCGTAACAGAAATATTTTCCATTCGGACAAGCTTATATGTTCGATAATCTTCTTTGTCTTTATCATATGCCAGCATATACCACGAATACCACTTATACATAACTGTAACTGGTTCAACATGACGGAGTTTTGTCTCACCCTTGTTATTTGTATAAGAGAATTTCACCGTATGTCTGTTTATTGCTGCTGATTGCAGTGCTTGAAGCAGTTTTTCATCGCCTTCTCGCAGGACAGAGAAATCTAAAACCATTGCTGTATCATATGAGTTTGAAATTGCAATTATTTTTTCAAGAATTTCATCTGCCAGTCTGCTGTTTGTCACAGTTTTTAATCCCTGCAGCGCAGTTGCGATATAGGAAAATTCTTCCTTGGAAACCAAATGATTGTTTATTTTGAAAGTATCTGAAATATCATATCCGCCATTTATACCGGTAACAGCATATATCGGAATTCCGGCCTGACACAATGTATCAATATCTCTCTGAATGGTTCTTATAGATACTTCAAATCGCTCTGCCAGTTCAGAGGCAGGAGTTTTGCCATGATTAAGCAGGTATAAAGTTAATGCGTAAAGTCTGTCTGTTTTCATTTTTATTGTATCCTTATTTTATAAGATATGACGGAGTCCTTTCCTTATTTGGAATAGCAGGCAGCTCGCCTTTTTCAAATGCTTCTTTAACCTGTTCGAGATTATCATATTTTCCCACTAGAATACTTAATATCTCTTCATCCGGCTGCCACAGGTCAGGCACCATAACCGGCTTACATCCGGCATTATAAGCAGACAGCAGTCCATTCTTTGAATCTTCGAGTGCATAACAATCTTTTGGTTTCACACCAAGTAATTCACATGCCTTTAAATATATATCCGGAGCAGGTTTTGATTTTTCAATCATGTCTCCACATATAATATCAGTAAAATACTCTCTTATGCCTGCATCCTCAAGATGTTTTTCCACTTCCCATTTTGGAGAAGACGATGCGACAGCCATTTTACAATTTATTTTCTTCAAATATTTTAGCAATATGTATAAGCCATGTTTTACTGGTACTGTATTTTCATCATAATATTTTTTCAAAAATTCTTTTGTATATTTTTTTAATTCTTCCTGCTTATAATTATCTCCAAATTCTTCTTTCCATATATTGTATGAGGCAACAATATTCATACCAAGAGTTTTATAAACCATATAACCGGCTTTTCCAATTCCAGCCATTTCTCCGGCATAATCCCATGCGTCTATAAATACTTTTTCGGTATCAAACATTAATCCATCCATATCAAAAATTACGTTCATATTAATTATCCTTTCTGATAATTAGATACTGAAAAAATGCAATGTTCTGATATTCCTTAATTTCAGAAACCCTCAATTCCCTCTGTACCATTTTATCCTGCCGCTTCTTATTCCTGTGTATTTCCTGATTTTGCCGCAAATCCTCAATCCCAAAGCAATCCGTTTTTTATCACTACACTTTATTTTCATCCTGTTTAATTTTCAAAATATCAATTTATTTATTTTTATTGAGAAAGTTTTGATAGCAACACTATCGTTTCCATATGAGTACCAAATTAGAACATATCCCAACAAAAACATAGAAATATGGATAATTTTTTTACAATGCTAAGACCGTTCGTGCATCCCTTTTCCC
>CAJTOU010000031.1 GCA_910577835.1 uncultured Lachnospiraceae bacterium | reverse complement strand
CCGGTTCCGTATCTATTCCGAAGGAAAACAGCCACCATGGATATATGACCATAGAAAAAGGAGCATTTTTATGGAAGGACCTTGAAGGAGATATAAAAAAAGAATATACTTTATAACATGGAAATATGAAAACAGCGGAAATGGAAATATGTGTATTTTTTGTGTCTTTCTTTTCACTGCCCTTGAAAAAATCTTATATTTGTGATATTATTTGTCAGAATGCCATACATCAGAAATGAAGATGGCATTTTTGATTAAATTAGAAATATGGGACAGGAAAATGGAGATTTATATTGTCAGGCATGGGGAAACTGTATGGAACAAAGAGAAACGATTGCAGGGACGCACGGATGTTCCGCTTAGTGAGTATGGGCGAGAACTGGCAGAAAAGACAGGCAGAGCATTGAGAAATGTAGAAATAGACAGAATCTATTCCAGTCCTCTTGACAGAGCATATCAAACAGCACTTCTTATCAAAGGCAACAGAGAGATTGAGATTAGAAAGGATGAAAGAATTCTTGAGCTGAATTTTGGTGGTTATGAGGGACAAACCGTAGAAGAACTGGAAAAAAATAATACGATTACTTTTCGATATTTTTTCAGCCATCCTGAATTATATCAACCAGACAAAACAGGGGAATCTCTGGAACAGATTTGTTCCAGAGCGGAGGATTTTATGAAGCATGAAATCGAACCAATGCAGAAAATATGGGAACGGGTAATGATTGTTGCCCACGGAGCAATGAACAAAGCACTGATGTCCTATATAAAAGGAAATGAAATCAAAGATTTCTGGTCCGGAGGACTGCAGAAGAACTGTAATGTGATAATGGTAGATTTAAAACAGGGACAATATCACATAATAAATGAAGTGAATACATTTTATTAGGCAGTTAGATTTGCAAAGTGATTTCCTGTGAAATGAGAAAAGAGGTTATAAAATTGAAAGATAAAATCATCAGTTATTTTAAAGACATATGGGCCAATACAGTGAAGAGAATAACTCTTCTTGTATTTCTTATTGCGCCGCTGGTGGCATATACCATAGCAGAAGCGCTGAATCAAAGGTCAGTGTCCAAGTTTTTCGGCTTTATTACCGGAAGACCAATTACTTTTCTGTTAAACTATTTGATTGTATTATTTACCATGTCATTTGTTTTAATATTGAAAAAAAGAATCGCACCAATGTTTTTAATTGCCTGTATATGGATTGGATTTGGTGTGGCAAATTTCCTGTTAAAATCTTACAGAGAAACACCTTTTTCAGCGAATGACCTTAGAATGGCAACTTCGGTTATGAGCATTATGGACAAGTATTTAAGCGGACCATTTGGATTTTTTTTAATTGTGCTGATTATTGCCGCAATTATTTTGGTAATTTATCTCTGGAGAAAGATACCGAAATATTCTCAAAAAATTAATTATCTCTGGAATATTGCTTTGATTATTTTGATAGGCATTATCACGGTAGGTTCCGCAAATATTGGAATTGCCATAGGAAGTCTGTCCACCAAGTTTCCAAATCTTTCCATTGCTTATCAGGAATATGGATTTGCCTATTGCTTTGCCAATTCTGTGGTAAATGTGGGAGTAAAGAAGCCAAAGGAATACTCAGAGGAAACGATTCAGAAAATCAAACAGAATCTTGACAGTGCGAAAAATGACCCGATAGAGGATGCAAAAACTCCGAATATTATTTTTCTTCAGCTTGAATCATTTTTTGATGTAAACAAGGTAAAGGATTTGGAACTGTCACAGGAGGCTACACCTGTCTTTAATCAGTTGAAAAAGGATTATCCATCCGGATTTTTATATGTCAATAATGTAGGGTATGGAACTGCCAATACAGAATTTGAGATGATGACAGGCATGAATCTGGAGGATTTCGGGCCAGGAGAATTTCCATATAAAACAATTTTAAAGGAATCTACCTGTGAGAGCATTTCTTATGTGCTTCGGGATTATGGCTATACTTCTCATGTAATTCATAATAATAATGCATCTTTCTATTCCAGAAATGAGGTATTTAAAAATCTGGGAATCAATACTTTTACCAGTGTGGAGTTTATGAATCCTACTGAATATACGCCGTTAGATTGGGTAAAGGATTTTGTTCTTACAGAAGAGATTGTAGATGTGCTTGATTCTACGGAGGAACAGGATTTTATTTATACCATATCCGTTCAGGGACATGGAAGTTATCCAACTTATGAGGTTCTTGAGGAGCCGTTAATTAAGGTATCCGGCATTGAGGATGAAGAGAGGCGATATCAGTTTGAATACTATGTAAATCAAATTAAGGAAATGGATGATTTTATCAAAGAATTGACAGAAACGCTTGCAAAATATAAAGAAGATGTCATTCTTGTAATGTATGGAGACCATCTTCCAAGTCTGGAATTGACAGAAGATGAGCTGACAAATGGCAATCTGTATCAGACAGAGTATATTGTATGGAGCAACTTTGGATTTGATATGCCGGACGAGGATTTGGAAACTTTTCAGATTTATCCTAAGATTCTTGAAAAGCTTGGAATTGATGAAGGTGTGATTAATAAGTTTCACAGAATTTATCAAAATGATGAAAATTATCTGGAATCCTTAAAGACTTTGGAATATGATATTTTATATGGAGATAAGTATGTATATGACGGAGAAACTCCATACGTTCCAACAGATTTGCAAATGGGAACTTATCCTTCTGTGATACAGAGTGTAGAACTTGAGGAAAATCCAGAAGAGCATCTTGCCAGTCTGCCAAAGGACCCTGACGCTAAGGAGGAACCGGAGACGGAAACCGGAGAAGATGAAAATATGCGATATTATCTAGTAAAAGGGCAGTATTTCTCACCTTCAAGCAGTGTTTATATTAATGATGAGAAATGTGAAACTATATTTATTAATAAAAATACGCTTCTTGCAAAGGCAGAGGATGTTCAGAATCTTGACCCGTTTACAGTAAAGCATCTATGGAAAAACAGGTCTGTTGTAAGTACTTCGGAGGAATATATTTATATTGCGACGGCGGCAGAGCAGGGAACACAGCCTGTGACAGAGCAGAATACAGAGCCCACAGGTGAACAGGAGACAGAATCGGCAGCAGAACAGAATACAGAATCAGTCACGGAATAGTGGAAATAAATTTCGAGAATAAATAGAGTTGTGAATACTTTGTTCTAATCTAATCGTTCAAAGCATAAAATGACAGTAAGAAAAGATTAGAGAGTGAATATGAGTGTAAATCGAAAACGAAGAGTGATGGCAGTATGGCTAATGATTACTATATTAACGGGCATACTGCCATTTTCCATTTATGCGGAGGAAGATACGGTAAATACAAATGATTTAAGTCTGGATTTGGGTTTGCAGTCAAAGGCGGCAGTACTGATGGAGGCATCTACCGGAACGGTTATTTATGAAAATAATCCTGACCAAGTATTAAGTCCCGCTAGTATTACAAAAATTATGACACTGGTTCTGATTTTTGATGCACTGGAAAGCGGGCAGATTTCTCTGGACGAACAGGTAACTACCTCTGCTCATGCAAAATCCATGGGTGGTTCGCAGGTATTTCTGGAGGAAGGTGAGGTACAGACAGTCGATACATTGATAAAATGTATTATTATTGCATCGGGAAATGATGCATCAGTAGCAATGGCGGAGTACATAGCAGGAAGTGAAGCGGAGTTTGTTCAGAAAATGAATGAAAGGGCAAAGGGACTTGGAATGGAAAATACAAATTTTGAGGACTGCTGCGGGCTGACGGATTCTGACGGACATTATACGACGGCGAGAGATGTGGCCATTATGTCAAGAGAACTGATTACAAAATATCCAGCTATTTTTAATTATTCTACAATATGGATGGAAAATATTACACATGTGACAGCAAAGGGAAGCAGTGAATTTGGGCTGGCAAATACAAATAAGTTATTGAAACAGTACCAGTGGACAACAGGGTTGAAAACTGGTTCTACAAGTAAGGCGAAGTATTGTGTGAGCGCTACGGCAAGGAAGAATGATATTGATTTGATTGCGGTAATTATGGCAGCGCCGGACTATAAAATACGTTTTGCCGAAGCAAGGACATTGTTGGAGTATGGATTTTCGCATTGTAGTGTGTATAAGGATTTAAATGAAGATAAATTGGAAAGGGTGAAGGTTTCGCTTGGGGTGAGTGAGGAAGCAGAGGTTGAGTATAAGGGGGAGTTTTCCTATCTTAGTACTACGGGGGAGAATGTGAATGAAATTACAAAGAAGATTAGTTTGAAGGAAGAAGCGGAGGCACCCGTGAAAAAGGGGGATGTGATGGGAAGTGCGGAGTATTATTTAGGAGAAACGAAGGTGGGAAGTGTGGATATTGTGGCATCGGAAGATGTAAGGAAGATTGTATTTTTTGATTGTGTGAAAAAATTAGTGAATGCGTTGTGGATATAATTGTGGTATAATGTCATCATACGAAGCGTAGTTGATGACCTATTGCAGTACAAGGAGGATAGGAGTGTTTGAGAGGTGTATCAGAAGGAAGAGGACCTTTTATGGCAGACATCTTCCTTCTGATACTGTGTTTCATAATATTACAGTGAAAAGTAAGGTTAAAAGATATTTAACCGATATAGGTGGATTCTTTGTTAAAGTAAATAAGGGATGAGGTTATTTGGATTTTTACTGTATGGAGGATTTATGTTTTACTTGGTGTTTTTTTGTGTCATTATGATTTTAATTATTTTGTGTAGAAGTTTTTATGAAATTACTCATTTTGTGGTAAAAAGATATGAGTTTGAAAATAGAAATGTTTTGGGAGCGGTGAAGATTTTGTATGTTTCGGATTTACATGAAAGTTGTTTTGGGGAAGAAAATGAGCGTCTTGTTCAGGCTGTTTTGAGGGAAAAGCCGGATTGTATTATTATTGGAGGAGATTTGATTATTGGGAAGGAAAAAAGGGTAAAGACGGATGTGGGACTGGAGTTCTTGAAGAAAATAGAAAAGGTTTGTCCTGTTTTGTATAATTTTGGAAATCATGAAACGAGGGTCTGTGAGACAAAGGAGTTTGGGGATTATTTGAGAGAGGTGAAAAAACTGGATATTGTGTTGTTGAATAATAAAGGGATTCATCTGAATTTTAAGGGAACAAAGATTTATTTTTGGGGAATTGAATTAAGCAGAGAATGTTATAAGAAAGGGGAATATATTGTGGGGGAAAATCCTTTTTCAGAGGCAGAGGAAGATGAAGTAAAAGTATTGATTGCGCATAATCCGAATTTTTTCAAGAAGTATGCAGAATGGAAGCCTGATTATATATTTTCTGGACATAATCATGGGGGAATCGTAAGACTGCCGGTGATTCATGGGGTGATATCAACAGATAAGAGATTGTTTCCCAAATATTCTTATGGGGTATATCGGGAAAATCAGACTGCCATGGTATTGTCAGGCGGAGCAGGAAGTCATACAATAAAATTTCGGCTGTTTAATGAATCGGAGATAGTTATGGTTGAGATAAAAGATATAAAAATATAATGTAAATGATTTATAAAATAGATGGTCTAATGTTTAGATAGAAGATATAAGAAAGGCGGAAACAGTTATGGGAATACCGGTAAAGCTTCAGGTATTTGAAGGTCCATTGGATTTATTGTTACATTTAATTGATAAAAATAAAGTAAATATTTATGATATTCCGATTGTGGAAATTACAAGGCAGTATTTGGAATATGTGAATGAGATGGACAGGCAGGATTTGGATGTGGTTAGCGAGTTTCTTGTTATGGCGGCAACACTTTTGGATATTAAATCGAGGATGCTTTTGCCGAAGGAGGAGAAGGAGAATGAAGAAGAGGAAGACCCAAGAGATGAGCTTGTACAGAAGCTTCTGGAGTATAAGATGTATAAATATCTGTCTTATGAGCTGAAGGACAGAGAACTGGATGCTGAAAGAAATCTTTTTAAGAAACCGACGATTCCAGAGGAAGTTGCAAAATATGAACAGCCAGTTGATTTGGACAAACTTTTGGAAGGATTGACACTGGTGAGGCTGCATGAAATTTTTAAGCAGGTAATGAAGCGCAGAGAGGACAAGACAGACCCTATCAGAAGCAAGTTTAGAAATATTGAGAAAGAAGAAGTCAGTTTAACGGATAAAATCAGCTTTATCAGAGACTATGCAAAAGGGAAAAAGACATTTAGTTTCAAAAAGCTTTTGAAACTGCAACACAGTAAAATGCATGTAATTGTGTCATTTCTGGCGATTCTGGAACTTATGAAAATGGGGGAAATTATAATTGAACAAAAAGAAATTTTTGATGACATTACAGTGTCTATAAGACCTGTTAAAGTCAGCATGAGCAGTTAGGAGAGAAAATGAGTGAAGAGAAAAAGATAAATGAAGAAGAGCTTATGGCAGCAGTGGAGGCAATTCTGTTTACTATGGGAGATTCTGTGGAAACAGCAAAAATAGCTGCAGCGATTCAGAAAACTGAAAAAGAGACAAGAAAAATTATGGAAAGGCTGATGGAAAAATACAGTCATGAGGATTGTGGACTGAAAATAGTGGAGCTTGAGGACTCTTTTCAGATGTGTACAAAGGGTTCCACTTATGAATATTTGATACAGGTGGCAAGTCAGCCAAAAAAACAGGTGCTTACGGATGTGCTGTTGGAAACACTGTCTATTATTGCCTATAAGCAGCCGGTTACAAGAACGGAGATTGAAGCAATCAGAGGGGTAAAATGTGAACATGCAATTAATAAGCTGATAGAGTATAATCTTGTAATGGAAGTTGGAAGGCTGGATGCTTTGGGCCGTCCGCTGCTGTTTGGAACTACGGAGGAATTTTTAAGAAAGTTTGGCGTGACTTCTATCAGTGAACTGCCAAAGCCGGATGGTGACAGAGTTTCGGAGTTTAAACAGGAAGCGGAGAAGGAAATCGGGTATTATGAGGAAAATCAGGAAAAGAATGAAAATCAAGAGAAGAGTGAAGAATAACACTCAAAAAGAATAAAAAAGGAGAAAAAGGATGCTAAAAAATGTATTGTCTTATAAAACCTGTGCAGATTGTAGAATCTGCTGTTCTTTTGTAAAGGAAGATGCATGGGAATCGCCTGTATTCAGCGAGGAAGATATGAAAAAGATACTTGCTCTGGGCATAGATGGAAGCAGATTTCAGGAAAAAGAGGAAAATGGACAGAAAATTTATACGGCAAAATATGATTTTAAAACAGATTCTCAAATTCTGCTTTGTCCATGTCTGGATGAAAAATCTGGTTGTATGCTTGGAGATGACAAACCTTTTGAATGCAGTATCTGGCCGGTAAGAGTTTTCGAAAATAAGAGCGGGGCATATCTTGGCGTGGCATCTGCCTGTCCTGCATTTGAGGGAGAAAAACTGGAAAAGATTCTCCATGAGTTGAAAGAAAACGGGCTGGAAAAGAAAATACTGTCTATGAAAAGAAGGCTGAATAAAGTGAATAAGGAAGCAGAGGGGTATCATATAGTAGACAGGTGAATTATTTGCCATTTAAAAATTATAACAGCCAAAGATTAATTTTTATAAAGGATTGGTAAAATTATATGGAAAATACAAATTATGATAAACAAAATTATAATGCTATTGATTTGACAAAATTTATTTGTTCAATATTGGTAGTGGCGATTCATATACAACCATTTGGAAATAATGTAAATTTTCGTTTTTTGAATTATGGAATACAAAATTATCTTGCAAGAATCGCCGTTCCATTTTTCTTTGTTACATCTGGTTTTTTGTTATATAGAAAAACTGTTTTTGAAAATTTCAGTATAGAAAAACCACTTAAATATGTTTTGAAATTATTTCGTTTGTATGTTATTTGGTCACTGATATATCTACCGTTAAATATCAAAACATTTATATCAGGTGAAAAGGGTGTTATACATTTCTTACTGGAATATGTTAGAAATTTTATTTTTACAGGCAGCTATACACAATTATGGTATTTGAATGCTACTATTTTTGCAGTTGTTTTAATAACAATATTGTTATTAAAACATATTGTTCCAAAAAAAATTATAATATGTGCTGCTGTTTTTTATTTTTTTGGTTTATTTGCTCAAAGCTATTTTGGCATAATAGAGCCTCTTCGCAACTCAATGCCAAATCTTTGGAATATTTTGAAATTATTTAGTAAAGTAATTGTTACTACAAGAAATGGTCTTTTTGAGGGTTTTTTGTTTGTAGGAATCGGAATGTTTTTTGCATTTTATCATGAAAAGTTTTTAAATTGCAATCGGGGAAGGGTAATTGCAGGATTTGTTATATCTATGCTTTTGATGTTTGGAGAGACCGTTATTTTAAAATATTTTAATTTTGTTCGAGCAAGAGATATGTATTTGTTTTTGGTTCCAGCAACTATTTTTTATTTTGTATTGTTTATAATCTGCACTTAAAAGATAATAAAATTTATCAATATTTACGGATATTAAGTTCGCTTATTTTTTATATGCATCTCTGGATATTTAAAATAGTCAATTATATATTAAAAAAGCTGAATGTTGATTTTGAAAATAGTATGTTATGTTTTATGTTCACTGTTATTATTATAATTATATGCTCAATAATTATAATAAAATTATCAAATACACATAGATTTAAATGGATGAAAAAATTGTATTCTTAAAAAATTTTGTATTTACATATTCTTTTTATGTTTAAACACATTGAAAAATCAGTTAATTTTATTGATTTTGTAAAAATAAATAGAAATTTATTTTATATATGCAAGCGCTTTCTGTCTGATTATCCATAAAATATTTTTTCTGAGAAGCTTGTTCAAAAACAACGGTTTTACAGACAAAATCTTAAAGTCTATATCAATCTGGATATGGATTATAAACAGCTTTGACAAAAGTTTTTACTAAATATTTTTAGTAGATGAAAAAGTAATTTATCTGTCAAAGGTGTTTTTTATTTTAATAGTGTATAAAAATTAGAATAGTATCATTGATGAAGTAAATCTGACAGAAAATTTCTGAATCCCTTATAAAATCAGGTTTTACAGAAATTTTTTAACGAAATAACTGCTTATTTAACTGTTTAAAAATCAAATTAAAAAGACTGTCATAATCTCTACAACCTATGTAAAAAGAGCATTTACGCCATTTATATTTGACTATTTTCCTGACTGTTTAAAAATTTAAAATGTTTTTTATTTTTTAGAATATATGTTTTAAAAATTGCCAGATTCCGCTAGTTTAGGGTATTTTAGAAAAAAATGGAATTTCAAAAAAAGACTTGCAAATATGAAATCATATGATATAATAGGTGTGTTTTTATTGAAAACATGTTATCGTTGATTTACTTCATCAACGATAAATTATCGAATTTAATGGATGTATAGGGCTGAGAATTAGATGATTCCAGCATAAAACAACCAGTTTAGAATAATGAAGAATGCCGCAGAACTAGTTATGGGACCATGGAATTTTTTGACCGGAAATGGGGCAGCGGCGAAGCATACTCTTTTATAAATATAGAGTAAATAAAAAATAGTACAAATTATCAAAACTTCGGAACAGTAGTAAATCCAAACAACAAGGAGACAGTAGATATGACAAAATCATCTTCTATCAGTGAATGCTATCAGATATGGAAAAAAGAAAATCAGAATAGTTTAAATCCGCTGACATTCCACAGATACAATAATCTTCTGGAAAGACATCTGCTGCCCTGTTTTTCAGATACTGCCGCAGAGGATATCACAGAACAGCAGATTGACTGCTTTGTCGGAAAAAGACAGGAAGAAAACATGTCGGGAGTAACTTTGAACATGTTGATTATGTTGTTAAAACGCCTGCTACAAATTGCAGGGATTGATACAGTGAAGCTTGGACTGGAACATACGGTCAGAGTTCGGGCAGGAAAAAGAAGTATAGAGATAATGGATGAAGAGGAACAACATCTGCTGAATGTAATTGTGAGCAGCAGTAAAGAACCCAAATATCTTGGAATTTGTTTTGCGTTCAAAATGGGGTTGGCAATTGGAGAAATCTGCGCTCTACAATGGGAAAATGTGGATTTTGAAAAAAGAACAATATATGTGCAGAATACAATACAGCGAATTCAGAACAAGGAGCAAGACAGCAGAAAAACCTTGCTGGTAAAAATGCCTCTGTCAGATTCCACACAGAGGGAGCTTCCAGTTCCAGATGCGATTCTTGGGACTTTGAAGGAATACAGACAAGAGTGTGGATATGTTCTGCAATGTAAGAAAGGGAAACTTCCAGATCCAAGAAGAGAACAGATACGCTTAGAGAAACTTTTTGAGAAGCAGGAAATGAAGGGTTATAATTTTCATACATTAAGAGATACATTTGCTGTAAGATGTCTTCGGGCGGGGATGAGTGTAGAACATTTAAGCTATGTTCTTGGACATGCAAGTGTGACAGTTACAGCTGAGAGATATAAAAAGTTTTTAAAAGTAAAACAGGAGCAGATAACAGTGCTTCGGAGAATTATGGAATTAGTGTAGGTATTGGATTATGGTTATAACAAAGACTCCGTTTAGAATGTCTTTTTTCGGCGGTGGAACGGATGTAGAGGAATTTTTCAGAGAATATGGCGGTTCGGTAATATCTACAACCTTTGATAAATATTGTTATGTAAATGTAAGGCATTTGCCTTGTTTTTTTAATTATAGAACAGAATTGTCCTATTCCAAAATTGAGCGTGTAACAGATATTCAAGAAATTCAGCATCCGGCGATTCGGAATGCAATGAAAATGCTGGATATGCGTGAATTAAGGCTTACTTATGAGGCAGATTTGCCTGCCCGTTCTGGTTTAGGGACAAGCAGTTCTTTTGCAGTAGGAATGTTAAATGCATTTTATGCATTAAAGGGCAGATATGCTGATAAAAAGAAACTGGCAGATAAAGCGATTTATCTGGAGAGAGTTTTGTGTAATGAAGCCGGAGGCTGGCAGGACCAGATTGCAGCTTCATATGGTGGATTTAATCGGATTAACTTTCATTTGAATGGGTATGAAGTACTTCCTGTTATTATGTCCTTGGAGAGAAAAAAAGTATTAAATCAGAATCTTATGATGTTTTTTACAGGGTTTACCAGATTTTCATCAGAGGTCCAGGCAGCAAATTTTAATGTGGAAAAAGCAATGCAAAAAGACCGGGTTTGTAAATTAAGAGAGATGTTGAATCTGGTAGAGGAGGCTGAGAAAATATTGACGGATAAGCATTCTGATTTAAATGAATTTGGCAGGCTTTTAAATCACACATGGAGATTAAAGCGTGGTACAGGCAGTGCAGTATCCACAGACAGTATAGATACGCTTTATGAAAAGGCAATTCGTGCAGGAGCTATTGGTGGAAAGCTTCTTGGAGCCGGTGGTGGTGGATTTTTTATATTTTATGTGGAACCGGACAAGCAAAAGCTTTTGAGAGCAGCTATGGATGATTTGTTGTATGTGCCGTTTGAATTTGAAGATGGAGGGACGAAAGTGATTTATTACAGTCCTGAAAGTTATGAGCCGATGGAAATATAATTTTTAAAAGTAGTTTATAGAAGAAAATTTATTTTGCAACAGACAATATATAAATCTGAGAGGAGAGCCGGTATGCATAAGCAGCCATTATTGAATACATATGCCAGCAATCTTACTATGTCAGAAACAGTTTCTATGATTGACAGATTTATTTCTGAAAAAAAGAAATCTTATATAGTAGCGATAAATGTTGATGTAGTAATGAAAATAGAAAAGGATGATATTCTGAAAAAAATTACGGATAATGCAGATATTGTGCTTACAGATGGAAAACCTCTTATTTGGATTTCTAAAATACAAAGAAAGCCTATCAAAGAAAAAATCTCAGGCTCTGATTTGGTGCCATTGTTATGCCGGAAAGCAGCTGAAAAAAATCATTCTATTTTTATTCTAGGAGGTGCAGAAGGTGTTGCAGAGAGAGCAAAACAAAATCTGGAAAAAAAATATCCCGGAATTAAAATAGCGGGAACTTATGCACCTCCATATGGGTTTGAATCGGATAAGGCAGAGCTTGATAAAATAAACAAGGTGATATCTGTTGCGAAACCAGATATTTTGATTACTTGTTTTGGCTGTCCAAAACAGGAAAAGTTTATTTATCAAAATTATCAAAAATATGATGCGACTGTTTCTATCTGTGCTGGTGCAACCGTGGATTTTTTGGCTGGACATATAAAACGTGCGCCCAGATGGATGAGTGAGCATGGTCTGGAATGGTTTTATCGCTTTTTGCAGGAACCAAAGCGTATGTTTAAACGCTACTTTATTGATGACATTAAGATATTAAAGTTAATCTGGAAATATAGATAAAAAAGTCTTTTTTGGGTATGAGTGATTCTTTTCAGTTTTTGCTGTACCTAAATGGTGAGCAAAACTTATAGTGAATGAAAAAATAGGATTATCAAAGGGTAACTAATGTTTTTTCCATGTGGACTTGGAGAATGTCTGCTGAGGAAAGGAGTAAGATGCTGAAAATTAACTGTTGAGAAATTTATGAAAAAAGGAGGCTGTGATGAAGGCTTCAGTAATTATGCCTGTATACAATGTAGAAAAATATATAGGAAAGATGTTGGAAAGTGTGACAAATCAGACATATAGAGAAATAGAAATTATTGTAATAAATGATGGCAGTACAGACCATACAGGAAGTATGATTGAAGCCGCTGCTGCATCTGATTCTCGAATTCATCTGATAAATAAGAAAAATGAAGGAGTATCTAAAGCCAGAAATGATGGTTTGAAAATGGCAAAAGGTGAATGGATTTTTTTCTTTGACGGTGATGATTTTGTTGCACCTGACTGTATAGAAAAATGTATCCAATATGGAGAGTCAAAAAAACTGGATGCTGTCATGTATGGTTATACGTCTGTAAAACCGGATGGAACCAAGAGCCGACATGAATTTACATATACCAAAGATATTTTTGAATCAAATAATGAAATTCTTCAAGAAATTATTCCTCATATCATAGGAATATCCTGTGAAGAGATTTTGGAATGGGTAAAAGGAAAACGGATAAGAGCCAAATATGGAAAAGATTTAACTGGTCCATGGTCAATGGCATATAAGAAGAGTATTATAGAAGAGCATAAAATTATATTTAAAGAAGTTCTTCCGGTTGGAGAAGATACTATATTTGTAAACCAATATTTGTCTGTATGTGAAAGGGTAGCTTTATTAAATGAACCCTTTTATTTTTTATATAACCACAGTGATTCTACAATTGGAAAATATAAAAAAGATATTGATAAAATGTTTTTGACAAAACTGCTTCTTATTCGTGAAAAGAAGAAATTTGAAAAAAAGTTGATTACAGAAAAACAATTTGATATTTCTTCTTTGTGGGGCGGAGAGGTTGTACTGTCGGTTATACAGCTTGCGCTAGGACTAGCAGAATCAAAAAAGAAATTTTCAGAACAGACGAAAATGCTAAAGACTTTTATGAATGATAACAATGTAAAGGAATGTATTCATAAAATGAAGATTAAACCTGTTTGTTCGACAAAAATTGTTCCAATTATATTTGTAAGATTCAAAATGGTATCACTGCTGCTTATAGTTTGCAGAGTACTGAAATTGTTACATGTTTCTATTCCAATATAAGACAGTACAGGAAGGGGATATATTGTGAAAATAGGAATTGATTTGACAGCACTTGCAGATAATTTTTCAGGAATTGAAAGATTCACAATGAATATTGCCTATCAATTAATCATCAATTTTCCTAAAGATAAATTTGTTTTGATTTTTAAAAATCAAATTTTTAAGTTGTTCAAAGAATTTAAAGAGAAAGAAAATATAGAGATAATTGTATTAAAGGGAAAAAACAAGCTTTTCTTTTCACAGCTTGTTCTACCTGCTCATTTGTATAAAATAAAGGTGGATTACTGGCTGTTTATGGCTTTTCCTACTCCATTTCTGTTTTGGGGAAAGAAAACAATTACAGCAATTCATGACGTGGGTTGTTGGGACCAGCCTAAAGCAATGACTTTCTCCAGTCGATATTTTTTTCGGATTTTGTTTAGAAAATGTGCTGTATGTGATGAGAAAATAATTACAGTTTCAGAGTTTTCCAAAGGAAGGATTCAAAAAAAGCTGAAAATCAAGAAAGAGCGTATCAAGGTTTTATATAACGGGTTATCCCCAGACATGTATCAATATAAAAAAGAGAAGAAAGAGCTTTTGGCAGTCAAAAATAAGTATTCCCTTCCAAGTCAGTATATCTTATGTCTATCTACTTTGGAACCACGCAAAAATATGAGACTTTTGATTAAGGCATATTCGGATTTGTGGAAAGAGAAGAAATTAAAAGCTGATTTGGTTTTAGCTGGAAGAAAAGGCTGGAAGATAGATAACCTGCTGAATAGTCTGGATGATGAAATTTTAGAGCATATTCATCTGACAGGCTTTATTGAGGACGAAGATTTGCCTACTGTTTATCATTGTGCAGATGTATTTGTATTTCCGTCTATTTATGAGGGATTCGGCATACCACCACTGGAAGCTTTGGCAGTGAACACCCCTGTTATTTCTTCAAATTCTACGTCCTTGCCGGAAGTACTCGGAGAGGCTGCTATTTATTTTGAGAATAATAACCTTGAAGATTTGAAATGTAAATTGCTTGGCTTTTATTCTGGTAAATACTCGGCAGCGGGAGAATTGCCGCGCAAGTATGATTGGAAGGAGTCGGCAAAAGAATGCAGACGGTTTTTGGAAATGAGATGGTAAAATGCAGAAAGATAATTCAATAAAAATTTGTGACCACACAACAATGGCTCACTGGAAGAAATATATTGGAGAACGAACAAAGGATTTAGAATATTATCCAATAACAGAACTACTACATTAAAATTTTCAGATAATCAGCAGATATGAAGAGGGTTTTAGATGAAAATATTGATTTTGAATATGTTTTATTATCCAAATTTGATAGGTGGCGCCGAACATTCTGTAAAACTTTTGGCTGAACATTTGGCGGCAAAGGGTCATAAAGTTTCTGTTCTGACTATGGATGGCATACCTTCCAGTAATTTACAGAAAGCAGAAAAAATTAACGGTGTTTTTGTATATAGAGCTTATGATAAAGGTATTTATGAGCGCAGGATTTTAAATAATAAAGCAAATATTACAGATAAGCTATGGAATGGAATTCATTTATTATGGAATCCAAAAATGAATCGGATTGTAAAAAAAATCATAGATTTTACAACTCCTGATATTATCCATACGAATAATCTGGCTTCCATGAGTTGTCAGGTATGGAAATACGCCGATAAAAAAGGCTATCACGTAGTACATACCTTGAGAGATTATTGTCTGATGGACTGGACAACAGTGCTTGGAGGAAGCAGGACATCATTGGTAAAAATATATCGCTTTTATCAGAGAGCTTTATCAAATAAGATGAGAGGAATGGTAACAGCGCCTTCTCAGGCTGTATTATCTGTTTTTTTAAAGGATGGCTTTTTTAAAAATTGCAGTCATAAATGTGTACCAAACAGTATTGCAATAGATTGGGAAAAGCTGGACAAATGTATTCAGGAAAAGAGAAGCAGAAATAATAATACGATTTCCTTTTTGTATGCGGGAGTGTTAAGTGAAAATAAAGGGGTAAAAAAAATGATACAAGCTTTCAGCAGATGCACTCACAAAAATATATCCCTACGTATCTGCGGTAATGGTGTACTTCTTGAATGGGTTAAAAAAATCGCGGCACGAGACCAAAGAATTCAAGTAATGGGAAAGCTTTCAGTGGAAGTATTATCAGAGGAGTATGAACGGGCGGATATACTAATTGTGCCATCACTTTGGGTGGAACCATTCGGGCGAATTGTTATTGAGGCAGCACAATATGGTGTTCCTACCATAGGGAGCGATAGAGGCGGCATTCCGGAGACAGTAAAAAAGCTTCGATATGGCGTATGTTATGATGGAGATTCCATAGAAGAATTAAAGCTGCTGATAGATAAATATTCTGAAAGAAGAAATGTGCATAATCTTATAAAATCGGGACCAAGGCATTTAAATCTATATGATATCAGCAAGCAGATACAGTCATTTGAAGACATTTATGATAAGCTGCAGAAAACCTAAAGTGACAGAGTATGTTTGGAGAAAGGTAATATGTCATTAAAATTAAATATATCAAAGTTGTATATCTACCTGACATTACTGATATTTTTACCGCCGGGCTGTCTGCAGTATATTCAGAATATGGAGTTTTTAAATAAAACTCTGGCAATGTTAAGGTATCTTTGGACTGCATGGGCAATTTTGGATTATATATTAAACAAAGAAAGAAAAAGAAAGTTTAGTAATTTGTTTTTAGCAGGAATTACCACGCTTTCATTTCTGATGATTTTGTCTATGAAAATGAACGGCACTATATATTTTACCGGCGCTTTATCCTGTGTAAATAATATTGGATGGATTCTTGTTAACATGAAATTATATGACAAGGATAGAGAAAAGTTATTTACCTGTTATTTACACCTGCTGTGTAGCTATTTTATACTGAATTTTCTGGTTCAGATCATATTTTCACAGGGACTTGTCAAAAATCATATAGGCGACAATAGAGTATTTTTTATAGGATTAAAAAATTCTATGACAACTTATTCCATTTTATTTTTATTTTTGTATGTGATTATGGCGGCAGGTAAGAAACAGAAAAAACATTTTATTGGAGTATTTTTGCTGCTTGATATTGCAATCCTTGTAAACGGCTCATCAGCAACTTTGCTAACAGCAGTTATTATACAGGCATACTTACTTTTTGAATATATATTAGGACAAAACAGTGCTGCAAAAAAAATGTTGATTCATGCTTTGCAGATTTTCGGAGTAGCAGCAGTTATTTTCTTTTTTTATTATGTAGTAGTTGGAAATCAAAATTTTATTTTTACCAACTTTATTTCCATGACCTTTGGAAAAGGAATTTCGTTTTCGGGAAGAGGTTCTGTCTGGCAGCTGGCAGTTTCTTATATTATGAAATATCCTGTGTGGGGACAAGGAAATGATGTGGCATATGCTCCATGGGGAAATGGTGCAATTGTCTATTCTGCACACAATGCTTATCTTGATTTTGCAGTAAAATATGGACTGTTAGTTGGAGTATTTTATGTGTGTTTTTTATTGTGGGTTATCAAAAGAGCAATTTCAGCCAGCAGGGACAGTAAAAAGCTGAATATTCCGATTTTTGTAATCACAGTATCTATTGCATTTATGTTTGAAGCGTCTGCTGGTTTTTATACTTCATGGGCTGTTTTGCTCTTTACGTATTTATTGTCAAAAAGTCAAACAGGTGAAAGGATAGAGGAAAATGCAGTCAATAAAAAATCAAGTAAAAAAATTATACAGAATGTATAATAGAGCAATACTTCTTTATAGATTCAGGAAGAAGGTTCATAATCTAAATGCAATTACTGATAGTTATGGTTTGAACAAAGAGCCAAGGGAGAAGGAAATTATTGTTTCTTTGACCAGTTATCCGGCTAGGTTAAATAATTTACATTACACAGTAAAAAGTATTTTGTGTCAGTCTCTCCGGCCGGATAAGCTGATTTTATATCTGGGTGATGATTGTATTTATGAGAATCTGCCTGACAGTCTGAGAGAGCTGGAGAGATATGGATTGCAGATATTTATGAAACCGGGAAATTTGAAGCCTCATAAAAAGTATTATTATGCAATAAAAGAAAATCCTGACAGTCTGATTATAACGATAGATGATGATTGTATTTATTCTTTAAAGATGATTCAGGAGTTGTATTCGACTTATCAAAAATTTCCAAATTGTGTTGTAGCTCTTAGAGGTCACAGAATTTTATTTGATGAAGTTGGAAAAATAAAAAATTATATGGATTGGGAATGGGAGTATCAAAAAGAAAACTGTCCTTCCATACAGATAATTGCTACAGGAGTAGCAGGAGCTTTATATCCGCCAGGATTAATGGAAGAGGAATATTTGTTTCAAACGGAACTGATACAGACACTTTCTCCAACAGCAGACGATTTGTGGCTGAAGACCATGCAGGTGTTAAAAGGAACAAAGGTGGTTCTTTGTGACTGGAAAATTGAAAAAGAAAGAATTAATTTTGATGTACTGTTAAATGAACAGACAGGCTCACTTCAGGCAGAGAATGTCCACCAGAATATGAATAATGTTTATATGAAAAGACTGATGGAGCATTTTAAATTAACAAAAGATAATTTTATAGATGAGATATAAATCAGAATTATTTTATTAAAAAGGATGAAAGAAATGTTAAGAGATAAGATTTTACGAAAATTTATCAAAGATTATGATATTAAAAAACTGCGTCAGGCAGGAGTAAAAATAGGTTCTGATTTTCATCTTGGAAATTCTTATATTGATGCAGGATTCCCTTTTTTGATTGAAATCGGAAATAATGTCACCTTAAGTGAGGTATGTATATTGGCTCATGATGGAAGTACTCAGCATATTGCAAAGAAAAGCAGAGTTGGTAAAGTAAAGATTGAAAATAATGTTTTTATAGGAAAGCATTCGATTATCCTTCCACATGTCAGAATTGGAGATAATGTTGTTATTGGTGCAGGCTCTGTAGTTACCCGGAATATTCCGGAAAACAGCGTTGCTGTGGGAAATCCATGCAAAGTAATAGGAACATATGATGAATATAAGGAGCGTACATTAAAAAGAATGGAAAGTCATCCTGTTTATCCTACCTACCATGCATACAAATCAGAAGATGAGATTCGACAAATGAAGGAAGAACTGGAGGATACATGGGGGTATGATGAATAATTGTTATGGAGGAAAGTTATGGAAGAGAGACAACTCAGCCTGGAAGAATTACAATCCAGAATGCTGGAAATGTTGTTAGAATTTGATGATTTTTGTACAAAATATCATCTGCATTATTACTTGGCGTATGGAACTCTTTTGGGAGCAATCAGGCATCAGGGATTTATTCCATGGGATGATGATACTGATTTGTGGATGCCCAGAGATGATTATGAAAAGCTTTTGCAGTATTCGGAAATCAACAGTTGGATTAAAGTGATATCTCATAGAAATCAAAATGGATGCAGGCATCCATTTTGCTATATTAATTTGATAGATAAAAAAACAAGAATGGTAAGCAAACTTATGGGAGAAAAATCTGGTAAGGGGGTTTTTGTAGATATTTTTCCTCTGGATTATATTCCTTCCAATAAAGTTATTGCAAAAGTATTATGTTTCAGAATGAAGCTTCTGACCAAGTTGCTGTGGTTTACAGAAGCATCTTATGAAAATTCAAACAAGAAAGGGATAAAAGTTTTTATTAAAAATTGTATTATATTTTTTATGCATCAAATCAATCAAAAGAAGCTTGCTGACAAAATTGAATTTATTGCAGCAAAAAAAAGAAAAAGTAATCTTCATCTGACTTTATATACGCAGACCTCTGAAACAATAGGAATTGATTTAGGTACAATAAAATCCTTTGAACCAGTCAGATATGGATTATTTGAAGAAAAAAGATTAAGAATTCCAAGAGAAGCTGAAAGACTGTTGACTTTGGAATATGGAAATTATAAAAAGCTTTCGCCAGAGGAAGAACGGCAGGGGCATCATTTTACAAAATTTTACTGGAAAAATGAAACGGTGATAAAAAATGGCAGAGGAATCCAGAACAACAAAGTCAATTAGAAATATGCTGTTGGCATTCAGTGAACAGCTTGTTTATAGTGTTATGACATTTGCTTGTAGGACAGTATTTATTTATACATTAGGAAAAAATTATCTTGGATTTAACGGGATTTTTACTGATATATTAACGTTTCTGTCGCTGGCAGAGCTTGGCGTCGGAACCTCTATTATATATTCTATGTATCAGCCTGCTGCCAGACATGATTATCGTATGGTAGCTGCGTTACTTAATTTATATAAAAAAATATATCATATTATTGGAACTGTTGTTTTTATAATTGGGCTGTGTCTGACACCGTTTCTGGAGTTTTTTATATCTGATATGCCGGATATACCAGAATTGCCAGTGATATATCTGCTATATCTGTTAAATACTACAATAAGTTATTTTTTTATTTATAAAAAAAGTATTTTAATTACAGATCAGAAAAATTATATTGCCTCTATTATTTATGTTATAACAGTTTTTATACAGAATTTGCTTCAGATTATATTTTTATTGTTTACATATAATTATATTATCTATTTAATAATTCATGTGTGCTGCACAATTGGAAACAATACCGCTGTTTCTTTGTATGTGGACAGGCATTATTCTTATCTCAGACAATACAGAAATGAAAAAATAGATTCAGAAAGCAAAAGGAAAATATATACAAATGTAAAGGCCATGTTTGTAAGTAAAATAAGTTCAGCGGTGGTATCTTCCACAGACAGTCTTCTGATTTCTAAATTTGTCAGCACGATTATTCTCGGAATGTATTCAAATTATACATTATTTGTAACAATGCTGAGGTCTGTGGTAGGTAAATTTTTTGAAGCGCTTACAGGAAGTGTAGGCAATATGATTGCAATTGAATCCCATGACAAAATATATGATACCTTCCGTAAAATATGGTTTGTGAATTATTGGATTATCTCGTTTTCATGTGCTGTTTTATTCAGTCTGGTAAATCTGTTTATTGAACTATGGGCAGGAGAAGAGTATTTGCTGGAGCAGAAGGTGGTATTTGTAATTTGTCTGAATTTATATATGAGACTAATACGAAATACTTTTTTAACATTTTTGGATACCTATGGCCTTTTTGTAGAGCTTAAAATAAAAAGTATTGCTGAGGCAGGAATTAATCTGGCAGTTTCGTTGATTTTTGTACTGTTTTTAGATATGGGTATTTATGGGGTATTACTTGGAACCTTTGTCAGCAACATTACCACAAACTTTTGGTATGAACCATATCTGCTTTTTAAAAAGAAATTTAAAATTAATATGTATGTTTATTTCAAACTTTTTTTGAAATATTTTCTGGTTATGTCTGTCAGCAGTGCGGTGTTCTATTATATATGTAACTGTATATTTACTGTTAATAATTGGGCCACATTTATAGTGAAGGGACTAATTTGTTGTATTGGAATTAATTTATTTTATATATGTGTTTATTTTCGCACAAAGGAATTTAGATATTTTGTAAGCTTGATAATGAAAAAATGCAAAAGAAAATACAAGGAGAATCTATAATTATGGCAAATTATGATATAATTGGTATAAGTGGCTGTGGAGGTTCCGGTGCAGGTGCGGTTAGAGATTTGCTCTCTGGCTGCAGTGAACTGCAGGTGTATGAAAAAGGGGAAAGCCAGATTTTGCATTATGCAGATGGAATATTAGACTTAAAGCATTATCTGGTTGAGTGCAGGGATAAAATTGCATCAAATGCAGCATTAAAAAGATATAAAAAAAGTTTGTATGATTATCGTTCTTTTTCAGTACCATCAGATATTATAAAAGAATATCGAAAAATTTCTCTAAAATATATGGATGCGCTGATTTTATGTAAATGGAAAGGGTTTAGTACCTTTGACCCAAAGGATGTGGGAGGGGGTACTGACAAGTGGATTGTAAACAAAAGTATGGGATTGTGCAGAAAGATTGGTAAATTGTTCGGCGTTGAGCTTGCATTTCCACCAAGTAAAGAAAGGTATTTTTCTATTTTACCAGAAGAAAGGTTTAATGATATTACTGGAAAATATCTTGACCAATATTTTCATTTATTAGGATTTCATGAAAAAAAGCCAGTTGTATTGGAGCAGTTTTTTGTATTCAGTCATCCAACTCTGGGATTTGAATTTTTGAAATCTGCCAAAGTGATTCTGGTACAGCGTGATCCAAGAGATGTCTATGCAAACTGCAGATTTACAATAAAAACTGCGGAGTCTAAAAATATGGGACGATTTATGCCGACTGGAAATGTAGAAGATTTTATAAAATATTACAATGCTCTGCATACAGGAATAGAAAAGGATCCGCGGGTTTTTACAGTTCAATTTGAAAATCTGATTTATGAATATGAGCAAACAGTTCAGGATATTGTTGCGTTTTTGGGGATTCAAAGAACACCAGAATTTGGAAAAAAATTTGATCCCTCTTTTTCTATAAAAAATACAGGTATTTATAAGAGCTTTCCGGAAATTGCAGAGGATGTGAAAAAAATTGAGAAGAGACTGCCGCAGTTTTTAAATTCTTATGTTGATTAATATTTTTGCAAATACTATCAATATAATGGAAGGAAGTCTGTCTGTTGCAGGAGCTGCTTATTGTGATTAAAGAGTAAAAAGGCAGAAGAATTTCTAAATGAGATTTCCGATAAGAAAAAAGATTCTTTTGATAAAAGCAGATTTTTAAAATATGATTGTATGTTGCATTTTGTGCATCAGATAAAAGAAAGCTGTGAAAAAATTGATTATCTTATTTGTAATGCAGGAATAGGAAGTTATAAAAAATATAAGGATTAGCAGTATATTATGAATACCCATTTATCGATTCTGGTTTTATGATACGTGAATTTATGCCAATATTGAATAAAAATGCCTGTATACTGCTTATGGGTTACTATGCCGGACAGCAGGCATATTCCTCCAGTCTGGCATATGCTGTTTTGATAAATTCTTATATGAATGGAGCAATTATTGATATACATGGAGGCTATGATTACTTTTAATGAAACAGGAGGATTCTATGAAAACAGTCATTATGGCGGGAGGGCGCGGCACACGTATTTCGTGTATTGCCTGCGATATTCCCAAGCCGATGATTAAAATTGAAAATAAACCAGTATTGGAGCATGAGATAGAATGTCTTCGCAGTCAAGGGTTTACAGAGATTATTATTACAGTAGGTCATTTGGGAAACAGTATTATAGAGTATTTTGGTGATGGCAGTAATATTTCTCCGGCAACAGGACATTCATTTGGTGTAAATATTTCCTATTATATAGAAAGGGAGCCTCTTGGAAATGCAGGTGCCCTGTATCAGCTTCGAGATAAATTGACAGAGGATTTTCTGCTGTTGAATGGAGATGTGCTTTTTGATGTGGATTTTAAACGTTTTATAAATTTTCACAAGGCTCATGGAGGACTTGTAACTCTGTTTACACATCCAAATAATCATCCATACGACAGCGGAATTATTATAGCAGATACTAACGGAAATGTAGAGAAATGGCTTACCAAGGAAGATCAGAAACCGCAATGGTATCGAAACAGGGTGAACGCTGGACTACATATCATCAGTCCAGAAGTATTAAAGTTTGACAGAGAACAAAAGAGAAGTACCACAGAGAAGATAGATCTTGACAGACAACTGTTAAAACCTCTTGCTGGAACAGGAAAGATGTTTTGCTATGACAGCCCGGAATATGTTCGGGATATGGGTACACCAGAACGTTATAAAACAGTATGTGAAGATTTTAAGGCAGGACGAATACGGGCAAAAAATCTTGTCAATAAACAAAGAGCAGTTTTTCTTGACCGTGACGGTGTAATTAATAAATATGTCGGATTTTTACGTGATATTGACCAATTTGAGCTGCTTTTTGGTGTTGCCGAGGCAATCAGAAAAATCAATGCTTCCGGCTATTTAGCCATAATAGTTACAAATCAGCCAGTGATAGCAAGAGGAGAAGTAACTTTTGACGAATTGGAAGAGATACATAATAAAATGGAGACTCTTCTGGGAATAGAGGGTGCATATGTAGATGCGGTTTATTATTGTCCCCATCATCCTGACAGTGGTTATAAAGGAGAGAGACCAAAACTAAAAATAAAGTGCAAATGCCGAAAGCCTGAAGCAGGAATGCTGTTAAAGGCAGCAGAGGATTTTGATATCGATTTGTCAAAATCATGGATGGTTGGTGACAGTGAGAGTGATATAAAGGCCGGAATGGCTGCAGGCTGTAATACCGCATTATTAACAGAGAAGAATTTGGAGCAGTCTGTGTTAAAGCCAACCTGTACAAAACAATCTCTTTTGGACTTTGTTGATTGGTTTATGGAATATGCAGCAGATAAGATATAAATGATATAAGGAGTTTTTATTTTAATGAATCAGTTAGAGCCACGTCTGCAAAAGCATGTTAATTTGTTAATGCAGAGATATCCGATGTTAGAAAAAAATAAGCAGGATATTATCTGTGCTTATTTTATTATGGAAGAGTGTTATAAACAAGGAGGTAAGCTTCTGGTTGCCGGAAATGGCGGTTCTGCTGCTGATTCGGAACATATTGCGGGAGAGCTGATGAAGAGATTTAAAACACCAAGACCTGTCAGTGAAGAATTTGCAAGAAAACTGATAGCAGTTGATTCGGAAAAGGGAGCAGCCCTTGCCCGTAATTTGGAATGTTCTCTTATGGCGATACCGCTTGTGGCACATGAGGCGTTGACAACTGCTTATATAAATGATGTAGATGGACTAGGTGTATTTGCGCAGCAGTTATTTGGGTTTGGCAGAGAGGGAGATGTATTTCTTGGTATTTCCACATCAGGAAACAGCAAAAATGTTATAAATGCTGCTGTGGTAGCCAAAGCAATGGGAATTAAGATTATTGGATTAACTGGTGCAGATGGAGGAGAGTTATCAGAAATATCAGATATTACAGTAAAGGCACCAGAAAGAGAGACTTATAGAATACAGGAGCTACATTTGCCAATTTACCATTGCTGGTGTCTGATGTTGGAGGATAAATTTTTTGGAAAGTAATACAGTAAATATAAAAAATTCACGAAAGCAGAGCATTTTATGTTCTGCTCTGACTTATCAGGCAGTCAGTGCTTGCGCTGACTGCCTGATTTTTATTTTAATTTTTACATTTTCATCAAAAATTTTCTCACTACTCCCTTCAAACAAAACTCATAATCAAACTTCTCTACCGATTCGGCGGCATATAAATTGAATTTCTTTACTACCATATCATTTAAAAAGTATGTTGCACTCCCAAGTACCTCACCTTTCTCCACGGGAGCCTGAACTCCTGTTTCGTATTCATATTCGACCTTTACAGCATCTTCGGACCTTGTCAGAAATACCAGTGCCTGTTCATCCATTGTAAGCCCGACTTCCGGCATTTCTCCGGCATGAATTCCTGATTTAAGTGTTTCATCATAAATACCTTCTTCCACTTTCAGTTTTGGAAATATCTTTCCATATTCAAAAATATCGTTTTTTGTAAAATTTTCCAGTCCATAATTCAACAGAAGTGTTGCATCCTGCCATTTATAAGTTTTATTATTCGGCCATCCGCATCCAAGAAGTGCTACCGTAAATATTCTGTCATCTCTTTTTAATGCTGTAACATAACAATATCCTGCATCTCCTGTAAATCCTGTTTTTCCTGAAATTACTCCTTCCATCATGGAGAGAAATGCATTTTTATTATTCACTGTATAACTTCTTGTTCCGGGAACTATATTCCCGTCATCTCCCGAAACATAATTTGTAAAGCTGTATGAAGCTGTCTGTGTAATTTTTAAAAATTCTTCATTCTGTATACAATATGCCATAATACGGCATAAATCAGCAGCCGTAGTTCCATGGATATATTCTGTTCCGTCTATTGTCTCCGATGCATCCAATCCGTTTGGAGTAATAAAATGGCTGTCTGTACAGCCAATATCCTCAGCCTTTTCATTCATCAGTTTTGCAAACCCCTGAACATCTCCGCCGATATGCTCTGCAATCGCCACCGCTGTATCGTTATGTGATTCTAGCATCAGTGAATACAGTAAATCTCTCAGTTTGTATTGTTCGCCGGTATTCATATTGAGCTGCACATCTGGCATGGAAGCCGCATATTTACTTACTGTTACAATATCATCGAGATTACCATATTCCAGTGCAAGAATACAGGTAAGAATCTTTGTGGTGCTGGCGTTTGCCCGTACTGTACCACATTCCTTTCCATATAAGATACGCCCGCTTTCCGCATCCATCAGACATGCAGACAATGCGTGAAGACTGTTTGGATTTGGCTCTTCTGCCTGTGCAGAAAAAAGAGAAGGCAGAAGAAAGGTGAAAAGAGAAATCAGAGAAAAAATAAAAAAAGTTTTTTTAAAGATACGCATGTTATACCTCGCGAAAAATATGTAATTTTTGTAAATTTGCACAAAAAACAACTTGCCAATTTCTGTATTTCGATATAAAATTAAAATTGGCAGAATTTTTAATTATTACTTTTTCTTTATTGTATGTGAATATTTGTCTAAGTATGAGTAATAATTTTATGTAATCCCATACGGGACAATAAGCATATCTGCTTAAAATATAAAAAATGGAGGGCTGAATTGATGAGTAATTTGGCAAAAGAGCCGGCTATGGCAAGAATCAATGCATTGCTTGACGAAAACAGTTTTGTCGAAATTGGTGGTCTGGTGACAGCCAGAAACACTGATTTTAATATGCAGGAAAAAGCTGTCGCATCAGACGGTGTCATTACCGGCTATGGTCTGATTGACAACTGCTTAGTCTATGTATACAGTCAGGATGCATCTGTACTCGGCGGAACTGTGGGTGAAATGCATGCAAAGAAAATTGCAGGGATTTATGACATGGCAGTAAAAATGGGAGCGCCTGTGGCTGCACTTGTGGATTGCGCAGGCCTGCGTCTTTGCGAAGCGGAAGACGCTTTAAATGCTTTTGGAGAAATCTATGCAAAGCAGGCAATGGCATCCGGTGTTGTTCCACAGATTACAGGAGTATTCGGAACATGTGGAGGCGGTATGGGCATTCTGGCATCACTTTCAGATTTTACCTTTATGGCAGAAGATGGAAAATTATTTGTCAACGCACCGAATACACTGGATAAAAACAGAACAGAAAAGTGTGACACAGCTTCTGCGAAATATCAGGCAGAAACTGCGGGAATGGCAGATTTTACCGGAACTGAGGAGGAAGTTCTTGCAGGCATGAGACAGCTTATTTCACTTCTTCCACTGAACAACAATGACTATGCAGAGGGAAGCTGCTCAGATGATTTGAACAGAATTTGCGAAAATCTTGAAAACTGTGTAGGAGATACTTCTATTGCACTGGCAAATATTGCAGATTCGGGAATGTTTTTCGAAGCTGGAAAGCAGTATGCCAGAGATATGGTGACAGGTTTTTTAAAGCTGAATGGAATTACAATAGGTGCAGTGGCAAACAGAACGACATGTTATGATGAAGAAATGAATGTCACAGATGAATTTAAAAATGTTCTTACTACGGCAGGCTGTGAAAAGGCTGCAAAGTTTGTAACATTTTGTGATGCATTTAATATTCCTGTCCTGACATTGACAAATACATCAGGATTTGCAGCTACTGTGGAGGAAGAAAAGGGAATTGCAAGAGCAGCCGCAAAGCTTACATACGCTTATGCAAATGCTGTGGTTCCAAAGGTAAATTTGATTGTCGGAGACGCAATGGGCAATGCCTATAATGTTATGAACAGCAAGGCATGTCATGCTGACCTTGTATATGCATGGCCAACAGCAAAAATCGGCGCAATGAATGCAGATTCAGCAGTAAGAATTATTTATGCAGAAGAGCTGAAAAAAGCAGAGGACAGTGCGGCATTTTTAGCTCAGAAAAAAGCAGAATATGAAGCATTGCAGATAAGTGCGGCATCTGCTGCAAGAAGAGGCTATGTAGACAGCATTGTGGAACCGGAGGACACCAGAAAGTATATTATCGGTGCTTTTGAAATGTTGTATACAAAGAAAGAGGAACGTCTGACTAAGAAGCATGGTACAGTATAGGAGGTGGCTGTTTTGAAAAAAATAAGAAAATTTTTAATTGCCTTCTGTTTGGTGCTTGTTTTTTCTTCTGTTCCTGTATATGCAAGCGATTATGAGGATTATTTTTCAAATATGCAGGCGACTCTTTCCGAGAAGGATGCCGCTCTTGCAACCGGAGAATCTTATATGTCAACTTTTGCTGCAATGGATAAGATTACTGCAGAGTATTATAAAGATAACGCAAACGGGTTTCTGAGAGAGGCTGCGGAAGTATACTATGGTTATCTGGAAAATGATACTCTAGGTGAATATAAAGAGATTACAAAGTCAAGCGTGGAAGAGCAAAAAGACGGTTATCTTGTCACAGTAACAGCGGAGTTTGAGAAAGCAAAGCTGACAATGGAACTGGAGTGCAAGCATATCAGTAATCAGCTTACGCCAACAGGACTTACCTTTTCGGCAGAGGATGGCAGTTCAAAATCACTGGGAAAAAAACTTGCCGATGCCGGATTGAATACTCTCATTGGATTGTTTACCGTATTTTTGATACTGATTTTAATTTCATATATTATTTCATTGTTTAAATATATTCCGGCAATTCAGGAAAAGATGTCAAAGAAAAATGACAGAAAGAATGTGGAGTTGGCAGCGATTCAGAATGTAGCGGCACAAATCGAACAGAAAGAGCAAAAAGAAGAGGAAAAACAAGAGGAAGAACTTGTGGGAAATTCCGAGCTTGTAGCAGTGATTACAGCAGCTATTATAGCTTCTGGTACTTCGACGGATGGTTTTGTAGTAAGGTCTGTCAGAAGGTCAAAGAGAGTTTGATGAGAAAGGAAAGAATTGAATTATGAAAAATTATAGAATTACAGTAAATGGAAATGTATATGATGTAACAGTAGAGGAGGCTGGTTCTGCTCCGATGACATCCGCTCCTTCTGCTCCAGTGGCAGTACCAAAAGCAGCGCCGGCACCAAAGGCAGCTCCGACAGCATCCGGCTCACAGGGAGCAGTAAAGATTAACGCGCCAATGCCGGGTAAAGTGCTTTCCGTTAAGGCTTCTGCGGGAGCAGCAGTAACCAAGGGACAGGTGATTATGATTCTTGAGGCAATGAAAATGGAGAATGAAATCGTGGCTCCACAGGATGGAACCATAGCAAGTATTGACGTGTCAGAAGGTGCATCAGTAGAGGCCGGTACTGTTTTAGCTTCTTTAAATTAAATTCATAGTATCATAATGAAAGGTCATCAAACTTTGTTTGGCGACAGTATGTCATACAATACTTTAAAGGAGGTTAAACATGGATTACATTATGGATGTTATGGGAAATCTGATACACCAGTCTGCATTTTTCAGCCTTACATGGGGCAATTATATAATGATTCTGGTAGCATGTGTTTTCCTGTATCTTGCTATAAAGAAAGGTTATGAGCCACTTCTGCTTGTTCCAATTGCATTTGGTATGCTGTTGGTAAATATGTTTCCAGACATTATGGCAACAGCGGAGGAGACATCAAACGGCACCGGAGGGCTGCTGCATTACTTTTATCTTCTCGATGAGTGGAGTATTCTGCCTTCGCTTATCTTTATGGGAGTCGGCGCGCTTACGGATTTTGGACCGCTTATTGCCAATCCGAGAAGCTTTTTAATGGGTGCGGCTGCTCAGTTTGGTATTTATATCGCATATTTTATGGCGATATTTATGGGCTTTAATGATAAGGCAGCGGCAGCGATTTCTATTATCGGAGGTGCGGATGGCCCTACTTCAATTTTCCTTGCAGGAAAGCTTGGACAGACAAATTTAATGGGACCGATTGCAGTGGCGGCATACTCTTATATGTCACTGGTTCCGATTATTCAGCCGCCGATTATGAAGCTGCTTACCACAGAAAAAGAAAGAAAGATTAAAATGGAGCAGCTTCGGCCGGTAACAAAGCTGGAGAAAATTTTATTCCCGATTATTGTAACAATTGTGGTTGTAATGATTCTGCCAAGTACAGCGCCTCTTATTGGTATGCTTATGCTTGGAAATCTTTTCAGAGAATCAGGTGTGGTAAGACAGCTTGCAGAGACAGCTTCGAATGCACTGATGTATATTGTTGTTATTCTGCTTGGAACTTCAGTAGGAGCAACCACCAGCGCAGAGGCATTTTTGAACTGGGATACCTTAAAGATTGTTGCACTGGGTCTGATTGCATTTGCATTTGGTACAGCGTCAGGTGTGTTAATAGGAAAGCTGATGTGCAGACTGTCCGGTGGAAAGATTAATCCTCTGATAGGCTCTGCAGGTGTATCGGCAGTTCCGATGGCGGCCAGAGTGTCGCAGAAGGTAGGAGCGGAGGCGGACCCTACGAATTTCCTTCTTATGCATGCAATGGGACCTAATGTAGCAGGTGTTATTGGTACAGCAGTAGCAGCGGGAACCTTTATGGCAATTTTATTGTAAGGATTAATTGCATAATAGATTGGGTAATTGTGAAACTTATTCATGAATTTGTTTATGATATATTAGGAAAAGTCAATAGGTATGAACTTTTCAGAGTTTCACAATTACCTGTTAATAAATTTGTGAAAGGAACAAGGTAATAGAAATGGCTGAAAAAAAACCAGTGAAAATAACAGAAACCGTTCTGCGTGATGCCCATCAATCGTTGATTGCTACCAGAATGACCACAGAACAGATGCTTCCGATTGTGGAAAAAATGGATAAGGTAGGCTATCACTCAGTAGAATGTTGGGGCGGCGCAACTTTTGATGCTTCTCTTCGATTCTTAAAAGAAGACCCTTGGGAAAGACTGAGAAAGCTTCGTGATGGTTTTAAAAATACAAAATTACAAATGCTTTTCAGAGGACAGAATATACTTGGATATCGTCATTATGCAGATGATGTGGTAGAGTATTTTGTTCAGAAGTCAGTTGCAAATGGTATGGATATTATTCGTATTTTTGACTGTTTAAATGATTTAAGAAATCTGGAATGTGTGGTAAAGGCAGTAAAGGTAGTAAAGCATGAAAACCCGAATGCGCATGCGCAGATTGCGTTGTCCTATACGTTGGGGGATGCATATACGCTTGAATACTGGAAAGATATTGCCAAGAGGATTGAGGATATGGGGGCGGATTCTATCTGCTTTAAGGATATGGCAGGACTTTTGCTTCCATATAAGGCAACAGAGTTAATTGGAGCATTGAAGGACACAGTAAATATTCCGATTCAGCTTCATACACATTATACATCAGGTGTGGCTTCAATGACTTATTTAAAGGCAGTAGAGGCAGGCGTGGATGTGATTGATACTGCAATGTCACCGTTTGCACTTGGTACGAGTCAGCCGGCAACTGAGGTTATGGTGGAAACCTTTAAGGGTACTCCATATGATACAGGGCTTGACCAGAAGCTTTTGGCTGAAATCGCGGATTACTTCAGACCAATGAAGGAAGAGGCATTAAAGACAGGGCTTTTAAATCCAAAGGTGCTGGGTGTAAATATTAAGACACTTTTGTATCAGGTGCCGGGTGGTATGCTGTCAAATATGGTGTCACAGCTTTCGGAAATGCATGCGGAAGATAAATATCAGGAAGTGCTTGAGGAAATTCCTAGAGTTCGTAAGGACCTTGGAGAGCCACCGCTTGTAACACCATCTTCACAGATTGTCGGCACACAGGCGGTTATGAATGTAATCGGCGGTGAGAGGTATAAGATAGCGACGAAGGAGACAAAGGCGGTGTTGAGCGGAGAGTATGGGCAGACAGTGAAGCCGTTTAATCCGGAGGTGCAGAAGAAGGTAATCGGGGATAAGGAGCCTATTACATGCAGACCTGCTGATTTGATTGAGCCGGAGCTTCCTAAGATTGAGGCTGAGATGGCAGAATGGAAGGAGCAGGATGAGGATATATTGACTTATGCGCTGTTCCCGCAGGTAGCTGTGGAGTTTTTTAAATATCGTAAGGCGCAGAGAGATAAAGTGGATATGAATGAAGCGGATGTGGAGAATAAGGCATATCCGGTGTAGAGTGTAATTAACGTTTGTTGGGTAATGAATGTTGATTGGTTAAATAAAAATAAGTAAGAGAAGCCGCATTTAGGAAGAGTGTTTCAGGATATGGTAAAGGTGGATTGGCTGATACCATATTTTGAATAGTTTGGACTGAATGCGGCTTTTAGGTATAAAAGGATTTATATAAGCAGTAATGTGGTTTAGTAACGTATCAGAAGAAAACTGTATTTTGTAATGATATTGAAAGAAAAGGTTTTTGATATTTTTATTTAGAAAAGGAAAAGGTTATGTTGTATTTTATGGAATATGAACCAACAGGAAAGATGGAAGATAGGAAGACGGAACATATGCTTGGAAGAAAACTGTTGGCATATGGATTGAAGGAAGAATATGGGGAGGATTATAAGGTAGAGAAGACAGAGGGAGGGAAGCCGTATCTTTTGGGGGCTTCAGATATTTATTTTAATATCAGTCATACAAAGGGAATGGTTGTCTGTGCTGTTAGTGAAAGGGAAATCGGAGTGGATGTGGAATATGTCAGGGAGGCAAAAGAAAGTTTGATACGGCGGATTTGCTCAAAAGAAGAGAAAGAGTATATATGGGGAAAGGAAGATATGTTGAAGAAAGTGGAATTGGAAAAGGATGAAACAGAGAATGTGGGGCTGAATGATATTGATTTGCGGTTTACACGTATTTGGACATTGAAGGAGAGTTATGTAAAGGCGATTGGGAAGGGGCTGGCTTTTTCTATGAAAGAAATTTCATTTTCTCTAAAAGAGGGTGAAAAGGGAATGATTATTGGCAGCAGCATAGAAGGCTGGAAGTATCACCAGTTTATGTTGAGAGGAAAATATGTTCTATCTGTTTGTGAAGAAAACGAATGGAAAAAATAAACATGTGTTTTTTATATGTCTTGTTTATAAATTTTTTATTTGTGCTTGCATAATCAAAAGGATAGTGTTAATATAATAGACATAATAGAAAATTAAGTCTATTAAACAATAAACAAATCCGAAAAAGTAAGGTAATCGACTGATTTTTTTCAATAAGTTTATTATAATTTATCAAAGGAGGATATGATAAAAACCATTTAAATGTGGGTATATACCCAAGGTATATCCTGTGCTGTGGAAGTCCCAAAAATCAAGGGCAAATCATGCAGCCAGCGCTTGTGCTGACTGCCTAATAATGTAACCAGCCAAAGGCTGATTACCAGAAAAATTTAGGAAAGGAAAAGCTAATTAGATGAAATCCACAAAAACCATACAGACAGGTGAATGTGGAAATCATCCGGCATATATGTTTTGTATATGTTTTTAGTAGCAGAAAGTATCATGACATACGAAGAGATTTTTGAAGAGGTAAAGGAAAAGTTCAAGGATGCTGATGTAAGTGGCATAGATGAGCATCTTGCATTTCAGTTTAACATTACAGGTGAGGGAGAAGGAGCATTTTATGCAGAAGTAAAAGATGGAAAACTGTATGTGGAGCCTTATGAGTATTATGACAGGGATGTTTTGTTTACCTGTACTTACAAGACATTGTCAAAAATTATTTCAGGAAAATCAGACCCGGTGGCTGCGTTTACTCTTGGAAAGTTAAAAGTGGATGGAAGTATTGAAAAGGCATTGAAGTTAAAAGACTTTGTAAAATAACCGGAAAGGAGTACATATGCGAATTGCAAAGTGGATAGCAGGAGCAGCCGTTCTGGGCGGAGTAGGTGAATATGCGATTGCCTCTTATTTTTTCCGGCGTACCATGATTCGTTCGAATGCGAAGAGAGAGCGGACTCAGAAAATGGCGGGAACGAACTGGGATTTGTATATTCCGAAAATTCATGAATGTAAGGAATGGCTGGCAGAACAGCAGCAGGAAGATGTATGGATTACTTCGGAAGATGGATTGAGGCTGCATGGAACCTTTTTTGCAAATGGTTTGTCAAAAAAGGTAGTTATCTGTTTTCATGGTTATACAAGTGAGGGCATGAATGATTATTCTACACTGGCAAAATTTTATCTGGAGCATGGTTTTTGTCTGTTGATTGTAGATGAGCGGGCACATGGAAAAAGTGAGGGGACTTATATCGGATTTGGCTGTTTGGACAGGCAAGATGCAAAGCTCTGGATTGATTATGCCATAGAGCGTCTTGGAGAAGACGGTCAGATTTTGCTTCATGGTGATTCTATGGGAGCTGCCACGGTTCTTATGACAACAGGATTAAAGCTGCCAAAGCAGGTAAAGGCTGCGATATCAGACTGTGCGTTCACTTCTGCATGGGATGTATTCAGTGCTGTGTTAAAAAATATGTATCATTTGCCGCCGTTTCCGATTATGCAGATTGCAAATCAGATGGTGAAAAAAAGAGCCGGATATGAGCTGGATGAATGTAACGCAAGAAATGAAGTAAAAAAGGCGGAAATTCCGATTTTATTTATTCATGGAGATTCTGATACATTTGTTCCATGCGATATGGTATATGAGCTTTATGAGGCATGTGCTTCCGACAAAAAACTGTTAATCATAGAAGGAGCAGGTCATGTAGAGGCCTGTTATAAAAGCCCTGAAAAATACGAAGAAGCAATTCGTTCGTTTATTTTTCCGGTTTTAGAAGGAGGAGTTTTATGAAAACAAGAAAAGGAAATAAGGTATATCCATTAACCTCAGCACAAAAGCTGCATTACTATTGTATGAAGTACTGTCCAAAAAAGCAGGTATTAAATATCGGTTCCGGATTAACGATACAGGTAGACCTTGACTGGGACCTTTTAAAGCAGTGTATCAAAGAGGCGGTTGCCCGCTGTGAATCCATGCGTATCAGATTTACAGAGGATAAAGAGGGAAATGTTTATCAGTATGTAGTAAAAGAGGAAACACAGGAGATAGACCATTTTGATTTTACAGGCTGGAAGCCGGAACATGCTCATGATAAAATGACAGAGTGGACAAGCACTCCGTTTGAGCCATATGATACTCCATTGCATAAAATCGTAATGATAAAAATGCCAAATGGTTTTCAGGGATTATATATTAAAGTAAATCATCTGATTATGGATGCGCAGTCTCTGGTGGTGTTTTTTAAAGATGTAATAGAGCTTTATTGCAGTCGGGTATATGAGGATATTCCATATCCAAAGGAAATGAGCTCTTATCTGAAACAGTTGGAAAAGGATTTGGCATATGAAGCAGGAAGCACATCTTCAAAGAAGGACAGAGAATTTTTTGAAAAAATGATTTCTTCCTCAGAACCAGTTTTTACTGATATTTATGGGCCGGACAAGCTGAAGCAGGAAAGAAAGCAGAAAAAGAATCCAAAGCTTCGGGCTGCTACCAATACCTCTGATAATGTGGAAGCAAATCTTAAAAACTTCCATTTAGAGGAGGGAGCAACACAAAAGCTTTTGAAATTCTGTGAAGAAAATCATGTTTCCATGACCTGTCTTTTGCTTATGGGTCTTAGAACTTATTTGCAGAAAGAAAATAATGAAGATGATGTTTCTGTTACGACTACAATTGCAAGACGTGCCACCTTATCCGAAAAACGTTGTGGAGGAACCAGAATTCACTGTTTTCCATTCCGTACAATTGTTTCAAAGAAAGATACTTTTTTAGAAGGTGTTTATAAAATCAGAGATTTGCAGAATCAATATTTCCGTCATGCAAATTATAGTCCTTCTGAATTTTACGCATTCCGAAAGGATTATTATCATCTGGAAAACGGACAGACCTACGAGTCATTATCTCTGACTTATCAGCCGCTGGCTATGAAATATGACGGACCGGGGCTTGACAAACTGGGCGATATTCAATATGATGTAAAGAGATATTCCAATGGTGCAGCGGCGCATACACTGTATCTGACAGTAAGCCACAGACCGGATGGCGGGCTGGATTTCTGCTTTGAGCATCAGACTGGAGTGGTAACATCGGAGAAGCTGGAGGAAATTTATTATTATCTTTGCAGAATTATATTCCGGGGAATTGAGGATGCAGACCGCACTGTCGACGAAATTATTAAATGGGCATAACAGGAGGGAAACAATGTTAGAGGAATTAAGAGAGATTATCTGTGAATATGTAGATGTAAAGCCTGAGCAGGTTACAGAGGAGGCAAGATTTATTGAGGACCTTGGTTTTAACTCCTATGACTTTATGAGCATGGTTGGACAGATTGAAGAACAGTTTGATATTGAAGTAGAGGAAAGAGAAGTAATTAATATCAAGACCGTGGAAGATGCTATAAAATATATTCAGTCCTTACAGGAATAATAAAAGTCTCCGTTTATCAAACTGCCTTTCTGGAGGTTTGATAAACGGAGTTTTATAATTTTATATTGTCTTCTGTAATATTTTTTGAAGGTGATTGTTTATTAAGAGAAAAATGGAGGAAATAAAATGGCAGTGGAAACATTAAGAGATGTAATAAGACATGCAAAGGATTCCTATGGAAATCAGGCTGCATATCGTTATAAAGTAAAAAAGGACGTTGAGGAAAAAAACTTTTGTGACCTTGACAGAGATTCCATGTCGGTCAGTCGTATGGTAGAAGCACTTGGAATGAAGGGAAAACATACAGCAGTGCTTGGAACTACTACATATCGCTGGATTGCAAGCTTTTTTGGTATTGTAAACAGTGCAAGTGTGGCAGTACCTATCGATGCACAGCTTGCAGCGGCTGATATTTGTGAGCTGTTAAACCGTGCAGATGTGGAGATGCTTATTTTTGATGAAATCCGTGCAGATGTGGCTGCTATGGCAAAACAGGCGTGTCCGCAGATTCAGCATATTATATCTTTGCAGGCAGAAGAGGAAAAAGACGGGATTTTGTCATGGTCCTCTCTTATTCATCAGTATCAGGGTGAATATGAAACAGAGATACAGCCGGAGCAGTTATGTACGATATTATTTACTTCCGGTACCACAGGAAAAAGTAAGGGAGTTATGCTGTCTCACAGGAATCTGACAGATAATGCGGTCTGTCTTGATATGAAGATTCCAGCGGGTACCGTTACCATGACATTACTTCCGATTAATCATGTGTATTGCCTGACTATGGATATTATCAAAGGAATTTATATTGGAGTGACTAGCTGCATCAATGATTCAATTATGCATGTTCAAAAAAACCTCAAGCTTTTTAAGCCGGATATGGTGCTGCTGGTGCCGCTGGTAATTGAGTCTATTTATGCGAAATTAAAGGCTGCTGGAGGAATTATGCCAAAAAAAATGGTTGCAAAAGCTGCTTTTGGAGGAAATCTCAAGACTATTTGCAGTGGTGGTGCCTATCTTGACCCCGAATATATAGACAGATTTGAGGAGTATGGCATTACAATTTTGCAGGGGTATGGAATGACAGAATGTTCTCCGGTTATCAGTACAAATCTTGCATGGGAAAGCAAAAAGGGTTCTGTTGGAAAGCTTATGCCAAACTGTGAGGCAAAGATTGTCGATGAAGAAATCTGGGTGCGTGGCAGCAGTGTTATGCTGGGATATTATAAAATGCCGGAGGAAACAGCCGAAACTCTGGAAGATGGATGGCTCAAAACAGGAGATTTGGGTTATGTGGATGAGGATAATTTTGTCTATATTACCGGTCGTAAAAAGAATCTGATAATTCTTGCAAATGGAGAGAATGTTTCTCCGGAGGAAATTGAAAATCAGTTCAGCCGTTTTGAACTGATAAAAGAAATTTTGGTCAGGGAGAAGGATACTCTGATAGAAGCGGAGATTTTCCCTGATTATGAGTATGCAAAGAAGAAGCATGTAAAGGATATTCAGGCAAAGTTACAGGAAATGATTGATGAGTATAATAAGGACGTGCCGGTTTACAAGAGAATCCACAGTCTGATTGTAAGAGAAACAGAATTTGACAAAACAACCGCGAAAAAAATTAAGAGATTTTAAATTTTTATAATAGGCATTTGCGAAACTCACCGATTAGAATTTGTGAACCTTGCATAATAAAATGTTTATATT
>CAJTOU010000030.1:24058-41001 GCA_910577835.1 uncultured Lachnospiraceae bacterium | reverse complement strand
GAGGGTTTTAACCCCATTATACAGACAATAAATAGTTTTATAATGTAAGTAATCAAGATTTTGATAGATAAGGGGTTACGCGGCAATGGAATTTGAATGAAGTAAAGTTTCGTTGTCGTGCCTTTTTGTTTTTTTTGATATGAAAGGAATTATTATGTATACGGCGATATTAGATGAGATAAAAGAACTTGCTGATGAGGAATACAAAAGCTTTCACGGCAGCCTGATTCCGGGAGTGAAAACCGAATTTTTGGGAGTACGTGTTCCAAAGCTTCGGACAGTGGCAAAGAGGCTGATAAAAGAAGACTGGAGGGAATTTTTAAAGGAATATGAAGACAGCAATATTTATGAAATTATTATGCTTTATGGTATGGTTCTGGCGGGAGCAAAATGTGATTTTGAAGAAAAACTTAACTATGTAAGCAAATTTGTCCCAAAGATTGATAACTGGGCAGTTTGTGATGTGGTATGTGGTGATTTAAAGGATATAAAAAAGAATCAGAAAAGAATGTATGAATTTTTGCAGTCTTATCTTGTGTCAGACAGGGAATATGAGCTGAGATTTGCAGCAGTAGTGCTTATGCAGTATTATATTACAGAGGATTATATCGATACGGTGCTTGACTGGTATGGAAAAATATGTGTGGATGCATATTATGTAAAAATGGCGGTGGCATGGGGATTGTCTGTCTGCTTTGTAAAATTTCGTGACAAAACACTTGCGTTTCTGCAAAACTGCGATATAGACAGGTTTACATATAATAAAGCGATTCAAAAGATACGGGAATCTTACAGGGTAAGTGAAGAGGATAAGGAAATGTTAAAAGAGATGAAAAAGAAGTAGTGTATATTTTCATGTGATACAGAGGCTGCCATACGGCAGCCTTTTTATGTATTGTTTTATATACTGAAAACATTTCTGTAAGTGAATAAATTTATCAAATTCTAACAGGAGTATTCCCACTTCTTTCAGTGGTGGACAGTTCACGATATCATAAGTTGACGGGAACATTTCAGAAGCTGCTGCATCTGCATAATTCCCCGCTTCTGTGAAGTAATAATCGACTGCAGAATTGGTATTAACTCAGGACAGGTACAGAACATCAGTGCATTTTCCGACATTTTGACAGCGCCCTCATGATGTGGAATCATTTCTTTGATAAAACTGATATTCAGATGATTGGTATAGGAAGAGGTACCCATAGAAGAAAACATTGTCTGCATAATCTGGTCAATTCTTCGCTGATAAAGAAATAAATCCTGGTCTGAATTTATCTGTGTTTCACATTCACATAAAATATTTTTCATATCTTCAATACCCTGTGTCTGCTCACTGACAATCTGGGATGCGATTTTCTTTAAAGGTGGAAATGAAGTATAATTTAAAATGTTTTTGGACATTTCAACAGCAGCTCTGTGATGTGGAATCATCTGTACAATAAAATTGTGGGAAATACTTCCTGTCAGTTCAACTTCTGTCATTCCCTGAATCATTTCATCTAAAATACAATAAAAACGAGTAAAATAATCCTTTGCTGCATTGTTTAAGTGAAAATTTATCTGCATGACATTCCTCGTTACTTTGAAAATCTTTTATAATATATGCAGAAATTACTTTGGAAATGACAGAAAACTGTATTGAAAAAAGGTTTTATATGTTATAATAAAAAGACAAAAATTTATAAAAAAATAAGAATAAATCGGAGAAACACTATGGAAATAAAACGCAGCTCCAGAAAAACGCTTTCCATCGAAATTACAAAAGACTGCCGGATAATTATACGTGCACCGTATCATCTTCCTTTATCTGAAATAGAAAAATTGGTAGAGAAAAAGTCATACTGGATAGAAAAGCATATAAAACAAATAAAGGAAAATCAATACAGAAACCGGTCAGAAAGCAGTCAGAAATCTTCGATACAAAAATTGACACCGGAGCAAATCAAAATTCTCAAAGAACAGGCATTACAGGTAATTTCTGAAAGAGCAGATTATTTTGCCAAAAGGTTACAGGTAACATATAAGCGAATTACCATACGAAGTCAAAAAACACGATGGGGAAGCTGCAGCAGTGAGGGGAATCTGAACTTTAATTGCCTTCTTATGCTGGCCCCGCCAGAGGTACTGGATTATGTTGTTGTACATGAACTGTGCCATCGCAGGGAAATGAATCATTCTGATTGTTTTTGGAAAGAGGTGGAGCACATTCTTCCTGACTATAAAATTCAAAAAGAATGGCTCAAACAAAATGGTTCGGAACTGATAAAAAAAATCTATTCATAAACTGTTTCTTTTCGAAGACCTTTTGGATAATGATTTTTTATCATTCCTCCGGCAATTTTTCCCCACCCTGCAGAATAGCCATTGATACAGACAAGACACCAGCCGTTTGCAGCGTTTGTTTTAACAGCCTCACAGTCAAGCGTTTCGCCATTATAGTACATTTTTGTCCATTTATCTGACAGAGAAAGAGAGACACTGTTTTTGACGTTCTTCTGTCCCAGAAACAAAGCCAGAGCATGTCCGGGTTTAAAGTTATTTTTTCCAAAGCTTCCGATATGCAGTCCGGGCCGAAGTACGCGCAGACCGGAAAGGTCCGGCGAATCAGGCGGAAGTCGGTATAGCTGTTCTCCAAATAAGGTGAAGTCTCCGGAAAAAATAAAATCTTCCATTTCTTCTGTCAAAGTCTGGGAAGTAAATTTTTTTAATTCCTCCAACAGCTTTTTTCCGCTTTTGATTTTCTTTTTCAGAACTTCTTCTGACTCTGTTATCTGTCCGTTTTTTTTCAAAAGTGCTGCAAAATGTCCTTCTCCATTTAACCGATGTGGCCAGAGACGAAAAGTATGGGACAGTTCTTCTATATGATTTCCCCATGCGGGATTGCCAGAAGAAAAATAAGGATTTTCTTTGGAGACAATCGAAAATTCAGGATGAGTTTGCAGAAAATATCCAATTACACCTTCGTTTTCTTCCGGAGAAAAGGTACAAGTGGAATAGAGCATAGTACCTCCTAACATCAGCATTTTCGCAGCATTTTCAAGAATTTCAAGCTGTCGTTTCGCACAAAACTCCACTTGATTTTCACTCCATTCCAAAGCCGCCTCCGGATTTTTACGAAACATTCCTTCTCCGCTGCATGGAGCATCTACAAGAATTTTATGGAAATACTCTGGAAAATGTTTTGCCAGAGTTTCACTGTCTTCGTTTGTCACAATCGCATTTGCAATTCCGGCCCGTTCAATGTTCTGTGAGAGAATTTTACATCTTGCCGGATGAATTTCGTTGCAGATAAGCAAACCTTTCTGATTTAAAAAAGAGGCAAGCTGTGTAGATTTTCCTCCGGGAGCAGCACACAAATCTAGTACCCGTTCACCCGGCAGTGGAGCCAGCAGGGAGGCAGCGCACATGGCACTGGGTTCCTGAATATAGTATAAGCCGGCTTCGTGATAGGGATGTCTGCCCGGTCTGGCTTCTTCCGGATAATAATAAGCGTGCTCAGCCCATAAAACCGGCTCCATTTCCTGAATCGATAAATCTAGGAGAAGCTGTTTATAATTTTGTCTGTGCAGCCCCTTTTTTAAAGGATTAAACCGCAGTCCCTGATATTTGTTATTTTCATAGCATAATTCAAATTCTTTCCACTCTGCTGAAAGAAGCTTCTGCATTTTTGCGACAAAAGCCGGTGGCAAAGTAAGTTTTTCTGTTTCCCCAGACAGAGTCTGAGAAGTAAATTTGCTTAATTCCATAATAAATTTCCTCTGCATACTGCAAAATTCAGCTTTTTATTCAAACTTTATTGAATATTCAGCATGAAATTCCTGTCCGCCTTCCAGTGTATTTGTATATTCACGTTCTTCAAGAGAACCATGAAAATCAATCCTGTCACATCTGCCGTAACACGGTTCAATACAGACAAACGGTGCATTTTTTCCTTCTGGAGACCAGATGGCAAACAGAGGAGCATCAAAAAATACAGTGATATATTCATTTCCTTCTGAATCCACAAGTCCCGCTTTACCAGTCTGTTTTCCCTCAATCATATAAGTACAGCGGTCGAAAAATTCAGGTGTGATTTTTGTCATTCCGTTTTTCAGCGGAAGAATCAAATCCTCTTCAAGTGCCATTCCTGTATCTACTGTATTGCCATGATGATGGATTTCCTGAACATCTCCAAAAGAAAGCGCGTAACCTTCTTTATTTTTTTCGCCATGAATCGGACATAAAAACGCCGGATGTGCACCTATGGAAAAATACATTGTTTTTTTGGCAGGGTTTTTCACCTTCCACATTACTGTCAAAATGTTTCCCAAAAGGGTATAGCCAATATAGAGCACAAAAGGAAACGGATATTTTTTCAGTGTCTCTTCAGTAGATGTCAGCTCGAACCAGAGTTCATTTTCTGTCTGTGAAATCATAGTGTGCTCCATATCTCTTGCAAATCCATGCTGTCCCATGGGATAAGTTTTGTCCTGAAAGGAATATTGTTTGTTTTGCAGGCTTCCGACAAATGGGAATAACACCGGAGAGGTTCTGCCCCAATATTTTTTATCTCCGTTCCACATATATTCTTTGCCATTTGCTTTTGATTTTACAGATTTCAGCTCTGCTCCAAATGAATCAATTTCAGCTTTCAGTATTTCGTTTTCAAGAATATATCTCATAATAGTCCTCCTGTTTTTTATTTACCGTGAAAATGCAACTTTTATGTATTTATATTTTTCTTTTGTATTATATCCTATTAACAAATGAATGTAAATGTCTTTTGATTTTCGTCTGTCTGCATTCACAAAAATACAGGAAGAAAAAGAAAATTACTATGTTGTTTCTGTATTTATTATTGTATTTTTTTCCAACAGGACTTATAATAAATACAATACAAAAAAAGGAGGAACACGGTTATGGTTCATCATGTGATTTTATGGAAATTAAAAGAAGGATTATCCGAGCAGAAAAAAAAGGAGGTATTAAAAAATATCAAGGAAAATCTGGAAGCGCTTGACGGCAGAGTACCCGGACTTATCAGCATTGCAGTTATTACGCATCCACTTGCATCTTCAAATGCAGACGTTATGCTTGACAGTTTGTTAGAAGATGAAGAAGCGTTAAAGGGATATCAGATGCATCCAGAGCATGTAAAAGTAGCAGATACTTATGTCCGCCCTTATACAGAAGTGCGCATGTGCATGGATTATGAAGATAAATAAGGAAAAAATATAAACGGGAAAAATATAAATAAGAAAAATTTTATACAAAAAGAAAAATAGATAAGGAGGAAAGTGCTATGTTGAAAGATTGGAAAAAAATACAAGCTCCGGAAGAACAGGAGCTTGAAAAACGCCTGCGTGACGCAAGAGAAGTGCTTGCCAAAAAGCAGATAGAGATTAAAGAAAGAAATCTGCCGGTACTGGTAGTTCTTGAAGGCTGGAATGCGGCAGGGAAGGGAAGCGTACTTGGAAAAGTAATCCGCAATATGGACCCTCGTTTTTTTAAAGTAGCTGTAATGGACAAGATAACAGAAGAGGAATTAAGAAAACCATTTTTGTATCGCTATTTTATAAAGATACCGGAAGCCGGTAAATTTATGTTTTTAGATGGAAGCTGGATGGATGAGGTGACAAAAGGATACCTTAAGGGTGAATTGAAGGAACAGGAATACAAGAAAAGACTTCAGAGCATTAAGCGTTTTGAACGTCAGCTTACAGATAATGGATATCTTTTAATGAAATTCTTCTTTCAGATTGATGAAAAAGAACAGAAAAAGCGTCTTGAGCTTCTTATGAATGACAAAAATACAAAATGGCGTGTAGGAGAAGACGATTTGTGGCAGAATAGAAACTACAAGGGCTGTATGGAGCTTTATGAGGAATATTTGGATGATACAAATCAGGGAACGGCTCCATGGTATTTTATTGATGCCAAAAACAAAAAATGGGCAGAGCTTCAAATGCTTGAAACTCTGGTAAAAAATATTGATATTGCTCTTGCAAACACCAGCCATGCAGTTCATATACTGCAAAATCTGTTCCCGATAAATCCGATTGCAGATTTGGCGGATATTCCGTTAGATAAGATACTGTCAGCCGAAGAATATTCCAAGCAGCTTCAGAAATATCAAAAGAAGCTGAGAGAGCTTCACAATGAGCTGTACCGTAAAAAAGTGCCGGTAATTATTGCCTATGAAGGTTGGGATGCAGCGGGCAAGGGTGGAAATATCAAAAGAATTGCAGGAGCGCTGGACCCGCGCGGATATGAGGTGCATCCAATCGCAAGCCCTGAACCTCACGAGAAAGCGCGTCATTATTTGTGGCGTTTCTGGAATCGTCTGCCAAAAACGGGACATGTTGCGATTTATGACAGAACATGGTATGGGCGTGTTATGGTGGAGCGTCTGGAGGGCTTTTGCAGTGAAAATGACTGGCAGAGAGCCTATAATGAAATCAACGAATTTGAAAAGGAGCTGTACGACTGGGGCGCAGTGATTATTAAATTCTGGGTGCAGATAGATAATGAAACACAGCTTGCACGCTTTACAGACCGTCAGAATACGCCGGAAAAGCAGTGGAAGATTACAGAAGAGGACTGGCGCAACAGAGAAAAATGGGATTTATATGAAGATGCAGTAAATGAGATGTTAAGAAAAACAAATACCTCCTTTGCGCCATGGCATGTTCTGGAATCAAATGATAAAAAATATGCCAGAATCAAGGCTTTAAAAATCGTGATTCATGAGATTGAGAAACGTCTTTAGTATGACATACTATCCAGCCTTTCACCCAGTTTCTGACCCATCTTTACAGGAAGTTCCTTTCCCTGTTTTGTCATATCAAAGAAGCTTTGGGGAAGTTTGACTTTATCTTTTTCAAACAAAAGAATAATAGTACTGCCTCCATAAAGAAACATGCCTTTTTCCTGACCTTTGACAAACGCGGTACTGCCATGATGATTTTTGATTTTGCCTACCAGCATGGCTCCTACCTCTATCTGTGTCACTCTGCCGAAATTTTCTGTCTTCATAACTGTATATTCCCGACAGTTTTGTGTAAATACTGGAACAGCTTCCAGCGCAATTGGTCTGACAGTGTGAAGCTTTCCGGAAATAAAAAAATTTTTTCCTTTTATACCATTATCAATATAACAATACCTGTGATAATGATGAACGCAAAGTCGCAGTACCAGACAGATGCCATTTCGATAACGGCTGGAAAGCCGTTGATTTTTAAGAAGCATATCTATTGTATAATGGCTCTGCTTGACAGGAAGAACCGTTTTATCTGTAATCGGATAGACGCTTAAAAGACCGTCGCAGGGAGAAATCAGATTTTCAGGGGACTGGTCAACTGGACGCAGTCCCTGTTTTATTTTTCTTGAAAAACAGTCATTAAAGCATTTAAAATTGTCACAGATATATTCTGCGATGTTAATATGATTTTTACGAATAAAATATCCGATTAAGGGCTTTGAAAAACGGGAGTCGAGAAAGGCAGCACATAGGCGCGACACCCATCTGCTGCTTAATATTTTCAATAACATTCTTCCAGAAGCCGTATGATAAAGAAATTTCAGAGCTTTATCCTCTTCTTTTTTTATATCTGTCATATTTTTTTCTTTCCTTATTTAAAATAAAATTTATTCAGATAATCAATATAGACTATGTAAACAGTCAAAAGTAAATTGGGTTATGTATTACTTGTGAAGAAATTTTTTTGAAACAATTAATAAAATAAATTCTATCACTCCAATAGCCACCATAATTAAAATGCCCTTTAATTCCGGCTTTTTAACATGAAATTTTGAGACAAAGGCAACGCCGGTAAAAAGTACAGCAAGAATATATAAAAGAGTAACGTCGGCAGGAATAATATACTGCAAGAGCAGAACCATTGGAAAAATAAGAGCCGCCGAAGTAACAGGAAGTCCCGTATATTCTGTTCTTGCACAGGATTCCTTTTTCTGCCGTTCTTCTTCTGTAACATTAAAATATGCCAGCCGTATCAGCGCTGCAAGAATATATAAAATCAGTATGGAAAAAAGCAAAAACCGTATCAGCGTGCCATACCATATGCCACAGTTGATTTTCAGGGTATTTATCAAAAAGGGAGAGGTGCGTATCATCGCCGCACCAATACATGCCGGCAGTACTCCAAAAGCAATCACATCAGAAAGTGAGTCGATTTGTATACCAAAGTTTTTTTCCATATCAGACCGGTTTTTCTTTGTCCGTGCAACCTTACCGTCAAATGCATCACACAAACCGCAAAATAACAGAAAAAATACGCCGAAATATGGATGACCTTTTCCGCTTAAAGAAATCATAATACCAATGCCGGCTGATGTAAGTGAAAGATAGGTTAATATTACTGTGTAATCATAAAAGCCAATCATGTTTTGCTTCTCCTTTTTAGTAAATAGTACTTCACAATGACAGAAATACCACAGATGAAAATACAGGAGTAAAAGGACAAAGTTCTGCTTAAAAGCTCTAAATTTGTGGCCTGCTGTGCTTCCATTAATCTGCCGAATCCGTCAAGCATTAAATAATCTGTGATTCCGATAGCTCCCGGAATCGGTATGCAGGATGCGCCGATTACTACAAAATTCTGAATTGACCATATGTCGAGCGCCTGCCCAAGAATTCCTCCGGTAGCGAGAAATACAAACATGGTGACAGCGATTTGCGCAAAACGCTGAAGAACATTCAGAAATAAAGTTTTAATAATCATTCGGCGCTGTTTTTTCAGTATATTTGAATAGCTGTGATATTCTTCCATTGTCTTATTGAGTTTGGCAAGTTTTTTCTCCACATTGTTTATCAGATGAATTTTTCCGAATAAACGCAGTGTATTATTACATATCCGATGCAGGAAATCTTTTTTATACAATACAAAATAAAAAAGCAGAGCCAGACCAAGCTGCAAAATATAGCCAATCGCAATTAGTATCATCGAAACAGGATGAAAACAAAAAAAAGTTTTCGGATTGATAATCATAATGATAATACCAGTTAAAACCAAAGACAGGGTATACATCATCACATTTAACAGTAAAGTGACTGTGGCAACTGCGCCGGGTACTTTGTCTTTTACCATAAAGTATGCACATGCCGGCTGTCCTCCGGTAGCAGACGGGGTAATGGCCGAAAAGTAAATATCCGATGCGGAGTAAAAAAATCCGTTTTTCCATTTACATTTATATCCCAGTCCTCTGCACAAATAAATAATTGCATATGCTTCTACTACGATATATGCAATCATGGAGAGAACAGCAGCAAAAATCCATACAGGAGAGGCATTTGACAGATAAGATAAAAATTTCTTTGCAGAGAAATCCTTGTTTTGTGATGTTACTGCCCATATGCTTGCAGCCGCTATTGCAATAAAAAGAATGGTCCATAAAAGCTTATTTTGTTTTTTTGGAGCTTCAGGCGGCTGTTTTGGACTGTTTTCAATAATATTTAATGGAAAATCATTGTTTTGCCCTTTCATTTTTACTCTCCTTTAAGTTATAAAAAATAGTTGCTTTATCATAATAACATAAAAATCTTGTTTCTTCAACAAAATATGTTTAGAAAATGGCGTAAATGCACAAAAAATATATTATGGAATAAATTTCCAGTATAAAATTTAAATCTAAAATTCCAAAAACATATTGATAATTTTTCCTTTTTGTGTTAAAATATGGTATTTAAACTACTTCTATTTTTATATGGAAAGTGTTTGAAAATATTTCAAGGATAAGGAGGAAATAATGAAAAGAAAAATTGCCTATCTATTGGCAGCAGTTCTGACTTTTTCAAGTGTTTTTCCCGTGTATGCAACAGACAGCATTGTGAAAAATACAGAAGAAGCAGATGTCAGACAACAGTCGCAGACAGAAGCGACACCAAGTGATGGCGAAGAGAAACCTGATGAACAGGACAAAGTTACACCAGACTCTGAAAATCAGGATTCGCCGGATAAAGAACAAACAGACAAAGGGGATATACCGGTATCCTCGTCAAAGAAAAATGTAGTAAAAGTTTCTATGGCAACTGCCTATAATTTGATAAATCCGGAAACTTATCAGATTAAATTGCAGGGAGAGGGCATAGAAGAAACGAAAGAGCTTCGTCTGGAACTGAATAAGGAGGAATCAGAGTCAGGAAATACATATGTGGCTTTTGAAGTAGAACCGGGCGATTATGTACTGGAGGTCAGCAATCCGAGATATCTGACTTATAAACAGGAGTTTTCAGTAGAGGCGGATTATAATTATTCCGTTGCTCTTTCAAATGGCTGGCTGGCTGGTTATGAATATCAGAGCACCTCTGTTCATCCAGGAGTCATTAAACGTGGGGATGTCAATCATGACGGAAGTCTGGATGACAAAGATGTAGATTTAATTATTAAGGCTATTGAGGAAAATGCAGAAAGTTCTTCTGACTGTAATCTGAACAATGATGATAAAGTAAGCCTTGCAGATTTGCAGTGTCTTGCAGAAAGTCTTTATCGTGAAGGAGATAGTATTTCCTCTGTGGAAAGAAGTATTTCTGAGAGAGTATTATCCGTAGAACTTGACCCTGCTGACAGGGATAAGATTGAGATTGTAGATGGAGAACTTGGTAATATTCTCAGAGCTTCTGCTGATGGAATCAAGCTGAAATGGAAAGAAGGTACTCCTATTTCTGAAGAAAATCCAATCAAAGTGGCCTTTCCTGTCGCAGAGGATAAGTCTAAAGAGATGGGTGGACTCACCTTAAGAGGAAATAAGGATAATCCTATTACAGAAGGAACCATTGAAGTAGAAGTGGAAACAGAAGATGGTGGTACAGAAATTATACCGATTGAAATTCCAAATCCACAGATGGCAATGTTTGCAATGCTTCGCAGCGGAGGACCTTCTGCAAAATGGGAAAATGGAATTCTGGTAGTAGATTTTGCAGGTCAGGTAGCCGTAAAGAAAGTAACAATTGTAATTACGGGTACACAGAGCAACAATTTGGCTGAAATATCAACGGTAGAGTTTTTAAACAATATGGAAGAACGTATTCCGGCACCACAGATGGATATTCCACAGAACCTTTCAGTTGTAGAATCAGATAAGAAATTTACTGTTTCATGGGACCCATGTGTAAATATTACTGGATATGAAGTTGAAATTTCTGCCGAAATCGAAGATGGAACAGTTGTAACTGAAACAAAGAGAACAGCACAGACAACTTTGGATGTTGCTTCATTTAATGGAGATGAGTTAGTAAATAAAACAGTATATACTGTTCGTGTACAGTCTATTAATGGAGAATGGAAGAGTGGTTATGGTGAAGCAGTGACTGCAATTCCGTTTACTACAAAGAAGCCGGATGCTCCTGACAATCTGACCTTAAAAGCTGGATATCGTACTATTACAGCAGGATGGAAAAAGATGGAGGATACAGATACCTATAACCTGTTCTATAAAAAGGATACAGATACAGAATTTACAAAGGTTACCGGTATTGAAGCAAATACTTATCAAATCACAGGTTTGGAAGATTTGGTTTCCTATGAAGTTTATGTTACAGGTGTAAATGAGAATGGAGAGGGTCCAGCATCTATTCATTCACAGATAGCAACGATTGCTATTGAGGCCGCCAAACTTCCTGAGTATCGTTTGATTAATGCATCCTTAGGAGAAGGAACTCTGAGTAGTCATATTGTAAGTGCAACAATACAGGGTTCAACTGTAAGAAGCATGATTGACAGTCCTCTGGATGCAGAAAATGTAAAATCAGCGCTTGGAATTTTTGATAATCTTTATACTTCTTATTATAATATCAATGACTGGGATGATGGATGTGCTTATGTTGGAAAAGATAAGGGTGTTACTGTTACCCTAGATAAGGCTTACAATATTGGATATATCAGCTTTGCTCAGGCAATTGAAAAAATCAACATTTATGGTGTAAGAATACTTGCGGATGGAACAGAGGTAAAGGGAACATCCATAGTAAAACGATTGGATGAAAATAACAGAGCATGGTATTTGATTAAACTCCCTGAGGGTGTTCAGGCAACAAAACTTCAAATATGTATTCGTTCTTTTAACGCAAAAGGTATAAGCATTGCAGAAATGCGCTTCCATGAATATGACAGCCTGGAAAACGATATTTACAGTTTGTTTAGTGATGATTTGTATACAACGTTAAGAGAAGATGTGACACAGGCAGATTTGGATGCACTTCAGACACGTCTGGATACACCAGTAAATAATGAATATCATATTGAAAAAGAAATGATTCAGAAAGAACTGGACAATGCAAAGAGCATTTTTGCACAACAGGGATTAGGAAATATCGTAAATATTCATACTAGTCTTACCTCAAAGAAGGATGGCGGTAAAGGCTTTGGAGGATTAAATTCATGGCAGCCGATTGGTGTTTCCGCATATGCAGATGAAACTGTTGTAATTTATGTAGGAAGCAATAAAGGAAAAACAGGAGATGCAACAGATTTATATCTCTATGCAACTCAGTATCACTCAGAGTCCGGCGGATTTGTAACACAGGTTGCCAGACTGAAGGTGGGAAGAAATGAAGTTTCTATTCCAAAACAGACAGACCGTATATTTGAAAAAGGTGGTTCCTTATATGTAGCATATAATGGAAATAATCAGAATGACAGATATGCAGTGCGCGTCAGTGGCGGTACAGATATTCCAGTATTAGACCTCTATCAAATTGAAGAAGACAGTGAGGAATGGAATACAAGAATTACTGCTTATGTAGAAGCATTAGAAAAGAAAGTACCTGAACTGGAAAATATCCATAATACAAAACATAAGGGAAATGTTGCGGTTGATTATGATTATGACAAAACCAACTGTATTGCAGGTGCAACAGAGATTATGCTGGATTTGATGATGTATTCTGTTTCTTCTGAACAAATTCTTGCAGGTCTTGGCACAGGTACTGTACAGGAAAAAGCGGAAAAATTAAGTTCTTCACTGACAGCAATGAATCAGATGATGTATCTGTATTATCAGCATAAAGGATTGAATGACAATGCTGAAGCACAGGTAGATAAACTTCCGTCACAGCATCTCAATATCCGTTATCACAGAATGTTTGCAGGCGCATTTATGTATGCGGGCGGCAATCATATTGGTATCGAATGGGGTTCTGTAAGTGGTCTTTCTTCAGGCCAGAAGCTTGTGGAAGAAAACGGAAAATATGTCAGCGGTCAGATGTTCGGCTGGGGTATTGGCCATGAAATCGGTCATGATATTAATCAGGGCACTTATGCAATTGCAGAGATTACCAATAACTATTTTGCACAGCTTTCAACTCGTGGTGCAGAGGTTAACAGCACAGCAAGATTCAGATATCAGAGTGTATATGACTATGTAACCTCCGGTTCCGTAGGACGTCCGAGCAACGGAGCAGTAGCACTTGCGATGTACTGGCAGCTTCATCTGGCTTATGACAGAGGATATAATTATAAGACCTATGAAAATTATGAAGAACAGCTGGCAAATCTGTTCTATGCGCGTGTAGATACTTATTCAAGAACTCCTTCCAAGGCACCGACAGGTAATGGCGAAATAGCGCTTGCTTTGAATGGAGGAACAGAACAGAACTTTATCAGACTTGCAAGTGCAGCAGCAGAAAAAGATTTGACAGATTTCTTTGTACATTGGGGATATATTCCGGATGAAGAAACCACTGCTTATATCAGCCAGTTTGAGCCGGAAACCAGAGCGATTTATTATGTAAATGATGAATCCCGTGTCTATGAGATAGAAAACGGCACAGCGGCTACCATAAAAGGTCAAGATATTTTGAATGACATGCAGGCAGTTGTAGATACAAATATCAGAAATGATGTAAAGATTGAACTTGGACACAATGCAAATCCGGAAGTAGTACTTGGATATGAAATTATCAGATGTACTATTTCAGATGGTAAAATGCAGGAGCAGGTGGTTGGATTTACTACGGAAAGTGAATTTACTGACCATGTTACAGCTATTAATAATCGTGTACTTACCTATAAGGTCGCTGCAGTTGACCACTTTATGAACCGTTCAGCAGTAAAAACACTGGCTCCGGTGAAAATAGAGCATGACGGAGACCACGGAAAGGCTTTGTGGGAAGTGGAATTAAACAATATTACACCAGTCGAAGAGCAGGTGAAGAATCCTGAAAATACAGAGGATTATCCGGATGAAGAGCTTGTTGAGGACGGAAGAAATAATATAATTGACAATGATGCAGCAACTGTTTTCAAAGGAACTGCTTCTGTTGGAAAGGAAGTTTCTGTTGTTCTTGATTTCCATCAGTCACTGACTGTCACAGGAGTTCGTTACCGTGCAGGCGGAGAGAGCAGTGTTGGCAGCTATAAGGTATATATCAGTGAGGATAAGACGAACTGGAAGCAGGTATCAGAAGGCGAATTAAACGCACTGGAAAAAGACCAGAAGATTTATTTCCAGGAGGGCGAGGACCCATGGATTTGCACTTATAAAGCCGCTTATTTGAAATTTGTCATCGAAGGAAGAGATGGAAAGGAAATTACCATACCTGAAATTGATGTATTAGGACCAAGTGGAGATAATGTGGATTTCAGAGCAGCAGACGATGGACAGCCGATTATCGGAATACTGAAAAATGATTATGTGGTTGACAGTGCAAAGGATGAGAAGATTCCGGCCGGTTCACTGGTATTTATCGGAAAATATAAAGGAAATCCGGCATATAATGTAGGAATACTTTATGATGAAAATGGAACCATTGTCGGTGGAATAGATGAAAATGGAGCATTAAAGGCAGAGCAGGTTATACTTGCAGATGTTCCTGATAAGGGTGAACTTGGAGAAACCAGTGATGGAACATGGGTTTACTGGATTGCTCATGAAAACCTTGACACAAACAATCTTCCGAAAAAGGTACGTGCAGAGCTTTACCGTGTAAATAACGCACTTACAAATGAGGGACAGCGTTTAGTCAGTGATAGTATGTTCTATGATGTACCGGCAGTACTGCCAGAGATTGAATTGACAAATCAATAGAATAGAGGTAAAAATGAAGAAATATAAAATTCATATACTTGTTGTTATGCTGATTGTAGTCGCTGCGCTTGGTACATTGCTGGTACAGGCAAATGACAAATCAGAAACCGGCAACAATGATATTATTTTGAACATTCTCGAAACAGCAAGAGTTTCAGAGATTACTTCTCTTAGATTCAGCGTAGATGTGAAAAATGTTTCGGAGCAGGCACAGGTATCCGTAGATTTTAACGAAGAGCTGCCTGAACAGGCAATTAAGAAATATACTTATTCGAACAAGAAGCTGAATATTTATATTTCAGGTATCAGTGAACTGTTTGAGAACAATACAGATTTAAACATCGGAACTGTAAGAGTAGACAATGATACAGAAGGCGCAAAAAATGTAAAGGTTGCCCTGATTCCTGAATCCGTTGAGTTTGTTAATGCGCTTATGGACAATATTTCCAAGGAGGATAAGGTAGAGCTGCTTGGAAGACTTGCAGAAGAACCGGAATCTCCTGCTGAAGCAAATAAAGAGGTTCTGGATAGTCTGATTAAGGAATACAGCGAACTTGTAAAAAGCGAGTATACGGAAGAGAGCTGGAATATTTTTGAAGGCGTCAGAAAAGAGGCAGAGCTTGTTCTGGCAGATAAAAATGCCGACCAGCAGAAGGTAGATGAAATGGTTGAAAGATTAAAGCTCGCATTTAAGGCTTTGGTCAGAATTTCAGATTCCGCAGAGGAGGCAAAGGCTTCTCTTGAAAATCTGTTAAATGAGCTGAATAAGCTTCTTTCCTCAGAGTATACGGCAGAAAGCTGGAATAATCTGTATAGTCTTATGCAGCAGGCACAGCTTATGATTGATAATGGCGCAACAAAAGAAGAACTGGAGGATATGCTTACAAAACTGAAAGCAGCACAAAACGGGCTGGTAAAGGAAGAGGAAAGCACTACTCCAACACAAACACAGACAGGAGCTTCAGATAAAGGTACTGCTTCAAAAACAGGCGATGAAAGCAATATTGTTCTGTGGATAATTCTTGCAGTTGCAGCACTCGCAGGAGCAGGAATTGTTCTGTTTCTTACAAAGAAGAAAGAGAAATAAAAAAATCTAAAATGTATTAGAATTGGCACACTGAGAAATCGGTGTGCTGATTTTTGATTTTATAGGAACATGGTGCAACAGGCGATTTGCTTCGAATTATTTAAAAATTTTAAAAAATAAGGTTGTAAAATCATGGAGTATATTATAGAATAATTACTGTTTCAACAATAAAATGCAAGGATTCTTCTTCCTTTCAGCTAAGGAAAGAATGAACAGAAACAATTTATTAGAAAATAATAAACTGGAGGATTATCATGAAAAAAGTAGTGAAATTTGGCGGGAGTTCTCTTGCCAGTGCAGAGCAGTTTAAAAAGGTAGGTGAAATTATCAGGGCTGACGAGGGAAGACGGTATGTTATTCCATCAGCTCCTGGAAAAAGATTTAATGAGGATATAAAGGTTACAGATATGCTGTACCAGTGTTATGCGCTTGCGCAGGAGGGAAAAGGATTTGATAGAGAGCTTGCGGCAATTAAGGCAAGATATGATGAAATTATTTCTGGACTTGGACTGGAATTGTCATTAGATAAAGAATTTGAGATAATAAATAGAAATTTTCATGAACTGGCAGGTGGTGATTACGCTGCATCCCGTGGAGAGTATTTGAATGGAATTGTAATGGCAAATTATCTGGGATATGAATTTATGGATGCTGCTGATTATATTTTCTTTCATGATGATGGAACCTATAATCCGATAAAAACAGAAGAGATATTGGGTGTAAAACTGGATGAAACAGAAAGGGCCGTAATTCCTGGATTTTATGGTTCTTATGATGATGGAAGAGTAAAAACTTTTTCCAGAGGCGGTTCAGATGTAACAGGTTCTATTGTAGC
>CAJTOU010000030.1:0-23433 GCA_910577835.1 uncultured Lachnospiraceae bacterium | reverse complement strand
GGACAGATGTATCTGGCTTTTTAATTGCGGACCCGCGAATTATACATAATCCCAAAACAATTAAATCTATTACTTATAAGGAACTTCGAGAGCTTGCGTATATGGGAGCAACGGTTCTTCATGAAGATGCGATTTTTCCAGTGAGAAAAGAGGGAATTCCAATTAATATTAAGAATACCAATAAGCCTGAGGATGAGGGCACAATGATTGTAGAAAGTACTTGCAGAAGTTCAGAATATACAATTACAGGTATCGCAGGAAAAAAAGGCTTTGTGTCAATTAATATTGAAAAGGATATGATGAATTCGGAAATCGGATTTGGAAGAAAAGTATTAGAGGCATTTGAAAAGCATGGGATTTCATTCGAGCATATGCCTTCCGGAATTGATACAATGACGATTTTTGTACATCAGCCGGAATTTGAAGGAAAAGAACAGCAGGTTCTTGCAGATATTCACAGGCTGGCGCATCCGGATTCGATTGATATTGAGTCGGATTTGGCTCTGATAGCAGTAGTGGGACGTGGAATGAAGGCAGCAAAGGGAACTGCCGGAAGAATTTTTTCTGCGTTGGCGCATGCAAGAATTAATGTGAAAATGATTGACCAAGGGTCGAGCGAGCTGAATATTATCATCGGAGTAAAAAATTGTGATTTTGAGGGAGCAATTAAGTCAATTTATGATATCTTTGTAGAGACACAATTATAAATGGAAAGTGAGAAAAACTGCTTTGTATTGTCATGATATGAAAGATACAGGCAGCTTTTTCCAAATCTTTTGTTTACGATGAGAGTCAGGATTTTATTTTGGTATATAAAGGAGAAAATGATGAGTATACGATATGGTTTAATGGCGGCGGATATTTTAAGAATACTGGGATTTTTGAAAGTACAGAATCCTGAAATAATAAAAAAGTATGAAGCTCTGGAAACGAAATTAAATGTAACCTTTCCAAAAAGTTATAAAAATTTTCTGGTAGATGCTTCAGAACTGTTATTGTTAAAGGATTCTTTTCTTTTTTTGAATGATGATAAAATAACTACTTTGAATAATGTATTTAAAAATAAATGTGATATTGACAAACAATATTATTTTCGTGTAGAGTTATATGAAGATGTCTCCGAGTATGATATAGATGTTTTGGAGGATTATCTTTTAATTGGAAGCAATACCGGGCAGATATGGAATAAGGATAATTATGAATGGGATGCAGTTATGTTTGGAATACAGATAAAAGATTTAAAGAAAAAGAATCCTCCTGTTTACATTAATTATCATTATTTTAATTACGGGGTATGGCATAAATTCTGTGATACTCTGTCTGAATTTTTGCTGACAATTATCTGTGATACATTAATTGGAAAAAATAATAAAAATGTTTCCAAAGAGCTAAAAAATCAGGGATGGAACAAATATTCATACAAAAATATTTATGATATTGAAACATTGCTTTCTATAAAAGAAATTGAGCTGGATAAAATGAAGGAAGCCGGAAGAAGAGTAAGGTCTGTTGCTCCACCAGAGGATTATGCTTCTGCTTTTCAGATGTCCTGCTGCTATGATAAGGAAGAGGAGTCTCTTTATATCATACAGTATGTTGGCAGGGCAGTACGAATAGATGTAATATCAAAAAATCATGAGATGGTTCATGCGGATAAAAATTCTTCCTTCTATAAAGAAATGTTTGGCTCTCCATTAAAGCTTTTTACCATGCAGGATTTTGTAGAGGTTCTGCATCCGAATTTTATATATACAGGGCATGAAAGAGTGACACAAAATGGTGATGATAAGGTGGTAATCAATGTTTATGCATGTGATAAGGGGTCTAAGTGTTCGTTGTGTAAAAATATAGAAGAGAGCAGAGTAGGTGGAAGATGTAATAAAAAAGTGATATGTCCGTTTTGTGGTGAACCTGTATATGGCTCAGGCCAGCTTTTTTCAGTGGAACAATGGCTTGGTCTGCGTATTAAAGGAGTTGCTATTTTGTTAAAACGAACCTGTATGACCTATTATTGTAAAAATCCTGACTGTTTTAGTAAAAAAGAACCATTTAAAGGGGAGTTTAATTCTTTAAATCTAAAAAATGATATGGAACATATTGATGAAATATATACAGATTTTATGGAAGATAAATGGAATTACAGACAGGTTCTGGAATTGCTCGGAATTAAAGACTGCAAAAAGTAAAAATATATTTATAAATTTTATTTCATATATAAATAGAAAAAATGTTGTTTTTTAGAAAAAAATATATTATAATAAAGGAGAAATAAAAAATAAATTACAGATACATAAAACGAAAAAGGATTTGTAAAAAATGGATGCAAAAGATTTGGAAGCTATAAGGCAGATAGTAAAAGAGGAGACAAATGAAATCAGACGGGAGTTGAAAAAAGAAACAGATGAAATCAGACAGAAAACTCAGAATATTTATACAAGATTAGAAGCAGTAGAGGAAGAAACAAGAAGAACACGTATTATACTTGAAAATGAAACAAATCCGAATATAAAAGCAATTGCAGAAGGGCATTTGGATTTGTCATGAAAACTGCACGAAGCAATAAAAATTGATAATGAAAAGGAAATGATAAAAATACGTTTAAATATTCTGGAAGGTGAAATGAAACTATCAAAAGAACAGATGGTAGAAATATAACATACAGATAAAGAATTATCTTAAAAGGCTGTTGTACCAAGAAATATCAGAACGAAATTAGTAGCATCAAATAGTGTAATTTGCTATATTTTGACCTGATATTGCATGGTGCAGCAGCTTCTTATAATGCTTTAGAAAATTTGCAGTCTTTAGATATGCAGAAAGACATTGCAATGAAAAATTGCTTCTTGGCTTTTTCAAATAAAAGTGATATTATATATATATTTAAAGTAATATTTTATGTTTATGTAGATGAAAAGGAAATAAAGAAATGGAAAAATTATTATTGACAGCCTGTCAAAACGGGCAAAAAGGAGTGGTTATTACTTTCCTGAAAAAAGACGGAATCAATATAAATGCAGTTGACGAAATTGGCATGTCCCCAGTTCATTATGCCAGCAGAAAGGGATATAGGGATATTGTCAAACTTCTGATAGAAAAAGGAGCAGATGTAAATCTTATATCAAATGAAAGCATTACACCTCTTCATCTTGCTGTTACCTCTGGAAATCGGGAAATTATCAAACTGCTTATTGATGCTGGCGCGGATATAGATGCCACAGATAAAGAAGGAAAAACACCTCTTATTTATGGTGTAGAAGCAAAAAAAGCGGATACCGTCAAATATCTGCTGGAGCTTGGTGCAGATGCTTCTGTTCTGGATAATAAGCATCACACGGCTCTTGATTATGCAAATGCGCTTGGACTTACTCAGTTAATTGAAGAAATGTCAAAATTCAGCTCAGGAAATACCGATGCTTATGGAAACACGCCTCTTCATCAGTCCTGTTATAACGGTCAGAGTGAAGTCGTAAAAGCAATGCTTGCCACAAAAATTACAGATATTAATGTATGCAATGATGAGGGTATCACTCCTCTGTATTTTGCAGTTATGCGAAATAATCTTTTTATTACAGAGCTTCTTTTAGAAGCGGGAGCTGATGCGGATAAAAAGGATAATCATGGAAATGCGCCGCTTCATCTGGCAGCAAGAAATGAAAATGAACATATTATAAAAAAGCTTTTAGAGCATGGAGCAAATGTTAATGTACGCACAGAAAGAGGTGAAACAGCGCTGATTGCTGCTGCTAAAACAGGAAACAATTATGTTGTTGCCGAGCTTCTTCTGGCCAATGCAGATGTTTCTTGTAAGAATACAGCCGGATATACAGCTCTGTATTATGCAACAGAGGGCGGATACAATGATATTGTGGAAAAATTGCTTGCAGCGGGAGCCGAAGAATAGAGGAGAATTTAATTATGAATGAAAATGAACTGACAGAGCTTCTTGTACAGTCATGTGAAAGCAATCAAAGTAAGTATGTCCCATGGTGGAATACAGATATGAAACATTCCATGTATCGATATCATGTGTTTTCGGAGGAAGAGATAAATAATATAACAGAAAGTGTAAATCAGTACAGTAAAGAAACTTTATTAACACTTGCAGGAAATTTGGGGTTTACTCTGTTTCATCTTCTAATCTGGCATGGCTTTTATGATGCAGTCAAATGGGCATTGAAGCAAGGAATAAATGTAAATATAACTATAACAGATGGAAATGGAAACTTTCAGGATGCCTGTACGGGAGCAACTCCTCTTATGCTTTCCTGCTATATGGGAAATCCTGTTATGGTGAAACTTCTGCTTGAAAATGGAGCAGATACTTCCATATGTGACAAAAATGGAAGAAATGCTTTTCATTATCTGGCAAAAAGCCATATTAAAAATCTGGTAATTCCATATGAGTGCAGAAAACAGAGTATTTCTGTAAGGGAGCAGATTGCAGAATTGCTTTTCTGCGATATCAATGCTGAAGATAATGAAAAAATGACACCGCTTGAATATCTTTTATATGGAAAGGATTCTAATTATTCATGGGCCTTGACAAAAGTATTTCTTGAAAAAGGCGCAGATATTGAGCGCATGGATAATAATGGAAATTCACTCCTTATAACAGCTATAAAAAATAATCATATTACTGCTGCATTACTGCTTATGCAGAACAAAGAGCTTTTAAACAGAGAAAATAATGATGGAAAAACTCCTCTTCATCTGGCAGTGCAGCAGCGTAATACAGAATTGTGTATTGCGTTGCTTGACAGCAAAGCAGAGAGCTTTTCAGATAAAAACGGAATGTTTCCAAAAGATTATATAACAGACGATTATGACAAAACATTAAAAGAATTTTTTATATCTGGAAGAATTGAGCCTGCTGTTCTCAGCAGATATACCAGTAATACATTTGCCCGATATTCATCAGAGAGCAGAGACAGTATAAGCATGGCTCTTTGGCTTGCTAAAAAGCTTATTGATGAAATAGATACAGAAGATGATGATGAACTAGGAGCTATTTTGGGAATTCTTTACAGCGGGCTTTTGGAAGATGAAAAGTGTCAGCTTCTTGACTTGCTTAGTACAGCAGGGATAGATTTTGTTATGCCGATTTACAATGGCGGTAGTGTTACCTGTATTCGTGATTATTGCCTTGGTGGAAATTATGGAGTAAAGGTACTTCAAAAATTTACGAATATGGGAATTGATATGAATCATGCGGTCATAAATGGAAGAACTCCAGCCAATCAGGTTGCATCGCTTCAAAAAAGAATTATGATATTTGGAGGAAAAGACGATTATTTTGAAAAGGCTGCAGAATTCTTTTCAGCAGAATCCATGATGCAGACAGATAACAGAGGAGTCACAGCAATGCATGAGGCGGCAAAGAATAATCATCTGGAAATGCTTCAGGTTATGATAAAAAAGGGAGCTGATGTAAATATTACGCAGGACGAGCCGGCAGGAGCCGGAGATACTCCGCTTCATCTTGCATGCAGTTATGGAAATACAGAGGTGGTAAGGCTTCTTATTGAGGCAGGAGCCGATGATGCGATTCAAAATATCAATGGAGAAACACCGGCACATTATGCAGTAAAGAAGAGAAGATTTAGAGAAGAAATAAAAAGCGAGAAAAGAGCAGAAGTGATTGAGGCTCTGTCATTTGTAGATATTGAGGATAATAATAGAAATACACCGCTTATGCTGTTGCAATATCTTGATATTAATACAGCTATTCAGGTGTTGCCTGTTTTTCTGAAAAAAGGAGCAGATGTAAACCATGTAAATCAGAATGGAGATACAGCGCTTCTTATTAATACACAGTACCAGTGTTATAAAGGCGTTATCAAAGAGCTGGTACGTGCAGGAGCAGATGTAAATGTTGTAAATAAATACGGCAGTACCCCTCTTTTGGAAGCATTAAGATATGGAAATCAGGAAGTGGCCAGATTTCTTATAAAGAAGGGAGCAGATTATAATCATGCAGATAACAGCGGCATAACAGCGGCACAACTGGCAGCAGAACGTGGATATGATACAGTACTTTCACTTATTATGTAACAATTACAATCTGATTATGTTATCTGATTCAGAGTGATTTTTTATAAAAAAGATATGGATTGCAGCAAAGAGAAATTTTATATATTTTGCTGCAATCCATTTTGTTTCACAAGAAATACAAAATGCAGAAAGGTCGCACAAATAAAATCTATTTATTTCAGGTCTTCCAGCCTCTGTTTAATTGTATCTGAAGTTTCTGCCAGAATATCCACGGAAGCCGCAATCTGCTGTGTTGCTGATGCAAGACTCTGTGTCCGGTCATTTACTGTTGATACAGTAGTAATCAGCGTAGATGCCTCTTTTAAAATTTCCTGAATGGCGTTTTGAATTTTGTTCTGACTTTTATCACTGCTCTGAGCAGTATCCTTAGAATTTTGTGCCAGATGATTAATCTCATCCGCAACAACAGCAAAGCCTCTTCCTGCTTCTCCGGCTCTGGCGGCCTCAATTGAAGCATTCAATGCCAGAAGATTTGTCTGAGATGCAATGGAAACCACCTCTGAATTATTTGCTGTAAGTTCATCTAAAAGCAGTATAATTTCATTCAGAGCATTTTGCAGCTTTTCACAGAAAAAGCTGATATTCTGCATTTGCTGTGATATATGGGTGCTCTCTGTGGCGTTTTCCATATTTCCTTTTGCCATCTGTTCAATAGAAATATGAAATTTTTCAAAATCCTGATTGATTTCATTAATTGTAGAAATCATGCGTTTATGCTGCTGTTCTACGGACAGCTTATCTTTGTTTAATTCATTTGCATAATATTGTGTTTTTTCTTTTTCCAGCTCCGCCAGTCTTTTTAAGTAAAAAATACAGTTTTCCTTGTGATTAAATCCATTAAAAATAGCCTTTGCCATATCCTCGCAGCTATTATACCCACAATTAGAACAGTTGATTTCTCTGGATTCTGTGGAATTTTTATCCATACTGCAAAACACTTCATCAAGTTCCTTTGCGGAAGGCTCTTTATATACGCAAAATTTGGAGCAGTCTGTGTAATGACGGATAAAGTCATTCAAATCCAGACGTGCAAACTGTTTATTAAATAATTTAAGGCGCTGTTTTGGTGATAACCTGCGGGACCAGCTGCTGTGTGAGTGGTTCTTTTTGCTTTTCTCACGAATTTCCAGAAGATTGTAAAGATTGTCGTCGTTCTCCATTTTGGATTCTTCTATTGCGGTTCCATACAGACAGCCGGAAGAGCAGTTTAGAGCATCGATAAAAAGATAAGGAGTAGTTCCGTCAATAATTCGCTTTTTATTTTTTTTGAGAAACTCATACATATGTTTTTCACCCTCAATCTGACGGATAAAAACACTTTCTCCGCAGAACCAGTAAACATTTTCCTTCAATCCTCCCGGTGTCGGATAAATAGAGCCAAGTCCATATTCAATTTCATCTTTGCAGGACGGGCCAGAGATATGGTTTGCTCTTATGTATTTCATCAAATGGTCAAAGGTGACATTATAGGAAACATATCCATTACAGTTCACGTCGTCGATTTCATATTTTTTGGCAATGCAGGGACTTATAAAGGCGAATTTATCTGTGATATTCATATATTTTCTGGCATAAATAGCTCCACACATCAGAGGACTGTGCACCGGAAAGAGTTTTGGAAGAAGCTCCGGCTCATAGCGTTCAATATACCGAACCACTGCCGGACAGGGCTGTGAGATTCCGCCCTTATAATTGTATTTGGTAATATAATTTAAATAACCCCATGTAGTAATATCTGCTCCAAATGAAATACTGATAATATGATTGACACCGAGCTTTTTCAGGCCGCCAAGCACAGATTCATATTCCGTTGGATAATTTGCCATAAAAGCCGGTGCAATTAGAAGTGAAATATGCTCTCCTTTTTGAAGGTCTGTGAAAAATCTCTCTGTATCATCCTGATACTCCCTTGCATTATGCTCACAGGCATCTATACATGCGCCACATGCAATGCATTTTTCTTCATCTACCATTATTACATTTTGTCCCTGATATTGGTCTGCAATATTCGCACCCATACAGGCACATGCCTTAATGCACTTATTGCAGCCTACACAGTTATCGTTTGTAAAAACTAAAGATTTCATTCTGTTTGTCTCCTTTTTATGTGATAAGCTGTAAATTTAAGATTTTTATTTTAAAATTATATACTTTGTTTATTGTATAATTCACAACAAATTTAGATAAAATTATTATAACTTTTTTAGGAATAGATTGCAAGTAAAAGTTCCTTTGATAATTCGTAAAGATAAAGTATAAAAAGTTTTTTTCAGAAGATACTAGTAGAGCAATACAATATAAGGAGGCAATACAATGACACAGTTATCAGAAAGAGAATTATCCGCACTGAAGGATTTATTAAGTGAAGAAGACCTTCTGGTCAAAAAATTCCAGATGCTTTCCGAGCATGCCGAGACAATGGAACTGAAAAGCAAAATGATGGATATTTCCAATATGCATCAGGGACATTTTAACGAGCTGTATTCAAAATTATCTTAGGAGGGAACAACAATGGCAGGAATTTATACAGAAAAAGAAATACTTGGAGATGCGCTGGCAGCAGAAAAGGCAGCTACAAATGTGTTTAATAATTTTTCAAATGAATGTGTGCATGATGATGTAAGAAATACTTTTCTGCATATTCTGGGACAGGAACATCAGATTCAGCAGGATGTATTTAACATGATGCATGAGCAGGGACTTTATCCAACACCGGCAGCACAGCAGGAGAAAGTTCAGGAGCTGAAGCAGCAATACAGCCAGTGTGTAAAATAGGCGGATTGTAATCAATATTCCCGCTTGGTGATATTAGCCGACATTAAATTTACAGTATTTCTTTTCCAATCAAAGTACTGTATATAATGTCGGCGTTTTTACTGGTTTTGCTTTGAAAGACTGTTTTTATTATGTTCTGTAAACTCTTTTCTGTCATATTTTCCTGTTATATTCTTCTTTACTTTTCTGACAAAATTCTTGTGATACTCCATTTTATATGATAGAATAATATATATTTTGGAAGATGAAAGGAGATATATATGTTTCAATCAATTATAAAGGATATGCCACATATTCTTCATGGGGGAGATTATAATCCGGACCAGTGGCTTGATATGCCGGAGGTTTTAAAGGAAGATGTCAGATTGATGAAGCTTGCCGGTATCAATGTAGTTTCCATCGGTATTTTTGCATGGAAGGCATTGGAGCCGGAGGAGGGAGTTTATACCCTAGAATGGCTGGATGAGCTTTTTGACAGGCTGGAAGCAAATGGAATCGGCGCATTTCTGGCGACCCCGTCAGGAGCAAGGCCGGCGTGGATGGATAAAAATCATCCGGAGGTGCTTCGTATGAACTCCGACCGTGTAAGAAATCTTCATGGAGAAAGGCACAATCATTGCTATACTGCTCCATATTACAGAGAAAAGACTGCACAGATGAATAAAATGCTTGCAGAGCGTTATGGGAAAAGAAAAGCGTTAAAGCTGTGGCATATATCAAATGAATATGGAGGAGAATGTCATTGCCCGCTATGTCAGAATGCTTTTAGGGAATGGCTGAAAAACAGATATCACAATGATATTCATGAGCTGAACAGCAGATGGTGGACAAGATTCTGGAGTCATGAGTTTTCAGACTTTGATGAAATCGAATCTCCATGTCCTCATGGAGAAATGGAAATTCATGGATTAAATATTGACTGGATGAGGTTTGTCACTTATCAGACAACGGAATTTATGAAGAATGAGATAAAACCGTTAAAAGAGATTACACCAGATATTCCGGTTACTACAAATCTTATGGGAACTTATCCGGGTTTTGACCAGTGGTATTTGTCAAAGTATATTGATGTTGTGTCATGGGACAGCTATCCGGACTGGCATAATGATTATGAATCTTTTGCAGATACTGCGGCAAAGACAGCTTTTATTCACGATTTGAACCGCTCCTTAAAGCATAAACCGTTTCTTCTTATGGAAAGTACGCCAAGTCAGGTAAACTGGCAGAGAGTATGCAAATTAAAAAGACCGGGAGTACATGAACTGGCTTCCATACAGGCAGTGGCCCATGGTTCAGACAGTGTGCAGTATTTTCAGTGGAGAAAAGGCCGCGGGGCGAGCGAGAAATTTCACGGAGCAGTGGTAGACCACTATGGAAAGGAAGATACAAGGGTATTTCGTGAAGTGGCAAAACTGGGAGAAAATTTAAAGAAGCTGGATAGTATTGTGGGTACATTTCCACAAACAGAGGTAGCAGTTATTTATGACTGGGAAAATCGATGGGCGGTTGATAATCTTCAGGGATTGAATGACAGAAGAAATTATGAGCAGACCTGCAAAAAGCATCACAGAGCATTCTGGAATATGGGAATTTCAACAGATGTGAATGATATGACTCAGGAAATGACCGGTTATAAACTGGTGGTGGCTCCGATGCTTTATATGCTGAGGCCGGAAACAGCAGAAAGAATCAAAGAATACATATATAATGGCGGAAATGTGGTATTTACCTACTGTACCGGAAATGTGGACGAGACAGACAAATGCTTTACTGGCGGTTTTCCGGGAAACGGACTGATGGAGGCAGCAGGTATATGGGCAGAGGAAATAGACCCTTTATATGATACAGATATAAATCAGATACAGATAAAAGAGGAGTATGCAAAATATTTTAAAAATACTTCTTATAAATGCAGAGATTTTTGTGAAATTATTCATGCAAAAGAGGGAACAGAAGTAATTGCGTGTTATGGAGATGATTTTTATAAAGGAATGCCGGCTGTGACAAAACATCAGTATGGAAAAGGCTGCTGTTATTATATTGCCACACGGACAGAAGACGATTTTCTTGAGGAATTTTATCATTCATTGGTAAAGACCATCGGTATTTTGACACCGCCTGTAAAAGAGATGAAAAAGGGACTTTCCATAACCAGACGCTGCAGTGAGGATAAAGAATATCTGTTTTTTATGAATTACAGCGAAGGGGTTCAGGAGGTAGAGCTTGAAGACAGTGTTATGGATTGTTCACCTATCAGCCTGATAAATAAGGAAATGATGACACAGACACTTCATTTTGGGAAATATGAATACGATATTATAGAAATTCAGAAAAAATCGTAGATTACTTTACGGAGGAGGAAAATGTAAAATGAGTGTTATTAATGTAGATAAGGATAAATGCGTAGGCTGTAATGCATGTGTGCGTGCCTGTCCGGTGGAGGATGCAAATATTGCCAGAAAAGATGAAGAGGGAAAGCTTCGTATTCTGATTGACGATGAAAAATGTATTCGCTGTGGGGAATGTATTCGCACCTGTTCACATGGCTCCCGAAGCTTTGAAGATGATATTGAAACATTTCTGGAGGATTTAAAGGCAAAAAAGGAAATTGCGGTGATTGCAGCGCCTTCGATAAAAATTGCATTTGACGGAAACTGGAGACATGTTCTGCAGTGGCTGCGCAATCAGGGAATCGAGAAGATTTATGATGTATCCTATGGCGCAGATATCTGTACATGGGCGCATATCAGATATCTTCAGGCGCATCCGGGGGCAAAGCTGATTTCACAGCCATGTGCAGCAGTGGTAAATTATGTGCTGCGTCATAAGCCAGAGCTTTTAAAAAATCTGTCGCCGGTACACAGTCCAATGGCATGTCTGGCGGTTTATATTAAGAAGGTACTGGGATTTAAGGGAAAAATCGCAGCGTTGTCACCTTGTATCGCAAAGGCCGACGAATTTCACGAAACTGGACTGATTGATTATAATGTTACAATGGCACATTTAAAGACGTATTTTGAGAAAACAGAGGTGGAGCTTCCGAAAATAAAAATATACAGTGAATTTGAGTTTGACGAATATCAGGGACTGGAAGGGGCGATTTATCCAAAGCCGGGCGGACTGATGAAAAATCTTCTGATTCACAATCCTGAAATGGAGGTAATTACTTCAGAAGGAGCAAACAGGCTGTATCATGATTTGGACCTTTATTTAGACCAGAAACAGGAGTTTCTGCCGGATGTGTTTGATGTGCTGAACTGCGAGACGGGATGTAATGGAGGTCCGGCAACTGGAGTTCATTATCAGCGGTTTGAGATGAATGATATTATGCATCATGTGGAAACTTATGCGCGGAAGGTCCGCAAAGCAAATGTGACCAAAAGGGGTGTGGATAAGCAGTTTGCAGATTTTGATAAAAACCTGAAGCTCGCGGATTTTATACGGCAGTACAAGCCGCATAATGTACAGCGAATCAAAGTGTCTGAGAAGATGATTGAGCAGTCCTATAAGGAGATGGAAAAATATACGGACACGGAGCGCAACTTTGACTGTCACGCATGTGGATATGCATCTTGCCGTGAAATGGCGGCAGCACTGGCACGGGGAATTAATGAGAAGGAAAACTGTAATCAGTATATGATGAAAATGGTCCGCAAGGAGAGGCAGAAGGTGACAGAAGTAAATACAGAAGTGCTGTCAATGAATCAGGAGCTTTTGACGATTTTTGGAGAGCTTACAGATAATATTCTGCTGGTAAAGGAGCAGGCTGTCCAAATCTGGGAATCAGGACAGAACAGCACAGACAATATGGGAACTGTTGTGGAACATATGGGTGAATTAAATACTCTGAATCAGAATATTGTTGATTCCATGAAGGATATTAATCAGAATATTCAGAAGTATAATCAGATGACACAGGATGTGGAAAAGATAGCGGGAAAGATAAATCTGCTTTCGTTAAATGCAGCGATTGAGGCAGCAAGAGCAGGAGAAGTGGGAAGAGGATTTTCTGTGGTAGCGACAAATATTAGAGAATTGTCGGAAAATTCAAAGGCATCTGTGGGAAGCGCAAAGGAGAATGACCAGGGGATTCATCAGGCAATTGACAAGGTAAATATCGTGGTGGAGAATTTTAACCATGAAATCACGGAGCTGATGAAGGTGGTAAATACAACGATAGAGAATGTGAACCTGTCCTCGGATAAAGGCAAAGGCATACAGGAAACAATGCTAAAGGTATCGGAGATTGCGAACAGGGTTCAGGAAGTAATTGACAGAACAAGTATGATTTTGCAATAAATGATACACCAAATAATAACAAATTTTCCTAAAAAGTTCTTGAAATATTTATGATTTTCATGTATATTAAATATATCTGTTCGTATGACTGGCGGAAAAACTGACGATGTCAGTAGCAGGGAACCTGTAGGGAGTACGAATTAAAAAAATGCCGACCGCCTGGGCGTGTACGAATTTGTGCGCCCAGAAGGCCGGTCTTTTTGTTTTATGGGCAATCAATATCATGTGTTGGTTGTATAATATAATCAATGTAATCAGAATTTGGCTGTTTGTATGTCAAAACAAAAAATTTTACATGCCAAAATGGCAGAAAGAGAGGAAAGAAATGAAAAAAATGTCATTATATCATGAGTTAAAGAATAATGCTTATCCGGGCAGAGGAATTATTATCGGAAGGTCGAAAGATGGAAAGACGGCGGTTATGGCGTATTTTATTATGGGAAGAAGTTCAAACAGCAGAAACAGAGTGTTTGTAGAAGACGGAGAGGGAATCCGTACACAGGCGTTTGACCCTTCTAAATTAGAGGACCCAAGTTTGATTATCTATGCACCGGTGAGAGTAATGGGAAATCAGACGATTGTGACAAACGGCGACCAGACAGATACGATTTATGAAAAGATGAGCGAAGGACTTACCTTTGAGCAGGCGTTGAGAACACGCGAGTTTGAGCCGGACGGTCCAAATTTTACACCAAGAATTTCGAGTATTGTTCATGTAGAAAATGGAAAGTTTGAGTATTCTATGTCTATATTAAAAAGTAATAATGGGAATCCTGACTGCTGCAACAGATATACATTTTCTTACGATAATCCTCCGGCCGGTGAGGGGCGTTTTCTGCATACTTATATGCATGACGGCAATCCGCTGCCAAGCTTTGAAGGTGAACCGAAGCTTGTGGAAATGAGAAGCGACGATATTGATACTGTGGCAAATGTGATATGGACAAATTTGAATGAGGATAACAGAGTATCGCTGTTTGTGAGATTTATTGATATTGAAAGTGGAGCGTGTGAAACGAGGATTATAAATAAGAATAAATAGAGATGTATATCAATAGGAAATTTAAAAATGGAATAGATAAGCAGAAAGTACAAATGGGAAAGTCAGAAGCAGAATAGATAAGCAGAGAGTACAAATGAAAAAAGTCAGAAGCAGAATAGATTAACACAAAATATGAACAGGAAATATAAAAACAGGAATTTGTAAACAGAATAATTAGAAAAAGGAGCAAAACAATGAAAGAAATTCAGTTAAAATATGGATGCAATCCAAATCAGAAGCCTTCAAGAATCTTTATGGAGGATGGAAGCGAGCTTCCGGTAACAGTGTTAAACGGGAAACCGGGATATATTAATTTTCTTGATGCATTTAACGGCTGGCAGCTTGTTTCCGAATTAAAGGCGGCTACAAAGCTTCCGGCAGCGACGTCTTTTAAGCATGTTTCACCGGCAGGTGCAGCAGTAGGGCTTCCTTTAGACGAGACACTTGCGAAGATTTACTGGGTAGATGATTTAGGAGACCTTTCACCGCTGGCAAGTGCCTATGCAAGGGCAAGAGGAGCAGACAGAATGTCGTCGTTTGGAGATTTTATTGCCTTGTCTGATGTGTGTGATGTGGATACTGCCAGACTGATTAAGCGTGAGGTGTCTGACGGAGTAATTGCTCCGGGATATACAGATGAGGCACTGGCGCTGTTAAAGGAAAAGAAAAAAGGAAATTATACTGTGATTCAGATAAACGCTTCTTATGTGCCGGCAGAGCTGGAGAAAAAGCAGGTATTTGGAATAACCTTTGAACAGGGGCGCAATGAGCTGGATGTCAATGGGGATTTGTTATCAAATATTGTGACAAGGAATAAGGAAATACCGGCATCTGCGCTGATTGATATGAAGATTTCACTGATTACTTTAAAGTATACACAATCAAATTCTGTGTGTTATGTAAAGAACGGACAGGCAATTGGTATCGGTGCGGGGCAGCAGTCAAGGATTCACTGTACCAGACTGGCAGGACAGAAGGCAGATAACTGGTTTCTGCGTCAGTCTCCACAGGTTTTGGGACTGAAGTTTGTGGATAAACTGGGGCGCGCGGACAGGGATAATGCGATAGATGTATATATTGGTGATGAATATATGGATGTGTTGGCTGACGGGGCATGGCAGAAAGTGTTTAAGGAAAAGCCGCCTGTGTTTACGGCAGAGGAGAAGAGAGCATGGCTGGATAAAAATCAGGATGTTATCTGCGGTTCAGACGCGTTTTTCCCGTTTTCTGATAATATTGAGAGAGCACATAAGAGCGGAGTAAAATATATTGCACAGCCGGGAGGCTCAGTAAGAGATGATTTGGTGATTGAATGCGCGGATAAATATGATATGGTAATGGCGTTTACGGGGATTCGGTTGTTTCATCATTAAAAATACTGAAAATAGTGTTGCATGATTTTTTGATAGTATGAAAAAAACACTCAATATTTGCATAGAAAGCAGGAAACCCCTGCTTCAAGAGAAGTTAAGCAGGGAAATAGTTCATTACAGGAGATTAGGTAAATGGATGTTTTAACTCTTTGCTTACAAATAAATTTACAACCTGAAATAAAAAAATGTGTTATTGATTTTTATAATAATTTTAACTTTGATATAGTTAGTAAACAGCTAAAAGAATTTTTAATATATGAAAAAATGAAGGATGCACAAATAGAATTACAGGCAATTCTTGGAGATGATGTTGATAATATAAAAATACTTACCTGTATGCTTAAAGCATCTGTGGATATCTATGATGTTTACAAGGTGAAAGGAATTAGTGATAATATCTATTTTGATACGATGAAATGCTACACAAGGTTTATTAATGAAACTTATGAAATGACAGGAAGATTATATTTTGACAGATATTGGTGGACAACTCGCCAGTCTGGAGGACATTTATTTAGGATTGGTGCGCTTGAATATGAAATTAAGCATGTTGATGATATAGTCGTTATTTCTATTCATATCCCCTCTGACGCTGATTTTTCTCCAAGTGTTGTAGATAAATCATTAGCAGAGGCTGAAGAATTTTTCAAGAGATATTATTCGGAATTGAAAAATGTAGAATATTACTGTCATTCTTGGCTGCTTGACAGAGGGCTGCAGAAAATGTTAAATGAAAAGTCTAATATTGTTAGTTTTCAAAATCGCTTTGAAATATTCGATGAAGGTGAGGTAGATATGGAATTTATTGAATGGTTGTTTTATACAAAGTCTATTGATTTACAAAAACTTCCTGAAGAAACTTCGCTTCAAAGAAATGTGAAGAAACATTTGCTTTCTGGTGGGGTAATTAGAAATGCTTATGGGAAGTTGAAATAAATTATTAATAAATGTTGATATAGCAGCTTAATCTTTGTTGATAATATAAAAGTTGAACCGTATAACAATTTTAAAGGCAAAGAAAAGTATGGAATTCAATAATATGGAGACCACTATATTTTACAATACAAAATGAGTTATTCAAGTATTATTAAAGGTGATTCATATTTTTTATAGTCTTAAATTTTATTAAGATATATATTTTTTAACATATAGTAGATATAAGATGTAAAAATTTAAGATGATAGACATGTTTCCTCATACTAATCATGTTGAGACTGTGTGCCTCTTGAGCAACCGAAAACCTGATACGAAAGTCAGGATTGATGTGGATCTGGAAGACTACTACCGTATCAAGGACGCAAAGAAGAATCAGAACTGAAAATAGAACACCGAACTAAGAGCGAAAGCTGCTGATGTGTAAAAGCATTGGCAGCTTTTTTTATTCGCCGAAGGGAGGTGGTGCCTATGATCTGGATCCGGTGATCTTGGAACTGAAACTGACAATCAACGACAATCTGAGAAACGGAGGAAATCATAATGGCAAAGAAGAGAAGTGTTAAGGTTTACGGACAGAGCAGCTACAAGTACAAGGAAACGCCGACAATCATGCTGAAGGGGTTGTGGCTTAAGGAAGCCGGTTTTGATATCAGAGATTATATCTCCGTCACCTGCGAGGATGGTAAGATCATTATCACTCAGGACGCCGAGAGGATTGCTGTGAAGGCCGCAGAGGAAGAGTTCATGGAGAGGGAGATGAAAGCCTTACAGAAGCAGTATGAGGCCGAGAAAGTCAAAATTCGGGCTCAGATGGTGGCGGAGCCGGGAGCGAGGTGGTAAGCATGTTTACCACGGAAGAGCTGCAGTCTATCGACAGGAAATATTTCACGGTGGTTGTGGCAGATACCCATGATGTGACTCTGATCAGCAACAACACCCGGCATGTCTGGTACATCCACAATGTGGAGCACGCGGATCGGAATCTTTGTCTGGTCTATCATAAGCACCATATCAATCACCCCTATCACAGCCACTCCAGGTGCGGAACACTTCGGAGGGCAATCAGGGATATCAAGTCCCATGATCAATTTCAACTGAACGGCAGGAAGCCGGTCTATAAGAATTAAAAGCAGAGCGGTAGCACCCGATGATGGATGTTACCGCTCTTTCTCTGTTTTGGCATATGCCGTTGTCTTATTTGCGATTCTTCTTACAATGGCGAAGTCTCAGATATTCGCAGACAGCATCATGGGCATTGTTAATCTCTTGGCGGCCGCGGCTGGACTTTAAGTTGATCTCGATGCAGATATCGTCAATGGACATTTCCTGAAGGCTCAGACGGATGATCTTCGCGTAGCGGGGATTCTCCTTATCGAAGTGGGTCAGAAGCTTGATTTTCAGTTCCTCTTCGGTGGGTTCTGGACAGAGCTTGTCCAGAAACTGATCCTCTACGGACGGCTGTGACGTATCTTTGATGTCAAAGGATTCACCGTCATACTCATAATCGAGAGACAGAATCTCCACACGCTTCGGGTTGCAACGTTCCAGAAGTCCCTTGTTCGGGCATCCCTTACAGCGTCTGGTGTAAGGGCACAGCTTGTCTGTTCCGTCAGGGTTCTTTCCGATGATGCAGCGGCCTTCGCGGCGCATCGCCATGTCCTTGTTCAGCTCGTTCCAGAAATCCTTCATGTAGGAAGCATAATGGTCTTCACTGATGGCCATGAAGCCAATCTCAAAGAAAAACTCCCCGAGATGCATGGTGGTGAAGTTGTCCTGGATGTAGTCGCCCTTCTGTAAACCGTACTCTTCTTTAAGGAAGGGGACTAAGACCTTGCCATCCGGGACGGGTTGCCCGTCGAAGGACTTGCGGTTGCTGTACTTCTGTGTGTTGAAAGCGGTCAATATACTGACCACGGAAAAGGATGAGATCGCCGCTAACTTCCATGCCATCAAAGGACGGCTCTTCGATACGGCGGAGCTGGAAACTGAGCAGTCACGGCTTCAGGAAGAACTGAATGTGGTGGCGGGGATGATACAGCAGTGCATAGATGAAAATGCCCATGTCGCACTCGACCAGACAGAATATCAGGCGAGGTATGACGGGCTGGCAGAGCGGTTTGACCGGATGAAGGCACGGCTGGATGAAGTGGGCAATGCCATTACAGAGAAGCAGGCGAAAAGGGAACAGATAGAGAGGTTCCTTGCTGAACTGGAGCGGCAGGACGGAGTGGCCACGGAGTTTGATGAGAACCTCTGGTACAGCTTGGTTGATTTTGTCACAGTTTTTAATAAAGAAGATATCCGCTTTACATTTAAGAATGGAACGGAGATCAAGGCATAAATTTGGAGTATATTATACCAATTATAAAAAACAGTCTGGAGTTAAAAGTCGTTTCAGACTGTTTTTATTCTTCGCATACAAACTATCTAAGTTCTGCAAGGTTATCACAAATAGAGTTGCTTTTTAATCATAAGAACAAATAAATATTCTGGATATTTTAATTGAATTTGTTTAGAGATTCTATCTGGTTTTGCAATTCGTGAATTTTTTTTTCTATCGCATGTAATTTCTGTGTAAAATTTTCATCACATTCAAATATTTTATCAAATTCCATTGCTTCAAAAATTTTTTGTTCCATGATATATGTTTCCTTTAATAAATCAAAATAACCAGAAGGCGTAAATAAATTGTCAGAAGTTTTCTTTTCTTCTTGTATATCATCATCTAAAAAGTAACCAGATGGAACTTTGAAAAAATGGCATAGCCTTGATAAAACAGTAGCAGTTGGGATTTGCTCTCCATTTTCATAACGTTGATATTGTCGAACATTTAAACCTACTTTGATAGCAACATTTTTTTGTGTAAGTTTTTTATTTGTTCTAAGATATTTAAGCTTTTCGTGTAATTGCATTTTTTTGTACCTTTCTATTGACACGACTAAAAAGACGTGATATATTAGGGATAAGAAAACGACCTATTAGTCATTTTAACATGAAATAGGTAAATGTCAAATAGGTATTTTAACTGAAATAGAATTCGAAAATTATAAGGAGGCTTTTTATGTCTAAGAAAAAAATTTTTACTTCTGATGAAATATTTAATGTATGCAAAGTATTTGCAATTGCTGAAACAGATGAAGAAGGATATTTGAGTGGAGAGGAACTGCTAAGTATGAATGATGAAGAAGCCTGTGACAAGATTGATTCTTTGTCAAAATCTGCCAGAAAAGAATTTATGAAACAAGTTGATACCTTTGTACAAGAACAATTGGGACTTTTTAGCAGTATTCCAGATGAGGTCAATACCGAAGAAGCTTTTCAAGAGCATCAATCTATTATACACGAAGTATATAATAATTGGGCTAGTGATTTTGAAGATTTTATAATAGATGATGATTGAAAGTGGATCAAATTTAAAAATATGCAAAATCATAAACTATATCTGTCAGTGATTAACTTGATTTTTTGACTAATACCATATTATTTGCGACTTCCAGTGAGTGTAGCGAAAAATCCCTATGGATAAAAATAATTTCAACCATAGGGATTTTTCTGATTTGAACCCTCCCCCTTGGAGGCAAAATCAAAAAGTATGCCAAAATCAAAATGTATAAGGCAAAATCGAATTGTATCAAAGACAGCGTTTACATAGATATGATTGTAACCAAGTCCATCAGCCGATTCGCACGAAATACACTGGATTGCCTAAAATACATCAGGTAGCTTAAGGAAAAGAACATCCCTGTTTACTTCGAGAAGGAAAACATCAATACGATGGATGCCAAAGGAGAGGTTTTGCTTACCATCATGGCGAGCCTTGCACAGCAGGAAAGCCAGTCCTTATCCCAGAATGTAAAGTTGGGATTTCAGTACCGTTATCAACAGGGGCAGATTACCGTGAACCACAACCGTTTCCTCGGATATACCAAGGATGAAAAGGGGCAGTTGATTATTGACCCCGACGAGGCAGTTGTGGTTAGGCGTATTTACAGAGAGTACCTTGAGGGGGCAAGTTTGCAGCAGATTTGCAGAGGTCTTGAGGCTGATGGAATTTTAACGGGTGCCGGAAAGCAGAAATGGCGACCGGAAACCTTGCATAAAATCCTAAAGAACGAAAAATACATCGGTGATGCCCTTCTTCAAAAGACCTATACGGTAGATTTTCTTGAGAAAAAGCGTGTGCCGAATAACGGCTTGGTTCCGCAGTATTATGTGGAAAACAGCCATGAAGCCATTATCCCCCGCGACCTTTATATGCAGGTACAGGAGGAGATGGTCAGACGAGCCAATCTGCACAGCGGGAAAAATCGTAAAAAGCGTGTCTACAGTAGCAAATACGCATTATCCAGTATTGTGTACTGCCCTAAATGCGGTGACATCTATCGCAGGGGTGTTTGGAACAACCGAGGTAAGCAGTCTATCGTATGGCGTTGCTGCACCAGAATGGAACATGGTCCGGGAACTTGCGATGCTGATGCCATTCACGAATCCGAATTGCAGAATCTTGTGGTTCGAGCCATCAACATGGCACTTGGCAAAAAAGATAGCATGAACGATGCCCTGCAACGAAATGTAGAGGCAGTACTTTCGGGAACGGACGGCGTTCCGCTTGACGAGATTGATGCAAGATTGGAAGAATTGCAGAAGGAACTTCTGAAGGTGGCAAATGCCAAAGGAAACTATGACAGCATTGTGGATGAGATTTACAGCCTTCGTGAGGCAAAGCAGAATGCCCAAGTAGCGGGTGCAGAGTGTGAGGGGATGAAAAAGCGAATCAGCAAAATGCAACAATTCCTCGCCGAACAGCAGCAGGATATTACAGAATACGATGCGCAGTTGGTTCGCAGGCTGATTGAGAAAATCACGGTCTATGATGAGAGGGTTACAGTGGAGTTCAAATCCGGCACAAGCGTGGATGTGAGAAGATAATATTTTAAGAAATGCACCTTGCAGCAATGCAGGGTGTTTTTCTGTTACAGAAAGTTCATCTGCACGTCACGTGCAGGTCTTGTATTTTTGCAAATTGTATGTTATAATAAATTATCTTATTTGTGTTAGAACTAACAATAGTTGCGAATAGGAGCGGCGAATATATGATTAAGAACAATATAGAAGTAGATGTAAAAGTAAAGTGCATAGAGAACGGAACTACCCAGGCGCAGCTTGCGGAAACAATCGGAACTACGGGTCAGTATGTAAATCGCATCATAAAAAAGCAGGACGGTGTTGTAAATAAGACCTTCGTGCAGATGCTTGAGGCTTTGGGATACGATATTGAACTGACTTATGTGAAACGAGATTAAAATCAAGAATAATTATTCGGAAAGGAACACATTATGAGTGATTTAATACCTTACGGTGAGCAATTTGAAAAAATTGTTGATATTATAGAATCTGCAAAAGAACGTGCATACCGCAAAGTGAATGAAGAACTGATTCTAATGTACCGTGATATAGGCGAATACATTAGTTTGCAATCTGAAAATGCGGAATACGGTGATGCATTTGTGCAGAAACTGGCAGATTTCTTTGCAACAAATTATCCTGATCTGAAAGGATTTAATCGTCGTGGACTTTACAGAATGAAGCAGTTTTACGAACTTTATAAAGACAATGAAAAAGTGTCACCGCTGGTGACACAATTGAGCTGGACGAATCATCTCAAAATCATGTCTGCGTGTAAGAGTATGGACGAACGTATTTTTTACATGAATATGTGTATTAAAGAACGTCTTTCAAAAAGAGAATTGGAACGTCAGATTGACAGCGGATACTATGAAAGATATATGCTGTCGCAAAAACCACTGACCCCTGCTATCGAAGAATCCAGAAGAGCAACAGGCAATGTTTTTCTTGATAATTATGTGCTTGATTTCCTTGATGTGCCGGAAACAGTATCTGAACGGGATTTGCAGAAATCTATTATACGAAATTTGAAAGATTTTATCCTTGAGATTGGCAAGGACTTCACTTTCATCGGTGAAGAGTATCGTGTACAGGTCGGAAAACACGATTATTATATCGATTTGCTGTTTTACCACAGAGGTCTTTCATGTCTTGTGGCATTTGAACTAAAAATCGGAGAATTCAAGCCGGAGTATGTTGGAAAGATAAATCTTTATCTTGAGGCTCTTGACCGAGAAGTCAAAAAAGACAATGAAAATCCGAGCGTTGGCGTTATTCTCTGTGCAAGCAAGGATGATGAGGTAGTAGAATTTGCTCTCAGTCGAAGTTTGTCCCCGACAATGGTTTCTGAATATAATCTGAAATTAATTGATAAGAAACTCTTGCAGAAAAAATTGAAGGAATATATCGAATTGGCTGGAACTGTTTCTGATGAAGAATAAAGCGGTACTTACTAAATTAAATCAAGGAGCATATGAGCATGGAATATACAAGTAATGAAAAACAAATTCTCTCACTCATGGAGAGAACAGATTTTAGGAATTTATCAAAAAATGATGTGTTGAGTTATGCATCAAAACTAAATGAACTGCGTCCGGAAGTTGCTCAACAAGTTATTGCCCAGTTCCCTGAGTTGGCAAAACTAATACAGTCTACAATGGTTGAATATAAAGACATTCTGGAGAAAATTGTTGCAAGTGATGATGAAAGCACAAATCAGGTATATGGCATTATTAACAAAGAAGTAGATAGTGCATCTGATAGTAGGAAAGAATTTATAGAATATGCTGATAAGGTCCGTGCTGATTTAAGTAAATGCCTTGATAATCCTAATCTGACACCGGAGCAACAAAAAGATATTCTTGACCGTCAGATGGAAATCTTTCATGCAGTAGATAAAAAAGATGCTGAAATCAGAGAGCATGAAATGGAAATGGCTCGTATGGCAGATAAGAAGGATACTGAGAAAAAAGAGTTTAATTGGAAGGTTCTTGGTGCTGCAAGTTTTGTTGTGCTTACAGCAGTAGGAATTGGCACAGCAGCATTGGGCGG
>CAJTOU010000029.1 GCA_910577835.1 uncultured Lachnospiraceae bacterium | reverse complement strand
GAGTATTCTTATTCTGTTGTCTAAACAAATCACAAAACTCAAGTATTTCTGCAGGGTCTTTCTTTCTGCTATGAATCATAATACCATCTGCACCTGCCTCTACATATGCAAAAGCACGTTTTAAAGCATCCTCCATACCCTGCTCTAAAATAAGACTTTCAATTCTTGCAATAATCATAAAATCATCTGTTAATTGGATTTTTTTTCCTGCTTCGATTTTCTCACAAAAATGTTCAATAGTATCTTGAGTCTGAACTACCTCTGTGCCAAACAGTGAATTTTTCTTCAGTCCTGTTTTATCTTCTATAATAATCGCTGATACTCCCATACGTTCAAGAGACCGAACCGTATAAACAAAATGTTCTGTCAATCCACCAGTATCTCCGTCAAAAATAATCGGTTTTGTTGTTACCTCCATAACATCATCAATGGTCCGAAATCTCGAAGTCATGTCTACCAACTCAATATCGGGCTTTCCTTTTGCCGTAGAATCACACAAAGAACTAATCCACATTGCATCAAACTGGCCTAGTTCTCCATTATGTTCCACCACAGTTTTTTCTGCTATTAATCCAGTTAATCCACTGTGAACCTCTATTGTCTTTACAATTGGACACATTCCAATTAACTGTTTTAAACGTTTCCGTCTATATTCTGGCATTGCCAGCTTTTCCTGAATCCTCGCATCAATTCTTCGGACATTTTCATTGTATGTGTACGGAACATCTATTATCTCACCGCCATATTCCTTTAACGCTGAGATAACATTATCTCTGATTGCCTTCATAGGACCAGTTTTCCAGTTATCGCCATGAATCACATAATCTGGTTTAAGCTTTTTTATAATCTGGTCATACATAATATCCTTTTGTATCACTACATCACTGACACCCTCTAGCTCTGTAACCATTTGTATCCGTTCTTCAAAGCTTACCACTGGAAAACGATTATAACGCACCATTGCCTCATCACTCAGTACACCGACAATCACCTCCCCGTATTTTTGGGCCTCCTTTATAATATTTAAATGTCCCTCATGAATTACATCTGTACAAAAACAAGTATATGCTTTTTTCATTCTTCTATTTCTCCCTGTTCTTTTCAATAATTTCTGTAATCAAAAATTGTGCTGCTTCTTCAATGTTTTGAAAGGATACTTCTTTCATAAGAGAAACTCCGAAAACCTTTTTTGTCTTTTCTATAAGTTCATCTGTAAAATACAAAGTTCCATTTTTAACATCTTTAATTCCATCCAGATAGATAGATTCTCTGTTTTTTGCACGCATTTCATTTATGTTAAAGCATTCTTCATCAATATATGCTTTGACCATATCACCTGTACCATCAATAAGAACAGGATATCCTCCTATCTCTCCAAACACTCCCGGACAATGCAATTTTACTTTTGCTTTTTCTCTGACAGCCTTTAATATTCCCTGTATAATTTCAAAGTTGCTAGAAGCATTCATCATATTTCTCTTTGCATCAACCGGCATTGATATTTTACACATGGAAAAAATCTCATTCATATCAGATTCAAGTCTTTTACCATTATATTGAATATTAATTAACTGAGAAACATTCTCTGTCTGTCCTTCCTTGCTAATCACCACATCATGAAAATGACTGACCGCATAGGTTACATCAATGTTCCAGTAATCACTGATGTTATATTTTTCTGCCACTGCAAATTTAATTCGCGGAATTAAATGATTAATATTTCCGCTTCCAAAATCAGGATAAGCTTTTTTTGCTGATTTCAGCCATGGAATTACCGCATCCGAATAAGAAGTATTAATTACAATAGCATTACTCCCCGCATTTTCATATGCTTCCATAATATTTTTAATATATTTGATTGCCAGAGGAGCCCATATTCCATATGCTCTGACATTTTTCCATGAAATACTTCCATATTTTAATCCTGAATATGCTCTGCTGCTATTAACTATAAAATCAGGAGCACAGCTACAAATACATTTTTCAATAGAAGAAACATCATTAAAATCAACTCCGCTGATAATCTTGATTTCTGTTCTGTTTTGTCCACGAATCATGGCAGCTACACGAACAATATTTACATCTGAAATTATTTTTTCCTGATTTCTTCCCACCACATAAATTTCAAGCCTTTCGTCTTTACATGACATCAAATAATCAAGCAAATAGGACCCCACGCTGCCGAGTCCCATAATCATAATTCTAGTTTTTCTCTCTGAAATACTTTTTTTCAATATCTCCAGCTTTTCATTTAATTCTTTCATTATCATCACCTCATAGCTATATTTTTTCAAAATCTGATATTGTATTGCAGTTAATCCATTTTTTGAAGCGAATCATAGTATATTCTTCTCTTTTTAACCTTTCAAAATATCTCTGTATAAATACTAAATTTGTTCCTTGCCATTCTACTTCATTTAAACTAAAAAAGCTTTCTTTCAACTTATCAGAAGAAACAAATTTCCATATCTGACCTGAATTAAATATACCTGTAAATGGTTCCCGAATTTCCAATACATTATGACTCACATCATAAATATAATGGATACCATAATTTACATCGTAATAAAATGCTACCGCCTTACTAGCGAGTATTTCCTCGTCATTACAGGTAATCACATTTGTCTTAAGCTCACAAAGCCGTTCAAAGCTCTCTTTGTCCACATATAAATCTCCCTCGGCAAATACTACCTGTGAAAATTCCATATTTATAATTGCTTTCAATCCCAGATACAGACTATATCCAGAACCATACTCTCTGAAGTAACTATTTTTAACCAGTATTATTTTTTTCTTCAATTCTGAAAAATCATTTTCAATCACTTGGTTCAGTTCATCATACATAAATCCGCCCACGATTACGTAGCAATCAAAATCCGTATTTTGATAAATCATTCTATACAATAAAGATTCTTTAATATTATTTTTGTAATAAATGCATTTCAGACAGTCTTTTCCAAGAGATTCACTAAACCTGCTTGATGTGCCTGCCACTGTAATAATTAATATCTTCAATCCTTCATTCCCTCCAGACACATGTCAATTCCCTTTTCCAGATTTATCTGTGGCCTCCAGCTTGTTCTCTCTTTTATCTTGTCAGTATTAAGCAGTCTTCTTACCGGGTCAGATTCACGATATCCTTTAAATGTAATTTCAGGTTCTTTGATTCCAAGCTTATCTGCACATAGCTTTACTAAATCAATAATCGATATTTCCTCATCTGTTGCCACATTATACACAGAACCGTCCAGCGCATTTTCAGAATCTATCAGTGCCAGCACTGCGTCACAGCTATCTTCATTATGAAGAAATGTCCGATAATTGGTTTTAGAATTTTCTAGCAGCTCAACACTTCCCTTTGTCTTTAACTCATTTAAAATATGTGGAATAATATGTTTTGGATATAATTCATTTTTACTGTATACATTTGCAAAACGAATGGAACAGCCCTTAATCTTTTTTTCATTTACAGCATCCTTCATAAAAAATTCTGTCATAAGCTTTCCTGTTGCATAACTGGTCCTCTGGCTGTGTTCTGCATTTGCCATTTCAATATAATCTGATTCCGATACTCCTCCCTCTTTCCATGAATTCATGGAATATACCTCAGAAGTGGAACAGTTAATATAAATCTGTGCTCCCACTTCAATCGCTTGGTCAAGGAAATCCTTCATTCCCAGTACATTTGTCTCAAAAGTCCGATGCACATAGTAGAAATGTTCTGTATGAACTACTGCAGCACAATTAATATAAATTATTTTATCACATTCCTGTTTCAATATAAGAATTTTCTGTTTTAACTGATTCATCTGTTCTTTCGAATTTAAATCATACTCATAAAAAGTAAATTTATTGTCTTTTATAATATCTTCTACTGTTTCAATAGAAGATGCAAAAAAATTGTCAAAACCCACTACTCTGTTTCCGGAACTAACAAGACGTCTTGCCAGTTCATTTCCTGTCATTCCTGTTACACCACTGATTACATATAAATTCATTTATATACCCATCTCCAATCTATTTTTATAAAATTCGTCTACCTGACCTTTGTATGCTGACTGTTCACTTAAAATATCATATACCACCTTGTCTAAAATCACTTTTTCTGTTTTTATATCCAAAATAACATATTGTGCCATAGGATTAAGATTTCTTGGCTGTCCTACTGAACCTGGATTAATAAAGATAACCTTCTTTTTATTTCTTGCGTTTTTATTATTTACACTGTAATATTTTTCTATATAATGTGGAATATGAGAATGTCCAGAAAAAACATAATCATATTTTTGATATACACTTAATTCATCCTCCGGTTTCAGGCTTATCCAAAATTCATCCTCTATACTTCCATGTACTGCAAGACACTTTTTTCCCGCACACTCAAATTCATAAAATCCTCTGTCAGACATTTCCTGATTTATATAATCCCATGAATTTTGTGTTAAAATACTTCGTGTAAATTTTGAACATTCTCTTCCTCTTTCAGAAGAAAATCTTTCATAATTTTCATTCACTACTGCATCCTCATGATTTCCTCTTATATTGCATAAAACAGGATAGGATAACCCCTTTAAAATATCTATCACTTCATTTGAATGCATTCCATAATCAATAATATCTCCCAACAATATACATGCATCAATTCTATGTTCCGCATTTACTTTTTTCAACACTGAAAGAAGTGCTGATTTATTTCCGTGAATATCAGACATAATAAGTAAATTCATAATACATCACCTTCTTTATATAAATAAAATTACACCACATTACTTTTTTCGCTTTTTGCATAAAGATTATTTATAAATCTGGCAACCGGCTTTGGCCAAAATTGACACATAATCTGAAAATCCTCTTTTTTTCTGATATTTTCTTCTAAGTTTCTTGTTGTGGCTGATTCCGCATAAATTCTATGTCCAAGCATTAACTTGGGAATATATATAAAAGCCCCCTTTCTGTTTGCCAGTGTCACCCATGTCATATAATCACAACTGTTTTTAAAAGTAGTATCAAATATATTTTCACCAGCATTCTTTTTTACATACGTAGCTGCCGGACAACAGATTGCACAGCCTACAGATAATGTTCTTCTTCTGATAAATCTGCTTTTTCTAAAGAATGGAACTGACAAAGGCCAGTTTATAATTCTTTTTATTTTCAAAAGCTTATTTGTATTTACACGTTTTCCCTGCTTTAATTCATAATAATCTGTAAATGCCATAATTACATCTGATTTTTTACGTTTATTTATATATTCCAAGGTTACTTTAAGAAAATCCTTCTCATAAATATCATCCTGATGTGCCAGAGTAACTAACGGGGTTTTTGCCTGAGAATAGGCATAATTCCAGTCATCTCCTGCCAGATGAGGTTCAGGATTTACTACCATTGGAATATTATGTTTTTTACAGATTTCTTTTAAATATTCATTTGGTGTCGATGTGGATAAAATAATCTGACTTTTCACAGACTGGTCCTTGAGGCTCTGAATTGTCTGCTCCAAATATGGATTTTCTTTATATGCACATACCGCAAATGTATGGTCTTTTCCTGAATACATTGTTCCCTCCTTAAGTGTAAGTTTTATTTTCCTTTTTACTGCAAATAAATAAAATAACAGCAAACAAAAGAACTCTTATAATATTGTACAAAAGAAATCCTATACTAGCTCCTCTGATTTCATAGTTTTTTACCAATATTGGTGATAAAAATCCCGCTGCTATTGCTGTTACTAGATAACTGATAGTCAACCATTTCTGACGGCGCATAATAGTTATCATATAACAAATAATAATGCCCAATGCAGAAACTGCGCCTCCTAAAATAATAATCAGCAGGTCTGTCCTATATCCATCCAAATTTACTCCATATAACAGATTAAGTAATGGTATTCCTAAAAAATAGCCGGATATCATTACTAGCAGAAAGATACATGCAAGAATACCAAATATTTTCAAAACAATTTTTCGATATCTTTTTCTGTTATTATAATAATAAGCAGATAAATCCACCAGTAAAGGTTTAAATACAAAACCACTGAGAAGATTTATAACAAAAGAAGGCATATACAAAATTCCATAATAGGTCTGATATTTTAATTCCAGAAAATCATCAATGGCATATTTAGGTGCGTTTCCCACATATAACGTCAGATAAGAACCGATAAATAAAGGCATACATTCCCATAAAATTCCCATAATTGATTTTATATCTCCTGACAGAGATACTGAAAAATTTCTTTTTGCGTTAATTTCAAACCATATCCAGATAATAATAACAGCGGCTGTAATTGCTCCCACAGATGCAATATACATATTTTGTGTTATTATAATTAGAACAAGAAAAGCTAAAATGGTAGCCAGAAGACGAATAGAACTATACTTTGCCCCTACATCAAGCTGATTTTCTTTTTGATACAAAGTTACATAATACTCTTCATAAGCGTCCAGCATTTTCAGTACGCATAATAAAAGAATCAGTATTATTCTGTCAAAAGAATATCCTTTTGAAAATACATATATAACACTGACCACCAGCATTGTCAGACAAGAAAGTACTTTAAATGAATAATACTGTTCATTTGAATATTTATTATTTATATCTGTAACCTGATAGGACCTCAATTCAAAGTATCCGATTGTTACCATTAACTGTGCAACAGAAAAAGCTAAAGTAAAATTTCCGGCCTGGTCCTCACCACAAATCCGACTGACCACTAACAGCAATACTGCGGACATTCCCGCATTTAACATACTGTTTATTGTATTCCATATATATGCTCCACTTTTTGCCGATATCATATTTTTTCTCTTTTCTATAAACTTTTATTTATATGTTCCAAAATCCAGTTCTATCGGACAATGATTTACTCTATCTTCCTCTGCCGGTAATTTCATATAATCGCCATATAAATGACGCAGTACTTTGTCATTATTATATGGAACCTTTACTACACTATCTCCAAAAGGTTTTTCAATTACAGGAAAAATATCTTTTTTATAAAATATCTCTGCACCCGGCATGGTTGCACCAAAAAATCCTATTCGGTCTGTATCTTTATATTTTGCTGTCTGCTTCATATAACTTTGGTAAATTTTCTGAGGATTTATACGAAACAGCTTCAAACCTCCATGTATTATACCACATACTATTTCTACAATTCTGTTCTTCCACCCCTTAAATGGAAGCTTTGGTCCACCCATATTTCTCAGAATAAGAAGCTTATTATAAAACCACGCTTTTTTCATCTGTTTTTTTGCTTCCTCTTTATCATTACTGACATAATCAAAAGGAAATACATCCAAATAGATGCCAAAATTACAATTTACATCTTTAAATTCCTTTACTCTAAACTTTGTACCCTTCAATATAATCTGAGTAGTTACAATTGGAAACTTGTTATTTTCCTCAAAATTCAAAACCTCATATTTATCTGAATATTCTTTTTTTATAACAGAAATAATTTTGTTAAAATCCTCCCTGAGCATCCCGACATCGATGTCATCATCCCATGGTATCATGTCTTTATGTCTTTCCACACCAATTCCACTTCCATACATAATAAAGTAATCTGCTTTATGTTCCTTACATATATTATGAAAATCCTGTAAAATCATTTTTTCAAGAGCCTGTACTTTCAACAGAACTTCTGTTTCATATTTCATATTTGTATTCATTCCTTTCACTTAACTCAGGTAGAAAACAGCAACTTTATACAGCTTTTCTCTGTTTATTATAAGCCTTATCTTTTTATAATTTTGGCTTCTTATATACAAATCTCAACTATTATAACATCTTAATATTGATTATACAAGCAAATATCATTTTCTTTTCCAGTAATTACAAAAAATATTAGAATATAGTATAAACAAAAAACATAACCTTTGATATTTATTATTTTATTTCCAACCCATCACAATAAATTGCATATTGAATAATTCTATACTGATTCATTAAATCTTCATAACGACTTTCTTCATCAAAACTGTACCATTTACCTGTATTATCCATATACCCATTTGCATTAATCAGAGGTATTTTCTTACTGAAATTCTGAATAAATCTATCATACGAAGATAGCTCCAGACCAGCCTTTTGTTTTATTAGTTTTGAAATTTGATTCGCTGAAATATTTTCATTTTTACTGCTGTTCAGCTCATAGTTTGTCCATAATAAATATGGCGTAACATATCTTCTTTGTGTTTCCTCCAAGGTAAGCTCTGTTAGAGATTTTCCCAACAAAAGTTCAAAAAATTCATTTTCTACTGATGGCTGGTGGTCTCCAAACATAAAAATCAGAACCGGCTCCTCCTCGTTTTCAAAATAACTTATCAAATATTCAAAAGCCTCATCCGAAACATGAGTAGAAGATAAGTATTCCTCTGCCTGAGGGAAAGATTCTCCTTCTACACTGATAAAATTGTCCCATTGATAATTTGTTGTATAACCTCCATGCCCCTGCATTGTCACATCAAATACAAACAGTGTTTCCCCTTCCTCTTTCTCCTCATATAACTCTATAATCTTATCATAGGTTGCCTTATCACTAATCCAGCGTACCATTTCAGGGTCATCAAAATCCTCTTCTGAATAAAACATATCAAATCCCATACTTTCATATACCTTATCTCTGTTCCAGTTTGTCCTTGCACATGGATGTACCGCAATACATGAATATCCAAAACGCTTCAAACTGCTTACCAGTCCAGAGGTGGTATCCTGTGGAAACTGCTGATATATAATGCTTCCATTTGGAAAAAATGCCATGGAATGTCCTGTTAAAGCCTCCATTTCACTGTTTGATGTTGCTGACCCAAATATGGAAACATAACAGTCTCCTTTTATGGTGTTATCTTCCAAACTGTGAATAAATGGTAATGGGTCACTGCTAAATGTAACATCATTATTCTCATAAGATTCAAAATCTGCCAGACTTTCATTCATAATAATGATAATATTTGGCTTTGTATCACTATCCTCCAGTTTATTGACTGATGTATTTTCGTACTTTTTCAAATATTGCTTTGCAAGTTCTATACTGTAATCCTCTGGTTTTTTAATAAATGCATACTGAACATTTACCATAAAATTCATAAAGGGACCATTATCAAAATATCCCTGATTTCTGTTCCATATATAAGATATAATCCCTGTTGTTTCCAGAATATCAGGATTACACAGACAAAAAATACCAATTCCTCCAGTTGTTATCGCAATTATTCCTGATAATGCTTTTCGCAAAATAGTACTTTTCTTTCTGCTCCATTTCAAATAATACTGGTCCCCTGACATAAGCTTGATATTTAATCTCAGCCATAGAAGAAGCCACATAAATAAAACAAGCTGAGATGCCGTAAAAGTTATGAAATAGGTGTCCATAACTGTAACCAGGGTACCTACTGAAAATAAATCTGAAGGAACAATTGTCACGCCCCTATATATCATAACAAAATAGTTTACTATTGCTGCAAAAGCAAGGAAAATATCCGTAATAATAATAGACAAATAAACATTTCCACAAATTCCGAAAATAACAAGCTGTACACACAACATTAAAATATATGTCATACATCGAATGGCAAAGGTAATCTCAATTCCTCCAATTCCTATATTCTCTGTAAACCATTCTATAAATACAAAATTAGTTAAAAATACTAATAAGTTAATAAAAGTCAAGGCTGTTTTATTACTTATGTTTTTAAAGCAGAAAAACGAAATAAAAATACATACCAGAAACTGCAATATTAAATGAATATAAAGTGAATATTTTATTCTTGAATACTTATAAACTGCATTCATATTAAAATCTTGTTTTTCATTATTAATATATAAAGAAGTACTGACTTCATTATTTTCTGAACACCAAATTGCAGGTGGGAGTTTATTTTTATCAGTATCTGTTCCCTTTATTTCAAAATAATAGTTTCCGCTTTTATTTTTGACCTCCTTATCAATTACAATAGAAAAATAGGCATTATCCTGTAATTCATTACCTGATATTTTTTTCGTATATAATGCGATATCATCTTCTGAATATAAAGTAAAGCTGATACCATCCGTATCAATATAGCTGCTATATGTTGCAAACTGGATACTGATAAATTCCAGTCTGCTGTTTTTTGGCACCTCAAAATATTGTCTGCACTCAACATTATTATAAATACCCTCAATAATATTTTCAGCATTAGAAGGTGTTTGTGTTATAAAAGTTTCCTTTTCATTCTTTTTTATTACCAGTATAAATAATCCAATGAAAAGCAGTAAATATACTGCGAAAATAATACTATTTCTTTTCGTCAGCTCAAACAATTTATTTTTCATTTTTACTCCAATCATATCTATTATTTTTGTCCTTCAACGATATAGTTTACCCTTATTTAGATAAGATTTTCATAGAAATTATTATAAACGCTCCCGCATTCCATTATTAATATTTATACAAAAAAATTTAATATGTCTTTTTTTTCTCAGATTCCATAATCTGAGAAATCTTTGCCGCATCTCCCCATATCCCCGGAGAATCATAAGGCCTATCAGGAAAAGCTCCATATTTTAACTTAATCTGAAAACCATTTTCTTTGATAAAGCTTTCTATCTTTTCTGCAAGAGAAACAGGTACTCCTGTACAACTGTTAATAATGCCGTTCACTTTATCCTGCATAACAATTGCTGCAATCTGCTCTGCCATTTCCTGAATAGAGATAAAATCATACAGATTTTTTCCAGTAGTAAATGGAAATTCCTGTTTTCCTTCCTGTTCTGCCTTTACAATTTTGGAAAATATGGAATTGCTGTTTAAATCATCGCCATATATATAAAATCCCCGAATCCATTGAACAATTGCATTGTTATTTTTTCCTGTTAGCATCGTGAGTTGACGTAACGTATTTTTAGCAATTCCATATAATGATAATGGATTTGTAGGTGTATTTTCATCAATTGCTCCTTCATGATAACCAATTTCATGCATGGAACCCATAACAGCAATCTGTTTTAAACCTCCCTCTATCATATTTTTTACAAAAAAATAATGCTTTTCCAAATCTAAAATATGCCTCTCAGAATTATGCACAAATCCATCTCTCCATGCCATATGAAGACATACATCCGGCTTGCCCAGTTCCTCATATATGTTTTTATTTGCAGAAAATATATCTGTTTTTAATTTGACAGCTCTTTCATCAAGACCATCAAATTTTATATCTGCTGCAAATACTATTGCTTCTCTTTCAAGAAGCTCTTTTACAACATGGCGACCAATATATCCACCAGCGCCTGTCACTAAAACTTTTTTCTGCATTTATACTATCTCCCATATTTTAATCTCTCGCAAACAAATCCCTCGTATACACCTTCTCCTTCACATCCCCCAAATCCTCATTCATCCTGTTCGCTACAATTACATCACTGACTTTTTTAAACTCCTCAAGGTCGCTCAAAACCCTAGACCTAAAAAACTCCTCTTCTTTCAGTGTCGGCTCATACACCACCACTTCAATTCCCTTCGCTTTTACTCTCTTCATCACTCCCTGAATCGACGACTGCCGGAAGTTATCCGAATCACTTTTCATCGTCAGTCTGTACACTCCTACCACCTTCGGATTTCTCTTTATAATCATATTTGCAATATGGTCTTTTCTCGTAGAATTAGAATCCACTATCGCATGAATCAAATTCTCCGGCACATCCTGATAATTTGCCAGAAGCTGCTTTGTATCCTTTGGCAGGCAATACCCGCCATACCCAAACGAAGGATTGTTATAATGTGTTCCAATTCTTGGGTCCATCCCAATTCCATCAATAATCTGTTTTGTATTTAATCCCCTTACCTCAGCATAGGTATCTAATTCATTAAAAAAAGAAACCCGAAGCGCCAGATAAGTATTTGCAAATAATTTAATCGCTTCCGCCTCTGTGGAGTCTGTATACAACACTGGAATATCCTGCTTTATTGCTCCTTCTTTCAATAATGCAACAAATCTTTCTGCTCTTTCAGACTGTTCTCCCACAATAATTCTTGACGGATATAAATTATCATACAGTGCCCGTCCTTCCCTTAAAAATTCAGGAGAAAACATAATATTGTCTATCCCATATTTTTCCTTTACAGACTTAATATATCCAACAGGAACAGTTGATTTTACTACCATTACCGCTTTTGGATTAATTTGAAGTACAGATTCAATAACCTGCTCTACCGATGAGGTATCAAAGTAATTTTTTTCCGGGTCATAATTCGTCGGTGTGGAAATAATAATATATTCTGCTCCCTCAAAGGCTTCCATTTTATTTGTTGTGGCTTTCAGATTTAATTCTTTAGAAGCAAAATATTCTTGAATTTCCTTATCTACAATCGGAGATGTTCTTGCATTTACCATATCTACTTTTTCAGGAATAATATCAAACGCTTTTACCTCATTGTGCTGCGCCAGTAAAATTGCATTTGACAATCCCACATATCCGACCCCTGCTACTGCTATCTTCATAATAGAACCTCGCATTCTTTGTCCATGTTGTTTCTGTATATCTGCCTACAATATCTGCTTCATATATTCTGCAATTGCATCCTTCCAATCCGCCATCCTGAAATCACTTGTCAGCTTAATCATATAATTTTCCAGTATTGAATACGCCGGCCTTTTTGCTGATGCCGGATTCATTTGCGCATACTGCTTGGAAGTAACATGTCTGACTTTTGTATTTTTTCCAGCCAGCCGGAAAATTTCTTCCGTAAAATCGGCCCAATTTGTATCACCCTCACAAGTTGCATGAAACAGCCCATAATTTTCTGTTGGTTCAAGATAATGTATCATTTTCGCAAGCTCTGATGCACTGGTTGGGGAACCAAGCTGGTCATATACCACACTTATCTCCTCGTTTGTCTCTGACAGCCGAAGCATGGTCTTTACAAAATTCCTGCCATCCCCATATAGCCACGCAGTTCTTAAAATAAAATACCTATCTGCAAAATCCTTTACAAACTTTTCCCCCTCGTATTTTGTTTTCCCATAGGCGCTGATTGGATTCGGCGCGTCAAACTCCGTATATGGAACTGTCCCATTTCCCTCAAATACATAATCCGTAGACACATGTATTATCTTTGCGCCCGTTTCCGCAGCCGCAATGCTTAAATTCCTTGGTCCAATCGCATTAATCTTATACGCTAAATCCCACTCCTGCTCGCATTTATCCACATTTGTATGTGCCGCACAATTTATTATTACATCTGGCTTTTCCTGTCGAATCAGTGACATTACCTCATCGATTTTTGTAATGTCAAGAGTCGCATTCACTCCTTCTGCCTTTATCACATCTGTATTAAAAAATTCTGCACTTTCACTTTTATATTCTTTTCGGATAGCCCGTCCAAGCTGTCCATTTGCGCCTGTCACCAATATCTTCTTCACTGTCTGCCTCCTTATAGCTGAATTTACCTCTTCCAATAAAATTTATTCGTCGTACATGCCATTACAACTTTTTTTGGAAGCATTTTGTACATCTTCCCAAGCTTCATTCCCACAAGTTTCATTCCACTGTGATAAATCAGTACCGGAATATCCAGATACTGCTTCCTTCTTATCAGATATCTTGCAGTCTGCTTTACCAGACGCATTCCTTCATCAGTGGCATGATATTCGTCAAAAATATATCTAAAGTCTGCATGGGAAACTCCCATATCAAAATACCTCCTAAAATACTGCACTCCACTGTAATTATGCGAATGCAGCACGACAGCCGATGCCTCATAGAGCACATCATACCCTGCCCTTAAAGATTTTGCTGCAAATATTTCATCTTCATTAAAAATTATCTTACCCGGAAATCCTCCTACTGCATCATATGCCTTTCTGTCATACATGGCGCAAACATCCGAACAGAAAATAGATTTAATTCCATTATTTGTCTTCGCTGCCGTTTCTATTGCGGAGGAAGACTCCTCCGGATAATTAAAGGACCTTGTATACCTCTCAACAATTCTGCAGTCTTTAGCCGGCTCCTGTTTTGCATATACCACGGATATTTTTTCGCCCTGTGCCTTCAGAAGATTTTCAATCAGCTTCCGATTCTTTGGCTCGGCATCCTGACTCATCATCAGAACATAATCGGCAGTACACAGATGTATAGCCATATCTCTGGTGGCCCCGTGGTCAAACTCTTCCTCAGCGACATCCATCACCTTTATATCGGAATAGCTTTTTAAAATTTCCCGAAGAACATCATCTGTCTGTATATCTTCGCTGCTCTTTGTCCGTATAAGATAAATATTTTCAGGAACCACGGTCTGACCCATAAGCCTGCTGACAATATCATATAACTTTTTATCCGGCTTGTAAACCATAATTACCACATCTACATTTACTGCATCTACATTTCCCATATACCTCTCCATTTCCAAAATCTGTTTCTTTCCTATTGGTTTTTACATTATACGGCATACTTCTTGAGCTTTTCCACCACAAGTTCTGCCATCTCTTTGCACAGCTCGTCAGTTTCCGCCTCAACCATTACCCTTACAAGATTCTCTGTACCGCTTGGTCTTAACAGAATTCTTCCATTTCCTTGCAGCCGCTTTCCAACTTCATCTGCCGCCTTCAAGACCTCCTCGTCTTTCATAGCCGTATTCTTATCTGCCACCCTGACATTGACAAGAATCTGTGGAAAGATTTTCAGCTCTCTGGTCAGCCAGCCAAGACTCTGCTTCTTCTCTATCATCGCCTCCATTACTTTAAGAGAAGTAAGAATACCATCTCCAGTAGCTGCATGCTTGCTGAAAATAATATGTCCTGACTGTTCTCCACCCAGACAATGGCCGTTTTTCATCATATTTTCACATACATACTTATCGCCGACCGCTGTCTGCTCTGTTGCGATTCCTTTTTCCTCAAATGCTCTGTACAGTCCGATATTGGACATTACAGTAGTCACCACTGTATTGTTATTCAACTGTCCGCATTCCTTCATATAGGTTCCGCATACATACATAATCGCATCCCCATCTACAATATTCCCATTTTCATCCACAGCAATACATCTGTCAGCATCTCCGTCATAAGCAAATCCCACATCCACTTTGTTCTTTTTTACAAAATCCACAAGAACGTTAATATGTGTAGAACCACAGTCCGTATTAATATTTGTGCCGTCTGGCTCATTGTGAATGACCAACGTCTTTGCTCCCAATGCATCAAACACATTTTTTGCAATCGCAGATGCACTTCCATTCGAACAGTCAAGCGCTACAATCTTATCTTTAAAGGAACGTGTGGCAATCGAAATCAGATAACCGATATAACGGTTTCTGCCTGCCGCATAGTCCACAGTTTTTCCTATATTTTCCTTTACCGCAAACGGAATTTCCGGCAGAATCCCGTCAATATAATCCTCTATCTTCGCCTCTATGGACGCCTCCAGTTTCATGCCCTGACCGTTAATTACCTTAATTCCATTGTCATAAAACGGATTATGGCTTGCAGATATCATAATTCCACAGTCAAATTCCTCTGTTCTTACCACATAAGACACACTCGGAGTTGTTGTAACATGAAGAAGATATGCGTCTGCACCTGAAGCAGTCAGCCCTGCCGCAAGAGCATACTCAAACATATAACTGCTCCTTCGGGTATCCTTTCCTATTACTACTCTGGCTTTATGATTTTTTCCAAAATACCAACCCAGATATCTTCCTACCTTATATGCGTGTTCTACATTTAATGTTACATTTGCCTCTCCCCGAAAGCCATCTGTGCCAAAATATCTGCCCATTTCCATATCCTCCATATTACTTTATACTAATTCATCCCTGAATAATTTATTACGAATATCTTTTACTAATGTATGAAGTGCCTCTTCCTCATCAGGGCCGTCACAAATCAGCTCAATTTCGTCACCGTTTCTCACACATGCTCCCAAAATACTGATTACGCTCTTCGCATTATAGGTTCCGGTTTCATTTTTGATTCGAACCTTGCTTTTAAATTTTACTGCTTTTTTGCATAATATGCCAGCCGGCTTCATATGAAGTCCTGTATCATCTATCACTGTTACCTTTGCACTGACCATTTTATTCACATATCCTTTCCGTGCTTTCTTAAGTTTCCTGCGTCTGAGAGGAATCTTCCGGCATGGTAGTCGTATCATCCTCCGGTTCATGAGGTGGCGTTGTCGGATTACTGGTGGTAGTAGTTGGTTCCGATATATTTACTGTCGGAGTAGTAGTATCCGGCTCCGGCGTTTCCGTCTGTGTCTGAGTCTCCCTTGTTGGCTCAGGTTCTGTATTTGTAAGACTGACTCTAACATATACATTTTCCACCTGTGTAATTCCCTCCGGAAGCTGAAGCTGTACAGGAACAGAAGAAATCGCAGCGTTTCCTCCTCTCACGGAAACATATGCGCTCACCGTACCTGCATCAAGTTCCTCCACTGCATGTTTTTTCCCTTGGATAAGTACTCTGACTGTACCACTATCCACAATTGAAGCTCCCATGCCATCAGGAATATTTCGAATACCGATATCTGTAATATTGATTGTCAGCGTTCTCTGTATGATTTCTGTCAGATAAACAGTAAGTTTTAAAGTATCTGATTTTTCATTGAGATATACTCCTTCAGGCAGCAGTTCCTGCAGATTGTACTCGACCTTTGTTTCAGTATTTCCATCTTCAAATGTTATTGTATCTGTTGGAAGCCGAAGTCTTTCCACCATATCCAAAACTTCCTTTCTGCCCATTACAGATACTTCTCTCATGCTAACCTCGACATTTGATACCTCCAAACCATTTACAGCATTTTCTATATCATCATAAACTATCGGAATTTTCTTTGTATAATATACTGTATTCTTTGCGCTTATATTGGTGACGTTAACCGCTACATTATTTTCTGCCTGAATCAGCTCTACCGCCTTGGAATCATATACCTTGACAGGCACAACCGTCTCAAAATCAGCCGAAGCATTGCTAGCGTCCACACTGACACATACCTGTTTTATATTTTGATGCACAGAAACAGGGGCTGTAATTTTTACTGTCGGTGTATCAAGTACTGTGTTCGCTACAATATAGCCCTCTTCAGGCTGCCCTATGTATCTCACGTCAATGTCATATTCTTTCTCTTCCAAATCCTCGATAAGAAGCTGAACTGTATTATGTGATTTTTTATTTATTGTGACCTTCTGCTGATAGGAATATTCTGCCAGTTCTACATTAATTGGAATAGAGTTTGCCTGAGATAAATCTTTAAAATCAGCCGTCACTGTAAAATCCTTCGCCTTCAGTGTATCTACAATTGTGCGTGGTCCGGTTACGGTAATGCTGACAAGCTGTCCGTCTAAAATGTCATAGACCTGATTATTTCCCGTTATAATATCCTCATTAAGCAGTTCAACTCTTACCCCCGCTATCGTCCTTGTTTTGCTCGGATCATTAATATTCAGAACAACAATCCATATTAATATTGCCATTAATACAGACAATATTTTTAACCACAGATTGTCAGTGAACATTTTTTTCATGGCAATACCCCTTTCTTAATGCTTATTCTTTCTTCTGTTCTGCTTCTTTTCCGGTTTTTCCTTCTGCTGAGCCTTATCTTCCATTGTGCCTTTGGCTTCCTTTGCCATATCTTTATTCTTTGTATTTTCAGCGTTTCGTGCTTCCATGGTTTTTGCCTTTTCATTTCTGATTTTCCACAGACGAAAACGCTTGACATCTATCTGTTTATTTTGAAGCCTTACCAGATGTGAACGAAGCTTTTCTGCATCTATATTGCGGAAAATTCTTCCTCCTACTGCTATGGACACCGAACCAGTTTCCTCTGATACAACAATCGTAAAAGAATCTGTTGCCTCGCTGATACCGACTGCTGCCCTGTGCCTTGTTCCAAGCTCCTTACTAAGCTCCATATTGTCGGACAATGGCAGATAGCAGGTTGCCGAGGTCAGCCTGTTTCCCCTCATAATCACCGCCCCGTCATGAAGCGGAGTATTATGTTCAAATATATTGATAATCAACTGATTGCTGACCAGAGAATCAAGCTCTATTCCTGTCGCCTCATATTCGGAAAGATTAGTATCCTGCTCTATTACAATCAATGCTCCGGTTTTTACCTTTGCCATTTCATAGGTAGCTTTTACCAGCTCATTAATCGTTTTATCGCTGAATCTCTCATTTGTATCTGTACTCTCCGGCAAAAGTCCTGCAAAAAACTTCTTTCTCCCAAGCTGTTCAAGAGCTTTTCGAAGCTCCGGCTGAAAAACAATGATAATTGCAAACAACAGCCCGTTTAACGCCCGTTCTACAAGCCACAGAATCGTAGACAGCTCAAAGATTGCTGCAAATGCGATAAAAACAAGTATCACCACAATTCCCTTTAAAAGCTGCCATGCCTTTGTACTCTGTATCCATTTGAGAAGTTCATAAATCATAAAAGAGATAATAATAATCTCCACAATATCCGTCGTACCTACTTTTAACGGAAAATATGTTCCAAAAAACTGAGTTACTGCCTCTTTCATTATTATCTCACATCCTTTCCAATAACGTTTTCATTTATAATATTTTCGCTTATACTATTTCCTATTACACTATTTCCTCTTATATTATTCCCACTTTTAACGCCTTCTTCTTTTTCTGCCTTTTCCCTCCGATTTTAACTTTGGAACAACTTTTACATAATAATAATAATCGTCATCCTCAAACTGTGTATGCTCTGTTCGGGTATAATCTACATTATGCACCATAAAACAAATCAGAACTCCCAAAAGCAGGCTGACAATATCACCTACTATAATCGCCGCCATGGAAAATACATCATTGACGCCAAACTTTATTGTTCCAATAATCAAAATTACAAGATTTGTGACAATTCCGGCACCGACAGCTATCTGCCACGAATAAGGCGCTGACAGCTTTTTTATCACATAGACTGTCGTTATCACTACCGAAAAGGCAATAATAATTAAATACATGGACTGATTGGTAAAAACCTTCCTTGCCATATCAGACATAATACTTAATCCTTCTGTTCCAACCGCCATCATATCCGCTTTGTTTGTACTGATATAGTCTATAATAAAATACACAATTGTGCCAAACGCTGCGGAAACCATAGAAAATGGCGTAGCCAGAAGTCCCAGAGCAATCGGGATAATAAATGGAATTTTTAATAAAAACAATACCGGCAGCAGTATTAATACAAAGCTGTCTCCCGCGGAAAAACGGAAATACAGCATAAACATAATAAGCAGTACTGCAAGTACAAATGCTGCGGTTTCCAGTGATATGGCATAGATATGCGCAACAATAAATACTGCAAGCAGCAGAACCATAAGACTTTTTGGCAATACTGCACACAGTACACAGACAGCTAATATTACTGCCGGATTTTTCAGAATCGACATTGTACCAATGCTGGAATTTATCATTATCACTGACAGAAATGCACCCAGAAATTTTACCGCTGTATCTATCGCTACTCCATATTGGCTGTACATCTGTGCGTACCATTCTCTAATCTTCAATAGGCTGTTCATCTTCTAATCCTCCCTGACTGTGTGCCTGTCTGCTCTCCTGTTTATTTATGGCATAGAGTTTTTTCAGGCTACCATTATACTCATTCAGGCCCTTTCTGTATTTTTTAAAACGATAAGAATATACGATATATGTCATGGCTGTCTGAAATATAATTACAACAATATATGCAATCAGAATATTCTTGCCGATTTTCATAAGGTCCATGGATACAAGCTCATCCAGAAGCTTCTCTACATTTACCAGAACTGCCAGCCCTACTATCAAAAAGAATGCAATAGTAGTTACAATAACAGTATTGATAATTCTAAGGCTGATATAGTCTGAACGGTAGTATTTGCTCATGGGAAGACTCTTTTTTCCTTCCCCCTGTTCGTAGATTGCCATTTTTGTCATCAGGGCAATTTTCTTTTCGTTAAGCATGCCATGCCTCCCAGTATGGTTATCAAAATTATAGTGAAATGGTGTGAGATTCCACCCCAATCTAACATATTATAACCAATAATTGATGACAATGCAACTAAAAATTCCCTTAAAGTTTAAGAGGAAGTATTTCCATATACTCCCCTCTTCTTACTTATCTGTGCTCCTGCTTTAAAAGCAGTTCAAAAAACTCATCCTCCGGCATCGGCTTTGCATAATAATATCCCTGCACTTGGTCACACCCGATACTCTCAAGCAGTTCAATCTGTTCCTTAGTCTCCACGCCTTCTGCCAGAAGCCCAAGCTCAAGCTTATTGGCCATGGAAACCACCTGTTCCAGTATTAAGCGTCCTTTTCCCGAAACCATCATATTTTCCATAAATTTTTTATCCAGCTTGATTACATCAAAAGGCGTTTCCAGAAGAATATTCAGTGAAGAATATCCGCTTCCAAAATCATCCATCAGCAGTGTAAATCCTTCCTCTTTCAGTTTCAGAGCTTTCAGACTGATTTGCTGGTCATTCTCTGTCTCTGTAATTTCCAGCTCCAGAAGGGATTTTGGAATCCCGTAATCTTTTATCAAATCAGCAAGCACCTCGATACATTCATTGTCCTTCAAATGAACTCTTGAGACATTGACAGACACCGGACAGGTTGTAATACCTGCCTTCTCACATCGCTTGATAAACCGGCATGCCTCTGTCCATATATAATAATCCACTTTTCTTATAAAGCCGTTTTCCTCAATTACAGGAATAAACTGGTCTGGATATATCATTCCCCTCTGTGGATGCCTCCAGCGCACCAGCGCCTCTGCTCCTATAATTTCATTTTTGGCAATACTGTATTTCGGTTGCAAATACATCATAAACTGCCGCTCTGTAATCGCTGCCTGCATATTTTCCTCGATAAATTTACGGTTATACAGAGAAATTTTAAACTGCTCTTTATAAAACAAAATATTAGTTAAAATATTATCCTTGGAAGCTTTTCTTGCCATAGCCGCCCTGTCCTCCATCTGACGCAGTTCCATCTCCTTATCCTCTATGGTATATACTCCATAGGACATATGCAGTTTTACATCCTTAAAAGAACTGATTTTTTCATCCAGTCTGTGTATAAATTCCACCAGTTCTTCCTCTTTGTCATATTCTGTAACCACCATAAATACATCACTGCGAAGATTGATATAAAACTGTCTGTCATGACAATTTGCCTGAAGCTGTCTGGTTACAAAGTCCAGAATTTCATCACCAAACTTTTCTCCATACAAATCATTAATAATTTTAAATTTACGGATATCAAACTGGATAAAAGCAATTTCCATGGAAGATGAAAAAATCAGATTATTTACATTTCTTCTGAAACGCCGCCGTCTGCTGAGAGTTTTCAATATGCTCTGCATTTCTTCATCTTCTGGAATATCCTCCGGACTAATGCTGGTTTCCTGTATATTTTTCAGATACTCCTTTAACATATTTTCCAGTATCTCAATACTTACACTCATTGCTTTCGGGCATTTTTGAAGAATAAGACCCTCGCCGCGAATTATTGCCAGTTCTTCCGGTTTGGAAATATCTTTTCCCAAAATATCACGACAATTCACAACACCGTCCATTCTTTCCATAAAAAGCCTGATAAACTCATTCGTCTTTTGATTTCCGTAAATCTCCCGCTCCTTATCCTGCGCATCATAAAATCCCAGAGCCATTCCAAGCACCATCATGGAAGCCGTAATACAGCCACAGATTCCTCCCTGACGCATTCCTCCGCCAAAGCATGTACTGATTTTAAATGCTGTTTTTAAATCCAATCCAAAATCCTCCGCAAATGCTCCAAATAGTGCCTGTGAACAATGATACTGCTGATGCAGAAGCTGCTCTGCTTTTTCCTTATATGTCATAATACACCTTCTTTCCTTATATCTCATTTGTTTTATGGATTCTGCCGGTTTTCTTATCTTCTTAATTTTTTATAGAAAATACAATCAAACAATAACTATATTTTAACAAAAAAATATATAAATGTGAAGCAAAAAATCAACAGGTCTTTTGTAAAGTGAAAGAAGCCAGAGCTGCCCGCCTGACTTCTTTTTCCAAACTTTCAAATATAGATTTATTTGTTACAGATTAATATTTATTCCATTCGATGATGTATTCATATAATTAGGCTGATTATTTGCAATTTTTGCCACATAGTCCTGACGAAGTCTGAACTTTGCTACAAGATTCTTCAACGTATCCGCCTGACTGGAAAGCTCCTCACTGGCAGCAGCGCTTTCTTCTGCCGTAGCAGATGTTACCAGCACCACACTTGAAATCTGGTCCACACCCAAAGTTACCTGTTCCACAGCACCAGCCTGCTCTTCTGCCGCATCTGCAATCTGCTCTACCAAAGAGGATGTGGAACGTACCTCTTCTACTACTTTTATCAGAGACTCTGCCGTTGCATTTGCAATATTTGTACCACGTGCCACAGCTCCAATAGAACTTTCAATTAAATCCGCCGTATCTTTGGAAGCCTCTGAACTCTTTGCGGCAAGACTGCGCACTTCCTCTGCCACTACTGAAAAGCCCTTGCCTGCTGCACCGGCACGCGTTGCTTCTACTGCTGCATTTAACGCTAGTATATTTGTCTGGAATGCGATTTCTTCGATTGTCTTTATAATTTTTCCAATCTGATTGGAGGTATGTGTAATTTCTGCCATTGCGTTAGTCATATCCTGCATCTGCTGATTACATTTTTCAACCTCATCACCGGCAAGACTGGACTGCGTTCTCGCCTCTGCTGCATTTTCCGCTGTATTTTTAACCTGCTGTGAAATACCTGCAATTGTGGATGCAAGCTCTTCCACAGAAGCTGCCTGCTCTGTTGCTCCCTGTGAAAGCGACTGTGCTCCGCCGGATACCTGATTTGCCCTTGAGGCAACCTGGTCAGCGCTCTGATTAATCTGCCCCAATGTCATGCTTAAATCACGATTCAGCTTTCTGATAGACAGCAGCAGGCCTTGAAAATTACCTACATATCGATTTTCCGCTCTTGTACGCACATCAAAATTGCCATTTGACATTTCTTCAAGAAGTCTGGATGCATCCGAGACAACATCATTCAAAATACCCGTCATACTTTTAAATGCACTGGCAAGACTGCCAAGCTCATCTCTGGATACATAATTTACATCAATGTCAAAATCACCAGTTACAATCTTTTTCGCAGACTTTTCAAGCTGATGAAGCGGACGCGTAATTGCTCTTGTCAGATATAAAGAAAGTATCAGCGTAATAACAAGTGCTCCTCCTGCAAGACCAAGCTGTATCGCAACCAGCCGTTTCTGCATGCTGACGGTATCCTGATAATTTACTTCTGCATTATTTTCAGCTACCTCACTTATTTTTATAAGAGTAGCCACTGCCTGATCCACCAAAGGTTGATATTCACTAAGCAGCATATCCTGCGCTCCCTGCATGTCGGTTTCTGCAAGCTTAATTATTTTTTCCTGAAGCTCTACTGCCCTTGTTACATACTCGGAAAACTGATTCAGCAGTCCAGAATCCTCCTGAAAGTTTTCATATACCCATCTTGCATTTTCTTCCATACCGGCCATCTCTTTATCGGCATCCTTCAGATATGTATCTTTTTTACTATCATCATCCTCCATTGTAACAAATGCAAGGTCTTTCACAATCATCTGCAGTCCACGGCGCATGCTCATTACCCTGTTAGTAATCTGATAGCCGACATGATAAAACTCCGAGTATCTGTCTGCGTTTTTCTTTAACCCATTTGTAGCCACGATAACAGTTACACAAAACAACACAATAATAATCATAAATGTCACCAGCAGCTTCACTCCAATTTTCAGGTTCTTCATCTTAAATTTTGTCCTCCTACATATTATCAAAATAACTGCAATTCACAGTTCTTATCCAAAAGAAAACCCGTTTACTGTGAGAACTATGAAAGCTTATTTCATTATAATTTATTTTTTGTGTTCTGTCCAGCATATTTATAAATATTCCACATTAACAAAAAATTTAAGATTCCATAATTCTGATGACTCTGCGAATATAAGCGCCTTCCAGCATATCCTCCTCATCTTCCCAGTCATCATTTACATAGGGTGAATAATTCAGACTGTCCAGAGCATCAAAACCACCACAGCTTGCGCAGCCGCCGTCTCCACCCTTAAAGCCTCCACCTTGCACAATTTCCATTTCATAAGAATCCTGCGCAATAAATAATCCAAAGAAATTCGGCTTTTCTTCTATCTCTTCTTTCAAATCATATATATCGTCTTTATCTCCAAAACATTCCTCAAAAAAGCTGTCTCCCCATGCAAACATTGTCCGGCAGCCTCCGCCACAAAGATACTCCCATTCATCTTTTGTTGGAATTGAAAAGCCCTCCTTTTCTATCTGCTGAATCAGTATTTCACGCCCATAAAAGCCTTCCCCATCAGACTCCTCCATATCTGTATAGACTGCATCCACATCTACTTCATTTGTCCGACATTCTACAAGCATTGGTCCAATCTCTGCCTGCCGCACGGGAGTAAACATATTTTTCAGCATTCTCTCTTTCAAAATCTCCAATGCTCCAAGCTCCTCCATTCTTTTCGCATAATCTGCAAGTTCTTCCTTGTCAGACGGATATCTGTATTTTTCTTCTATTTGCTTATGTAATTTTTCTATCTCTTCATCATTATAACTCATCTCTTCATAAAGAGCGCCTCTGCTTGGCAAATCCATCTCCGTATTCATGGCATCATATCCCAGAGTCACATTGTCTCCCGGAACAAATACAAACTCTTTCTCTTTGCAGACATACACTGCTGTTGAAGTCTCCTGCCCATAACGCGAAAAAGTAACATATTCCTGCAAACACATTCCGTAATGTTCTCCGATATTTTTCAGAATATCTCTGCGCTCCGTTTCTGAAAGCTTCTGCCAGTTTGGCCTTAATAATTTATTATTCATCTTTATATTATATCCTTATTTTTATAGCTTTTCCGCAATTATTCCTCGTAATCTGTGACACGAATCACCCTGCGGATAAAATTATAATCCTCCATGAAACTGTCCACTTCTTCCTCTTCCAGCATAAAATCAGGTGTAAAATAAGGAGAAGCCGTAAGACAGGCCATGGCAGGATATCCCCCACAGCACGATACTCCACCATCTCCACCTTTGAAGCCTTTATCAAGCAATACTTCCATCTGATAAGAGTCATACGCAATCAACAATCCAAAAAAGTTCGGTTTTTCCAAATTCTTAATTCCCTTTTTATCTGCCATAAGCTCATTATAAAAACTCTCTCCCCATGGAAACAGAGTCCTGCAACCCCCACCGCACAGATACTCCCATTCATCTTCTGTAAGAAGCGAAAAATTTTTATCCTCAAGCTGCTTTATCAGCTCTTCCCGACTGATTAACTCACAGCGTTCTGCCCTGATGCTGCTCTCCTGATTGCCTTCACGAATAAAGCGTATGATACCGACATAAGTATGCATGCGGGAACTCCCTTTTTTAAATTCTTTCAGTTCTTTGTCAAACTTTTCCGTGATAAGAGGGTCCTCTAGTGAAACCGGCTTCCAGAACGGGTCAGAAACTTTTCGCTCTACAAGCATTGGTCCAATCTTGGCCTGTCGTACAGGGGTAAACGACACTTTCAGATAATTATCTCTTAGCTGTTCACCTATTCCAAATGCTTCTGCCTTTTGTATATACCTTTCCAGTTGTTCTTCCTCATACTCACTCTCATCCCCAAAAAACTCCTCATCAATCAGACCCTCCATGGAATCCACTTCCTCATAGAGCGCCGCTTTGCTCTGTACATCAAATTTTACCGCGGTATAATCATACCCCAGAGTAACGGTATCTCCCGGAACAAACACAAACTCACTGTCCTGATAAAGATAAACCGCCGTATCCAATTCCTGTCCATAACGTGAAAAATGAGCATATTTTTTTAACTTCATTCCATAACGCTCTCCTATCTGCTTCAGCAAATCTTTGCGTTCTTCCTCCAAAAGCTGCTGCCACTCTGGTCTTAAAAACTTTTTATTCATTTTCGTCTCCTTTCATTTTCTTATAATATACTATATCAGCGGGCAGAATACAAGCAGTATTCCACCCGCCGCTGTATTAATAGCGAATCTTTCCGGTCTCCACATCAATATCCAGTTCTTCACATTCCACAAGCTCCGCATTTCCATTCTCATGAAATATCAGCGGATACCATACATAACGGGAATCATGATAATTTTCTCCATTCCATCTGTCCCCAACATATATATATGAAACAGCTTCTTTTCCTTCCAGCTTCAAAATAAACGCAGGCTGTGAATGATAGGTAGTCTCATCTCCTATTTCTTTCATTCTTCCAAACCCTTTTTCAAGGCAGTCTGTCTTCGCATATTTTCCCTGATTCGGAGCCCATCCGGTACAAAAGGAGGAAAACAGATAATATAGATTGTCTTTTTTTACAAGTGCCGGAGCTTCCCTGTATTCTCCCTGCCAGAAGGCAGCAGTAAGCCGTTCTACATTCATCAAATCATCCTGAAGAAGATACATGTGCATATCTGCATTATTTCTTGAAGAAGACAAAAAATATGCTCTGTCATCATCTTCAAAGAGTGTGCAGTCCCTTGACATATATCCGTAAGGATTAAAGCTTCCATGATAAACAAAATCTCCTGTCGGTGTATCGCAGGTCGCAACAGCCGCAGCCGCACAGCAGTAATCCTTCCCATTTTCATAATGCATCCACATCACAAATTTTCCTGACTCCTTGTGATACAATACCTTCGGTCTTTCAATATTAACCTTTCCGCCTTCTTCATTTCTAAGCTGTAAATCTGCGCGCACCCGAATTTCCTCTGTTTTTGAATCCGCTGTCAGCACATGATTGCAGAACGTCCAGTTTACCAAATCCTTTGAGGAATAGCAGCTTACATAAATATTGTCCAGTCTGTTTTCCCCATACCAGTAATACACGTCTTTATATTTTATAATACAGCCGCCATGCGCATGTAATGTATTTCCCTGCGTATCTCTCCAGACAGTTCCATTCTTAATCTTCATAATCTTTTCTGTCCCTTCTTTCTATTCCTCCGGCATCCACACTCTCATCTGACTTTCACCACGGTTTGCCCATGCATAGTATGGAATCGCCACAAGCTCTGTATCCAATTTTTCCGGCCTCTGTTCACTGTACAATGCTTCACTGCTCTGCATCCGATACCCATTTATTTTCAGACATACATTTCCTTTTAAAACGCCTTCCTCACATACATAAGTCTCTGCCTTCAACTCTCTTGGAATCCGAAGCGCCTGTATATCATCTCCATTATCCGCTCCCTCAAAGCAGTATACAACAGGTCCGCGCATAAGTGCCACACATCCCACATCTGCCCTTACACGCTGACTGGCAAATACCTTTCTTACGGGCATATCAAAGCCAAGCTCTATCTTGTCACCTTCTTTCCAGTGACGTGTCAGATAGAAATATCCTTTTGTAATTTGCGCCGCCAGTTCTATTTTTTCTCCGTTTAACATCAAATAAGTATTATTATCTTCTATATTTATATAATAAGGAATATGAATCGCCATGGTAAATTCCTCCTCTGTTTTTGGAGAAATCTGATAAGAAACTTTTCCTTCCCATGGATACTTGCTCTCAACAATCACATCGGCTTTTCGCATAGATGCTTTCTGACCGATAAACAAATGAGAATAGATTTCAGTATCGGTTTCACTCCATGTATAAGAGCCAAGCGAGGTAATCAGCCGGACAAGGTTCGTCGGGCAGCAGGCGCACTCATACCAGCCCGGTCTGCTTGGAAGCACATGTCTGTAACCAAATATTTTGCCGGAAATTCCCGGATTGACCTCCAGTGGATTCACATAGAAATATCTTTTTCCATCCATCTGTATTCCGCTAATCGTACTGTTATAAAGCTCACGCTCCATAATATCGGCAAATTTTCCATCCGGCTCCATCTCAAGCATCCGCTTTGCAAAAAATACCATCGCAATCGAAGCGCAGGTTTCAGAATATGCCATATCATTCGGCAAATCATAACCGACAGAAAATGCTTCCCCCTCCACGGTAGAGCCAATTCCTCCCGTAATATACATCTGTTGTTCCGTAATATTATTCCACAATGTCAGGCAGGCATCATAAAGCTTTTTGTCATTATCCTCTCCTGCCAAATCTGCCATCGCTGTATACATATAAGCGGCCCGTACCGCGTGACCAACAGCCTTTTTCTGTTTATAAATTGTCTGATGTGCCTGATTATAAGTATTGTCAAGCGGGTCCAGATTATATTGTCCCCAGTGCTGCCAGCCTCTTTTTACCTTTTCCTGATAAAAATAATCTGGATTCTTTCCGCGCTCATCAAGGAAAAATCTGGCCATTTCCTTATATCTTTTATTGCCGGTCGCACGGTAAAGCTTCATAAGTCCGATTTCCACCTCCTGATGTCCCGGAATCCCCCTCTCCCTTCCTTCACCAAATCTGCTGATAATATGGTCTGCCAGTCTTTCCACCACATGTAACAGCTTGTCTTTACCTGTCGTCTGATAATAAGCAACTGCCGCCTCCATCATATGTCCTGCGCAGTAAAGCTCATGACATTCCTGAAGATTCTGCCAGCGATGTTCCGGTTCTTTGATAATAAAATAGGTATCCAGATAGCCGTCAGGCTGCTGCGCCTTTTCAATAATATCAATAATCTCATCCGCTCTTGCCTCCAGTTCGGCATCCGGTTTTACCGCAAGAGAATACGCAACTCCTTCCAGCCATTTTGCAACGTCGCTGTCCTGAAATACCATTCCATAAAACTCCCCTTCGCTTAATCCTGCGGCAATACGGAAATTTTCAATAGCGTGGCTTTTTGCAACTCCTTCCACCTCGTCATTTAACACCTTTTCCTGAAAGGGAATAACCACATCAATAATTTTTTCCTGAAACTGCGACCAGAAGCTGTCACGAATCTCTACCTGATTTACTGCGATTTCCTGTGCCTTCATTGTGAAATCCTCCTTTTGATTTTCTGAAATAAGTTTATAATTATCTGAATCACTCCATGATGCAGCTAATATCTGCTGTGCAGACTAAAAAATTCTCTTCCTCCATCTGTTTTGTTGAATATAAGTCATTTGACAGAATAAATTTTTCACTGCAAATCTTTTATCTATATTTTTAACTAACATCTAAGAACAAAACACTTTTTCTTGAATGAACAGCGATAGTATAGTATAATAACACAAAAATGTAAATGCAAAAAACACAGTAAAAAGGTGAAAAAAGGTTAGATTATGAAATTTGATTTAAGTACGGCCATTGAATTTTTGCTGCATGGAACTTTTGAAGCGCCAGACAGCAAATGGGTGCATATGAGCCGGAGTATGGAGTGCTATGAGCTTTTTTATGTAACTTCAGGAATATTGTATATTTCTGATGACCAAAAACAATATGTCGTAAATGCAGGTGAGTTTGTGATTACTCCCCCATGTAAAAATCAGTATGGCTGGAAGCCATCAGCATGTAAATTTTACTATTTTCATTTTAATATGAAAAAAGCCTGTTTTACAGATACCATAGACAGTTTTTTTCCTGCTTGTGGAAAATACAGAAATGTAAATACCATAGAAAAATATTATACTCTTTTATCGTTTGAACATTGTTCTTTGGAAATATTAAATCATTTCATGGCAATTCTTCTTCTAGAATTGAAAAATGGAGAAGAACCGAAAAAAGTCAAAGAAACAGCGCAGCTTTGCAAATCAGTGCTTACATATATCCAGCTTGCGCCGGCAGAACAGTTAAAGGTATCTCTGGTTGCAGGAAAATTTCAGTACAATGAAAAATATATATCAAGCTGCATCACAAAGGAAACGGGTACGCCGTTGAAAAAGCATTTAAAGGCGGAACTTATAAAACGTGCCAAGCATATGCTCGAATACACAGATTATTCTGTTTCACAAATAAGCGAAATGCTCGGATACAGCGATGCGCACAGTTTTTCGCATGTATTTAAAAATACAGAACAAATTTCACCGAAAACATACAGGTTGATAAAAACAAAATCGCAGGCTGGTTTGTAAAATCCAGCCTGACGAATATGAAATGAATACAAAACTCTGCCCAATTCCTGCTGCCAGTTATGATAATATTTATAATATGTCTTTCTTTTTTACAATTATCCATCCTAAAAAAACAAACACTATCCAAAAAATCAATGCTGCCAAAAAAATTTCACTAATTCCCACACCGCCTTCGTCAAAAATTTTTGTTCTTAGCAGCATCATATTATTTCCAAGTATATAAATTTTATCTATACAAGAAGCCACAATAAATATACCTACTGCTGCCGCATAAGCAATAACCGGAGAAACTAACATCTGCATAGACGTTATCATCTGTGTTATCGCTGTCATAGTACATATACCAAGCACATAAGCAAATAGAAATATTTTCCATGATTGCACTGTTTGAAGCATACCTTGGCAGGACATACTGATTTCCTCCCTAATCTCAAAGCCCCAATTTCCATGAATCCCCGCCATAATCCATATAATAAAAAAAGCCATAGCATAAAATATCGTTACTTGTACAATACACAAAATACACTTTGACAGCCACCAGATTCCTTTTGACTGATATCTGGTAAGAAATATATTTCCCCGCTGCTTCCATTCTCTTCTGGCATAATAGGCGGCAGGAATACAGGCAAGTAATGCAAAGGCAAGATAAGTCATAGGAATTTCAAGCCTTGGACCGCCCTGTATATATTCAAATACAGGCATACCTTCAAATATTTTTGTACTCAATTCCATCACTCCGGGATTTTCCACCTCATAATGCAGTTTTCGCCATGCGTCTAAGGCAAATACAAATACAGAAACAGCTCCTATTAAATAAAACAGATACATTCTTAACAGCCCTTCATGCAAATCATACTTTATGCATTTTAGACTTTTTGTAATCCACTGTTTTTTCTGTTTCACAATTCCCCTCCTATCTGCTGATTTTAGTAATAAAATCTCTTTTATTTTTGAAACATCCTATTACGAAAAACAATAAAATAATCAAAAAAGGATAAATAAACTGGTACCTCAAATCCACTCCCTTATAAATATTTGAATAAGAGACATCTCTCAATGTATCATATTTCACATAAGCAAATTCACCAAAAAAATTGATAAGCGCACAAAGAACTGCGCCAATCAGATAAGAATTACAATACCATGCAGTTAATAAAGGAATCAGCGCAGAAATCCAGAAACCCAGCAAAGAAGAAAGAAAAAATGTAAAAATCACAAATCCGTAATTTACATTTTCCAGGGTTTTTCCTATCACAAAATAGCAATAACTGTTTGTGCTGTCCCATATACACAGCTTATCGGATGCACTCCTTCCAACAAGATATGTGCCAATCACATTAAACATCGCCAAAACAAACGAAAGCACCCCCGATTTTAACACATGATAAATCCAAATATAATTTAAACTTTTCGAACGGGATATTCTATCTGGTTTATAGGAATCCTTTATTTCTATAATGGCGGCAGCCATAACGATAAGATAACTTGTCCCCTGCATACTATCAGAAACCCACACAAAAGAATCCATAATACAATCTTCATACAAATGCGCGCTTTTTTGTAATATGTTTAAAGCATACTGGACAATCAGCATAAGAATCATAGCTGAAAACAAAATCTGTTTTTCTGCAAACAGTTCTTTACAAATCCGTTTTCCCATCTTTTACAATCCTTCCCTCGGCAATCTGGATAATCTCATCCGAAAGCTCCTGCAATTCCTCCGCATCATGGCATGCCGTAATAATAATGGCTCCCCTGTTCTTTGCTTCCTGAATCATCTTTTTTACTTTTATTACTCCCGCTTCGTCAATCGCATTGATAGGCTCGTCTAATATAATAATATCCGGTTTTTCCATAAAAGCAGAAGCGATTCCAAGTTTTTGCTTCATTCCTAATGAATATTTGCGGTATTTTCTTTTATCATCCGGCTCTAACCCTACGTCTTCCATAGTTTTCCGTATTTCTTCTTTCCCTATCCGGTTTTGAATACACGCAAGCAGTTCAAGATTTTTATATCCCGTATAATTGGCAATAAACGCCGGGTTTTCAATTAAAACCCCTATGCTTCTTGGAAAAGAGATTTCTTTTCCAAGAGTCTCGCCGTCTATTATCACTGCGCCTTTTGTAGCGGTAATCAAACCGCTTACCGCCCTCATAAGCATAGTTTTGCCGGAACCGTTTTTTCCTTTTAACCCATAGCATTTTCCAGATTCAAAAGTGATATTTATATTGTCTAATATAGTGATTCCTTTTATTATTTTCGTATAATCCTTTACTTCTATCTTCATTCAATCACCGCCTTTTCGCCTCGTATAAAATATAATTTTTCGTCGGGTAATAAGAATATATCACCTTAATATCGCTGTTATTTAATTTTTCCCATGATAAATACCTGTCTGCGATAGGATAAACAAGTTTTACTTCCAGCTCTGCGCCTGCTTCAAATGAACCTGTATATTCTGGATTCAACATCATAAAGCAGGATAAGTCTACATCATTTCCCACATACGCCGCTTCAACCGACCATGTAACAATGCCTTCCTTTCTCAAAGAAATCTTTCTGTCTGTGGTATTTTTTATCTTAATATTTGCTATAATTATATTCGTATCTGTATCCTTGCCGCTTGAGTCAAAACCGGAATAAATTTCAGGGTATACTGTCTGCACCTGTTCATTTTGATACAGCTCAAGCTCGCCTATGGTTATATCCAGTCCTTTGTATACTGCCGTTTCTCCCTCTGTATAGAAAATATCCTCTGGCATGGGATAAACACGGTTGACATTGTAAATCATGGCTATACAGGCAATACAAATAAATGGTAAAATTACCACTAACATCTTCTTATAACACATCTCTTTTCCTGCCTCCCATTAAATAAAAAGTTATAAACGTAAATAAAAATAAAAAAACTATTTCTATTATGACAGTAGGCAGATTTTCCCATATTGTCTGACTCGCATCCATAATAAAATAAGGTCCCGCCGCATTGTAATAAGAAAACTGGGCGACTGTCTGCACAAGGATAAAAAATAAAAATGGAACAAACAGCACAATATATCTGTTATAAACAAATTTTGTCACTACAAGAGTCATGCAGGCAAATAAACCTGTCATAACAAAATCAATCAGCAGATAAATCCCAATGTAAATCCATGGATGCGTATAAAACACTTCTTTTAGCATAGCAAACCCTCCAATGGAAAATCTTGCAGTTGCCGCCTGCGGAAGAAGCGACGGCATAACCATCGATGTAAGCAAAAGATTCAGGATTAATGGTATTACACACACGAAACCCGCCGATACAAATACCGAGATATATTTCCCTATTAAATATCCTTTTCTATCCATCCTTGTATATACATTTTTTATATAACCCTCCCTTAAATCTGTGTAATAAGAAACGCCAAAAGGAATTACTGCAATCAGCATAATTGCATTATAATATAAATAAGAATAAAATCCTCCCAAATCAAGCATAAGACAGGTATTAAATACAGATAACGGATAGCTTAGATTTAAATTTGTATCTACAATATTATTCATTTCAGGAAGTACCCGAAACACAAACTGAACCACAGTAATGATGCTGCCCAAAAATACCGCAATTGGAAAACTCGCATTATGAAACGCTCTGTACAGTTCCAGTTTTATTCCCTGTTTCACTCTGTTCCCCTCCCTATCTCTATTTTGATAAATTTTATCTTTTCGTCTGTCGGCGGCATTTCACAATTTAATTTTTTATCTTTTTTTCCATTATTTATCATATATAAACACATATAAATATCTTTATCCAAATTCTCTTTTGAAACCCAATATAAAATATCTGAAGATATCGTTTCTCCAGGCTGTATATCAACCATATAATAAGACTTTACATTATCCACCCGGCTTTGACAATTATTCACAGTCGCACTTATGGGTCCTGCTGTTGTAATATATTTATCAGAAAGACCATACTCCACTAATCTTTCATCAGCAATTCTTGTATATAAAGGCATATACAAACAAAATCTTTGTTCTTTATCTCCTGTATTGGTAATTTTCACTGGAAACGAAAGATAGGTAAAATCATCTTTCTCTTGAAGCTGAAGTTCTTCTATCCATCCGTTAAGTTCAGAGACGCGGGCCTGTTCATTGGAAAAAGATTCACCAAACGCTGTTAAATCATCTGATACAGCCGCATTTGCTATCCGTATATGATAAGAATCCTCTTCACACATAAAATCAAGTTCCTCTTGGTCATAAAAATGGTCGTCTGAAATATAGTATTGTACCAAATCCAATGGAACACCATTCAAAGTACCTCCTTGATTTATCGAAGTTTCCGGCGTTTTTATTGCAGCTGCTTTTTCTGTTTCCGGAATTTCTTCTACATTATTCATAGAATAACTGTCCTTTTTTGCGCAGCCAAATAAGAAAAGTCCAATTATACTTATTAAAAAAATTTTTCCCTTCTTTTTCATATAAAGTAATACCTCGCGTCATAAAATATTTATCAAAATAAAAGAGATATTAATTCAACGCATTAACACCTCTTTCTATTTGTTTATTGGATACTGTCAGGACTCCACACGCCTTTAAAGTTCATATAGCGCAAATATTTTGCACCCACACAATAAATATTTGCATAAATATGACCAGTTTCATTAATATAATTTTTCAGATATCTCGTAGCTCCTTCGTAAAACATATATGTTTCTGAATGTTTTGAACCGGAAAAACAATCCGCAAGACCTCCCAATTCCCTAGAACTCCCATGCGCTGTTCCATAATAACCTCCTTCGGAGCTGTTTGTAGAGGTTCTTGAACTCGAAGTACATTTCATATATACAGATGAATCATCCGTTTTTAATCTATTTATACTTACTGCATAACGTGAACTGGCTTCTGAAATCAGTTCAAAAGAAAAATCTGTATCTGCCCAATTGCTTGCATAATTAATTGCCGGAAACGCTCCTGCTAACATAAGTACTGCGGTACCTAATGCTGCTAACTTTTTCTTCATTGTTTATCTCCTTAAAAATTGAATAAAATTCATATTGTTTATTATAAATTTAAATTCAATACTTGTCAATAAAAAATGATATTTTTTCCATTAACACAAAAAATTATTTTCATTACTAATACTTTATTTACAATATTCTATACCAACACTCTTCACTGTTTTTTCTTTCACATATCCACATATCTCCAATCCCTTTTGAACCACCTGATTCCAAATTTCCTCCGACAGCTTAATCACCGTATTATCATTAAATTGTATCGTACATACATTCTTTTCTTCCGTCTCAGAATCACATTCTATCTTATATATATTCCGCCTGCTGATTGCCCCGATATCTTCAAGAATATTCATCATACGATATACCGTGGCAGAGCCTATCTTCTCATCTTTGGCGCATACCTTATAATAAATTTCCTTGCAGCAGGAACAATTCTCTTCAAGTATAATATCCAAAATCATAAGCCTCTGCTTTGTAATTCTGCATCCCTGTTCTCTCAGCTTCTGCAAAATTATTTCCTTCTGCATCTGTATCCTCTGAATGTAAAAATCCGATATCATTCTTTCAGCCTTTCCTATATCCTGCTGCAATTCCAGCACCTCCTTGTCCTGTCTTTTCCACATTATTGTAATCTTTCTGCTATTGAACATTATCTGCTATATTCTCACAATCATCATCTGCAATGCCCCTTACAATGTGTACAGTCTCCCCCACATACAGATTTCCCGTTTTTTCTGTCACGCACCATACTGTAAACAGCCAGCCCTGCAATACCTGCAACGATTATTCCCGTAAAAACTGTTCCCATAAAATAACACCTCCTCGCTGTTATTTTGCTCCAACTACTTTTTTCATATCAATATTCAGTCTGTCGCTTTTTTTATAAGGTCTTACCAGCAGATAAATAAACCCTGCTACAAATATAAATGCAATCACAGTTCCGATTCCAAAGCTTCCTGCTGTAATCAGTGTTCCAATCTGATAAATGCAAAACGCTACAATATACGCAAGCACCGTCTGATATCCAATCGCAAACCAGAACCATTTTGCATTGTTCATTTCCCTCTTAATGGCGCCCATAGCCGCAAAACATGGAGCACATAAAAGATTAAATACCAAGAAGGAATAAGCGGCAATTCCTGTCATAGCCCCGGCAAGCGCCTGCCATACCTCTGCGCCGTCTTCTGCCACCTCTGCATATCCAAAAAGAATTCCAAATGTACTGACTACATTTTCCTTTGCAATCAATCCTGTCACTGCGGCAACAGACATCTTCCAGTCTCCCCATCCAAGCGGTGCGAAAATCGGAGCAATCACTCCGCCGATTGCGGCAAGAATGCTGTCGTTTAACTCCTCTGCCTCAAGCATCCTGAACTTGCCGTCTACCCATCCGAATCCCTGAAGGAACCAGAGTATAATCGTAGATAATAAAATAATCGTTCCCGCTTTTTTGATAAAAGACCATCCGCGCTCCCACATGCTTCTGAGTACATTGCCCACCGTAGGCATATGATAGGCCGGCAGCTCCATAACAAACGGAGCAGGGTCCCCCGCAAACATTCTTGTTTTCTTTAATATAATACCAGAACAGATAATTGCCGCAATACCGACAAAATAAGCACTCCATGAAACCCATCCTGCATTGTCAAAAAATGCACCGGCAATTAACGCAATAATCGGAAGCTTTGCTCCACATGGAACAAATGTAGTAGTCATAATTGTCATTTTGCGGTCTCTGTCACTTTCAATCGTTCTTGAAGCCATAATACCCGGAACGCCACAGCCGCTCCCGATTAACATAGGGATAAAGGATTTTCCAGAAAGACCAAACTTACGGAAAATTCTGTCCATAATAAACGCAACTCTTGCCATATATCCACACGCTTCCAAAAATGCAAGAAAGATAAACAGCACTAACATTTGCGGCACAAATCCAAGCACTGCACCCACACCGGCTACAATGCCATCCACAATCAATCCCTGCAGCCAGCCGGCACAGTGAATTGCTTCCAGAGCATCCGAAAGAATCACAGGAATACCCGGAATATGAATTGACTCTATCCCAAAAAGATTCCAGCCTTCACCAAACACACCATCATTTGCCCATCCTGTTGCCCAGTCGCCGACTGTTGTCACTGATACATAATATACGATAAACATTACCGCTGCAAAAATAGGCAGCGCCAGCCATCTGTTTGTTACAATATGGTCGATTTTATCTGATATGGTAAGCTTATTTTTTTTATTTTTGCTTACACATTCTCCAATCATAGATGAGATATATACATATCTCTCATTTGTAATAATACTCTCTGTATCGTCATCAAGCTTTTCTTCCAGTTCGCCAATTTCAACGGATACATTTGGCACCTGTTTCATCTGCTCTGTAATCTTATCATCTTTCTCAAGCAGCTTAATGGCAAAAAACCTTTTCTGTTCCTGTGGCACATTAGCTCCAAGTTTTTCCTCCACACTCTGAATCGCTGTCTCCACGGTTTCCTGAAATTTATGAACAACTGCCGTTTTCTTATTTTTTGCAAGTGCTGTGGCACGTTCTGCTGCCTTTTCGATGCCTGTTCCCTTAAGTGCCGAGATTTCCACAACCTCACAGCCAAGCTTTGCCGAAAGCTTATCAATATGTATTTTATCCCCGTTTTTTTCCACCAAATCCGCCATATTCACCGCCATAAGAACCGGAATTCCAAGCTCTATAAGCTGTGTGGATAAATACAGATTTCTTTCAATATTAGTACCGTCTATAATATTCAAAATTACATCTGGTCTTTCGGTAATCAGATAATTTCTGGCAACTACTTCCTCCAATGTATAAGGAGACAATGAATAAATACCTGGCAAATCTATAATCGTTACATCTTTATTTCCCTTCAGTTTTCCCTCCTTTTTTTCCACCGTTACGCCCGGCCAGTTGCCGACGAACTGATTTGAGCCTGTCAGTGCATTAAATAATGTTGTTTTTCCGCAGTTTGGATTTCCTGCTAATGCAATCTTTATTGACATTTTACTGCTCCTTTCTTTCTATTCTGCTTTTTTGTTTTATTCCTATTTTATCTCTGTTTTGGCATATATCAATCTGATAAAAAATAAATATTTCCTTTGTCCGCATAATTTACAGATTGTTTTCACTATCTAATATTAGTTTATACTAACTGATAGATAAAAAAACAGGAAACTATTCAACTTCAATCATTTCTGCATCCGCTTTGCGCAGAGATAATTCATATCCTCTTACTGTCACCTCCACCGGGTCTCCAAGCGGAGCCACCTTTCTTACATAAACATCCACTCCCTTTGTAATTCCCATATCCATAATACGTCTTTTCACTGGACCTTCACCGGAGAGCTTCTTTACTTTAACTGTCTGCCCGCAGGCAATCTCTTTTAGTGTCATATAATACATGCTCCTTTTCTGTATTGTTATTCTACTCTGTTTGATTTACCGCCATATAATAGCAGTTTTTTCTTTTCAGTTGAAATTTTTATTGAGAAATATTCTCATAGGTTAGTATATGCTAACTTCTATTAGTTGTCAAGAATATTGTTGATAATTTTTTCTCAATAAATTATAATTTTCTTGTAGATTTTTATTGTTTCCTGTCGATTTTTAGGACATAATATAAAGAAATATTTGCAGATAAGGGTTTAATAAATTTGAAGAATACACGAAAAAGACGCAGAAAAATCAATAACTATCGAAAACAGATTATCAAATTGAATGGGTATATGAAACATGAAAAGACCTGCATAATATCTTATGATATAAAACAGGTCTTTTTACCATATATTTTCTATGTAAGATTTTCTATATGAAATATTCTCAGCCTGTAATAGCAGTGTGTTTACCTTCTGCTATCCTAGTTCCATTCTGCTGTATATATTGCAAGGAGAAATTCTTCCAGTGTATCTTTACACTTTTCAAATGTAATAAAATCATCATTTGTACTGACATATACCGGTGGATTTTCTTTGCCTTGCTCTAAATCACTTAACAGATATCCCGCATACCACACACCCTGATTTTCCACCCAGAGCAGAACATAATTATCTGTAATCGTATGCCATTCTTCTTTTGAAAGCTGCCATAAGGTAAAATATTCATTATCCTCATACTCTTCCTGTGTTCCTTCTTGCACAACTTCCTCAAATTCCTCTTTCCAGTCATATTCCAGTTCTTCTTCTATCGCCTGATAAGAGGTACTGATTTCCTCCGGTACAAGCAGTCTGTGACAATAGCTGTTTACCTTATCTTTGCCATAATTTTTCAGAAAATCACGGTATATCTGTGGCAGTGCCACTCCTATATATTCCTCCGCCTGTACAATCTCCTCCTCTGAAAATCCGCTGTGTTCCTCTTTGCTGTACAAATCTAATATTTCTTTTATTTCCATAACAGGCACCTTTCCTTTCTTTGTATCTTTTATTTTATAATCAAAACAACTGTTCTGATTATAACATAAGTCATATAGAATGACAACCATTTTTTGGAAACCTATTACAATTTTGTAATAATAAAAACAATTTATTTTTAATTGACTTTTCCATAATAATTTTATATGATAAATTTAATTTAAAAATTTAGAAAGGAATTTTTATTATGGTGAATGCATATCAGGAAAAATATATTGCATTAAAAAAACAGTATGAAGCAGAGGAAAGCAGTGAAAATGTACAGGCTTTTTATGAATTTAAAGATTTTCTGGAAGAACAGTCTGAGCCGGAGGCAAAACAGGTACTGGTGAAAGTATATGAATTTCTGGAATTGTATCGAAGTGCTTATACTGTATTTCAGGAAATTGCAAATACAACGGACAAGAAGGATATGAAAAAGCTTGGATATCTGAAAAGCCTTCAGAATATCGGTGACGCCTATGCCATGCGCCGACCAAGAGGCGGAAAGAAGCTGGAACACCAACAGCAAATTCTCGCTTCTCTGCCTCATTTCAAATATCACCCGAATCCTCTGGCAACAGGCGCTTTTGAAGAATTGAACGAACCAGTTATCTGCTCATGCTGTCAAAAACCTACCCATATTGCTTATGAAACACCATTTTATTGCAGCGCAGACGATGCGGAGAACCTCTGCCCGAACTGTATTGCCAGCGGCGCAGCAGCCAAAAAATTTGATGGAGAGTTTCAAGATGAAGCCTCTGTTGATGATGTAAGTGACGAGGCAAAACTGGATGAATTAATTCATCGGACTCCCGGATACAGTGGATGGCAGCAGGAATATTGGCGTGCCCACTGCGATGATTTTTGCGCTTTTCTTGGATATGTGGGGTATCGGGAATTAAAACAGATGGGCATTGTAGAGGAAGTTCTGGAAAACTTCCTGGAAAATTCCGACTGGGAGTCTTTAGATATTGAAAATATGACAAACGGCGGAAGCTTGCAGGGGTATCTGTTCCAGTGTATTCATTGCGGAAAATATTTAATATGGGCAGATTACGATTAATGTATATATCTGGCTTCTGAATGAGCGGAAAACAAACTCGTCTTTATTGTCTGAATCATATTCAATATCTTTAAATCCGCCTTTACATATAAATACCGATTTTTGCAGAACAGTTCATTTAATAGTAATACTATTATTTAATACAGAAGCGCTATAAAGAAACAAAACATCCTGATTATCAAACTCAATAAACCGGTCGAGTATATTTGGCGATATATACCGAATATCCACCAGAGTAATCTTTGCATATCCTTCCGCCAAAAGCGGTGCAATACTGCTGCCAAACGAGTCTCTGAAAAGAATCATCTCCCTGTCTGTGGAAGCCTTTGGATTTTCAATTGTAAGAAGTGATTTTGAACCTGATAAAAACAGTTCATACAAATCATCTCCTTTCAATTTTTCCATATCATAAACAGAAATTTCCGCATTTGTTTCATAATCATATACTCTGCATTCCTTTAACATATCATTCTCCAGATAATACAGCTTATCTGCTGGAAGTGGCAGTGCCGACTGTCCATAATATACGCCATAAAATGGTACTTCGGCTTCTTTTTTTGTATATTCTGCAGACAACACTACATTCATTTTCTCTGCAATATATTCTGCCACATCCCCAATCTCCTCCTGGCGCCAATGAGTATCTGTGGCATAATAATCCGAAAGCTCTAAAAGATGTGAAATATCAATATATTCTGCAAATTCTGTCTTCTGCTTTACCTGTGAAATCAATGTTTCATAATCCATTGACGGATAGCCGTTTGCTTCTGCCATAAAATAATTTTTATCTGGTATGACACACAAATACACCTTCCCGCTGCTGCCGGAAATATATTTGTCATATACAAATTGAAATCTTTTTGCCGCATACTCAAGAGAATCCAAATTCACCGGATATTCAAGCTTTGAGGCATACCCGTCTTTTATATAAATATCATTATTATCCTTCTGATTCAAAAAATAAAATACTGTAACCGCCTTTACTGTACGAAACCGGTCGCGCAGCGGAAACTGGTCCAGCGTATACTTTTCAAAATCAGTCATAAATTCTCCTGTCAGAACAGACTTATATCCAAACTCAGGAAATCCTGCAAGCGCTCTTCTCTCACTGACGGATTCTTTATCGACAGGCTTTAATATGCTCCAGACTGCAAATCCAAAAAGAAAAATGGCTGTCATGCAGATAACCAAAATATTTTTTAATTTTTCCAATATAATACCTCCCTAAAATCTGAAATACAAAAATGGATTAAATGAACCATCAATTAAAAATGCTGTACATACAGCCAGTAAAATCATTAACACCACAGGCTCTGCCACACTTAAAACCAGATTTCCATATTTTGTTTTTGAAGTGGCAGCAATAAGCCATGACGGCAGCGGCGTAGCATTCAGTACGGCAATTATTAAAATCACTGCATAACTTTTCAGATAATACACAGCTTCAAAGGTTCCTAATGGCAGATTTTGAAAGCCAAACATCCCCGTTATACAGGAAAATGCTTCTGACAAACTGGAAGCATCAAAAATTACAAAGCTGATAATAACAAAAAACAAAACATAAATATGAGAAACTATTTTCCACTTTTCCAGCAGGGGTAAAAGCCACAGCTTTTCCACCATAAGCAGAACCGCAAATATAACGCCCCAGAGAACAAAATTCCATGCTGCCCCATGCCACAGTCCTGTTGCCATCCAGACAATAAAAATATTTCTCAGCCATTTTATCCTGCCTGCCCGATTACCGCCCAAAGGTATATACAGATAATCACGAAACCAAGAGCCAAGAGAAATATGCCATCTTCTCCAAAATTCAGTAATACTCCCTGAAATATAAGGATATCGAAAATTTTCGGGAAAATAAAAACCAAAGATTCTGCCAAGCCCGATCGCCATATCACTGTAACCGGAAAAATCAAAATATATATGAAGCATATATGCCACGGCATATAACCAGACAAACAATACAGACTTTTCGTCTGACGCTTTAAAGACAGCGACAAGCTCCCCTAGTACATTTGCAACTAATATTTTTTTTGATAAACCGATAATAAATCTTCGAATACCAAGAGCGATATTTTCCATATTATGTTTTCTCTTTTCAAGCTGCTTTGCAATATCCGAGTAACGCACAATTGGACCTGCGATTAACTGTGGAAACATTGCAATATAAGCCGCCAGATTAATAAAACTTTTCTGCGCAGATACATCACCACGATATACATCCACCACATAGCTCAAAACCTGAAAAGTATAAAAGCTGATTCCAATAGGCAAGGCGATTTTTAACAGAGGAATTGATAATCCTGTTATCAGATTAAAATTCATAATAAAAAAATCTGCATATTTACAATATCCCAATAAAATCAGACTGAACAGTACAGAAGCAGTCAAAAATACTTTTGCCTGCTTCCTGCCATTATATTTCTCTATCAGAATCCCAAATATATAACCCTGTATAATGG
>CAJTOU010000028.1 GCA_910577835.1 uncultured Lachnospiraceae bacterium | reverse complement strand
AAAAATCAATGTTATCTACTATTTTTAAAAACAATATAATTTTATTGGCAATGTATATTGTTTTGAGCGTATTGTCAGGTGTTGTGCTTTCCGTTTCAACCAATGTGCGTACTGAGTTTATAGACTCATTAGTAAATAATGACAGTCAGAATATACCTGTGAGTTTAATAAAAAATGTCTGTACTATTTTTTTATACTCGTATTTGATTCCCTTTGGCTTAATTTTTCTGGGAAGGAATATACAAAAAAGAATTTCTTTATATGCAGACCATATCATTAATCGAAAAAAGGTGTTTATTCCATATCATTATTTTGAAAAACAGGAAATAAATGACCAGATTAATTTATTAAATGATGCATCCGTACAGGTCTGGAATTTTATCAGAGGTTGTATCAATCTGGCGGGTTATGTGATTGAAAGTATTTTTATGTTTGCAATTATTGCGCAGTTAGGAATTATAAACAGCCTGATTATTATTTTATTTTTTATTCCGGTGGTCTTTTATTCTGTCAAGTCTGGAATGATATATTATGATACATGGTCAAGAACTGCAAAACTGCGCAGGCATAGTGATTATATCAGAGATATTCTGCTGGATAAAACATATGCTCAGGAAAGAATACTGTTTCATTACTCTCCATATTTTCAGAAAATCTGGAAAAAGGAATATTCAGAAATTCGGAGTACATCTATTAAAGAGGAGTTAAAAGGCGCAAAAAGAATTCAGATTTGCGGGGCGGCCTTTTGTATCTATATCGGGATTTTATTATATATTTTGGTTGGTGAATTAAGAAATGGCGGTATCAGTGTGGGCTTTGCGGTATCTATTATTTCAATACTTCCGGTTTTCTTGAATAATGTAATGGCGAGAGCTTCGCAGGAAATCAACGGAATAGTAAGAGCAAAAAAGTCAATCAGTACACTGGACAGTTTTTTAAAGATAGAAGAAGTAAATTATGATAAAAAGGTTACCGTTACTGACTTTAAGGTGATTGAATTGAAAAATGTATGGTTCCGGTATCCAAATTCGGAGAAATGGGTAATAAAAGACGTCAGTATGAAGATTGAGAAGAACAAGCATTATTCTATTGTGGGCGAGAATGGCGCAGGAAAAACTACATTTGTGAATTTGTTAATGGGTTTATATAAGCCGGAACGTGGAGAGATTTTAATTGACGGAAAAAATTTAAATGATTTTAGTGAAGCTGAAATAAGAGGCATATTTTCCGCATTAACGCAGGAGCCTCAAAGATATGAAACGGTTCTGTCCGAGAATATAGGAATTGGAGATATAGACAGGGTGAATGATTATCATGCAATTGCTGAGGTGGCAAAATCAATTCATATTGATGAATTTATAAATTCTTTACCTAATCAGTATGATACTGTTATGGGTACAATGTTTTCCGGCGGTATTAATTTATCGGGAGGTGAATGGAAAAAACTTAGTCTTTCCAGACTCCTTATGTCAAAGACACTGGTAAAGATTTTAGATGAACCAACAGCCTCTATGGACCCGAAGTTTGAAAAATGGATTTCTGAATATTTTGATAAAATCATGAAAAATCAGACATGTTTTGTAGTTTCACACCGGCTGGCTTTCAGCAAAAATGTAGACCAGATTCTGGTATTTGATAACGGAGAAATATGTGAAATGGGCAGTCATGAAAAATTAATGGAACAACGGGGCATATATTATAAAATGTATACTACTCAGCAGTCAATGTATGAAGACGACGTACTAAGTTCTGCGACATAATGTGAAAGGTAGGGTGAACTATGAAACAGATGTCTTATATATGGAAAACAGTATCAATTATATATAAAGAAAATAAATTGCATTTAATAGCAGGTATTTTTTTACTTTTGTTAGTTGCTACTTTTCCATTTATAAAATTAGTCTCTATCAATTTATTAGTTGATGAAATATCAAAGGAAGCTTTTGATTATTATAGAATTTTAGTTTTAATTTTGTTTTTCTGTGTTTCGCTGTTTATCAGCAATTCTGCTTCATTTGTAAATTTATTAGGCTCATATTTATGGATAACAGCAGAGATTGCGTTACAAAACGTAATTATCAAGGCAACTGCAAAAAAATCTCTGGCTTTTTTTGATAATGCTGATGACTGTAAAAAATTAGATAAAGCAAAAGAAGGATATGGAAGCGCAGTAGGAGTAACGATGATGTTTATTTCTACATTCTTCATATCGTTTGCCTCATTTGTAATGATACTGTCCTATCTGGCACAGATTAATCCCAAAATGGTTTTAGCGCTGTTAATTATTATTCCGATTAAAGTGCTTTCTTCTCTGAAGGTTATGAAAGAAACACAAAAGCTTCGGGATGAGCAGACAGAGGACAGAATGAAGGTACAAAAGTATGCAAGCTATATTACCAGTAAGGATTCCAAAATATTTATGGCATCAGACTTTTTTTTGAAAAAATGGTATCATATATATTCTAAAATGGTAAATAAAGGGAATCAGGTGAGTAATAAAAACCTGCTGATTGATTTATTTTCGAATTGTGTTATGTATTTTTGCTATGCCGCAATTATCTATATAACCATTATTTACGGAAATAATGATTTAGGACAGATGGTGGTTTTGTTTGTGGCGATGGAGACCATTTTTAACAATATTAATGCCATTGTTTCACAATTATGTGATTTAATGCAGAATACATTTCTCTCCAATGATTTATATAATTATATTGAAGATACCTCCAATGAACGTATTGAAAAGTGCATTGACAAAGAGGATGGCATCTCTTTAAAAGAAGTAACCTATTCCTATGCGAACAGTTCAAAAAAGGCATTAAAAAATATTACATTGAATATAAAGCCAAAAGAAAATATTGCCATAGTGGGTAAAAACGGGGCAGGTAAAAGCACGCTGATAAAATTAATCAGCGGTTTATATCAACCGACAAGCGGTTCCATAAAATATGGTCGTAATTATGGATTTTCGGAAGAGAGTTATGATAATATTTCTATTATGCCACAGGATGTTGTATTATATAATTTAACACTGGGTGAAAATATAGGCATCAGTCATATGGAGCAAATGGGAAATTCAGAAAAAATAAAAGATATATTGGTAAATGTTTTCGGGATAAACAAATTTAACAAATTTAACAATGGTATCAATACTGTTATAGGAAAAGAATTTGGCGGAATAGATTTGTCCGGAGGAGAAAAGCAGAGAATTTCCTATGGGCGTACCCTGTTCCGGCCGCATACAATGGTATTTTTAGATGAACCAACCGCGGCTGTTGACCCTCTGACAGAGGAAAAAATATATCAGGAATTTATAGAAATCAGCAAGGATAAAACTACTTTTTTTATTACCCACAGACTGGCTTCTGTAAGATTTGCAGATAGAATTATTGTTATGGATGAAGGAAGAATTGTGGAGCAGGGAACGCACAATGAACTTATGGAAATGAATGGTTTGTATTCTGAAATATATAAATTACAAAAAGAAAGTTTTTAAAAACAGATAAGGAGGATTTATGGATATAATTCATGTAATAGAGCATAACAGCAACAGGCTGCGCCTGTATGTTCCGATGTGTTTTGAAAATGCCCTGATAAGCTATTCCAAGACAATGAATGAGAACTACAAAGCAGCATTTATAGACTACTGGAACTTTTTATATTACAGGAAAGCAGATAATAATTCCGTTGATTCCAGTTACAAAGAGGAAATATATTCTGAAAGTGAAGGAGAGCAATCAGATGCTTTGCTCTATGAAAAGGGACACAAAGCAGGAAAATTAAGCAGGTATATTGATGTATATGAAAACTGCTTTGAAGGTATGGAAAAATACTGTGGAGTGAAAATTGAAAGAATCAGTGATTTTAAATTTGAAGAGTTATTTACGTTTATCAAAGAAAACCTGAAAAGGAATATGACTACACTTCTTCATACAGATACTTATTATCTGCCATGGAATAAGACTTTTTTTCAAAAAGACCATACAACTCATATATCGCAGATTTGTGGATATGATGAGGAAAACGACATGTTTGCTGTTGCCGACCAGGATTTTCCAAATCAGGTATTTTATTTAAATCCAGAGCAATTAGAATCGGCATGCAGATATTATTTTCGTTTTGAAAAAATAGAGAATTACAAAAATAAAAGTGCAATTCAGCTTCTTTCTGAATTTGTACAAAATTCGGATAGTAAATTTGAGGATTTAAAGAATAATATCACGGAGTTTGCAGAGAAATTCAGGACAGAATTTTCACCTGAAGAAGAATTTGCCTCTCCTTTGGGAGCAGACGAGGTGCTTGATTCACGGTTCATTATTACACTTAGGGAGATAATAAAAGGAAGAAACCTTTTTATGGATTTTCTCGATGATGTGTCTGCGGAATCTGGAATAGATTTAAGCGAGGTCATTCAGGGATTATTTGTATCTGCCAGCAAGTGGAATCATATTATAAATGTGCTTGTAAAATATGCGATTGTCGGATGGGATTCTGATATAAATATTAAAATATCAAATGTAATTAAAGAAAGTGCAGAGATAGAATATTCTACCTATAAATTATTAAAAGAAAAAGTTTTAAATAGTGATAAGAAACCAAAAACGGCAAAGACAGAATTTCAGCAGTCAAATAAATATTATTTTGTTCCTCTCGAACAATACTGCAATAATAAAGGAATCATTTATAATATAAAAGACGAAAGAAAAGAAAATAATCTCTCCGGTTTAACCAATACAGGTGAAGTTCTGGTATTATCAGACCAATATAAGAATAGCAGGATTTCTCTGTCAGATGTGGAATATTTGTTAACGATTGACAACAGATATGATAATCTGCTCTGTGAAAAACAAAGCATACAGATTGAATCTCAGGATTTCTATCACAGTATGGGAATTTTGTGCTGTACAGAATTTGGAACAAATCATGAGCATATAAAAATAATAGATACAGAGAATCAAGAAGAGACTGTATATTTCGATGCATATGATATTTCCGATTATACAGCAAAGAATACAGTTGAAATTGGGGCATGTTATTCTGTGGTATCTGATAAAATTGTCAGAGAAAAGAATGTTCTTACTACAAATGTTATCAAATTCACCTGCCCAAGGAAAATACAGCGGATTATATTACCGTATTGTTTTAATCTGCATATATTGGCAATTACTTTGTTCAGATAAATTATCGGCATTAGTGTTGATATGTATAATATTATAGAACAGGGCTGTCGTGCTAAGAAAAGGCAGTACAGGATATAGTGATTTTATAGATACTATATTTTGTATGTGTTCTGCTTCATGCGACAGCCCGTTTTATTTTTTTCATGATGTGGCTGGCATTATGAAACTGATATATTATAATGTAAGGCTTCTTTCTGGGAAAGTATAAACCGTCTGTAAAGCAGATTTGATAATGATTTTACCTGTTTCAAACCATAATTTTGACGGTCGGAATCTACAATGTTTTTGATAATTATAAAAAGAGCAATTTTTATTAAGACAGATAAATTATAAAATGATATAATGTTTGAAAAACAGAAAGGAGCAGCTTATGGGGAATATATTAATAACAAAAAGAATACTTTTATATATTGAGGATAATTTGGAGAAAGAACTGTCGTTAGAAAAAATAGCAAAAGAGTTCAGCTATTCAAAGTTTTACATAGCAAGAACGTTTAAAGATAATACAGGCATTACATTATATAAGTATATTCAGGGCAGGCGGCTTGATGAGGCGGCCAGAAAACTGGCAGAAACCAAACAGCCCATAGTTGAAATTGCCTTCGAGGCGGGTTATGGTTCTCAGCAGGCATTTACACAGGCATTTCGCTGTGCATATATCTGTACGCCTCAGGAATACAGGCGGATTGGGAATTTTATTCCAAAACAGAACAGAATTTATATCAATATGAAAATCAATTATGTAATACCTTTATTTAAACTGACAGGAGGCGGGATTGCGGCATGAGTGTAGTACCTTATGTGATTGAGCAGACGAGCAGGGGAGAAAGAAGCTATGATATTTATTCAAGGCTTCTTTCAGACAGGATTATATTTTTAAGTGAGGAGGTCAGCGATAATTCAGCGGGACTGATTATTGCGCAGATGCTTTTTCTGGAAGCAGAGGACCCTGAAAAGGATATTCAGTTTTATATAAACAGTCCGGGTGGTTCTGTATCAGCGGGATTTGCAATATATGATACCATGCAGTATGTGAAATGTGATGTTTCCACAATATGTATGGGACTGGCTGCAAGCTTTGGAGCATTTCTGCTTGCAGGAGGGGCAAAGGGAAAACGTATGGCATTGCCAAACGCGGAGATTATGATACATCAGCCGGCAATTCATGGAAATGGTGTTCAGGGGCAGGCAACAGATATAAAAATTATGTCGGAGCATATTCAGCACAGTAAAAAAAGACTGAATCAAATATTAGCGGAGAATACAGGAAAGACAGCAGAGGAAATCGAGGCAGCTACGGAGCGGGATAATTATTTATCTGCCTCGCAGGCACTGGAGTTTGGGTTGATAGATAAAATTATTGTCGGACGGTAATAAACTGTTCTTTGCGTTTGAGGTCTTTAAAAATAAAAAACAATTTTTAAATTGCAGAATTAAATCTTATGTTATAAAAAGCTGATTGATTTTTATTATGGAAAAATCTGTCAGCTTTTTAGTTGGATAACTTTATAGAAAATTTTTAGAAAAAAATATTTTTATCTATTGACTCTTACGTTACGTTATAGTGTACAATGTGAACTATCCAATTTCCTAAAGGGAATGGTAAAAAATTAAAAAGGAGGAAAATATGCAGACTGTAAATGAGGTAAGCAAACTTACAGGGGTCAGTGTTCGTACACTTCATTATTATGATACGATTGATTTGTTAAAACCCGCAAAAATTACAGAGGCGGGATATCGTTTGTATGATAATGCGGCACTTAAGCGCTTGCAGAATATTTTATTGTTTCGGGAGCTGAAATTTTCATTAAAGGAAATTAAAGCAATTCTTGATAGTCCGGTATTTGACCCCGAAGAGGCACTGAAACAGCAAATTAAATTATTAGAACTGCGGCGAAAGCATATTGACGAATTGATATGTTTCGCCCATGAAATTCAAAGAAAAGGAGTGGATAAAATGGATTTAAATGATTTTTATAAGACGGAAATCGGCCAGTATGCAGAAGAAGTCAAAGAGAGATGGGGTTCTACCAAAGCCTATAAGGAATATGAGCAAAAAACAAAAGAAAAAACAGACAGAGAGATTGACATGACAGCAGATAAATTACTTTCTCTGTTTGTGGAATTTGGCACGCTTCGCAAATTGCCGCCGGCAAAAAGAGAGGTACAGGAGAAAATAGCAGAATTACAGGCATTTATTACAGAAAATTATTATAATTGTACAGATGAAATTTTGTGTGGTTTAGGTCAGATGTATGTATCTGATGAACGTATGAAGCATAATATTGATAAAGCAGGTGGAGAAGGTACTGCTGAATTTGTGAAACAGGCTGTCGAAGTTTACTGCAAAGCTGAAACAGTTTGATGCAGACAGGAAGTTAATTTAAGATAATACTGAGAGAAAAAGATAATTTATTTTACGAAAATCAGTCAGCTCTTTGGATTGGCTGTATGAACTACCTATTCCCTTTAGGGGATGGGTAGTTCATCATTTAGATAAGATTTTGTAATTTTCTCAATCTCAACTATGAGTAGTCTCTTCTTTCATATTTTTTAGAAGGCTTATAAGTACCTCTGTTATCATTTCGCTGATTTCATCACCTGTAAAACGACACATTCTGGTAGCACAGAGTGTTGCGATACCATGTGTGTATATCCAAAGATGATGATACAGCCTTTCAGCAGAAGCTGTGGTCAGTCCATAATCACTTTGAACAGATAAAAGAATTTGTTTATAGCTTTCATCTATCAAAGGAAGCACCTTTGATAAATCAGGGATTTTCTTGTGTTCTGTCATAAAAAGAAGCTGAAACAATTGTGGTTCATTTACAGAGAAAAGAATATATTGTGTTCCAACGCCTTTGAATGCCTGTTTTTGAGATAACCCTTTTTGAACGTATTCTTTATAAACCTTTTTTGCAGCTTCAATGACAGACTGCTGCACTTCTTCCATATTTTGAAATACCGTAAAAATCGGTCTTGCCGAACTGCCAAGTTTATTTCCCAGTGCTCTTGAGGTCAAAGCATCAAAACCTTCGGTTCTGACAATATTTAATGCAGCTTCTATAATTTCTTCTCTTGAAAATTTTGCTTTTGGTGGCATACTATTTCTCCTTTATATTAAATCAATTGTTTTAAATCAAATGATTTTAATTATATCAGAAACAGTTTTAAAAGTCAATACAAAATGATAAGAATTTAAAGATAGTTCGGGAAAAATATAATTCAAATCGAGTCAACGGACAGTCACAAAATAGTTGTAAGTTAGCAGGAGGTCTGCTATAATGAAAAAAATAGTTTCGCCTAGAAGTGTTGATGGTGTATTTTTAAGTTGACAAAATTACGCAAAACAGGTCGAGAAAGTATCTGAAAAAAATGATAAAATTTTAGCATAAATTCATTTGAAAGGATGGTATATAGCATGAAGGTTGCAGTTTTGGGAACGGGATTCGGAGCATATCACGTAGAATTATATGCTAAAATGGAAGATGTAGAAGAAATAGTTGTATGGGGAAGAAAAGAGGAAAAACGGAAAGAGATAAAAGAGAAATTTCATGTTGAGGTTACAAATGACATGGAAGAGATTTGGAGTGACAGTGCAATTAATTTGGTGGATATTTGTCTCCCGAATTATCTGAACAAAGAGATGGCAATAAAGGCACTTCGTGCTGGAAAGAATGTTTTTATTGAAACACCGGTAGCAGAATCTTTAGAAGATGCAGAAGCTATTTTACAGGCAGCAAAGCAGTATGATAAACGTGTGTTTGTAGACTTGTTTTTGCGTTTTGAATATTCTTATGAATATCTCTATCATATCATAAAAGATAACAGATTAGGTGCATTGAAAGAACTTCGGGTAAAAAGGGAAACTCCGCCATGGTGGGGGAATTTAGACAGTGAACATATCGGGTTAAATTTAATGATACATGATATGGATTTTGTTACCAGACTGCTTGGTGAACCGGACAGCATTTCTGCAAGCAGCATTGATGTAAGGGAGCAGCAATCTGCTGTGACTGCATATTTAAAATATGAAGATTCTTGTGCATGGGTTAGAGGTGTTTCAGCAATGCCACAGGCATATCCGTTTTCTGTTGGCTATATGGCGATTTTCGAGCGAGGTACAATTCGCTATTATGAGGATGGATATTCCAACGGTTCAACCGATACAAAGTTAGAGCTGTTCTGCGATGAAAAAAAGGAAGAAATTCCTTTGCCACAGGCAAATTGTTATGAGTCCGCTATTGAACATGTGTTGCAATGTATAAAAGACAATGAGGTATCCTGTCTTGATATAAAGGAGGCAATTTGCACACTAAGAACTGTGTTGAGCATGAATCAGGTATTGAAAAAATAACTAATACCGACGCATATAAAGGAGGAAGAATTAAAATGCAGTGGATTGAAATGCTGCAAAAAGCAATAGATTATGTGGAAGAACATTTGTTGGAAGATATACATTTTCATGATGTGGCAAAACAATTGAATTTGTCGCCTTATGAGTTTTATAGGGCGTTCAGTTTTATGTCAGGAATGACTTTAAATTCTTATATCAGAAACAGAAGGCTTTCTATGGCAGGACAGGAACTGGCTGAAACAGATAAAAAAATTATTGATATTGCCATGAAATATGGATTTGAATCGCAAGATGGGTTTACAAAGGCGTTTACACGATTTCACGGAGTTTCTCCAAAATATGCAAAGACAGCCGGAACACAGTTAGTCCTGTTTAATCCGTTGGCAATAAAGGTATCTCTTGAGGGTGGCAGAAAAATAGATTATAGAATTGAAAAAAAAGAAAAGCAAAGGTTTCTAGCAATTGTCAGAGCATTTCCAACAGAAATTATTCAAGACGAAGGGAATAATGATATTTCTGATTTTTGGGAAGAATGTCATTCTCGAAATATGATAGAGCCAATAAAAGCGTTTCAGTGTGACAGGGAAGGCAGGATATATGGATTATGTGCACCATTAAAAGAGAATGAAACATATTTCGAATATGGAATAGGTGTGTTGTTAAATAGTGAAACAGCATGTGTTGATAATATTTTATTAAAGACGAAAGAATATCGTTATTGGGAAACGGAGCCTTGCACATATGTGGTATTCAAGTGTATCGGAGAAAGCGGGGAATGTATCGGAGAGGCGTGGGAGTTGTTCTATAAAGAGTTTCTTCCGCAAAGCGGCTATAAGAGTTGTATTGAATCAGATTATGAGGTGTATTTTGACGAAAGAAAAGATGATGTATTTTGTGAATTGTGGATACCGATAAAGAAATAAATTATAGAGAAATAAAAAGATATCAGGGTATATGAAGCAAAGTAGCTATTATTTGCAAAAAGAAGCAGCAGTATATAAAAGTATTTATAGCAATAAAAAACGTTTATAACTTAAAAAAGTAAATAAATAATTATGAATGACAGGAGAAAAATATGATGGTAAAACAGACAGCAGGCAGAGACCAGCTCGGAGCGTTTGCTCCGAAATTCGCACAGTTAAATGATGATGTGTTATTTGGTGAGGTATGGAGCAGAGAGGATAAACTTTCATTAAGAGACCGTTCCCTTGTAACAGTAGTATCTTTAGTGGCACAGGGACTTGTAGATTCCTCTTTCCAGTATCATTTACAAAGCGCAAAAAATAACGGAATCACAAAAGAAGAAATTGCGGAAATTTTAACCCATGCAGCTTTTTATGCAGGCTGGCCAAAAGCATGGGCAGCCTTTCGCATGGCTGTACAGGTTTGGAAGGAAGATGACGGTACAGAAGATGCAAAGACACTGCATGCAAGGAATATGCTGTTTCCAATTGGGGCATCAAACGATGGCTTTGCGAAATATTTTACCGGTCAGAGTTATCTTGCCCCGATTTCTGGTGAACAGGTGGGAATATTTAATGTAACTTTTGAACCGGGCTGTCGCAATAACTGGCATATTCATCACGCATCTTCCGGTGGAGGACAGATTTTGATTTGCGTAGCGGGCCGTGGTTATTATCAGGAATGGGGAAAGACCGCGCAGGAATTGAATCCCGGTGATGTGGTAAATATTCCGGCTGGAGTGAAGCATTGGCATGGTGCAGCCAAAGACAGCTGGTTTTCGCATCTGGCTGTGGAGGTTCCCGGTATAGATACATCAAATGAATGGCTGGAAGCCGTAGAGAGCGATATATATGATTGTTTGAAATAAGACAAAGGATGAAAAAGTTTAGTGAAAAACTGAAAGCTGTATTCATATAACAAAATAAAAGAGGATAAAAAAGTATAGAACAAATGTTTAATTTTGTCTGTACTTTTTTTATATATAGTGCTATACTATAAAAGCAAAATTTTTGAAAATTAACAATTTTCAGCATATACCGTAACACCTCTTGCTTTGGTGTTGCGGAGTTGCAAAAAATGGATTTGTGACTTTTATTCGTGTAATTTAGAAAAGTTCGCCTGTCAGCCAACTGAAAAAATAAAAATTACACGAATTTTTTTCAGAATTACATGAATTTGTGGCTTATATTAGTCATGGTAACTTCGTGAAAGAGAGGTTTTCGTATGCCAGAATTTAATTTAAAAGCCCCGTACAAGCCGACAGGCGACCAGCCGCAGGCAATCGCCGAACTGGTCAAAGGTTTTAAGGAGGGCAATCAATTCCAGACACTTCTTGGAGTTACAGGCTCCGGTAAGACGTTTACAATGGCAAACGTCATTCAGGAATTACAGAAACCAACCCTTGTAATCGCCCACAATAAAACATTGGCGGCACAGCTCTATGGAGAATTCAAGGAGATGTTCCCTGAAAATGCGGTGGAATATTTTGTGTCCTATTATGATTACTACCAGCCGGAGGCATATGTTCCATCAACAGATACCTATATTGAAAAGGATTCCGCTATTAATGAAGAAATAGATAAGCTTCGTCTTTCCGCCACTGCTGCACTTGCAGAGCGAAACGATGTTATTATTATCTCCAGTGTGTCCTGCATCTATGGCCTTGGCGACCCGGTAGACTACAAGGAAATGGTAGTTTCCCTGCGCCCCGGAATGGAAAAGGACAGGGATGAGGTTTTGCGAAAACTGATAGATATGCAGTATACAAGAAATGAAATGGACTTTCGCCGCGGAACCTTTCGGGTAAATGGAGATGTATTAGAAGTGATTCCGGCCAATTATGATGACCTTGCAATACGGGTGGAGTTTTTTGGTGATGAGATAGACCGGATTACAGAAATAGATGTACTGACCGGAGAGGTTAAAAACCGTCTGGAGCATATTGCTATTTTTCCGGCTTCTCATTATGCAGTGCCACAGGAAAAAATAGAAATGGCAGTAAATACGATAGAGGAGGAGCTTAAAGAGCGGGTAGCCTATTTTAAAAGCGAGGACAAGCTGCTAGAAGCACAGCGGATTTCCGAGCGAACAAACTTTGATATTGAAATGATGAGAGAAACGGGCTTTTGCTCCGGTATTGAAAATTATTCCAGACACCTGGCGGGTCTGGCACCTGGTTCTCCGCCACATACTCTTTTAGATTACTTTCCGGATGAATTTTTAATTATTGTAGATGAGTCACATATTACGATTCCGCAGGTGAGAGGAATGTATTCAGGTGACCAGTCAAGAAAGTCAACATTGGTGGAATATGGTTTCAGGCTTCCTTCTGCAAAAGATAACCGGCCGTTAAACTTTGAGGAATTTGAGAGTAAAATTGACCAGATGATGTTTGTGTCTGCTACTCCGAATGTATACGAGGAGAATCATGAGCTTAAACGGGTAGAGCAGATTATAAGACCAACTGGCCTGCTGGACCCAAAGGTGGAGATTCGTCCGGTAGAAGGCCAGATAGATGACCTGATTTCAGAAATAAACAAAGAAACAGCAAAGAAAAATAAAATACTGGTAACAACTCTGACGAAACGCATGGCAGAAGATTTGACAGAATATATGAACGAGGCGGGTATACGTGTCAAATATCTACATTCTGATATTGATACATTGGAGAGAACGGAAATTATCAGAGATATGCGTCTTGATGTATTTGATGTTTTGGTGGGAATTAATCTTTTGCGGGAAGGACTGGATATTCCTGAAATTTCTCTGGTGGCAATTCTGGATGCAGATAAAGAAGGATTTCTGCGTTCTAAAACTTCTCTGATACAGACAATCGGAAGAGCCGCAAGAAATTCAGAGGGGCATGTCATTATGTATGCGGATACCGTGACCGACTCAATGCACGATGCGATAGAGGAAACAAATCGGCGCAGGCAGATACAGGAAACTTATAATGAGGCAAATGGAATTACGCCAACTACGATTAAGAAGGCAGTACGCGATTTAATCAGTATTACCAAAGCAGCGGAAAAGACAATCAGCACAATAGAAAAAGACCCTGAATCCATGAGTGAAAAGGAGCTGGAAAAGCTTATTAAGAAGATTCGCAGGGAAATGGAAAAAGCGGCAGCAGAGCTGAATTTTGAGGCGGCAGCAGAACTTAGAGATAAAATGCTGGAAATAAAAAAGCTTATGAAGGATGAATAAAATTTATCAGGAAAGGCAAAGCATAGGAAAGAGAGATAGGGATATAATGAAAATAACAGTAAATATATAATAAAAATATAAATTTAAATATTTTAACAGACAAACAACGGCAGGAGAAAAGAAAAATGAGTGATAAAAAATATATAAAAATAAGAGGTGCCGCAGAGCATAATTTAAAAAAGGTGGATGTGGATATACCAAGAAATCAGTTTGTGGTTCTGACAGGTTTAAGCGGTTCTGGTAAATCCTCACTGGCATTTGATACAATTTATGCAGAAGGTCAGAGAAGATATATGGAATCTCTTTCTTCTTATGTAAGACAATTTCTCGGACAGATGGAAAAGCCGGATGTAGAAAGCATAGAAGGTCTTTCGCCTGCGATTTCCATAGACCAAAAATCAACAAACAGAAATCCGCGTTCCACTGTGGGAACTGTGACAGAAGTATATGATTATTTTCGTCTGCTCTATGCGAGAGTAGGTATTCCGCATTGTCCGAAATGCGGTCGCGAGATAAAAAAACAGACCGTAGACCAGATGACAGATGCGATTATGAAGCTGCCGGAAAAAACCAAAATACAGCTTCTTGCTCCGATAGTCCGAGGAAAAAAAGGACGTCATGAAAAAGTACTTGACCGCGCAAAGAAAAGTGGATATGTACGCGCAAGAATTGACGGAAATATGTATGAACTGACAGAGGAAATTACTCTGGATAAAAATATCAAGCATAATATTGAAATTGTGGTTGACAGGCTGGCTGTAAAGCCGGGTATTGAAAACAGGCTGACAGATTCCATTGAAAATGTACTGAAAACAGCAGAGGGTCTTATGATTGTAGATGTCATAGACGGTGAGCCGATGAATTTCAGTCAGGATTTTTCCTGTCCAGACTGCGGAATCAGCATAGATGAAATACAGCCAAGAAGTTTCTCCTTTAACAATCCTTTTGGTGCCTGTCCGGAATGTTTCGGACTTGGTTATAAAATGGAATTTGATGTCGATTTGATGATTCCGGACAGAAGTGTAAGTCTGAATGATGGGGCGATTATTGTAACGGGCTGGCAGTCCTCAGGCAAAGATGGAAGTTTTACCCATGCCATTTTAGAGGCGCTTTCCAAGGAATACAAATTCAGTCTGGATGTGCCTTTTGAAGAACTGTCTGATAAAGCGCAGGAAGTTATTATTTATGGAACCAATGGTCATTCTGTAAAGGTTACGTATAAAGGGCAGCGTGGAGAAGGCGTTTATGATGTTCAGTTTGAAGGTCTGATTAAAAACGTGGAAAGACGATATCGGGAAACCGGTTCTGAGGGAATAAAGCGGGAATATGAAGAATTTATGCAGATTACCCCATGCCGTGTCTGCAAAGGACAGAGATTAAAGGCCGAGTCTCTTGCAGTTACGGTAGCAGATAAAAATATCTATGAAATTACCAATATGTCCATTATTGATTTGAAGGAATATCTGGACAAAATGATTCTTTCTGACATGCAGATGAGAATCGGTGAGCAGATATTAAAAGAAATAAGGGCGAGAATCGGATTTCTGGTGGATGTGGGACTGGAGTATCTTTCGCTGTCAAGGGCGACTGCTTCTTTATCGGGAGGTGAGGCGCAAAGAATCCGTCTTGCAACACAGATAGGTTCAGGGCTTGTGGGAGTGGCTTATATTCTTGATGAACCAAGCATCGGACTGCATCAGAGAGATAACGACAAGCTTTTAGGAGCGCTGATTCATTTAAGAGATTTGGGGAATACCTTGATTGTAGTAGAGCATGATGAAGATACCATGCTTGCCGCTGATTACATTGTAGATATCGGGCCGGGAGCCGGAGAGCACGGTGGCGAGCTTGTGGCGGCGGGAACCCCGAAACAGATAATGAAAAATAAAAATTCTGTGACAGGTGCCTATTTAAGTGGTAAAATAAAGATACCTGTACCCAAGGAGAGACGGCAGCCGACAGGTTTTCTGACAGTAAAGGGAGCGGAGCAGAATAATTTAAAAAATATTGATGTAGAATTTCCGCTTGGAATTATGACAGTGGTAACAGGGGTTTCCGGTTCGGGAAAAAGCTCTCTTGTCAATGAGATTTTATATAAAAGCCTTGCCAAACATCTGAACCGCGCACATACCATTCCGGGAAAACATAAAAAAATTGAGGGAATGGAGCAGTTAGACAAGGTGATTGCAATTGACCAGTCTCCAATAGGAAGAACGCCGCGTTCCAATCCTGCCACTTATACAGGTGTTTTTGATATGATACGGGATTTGTTTGCATCTACGCAGGATGCCAAGATGCATGGCTATACAAAGGGAAGATTCAGCTTTAATGTAAAAGGCGGAAGATGTGAGGCATGCAGTGGAGATGGAATTATCAAAATCGAGATGCATTTTCTGCCCGATGTATATGTACCATGTGAAGTATGTGAGGGAAAGCGTTACAATAGGGAAACTCTTGATATAAAATATAAGGGAAAAAGTATCTATGATGTGCTTGATATGACAGTGGAGGAGGCATTGACATTTTTTGAAAATGTTCCGTCTATTTACAGAAAAATAGCTACTTTAAATGAGGTGGGATTATCTTATATCAAACTGGGACAGCCTTCTACGACTTTATCCGGAGGTGAAGCACAAAGAGTAAAGCTTGCAACAGAGCTGAGCAGGAAAAGCACTGGAAAAACTATTTATATTCTGGATGAGCCGACAACAGGACTTCATTTTGCGGATGTACACAAGCTCGTTGAGATTTTGAGAAAGCTGTCAGAAGGTGGAAATACTGTCATTGTGATAGAGCATAATCTGGAGGTAATAAAAACAGCAGATTATATTATAGATATTGGACTAGAGGGCGGAAATAAAGGAGGGACTGTTCTTGCAAAAGGTACGCCGGAACAGATTGCGGCATATGAAAAGTCATATACAGGAAAGTTTTTAAAAAGATATCTGGAAGCATAGACTGCTTTGCAGAAGAGAGTTACAGGCATTTTGTTCTTTTATGGGAAATTATTTTGCCTTTTCTATAACACAGTCTTGCAAAACAGCTATGATTGAACAAAGTGCAAAGAGATTTTCAAAACCTAAGGTGCTGCAAACGCGTTGTTCTGAAAATGGAGAGAAAAATGTTTGAATTACTGAGGATTTATAAAGAAACAGGAAAAGAAAAATTAAAAAGCGTAAAAGGAAATTTATATGTATTTTTTCGATGGTCATTGATAGCGATTCTTGTGGGAATCAGCGTAGGTGCATTCAGTACGGCTTTTGGACATTGTATTAATCTGGCAACTGAGTTTCGGGGAGAAAGTTATGAGATGATTTACTTCCTTCCTCTGGCAGGTATTTTAATTGTCTATATGTACAAAGTGTGTGATTATGAAAAAAATAAAGGAACAGACCAAGTTTTTCTGACAGTTCATGCAGAAACAAAGGATATTCCTTTTCGTATGGCTCCGCTTATTTTTGTTTCGACAGTGCTTACCCATTTGACTGGCGGTTCCGCAGGGCGTGAGGGCGCCGCTCTGCAGATGGGAGGAAGTCTTGGCAGCACGATTGGCAGACTGGTGAATCTGGATGAAAATGACAGGCGCGTACTTGTGATGTGTGGTATGAGCGCTGCGTTTTCAGCGCTTTTTGGAACTCCCATGGCAGCAACGATTTTTGCAATGGAGGTAGAGAGTGTTGGAATTATGTATTATGCGGCACTGGTGCCATGTGCCCTGTCCGCAATTATCGCTTCTAATTTTGCCATTAATATGGGAATCAATCCGGAAAGCTTTACTGTAAAGTCAGTGCCGGAGCTTACAGTATTTACCTCGCTCAAAGTAGTTGTGCTGGCGGTGATATGCGCATATATCAGTGCGGTTTTTTGTATTATGCTTCACACAGTCAGTAAATATTTGAAAAAATATTTAAAGAATCCATATATTCGAATTATTGCTGTTTCATTGGTTATTATTCTTATTACAGTGCTGCTTGGAACTTCGGATTATATGGGTGCTGGTATTAATGTAATCGAGAGGGCAATAGAAGGTGAGGTAAGGCCGGAAGCATTTTTAATAAAAATGATGTTGACTGCACTTGCTTTAGGGGCAGGATTTAAAGGAGGAGAAATCGTTCCTTCATTTTATATCGGTGCTACTGCTGGTTGTCTTTTGGGATATATTTTGGGAATATCACCATCATTTGCCGCAGCGCTGGGCATGACCGCAGTTTTCTGCGGAGTGACAAACTGTCCGATTTCCTCTGTATTAATAAGTTTTGAGCTGTTTGGATATAGTGGAAACTGCTTTTATCTTATTACAGCGGCGATTGCGTATCTTCTTTCGGGGTATTACAGCCTTTACAGCGGACAGAAAATTATGTATTCAAAGGCAAGAACGGAATACATTAACTATAAAACAAAGTAAGAGCAGAGATTTAGAAATCTGAAGATAATAAATTACTTGACAAATTCCGAAAAATCTGTTTAAATAATAAAAATTACTTTATTAATTTAAAGTATAGATTGCTTTAAACTGATAAAGCAAATACAAATAAAAAAGCACACAGAAAATTTTGGATTTTTTGTCGGATGCAGTTAGGAGAGTATTTATGCCACAAAAAGGTTCACTGGTATTATGGAGACCAGATATTAAAGTATTAGACTGTACGCTTAGAGACGGCGGACTTGTAAATAATTTCAGTTTTACAGATGAGTTTGTGAAAGCCTTATATCAGGCAAATGTCAAAGCTGGCGTAGATTATATGGAATTTGGCTATAAGGCTTCAAAAAAAATTTTTAATGTAGAAGAATTTGGAAAGTGGAAGTTTTGTGATGAAGCATCCATTCGGGAAATCGTAGGGGATAACCAGACGGATTTGAAAATAGCGGTGATGGCTGATGTGGGAAGGACAGATTACCAGACGGATATTATTGACAGAAAAGACAGTGTGATTGATTTAATTCGCACTGCAATGTATATTCATCAGATTCCTTCCGGCATTAAAATGATTGAATATGCAAAGGATAAAGGGTATGAAACCTCCGCAAATCTTATGGCAGTATCAAAAATCAACGACAGTGATTTGGATAATGGTTTGGAGCTTTTGGCGGATTCCTGCGTAGATGTGATTTATCTGGTAGACAGTTTCGGTTCTTTTTATCCGGAACAGATAGAACGGCTGACTGATAAATATTTGAATTTTGCAGAAAAAACAGGGAAAAAAATTGGTATTCATGCCCATAACAATCAAAATCTTGCATTTGCCAATACAATAACAGGGCTGCGGTATGGAATCAGTTTTCTCGATGCCACAGTATGCGGTATGGGAAGAGGCGCAGGAAACTGCTTTATGGAATCCATGCTGGCATTTTTGAAAAATCCAAAGTATGATATGGCGGCACTTATGGATTTTATTGAGAAATATATGCTGCAGATGAAGAACGAGTATACTTGGGGATTTGATATTCCATATCTTTTGACAGGAATTTTTAACAGCCATCCGTCATCAGCGATTAATTTTATTAAAGAGGGAAGAACGGATTACAGCAATTTACAGCAGGAGCTTATGGATATGGATTAAAATATTGACTTTAAAGGAGACATATTTGTCTCCTTTTTGCGTGCGCCCAGTATACTTAATCAAGAGCTCTCGTGGATTTCAATGAGAAGCCACTTACCAATTAAAAAGTTTTGGTTTTTGATGATATATAGTTGTTTATGATACTTTAAAGATAAGTATAAAATAAAATATAAAGATTATGATAAAAAATCTATTGCCTTTTAATCAAACATTATTTATAATAAAATTAATAATGGAAGAGAAGATAGTGGAGTAAATAAAAAGGAAAGATATGAGGTGAGTAAAAATGAATAAGAGTGTTGCAAAGTATATGATATTGAATGATTATGTGCAATTTCAGCTTGCACTGCAGAATTGTTATCATGATAAGGCACGAAAGATTTTTAAGGATATGTGTTTTAAGACAAAAGTATTTCGTGAACATAAAGATATCTCATGGATGTTTTACAGAAAGATAAGTAAGGAACTTAGACAATATCAGCTTATGTATAACGGTTTAGATATTCGCAAGCAACATAAGAACTGGAACAAAAAAGCTTATCTTATAAAAAAAGGACATTTTGGTTGATTTTAAATTAGAATAAAAGAAAAATAGTAAAGGATATAGAATCTTTTGTTATAAATTTTTTATAATTAGAGATTTTATATTCTTTATTATATTGTTGTCTTATTTTTTATATTTATTAAAAATATAATTAATTAGACAAAATTTCTTTTAAAAAGGGAATTAAATTTCACCTTTTGGTGAATTAAATTTCATTGACAATTAAAAAGGTAAATTTTATAATAGATGAAAAACCATAAAAAATAACATTAAATGTAAATCGTATTTAGAATTAAATAAAAAACAAGATTTTTAATTTAATTAGATATTATTTAGAACGATTAAATTAAAAAAATATATAAATATAATAAGATAATTTGAAAATCTTTCATATAATTTTCAAGACTATTGTATAGGCGTTTCCCAGTAAGGAGAGTATATATTGCAAAAATATTTGTATATAATATAAAAATTATTCTATTTAGAGTATAAGAAAGTAATTATAGAATCAAAATAGATAAAATATAGTTTTTGTGGAATTTATATTAGTTAATTTTGCGAGGAGGAGAAATAGGTTATGTTAATTGCTGTTTGTGATGATGAAAAAGAGATTTTAGAAAAAATAAAAGAATATTTGTTATGCGCCATGCAAAATTATCCAATAGGAAAGCATGAAATACACTTGTTTTGGAATATGGAAGATTTTATATATCAAATTGAACAAAATGAACCTTATAGAATAGTATTTTTAGATATAAAAATGGGAGAATATAATGGAATTCAAATCGCAGAGAAGTTAAAGGAGAAGCAACCAACAAGTTTGATAATTTTTATAACTTCATACCATCAATATGTTTACGATGTTTTCAGAGCACATCCATTTGATTTTATCAGAAAGCCATTGTGTCAGAAAGATATTCAATATACTTTTTGTAATGCATTGAAACAATGTGATGATTCGCCTGTTTTAGAATATTCTTTTAATGGTCGTGTTTACTGTATATATTTGAGAGATATTTATTATATTACAAGTAGAAAACGGGAAATTCTTGTCAGGCATAAATTTGGGGAATCAAGATTTTATGAAAAACTTACGAAGATTGAAGAAATTTTAAATAAGAAAAGTTATAATTTTTTACGAATTAGCCAATCAGTTATCATTAATATTAGATATATGGAAGAACTTGGTTTTCAAATGGTCAAATTAGGTATTGATGGTAAAGTGGAAGAATTTAATATTAGTCGAAAATATCAACAACAAGTTAGAACAACATATTTAAACTATATGACAGATAAAATGAAGGGACTAGAGTGATGGATAAATTGCAAAAAAACAGTATGTTACCCCTCTATCATGATATGGGTAATCATATTGCTGTATTGAAAAGTATTTGTGAAAAAGGAATTATGGAGAATAAACAAGATGAATGTTTGAAAATGATAGACAGGTATCTTGATAGCATTACTGAAAAATATGAAAAAACTGTTCAAAATATAGATTCAGGAAATATTACAATTGATTTGATAATTAGAAGAAAATTGGAAGAGGCAAATTCAAAAAATATTTTGATGGTAACCAGAATGTATATTCCGAAAGATATGAGTTATAATAGTCTGGATTTTGTAATTATACTAGGAAATTTATTAGATAATGCAATTGAATCATGTGAGTTATGTAATAATAAAAATAGCAGAAACATAAGTTTAGATATACGATATGCAGATAATAATTTGGTTATTTTATTAGAGAATACCTATAATGGTATGTTGGATGGTGAAATTGGTTCTTCTGTACAGGGAAAATTATTAGAAACTTCTAAAGTTGAAAGAGAATTTCATGGAATAGGTATGAGAAATATAATAGATATTGTAAATAAATATGATGGAGAAATGAGATGGAAAGCGGCGAAGGGAGTATTTAGAACAGAAGTATTGTTATATGGATTTGATGCCAAAAAAACAATATGTTAATTATTACAAAATTAACGTTGATTATTACATATATGGCACAGAAAATATTTTGTGTTATAATAATATTAAGAAATTAATGTGCTTGATATTTGAAGAAAGATAATTGAATATTTAGGAGAAGAGGTGGGAGCAATGAGGAGTTATACTACAAATCTGTTAATAAAATCTCTGACAGGCCATAAAACACAAGAATAATGCTTAAATTATGATATTTTCCTGATTTATAAAATTCATGATTTAAGCGTAGAAGAAAGTAACAGTTAAGAAGTCTATTTTTGTAAGGCAAAAGATAATAGAATATATTTTCTATGGACTTGGACTTGGAGGACGTTATGAGCAAATTGAAAAATGTAAGAAAAAAATGTGGAACTGTTCTGTTTGTGTTTATTATAATGTTATCATTATCCACGCTTGGATATGCGGGAATAGAATCAGAGACAAGAGAAGAATTTAAGGGATTAGAACTTTATTACGACACAAATTATCATTATGCCACCAGTTTTACGCCAACAGATACAAAGAATATTTTACCATATATTGAGCATCGTTATATTATTAGTTCTGGATATTATTATGTGGGATGCAGATATCGGGAAAATAGCGGTAAATTCACGCATTCAGATTATAAAGCATATTTTTTGACTTATCCTATGGCTGAACCAGATGGAAGATTAGTTTCAGTTCCGATTCGGGCAAATATACCTAATCAAATATATATTAAAGGACATCCAACTTTGTATGTAGGAATTGATTATATGAGATATACATTTAATTATTGGAATAATTAATGATAATGTTTATAGAAGGCAGGTTGTTTTTTCAGGAAAATATGGTATAGGGTGAAGATAAATTTATCCTATACCATATTTATCATATAAGAAGGAGCTGATGATTATGAAAAATAAGAAGTTAATTTTTATTATTGCAGCAATAACAGTTCTTGTCTTTTTCTTTATAATCGATACAATTAAAGGGATACAGACAAATTTAGAAAAAAGAAAAAATTTAACAGATTCAGAAAAGTTTATAGAGGACTTTGGCTCTTTTGAAAATTATTCTTTTGAAGAGCTTATTTCCAAAGAAAATTTTGGTTCTTTTACCGCTTTTGGGTTTGGATTTTATAATCCGGATAAGAATACGCATCTTCCATTTTATGGAACTATTCTTGAAAATGGTTCATATACATATAAAAATAAAGATTTGATAAAACAACTACAAGAAGTTTTCCAGAAATATCATTATACATACAGCAGATTTGATTTTAGCGGCAGTGCGGAAACGATAAATTTAATATGGCTTAGCGAATTTTATGGATATAATGATATAAATTTGAATTTGTCCGTATATGAAGTAGTTGATACGGATATGTTATTAATTTATATGTATGCGCAGGATAATTTCAATGTGTCATTAAACAGAGGGTGGTTTTCTAAGCATACGCTTGGTATGTTTACGGATAAAAAACTTTCTGAAGATATTTGTGCATTATTACAGGAGTATACAAAACGGATATCTCTTGCAGAAATAAAACAAATTATCAGTGAGAATACCGGAGAGTTATCGACGAAATATTTATATGAATATCAAAATTCAGTATATCAGCAATATACAGATAATAGCAGTAATGATATTTACCAAATATATAAACAGGAATTAGATAATTTAGACGATTACCTTTTAGTTTATCTAACAAATTTAAATGTAATTATTGATGAAAAAAGCACCCGTTATAATTATATATTTAAAATTGAGTTATACGGGCAGGATGGAACATTAAAAGAAGTACTTTATGATGATACGGAAAGGTATGAAAATGATATTGTAAGACGCCGCGAATGAAAGGAGTAATGAATGTCAGGAAAAATTAATTCTATAAGAATCGTGTTTTCTTTGGCAAAATTAGATGGGTTTGGCAGAAAAAAACTAACCAGAGTGTTGTTTTTAATGACTATATTTTCAGTACTCATTTTTTTATTAGTAAATTCGCTTATTTCTTCTCTGATAATTAGTATGGAAGATATTATTCATAAACCATATGGAAGAATGGTAAATATTATTGCAGGAGCAGATTCATATAACGAAACTATGGAATACTGTAAAGAGATATTTTCGGAAGAAGCGGGAATAGGAGAAGTATTCTGGCATATTTTTGAGATAGATGTTGAATGGGAAAATTCTGATATTTTGGGTATACAAGGTCAAAGAATGAAGGTAACGACAAAAATTCAGGCGATGGACCGATATCTTGTAGATGGTACAGAAGAACTTGGAGAGGGAGAAATCTGGATTCCAAAATATTTATATGGTTTGGGTAATTATAATCATTATACATATGCAGACGGAGCAGAACTTCTTGGAAAGGAAATTCTATTAACTGTTAAAAATAATTATGTAGAAGAAAATAAAGAGTATGTATTTCGGGTAACGGGAGTCTATGATAATGTGAAAGCATCCACAGAAAATAGTCTGTTTTGTTTGTCTGAGAGAGATGCGTTAGATATATATGAATTTAAAACCTGCTATCAAAATGAAACTTATATCAGGACAATTTTGAAGGAGGCCGGACTGGATGAAAGCTGGGAAGGTTATCAGATGAATTACGAATCTCTTCGACAGCCTCATTATATAGGTTTTTATATCAAAGAAAAGTATTCTGTTTCAGATATTTCTGCAAAGATTGAAGAAGCAACAGGAGAGTCCTGTTTTCCTTTTTATGAAAGAGATGAAACATTGATTCAATATTATCAATTTATTATTGATTTGAGTAATATTATAGTATTTATACTGGGAGTAACAACCGTTATTGTTCTTGTTGTTTTTGTAATACGGGATTTGAGAACACGGTACAATCAAATAGCGATACGATATGCATATGGCTATTCCATAAGTTTACAGGTTATTGCGTTTATTGTGGAAAAGATACAAGTATTAGCAAAAGCAGCTACAACAGCAATTGTGATTACAATAGTGATGATTGCTGCAGGAAATTATATCATTCAAAATATTATGCCATTTTATCGAAGAGGTATTGTGCTTCATTTAGATTGGAAAGCCGTAGAAGTAGTGTTGACTGGTATATTAGCGGGGGTTTTAATTTGCGTGGGGTGTTGTATAAATGGAATAAGAAAGTTAAATATAGTGGAAACTTTGAAAAGGGAGGAAAGATAATTGAATTGGATTATTAATCATAAGAAGTACAAATCCTTTTATTTTGTCTGTAACCTTCTTGTAAGCACCGCAGAAATTATGGTATTGAGTATATGTGTATTCTTTGCATATTCGACAGTTGTAATTCAAAACAGGGACTGGTATCAGAACGCGGTAGATATGGAAACTGAGACAGACCTTTTATTTCGAGAAAAAATGAACAATATTTTTGGAGTATTATGGATGGCTGTTTTATTTGTACTGCTGTTTTGTATAATTGCAGTATGTATGTTTCGAAAGATGCAGCTGGAAGATATGATACGAATTTTGGGAATTTATATTATAGCAGGATATTCTCAAAAAAAAATAAAAAAAATGCTGCTGTTTGATATTGGTATAGATTTTTTGCTATCTATTCCATTTTCATTCTTTCTTACAAATCAGGTAATTATATTTTTGTCAAAAGGAGAAGTTTTTCGTGTAATGATAGCCATAGTAGGCAGTCAGGGACTGTTTCTAAGATTAAATATTATTAATGCTATAATTTTATTAATTGTTATATCTATATATAATCAAAAATGGCTGAAAAGAAAAATAGAAATGGGATTAGCTTCAATGATACGATAAAATAAAGATAATTTTTTATGCAACTCACCTTTTTGGGTGAGTTGTAATTTTTTGAAAAAAACAGAAAATATGTTTGCGTTTTTCTGCAAAGTGTGGTAACATATCTCTACAAATTTAATAAATCGTGCGTAGAATATTGTGAAAAGGGATGGTACCACAGATTTACAGCAGGATGGAAAGAGGTATAAATGAATATTTTAAAGAAGTCTTATCCATACTATGGAAAGATATACGGAATATTGATTCTGTGCATTTTTCTAGGTCTTATGCAGGGTATTGTATCCATTGTGGAGCCTCAGATTATTACCCTGATTGTGGATAATGTCATTAATCCCGCGCTTGGGAAAAATCCTGAGCCAAACAGCAGTATCTTTACATTTCTAATTCGTGATATTCCACAGAATCAGTTATGGAAAATGATGGGGATACTGGCAGGAGTATTTCTGCTTTTTATGTTTTTATATTTTGTTTCATTTTACATACGCTGGAATATTGCGCATTACTTTTCAATCAAGTGTGACAATGCCATGCGGTTAGATGTAATGAAAAAAATCAACTCCTTTGGGCTGCCTTTATTAAAGGATTACAGCGCAGGAGATTTGATTACTATCGTAAATTCCGATTCAGAAAAAATCAGAAACTTTCATGTAGCAACAATCCCGTTTATGGTGGATTCTATATTCTACATAATTGTAGCATCCTATATGCTCTCAAGAATCAGCATCGGACTTATGCTGGTTCCGCTTGTAACTCTGGTGGTGTTTGGTTTTATTACCAGAGGATTTCTTAAACTTTGCGACAAAATGTATGGGAAACAGTGGGAAAAAAGTTCAGAATTAAATACCGAAACACAGGAAAGTATTTATGGAATCCGTACCATAAAATCCTATGCAAGAGAAGATGTCAGAAAGAAACGTTTTAATGACAGAACCGAAGACCTGCGTGATTTTTACACATTATTTGCAGTAAAGCGTGCAAGATACTTTCTTGCGTTTGACAGTGTAGACCAGTTTGTTATGTTAATCAGCATGGCAATCAGTATTTATCTTGCAACAAAGTTTGAAATGACCAGTGGAGAATATACAGGTTTTCTGGCATATCTCCTGTCTATCTGCGGATATTTTGTGGATATTATTTTCCTGTCTGCCGATGCTCAGGATGCAAAGGTCAGTACAGGCAGATTGTTCGGACTTTTGGATAAAAAGGATGAAATTCAGGCACTTTATGGCAACGAAGTGGTTTCTAAAGCTCCACATATCACAGTTTCTCATGTTTCCATGCAGACAGAGGGAGCAGAGCTTTTGAGAGATGTTTCTCTGGATATTCCATATGGAAAGAAAGTCGGAATTATGGGAAAAACTGGAAGTGGAAAGTCGGTGCTTCTGCGTGTGCTTCAGGCATTTGAAGAATTTGAGGAGGGAAGTATTACCATTGACGGAAAAAATATCAAAGAATACAGCCGTAATGAAATCGCAAGGGCATATGGTTATGCCATGCAGAATGTCTTTCTGTTTTCCAATAGCATAGAGGCAAATATCGCTTACTATAACCCAGACGCAAAGGAAGAGGAAATCCGTGCCTGCGGAGAGATTGCCGAGGTGAGCGAGTTTGCGGATACCATGCCGGATGGTTATAAAACAATTATCGGAGAAAAGGGCTTTGGACTGTCAGGAGGCCAGAAACAGCGTGTGGCAATTGCAAGAGCACTTTTAAAGAACGCACCTATTACCATTCTTGATGACTGCACCAGTGCTCTGGATATCGAAACAGAGAGTAAAATTTTCCAGAATCTAAATGAATATTTTCATGGTAAAACCCTTCTTATGGCTACCCATAGAGCGATGGCATTAAAAGATTTTGACGAAATTATCTTTATGGATGAGGGAAGGATTATTGAACGGGGAACCTTTGCGGAATTAATGGAATTAAACGGTCATTATGCCGCAGTTTACCGGCAGCAGATGGATAAGGAGGTGTTTGTAGGTGAGTAGAAATTTATATTTTGAAGATGAATTAATAGAAGAAAAGTTTAATAAATTTATGCTTGGGCGTCTGATTTCCTATGCGTCAGATTATAAGTCGGATTATATCAAAGTGATTCTTTTTATGATAGCGACCGGTTTTTTATCTTTAATTCCAGCCGCAATTAATATGAAGATTATCAATGATATTCTTCCGCAGAACGGTATCGTGCCGGACAATGTAATGAGAATGTCCATTGTTCTTTTAAGTCTGTGGGTAATGTTAAGCCTTGGCGGAGTAGTTGCACATTTTATTACGACAAAGGTGACAGCAAAGCTTGGCAATACAATTGTCTGCAAGCTTCGTGAGGATTTGTTTCAGAAATTAATGGAGCTTAATTTTGATTATTACGACAGTAGACCTACCGGAAAAATATTGATTCGTGTGACGAATTATACAGATGAGATTGCAAATTTCTTTATTAATGATATGGTTCGTGTGGTCGAAAATGTATTTATTATGGTAATTACGATTATCTGTATCTGTTTTGTAGATATTCGTATGGCGGCAATGGTAATACTTGTCAGTATTCCATTTGGATTTTTAATGTGGCTGATTGCCAGAAAATTACATAAAAGAATGAGGGTTCACAGAAATAAGCAGAGTAACCGTACCGCTTTTGTAGCAGAGGATATTAACGGGCTGGAGGTTATTAAGGCATTTAACAGAGAGGCTTTGAATGATGAAATCTTTATAGAGCTTTCTGAAAAATATCACAAGGCATTTATGCGGACAACTACTTATCGAGAGCTGTTTTTTCCGCTTTCTCATGGAGTGGTGAGGGTAATCTGTACAATTGTTATTTATGTGACTGCGTTATTTATTATTACAAATAATATTGGGGCACCATTATCACTTGGAGCGCTGGTTATTGTGACTACTTATATGCAGAGATTTTCTGGTGCCATGTTTACAATCTGTCAGAGGCTTCAGTCTATTACAAATGTTACTTCCAGTATAGAGCGTATTTTTGAAGTGCTGGATACGGAAAATGATATTGTAGAAAAAGAGAATGCAAAAGAGCTTGCGGATATACAGGGAGAAGTGGTTTTTGACAATGTTACCTTTTCCTATAATCAGGGAATACCTGTATTAGAGCATGTGAATCTGAAGGTGGAGCCAGGACAGATGATAGCGCTTGTCGGACCGACGGGAGCCGGAAAGACCACAATTGTCAGTCTGATTAGCAGATTTTATGATATTGATAAGGGCGCGATACGGATTGACGGTACAGATATACGGGATGTAACACTGAATTCCCTGAGAAACAGAGTTGGGGTAATGATGCAGGATACCTTTCTGTTTCGGGGTGAAATTATTGATAATATCCGTTTTTCCAGACCGGATGCGACGGATGAAGAATGCATGGAGGCGGCAAAGAAAGTGTTTGCCCATGAGTTTATTATGAAAAAGCCGCAGGGGTATCATACTGTTATTTCCAGTCAGGGAACAGAGCTTTCCGCAGGAGAAAGGCAGCTTTTGTCTTTTGCAAGGCTGATACTGGCAAATCCTGATATTATTATATTGGATGAAGCCACCAGTAATATTGATACTGAGACGGAAAAGCTGATTCAGCAGATGTTTTCTACTGTGTTAAAAGGGAAAACGAGCTTTGTAATTGCGCACAGACTGTCTACGATTAAAAATGCGGACAGGATTTTATATATTGACAATAAGGGAATTATGGAAGATGGAAGCCATGATGAGCTGGTGATGGGAAAAGGATTGTATTATCAGCTTGTAAGCAGATAAAGGAAAACAAAAGTATGCCTCTGATAGTTGGAATTGTTTGACATCTAATTATCAGAGGCTTCAAATTAAAAATTTTGATATTATTATAGAAAGTTTGAACTAGAAAGTCTAATATTGTCAGAAAGGAGATTTTAATGAAAAAGGTAAAATTTTATGTAAGGAACTGGATGGAGTATGTGGATATTGAAAAGTTAAAAAAGCAGATTAACGGGCGGGATGTGTATTTGTGGGATAATACGCAAAGAGAGCATTTGGAGATGTTTTTGAAAGAAAGAGGAATTTTGGTAAGGGGAACTGTGGATAACAGAGAAGAATTGCTGAATGGAAGTATTTATTTTATTAATGCATTGTGGGGCAGGAATGGTGAGCTGATGAAAAAGCTGCATGACCATGAATTAGAGGAAGACAGAGATTTTACCAATATTTCCATGTATAAAGTTTTGAATTATGTAGACGGGTATTATAAGGATTCCTGTGGAAATGAAATTATTACAGAAGGAAGCGTTGAAAATGTGGAAATTCATTTGTTGGGGTATAATAACAGACTTTATATTGGAAAAGATTTTTGCTGTCAGAATCTATTGAAAATAAGAATGAAGGGAAATGTGAGTTTGCATATAGGCAGAGATGTTTATTGTCGTTCGGGAGAAATGTTTTTTCAGGATTCCAGAAATGTTTTTCAGGGACATTCTTATCTTGGAGGAGATTTTTTTATCAGCAATTTCGGCGGGGAAATGGAGATAGGGGAAGGTATGGAAGTGACAGACGGGCTTTATATTGGAGTAATGGAAAAGACAAAATTGACGATTGGAAAAGAGTGTCTGGTAGCAAAGGATGTGAAAATTCTTTCCGGTGCCGGACATAGTTTGTATGATTTGGAAGAAAAGCGCAACATTAATATGCAGGAAAATATTCATGTGACCATCGGAAATCATGTATGGCTGGGACTTGGCAGCCAGATTATTTATAATACGGAAATAGGGGAACATTCCATGGTGGGAGCCGGTTCCGTTGCGAAGGGAAGTTATCCTGCGCATTGTGTCATTGCGGGAAATATTGCAAGAGTTGTCAGGGAAAATACAGACTGGTGTGAAGTGGATTATGTTTCTTATGAGGAATTTATGGAGGATTGGAAATAAGTTCTATTCCTGTTTCGCAATTTTTTACAATTCAAATTTAGTGCTTTTAGAAATGCTATGTGGTACATAAGGGGCAATAAGAAATGTTTGATTTTTTGTATAAGTTTTTGCTGCCTGATTTGTGGTAAGCACAATAGAGCCATCTAAGATAATACCGATTGTCAGCACAGAAACATGGTTATGCAATGGATAGGAGATTGTTGAGCGCCCACAGAAAATCAATTCAATACCTGTTTTTGAATTATATAAATAGCGTATATCATTTGGTGTCATAAATTTTCATCTCCCCATTGTTTCATATGTTCAAAAACGGGAATAAAGCTTTTTCCCAAATCAGTAAGATTATATTCTACATGGGGAGGTACTTCTTTATAATCATAACGGGAAATAAAGCCATCTGCTTCCAGTTCCCGAAGCTGTTTTGTAAGGCTTGACTCTGTAATATCCCCAATATGTCTGCGAAGCTGTCCAAAACGGTGTATATCCTGAAAAGCAATATAATAAATAATTTCAATTTTCCATTTACCGCCTAAAATCTTTTGTATGGTAGAAACTGTCTTGCAGCGTTCGATTGACAATGTGCTTTTTTTCATTTTTGTTACTCCTTTTTTGTAAAGAGTATAGCATACTGGTTACCGAAAATCAATGTACGTGATATAAATAGGTACTTCAAAAAAGTACAGTACTTGTAAAAATATTATACATAATTATAATTAGTGTAAACAACAGAAAAGGAGAGAAGTTTATGCACTACACAGGAACAATTTGGAGACCGCCATATGAGGCAGAATCACTTCTGTTAGAAGTAACAGCAGGCTGTACACATCATAAATGCAAGTTTTGTACTCTGTACAATGATTTGCCATTCAAGTTCAGAATGTCCTCTATGGAAAATATTGAGAACGATTTGCAGGAGGCGGAAAAAGTAATGAAAAGCTGGAAAAATCAGAATATTTATCGGGTATTTCTGACAGGGGGTAATCCATTCGTCTTATCTTATGACAAATTGAGGGTGATTGCAGAGCTCATCCATAAATATCTTCCATTAGTAAAATCAATTGGCTCATTTGCAAGAATTACAGATATTATGCCTAAAACCGATAAAGAACTTGCAGAGCTTCATGGCATGGGATATGACAGTCTGACAATAGGAATTGAAACAGGTGATGATGAGGCTCTGCGGTTTATGAACAAAGGATATACTTCTTTGGATATTATAAAGCAATGTCATAGACTGGATATTGCAGGGATTCATTACAGTTTCTTTTACTTGGTAAGTGTTTCCGGAGCAGGCCGTGGAGAAATCGGAGCAAAATTGACCGCTGATATATGTAATCAAATACATCCCACACTTATTGGAGCAAATATGCTTACGATTTATCCGGACTCTGAACTTTATACGGAAATACAGCGTGGGAATTGGCAGGAAGAAGAGGAACTTGAAAAGTACAAGGAGGTACGAACACTTATAGAAAATTTACAGATATCCACAATGTTTGCAGCAATGGGAGCTTCCAATGCGTATCAGTTTCACGGGCAACTGCCGAAAGACAGAAAAAAGTTATTGTCATTTCTGGATAAAATTATAGAAAATGTCAGTGAGGAAGAATTACAGAAATATAGAAAAAGTGTTTATCATCTATAAGTAAAAGGGGTTAATATTTCTGCAATAAATATAGAAGAAGTTTGATATTACAGTAAACGTATGTGATTTGAAAAATATCCCATTTATGTAAGAGGTGAAGAGTTTATTAAAGGATTAAAATCGGAAAAAGTCAGAATAAACAGTTCGATATTGACAGGGACCATGAAACAAAGTAAACTTGTTTGTATCAGAATAGGTGAAAGGGATGGAACTGTATATGAATAACTGGATTTTGCATATAGAAGGGCTCGGAAAAATAAAAAATGCAGATATTGAGGTCTCGCCATTTAATCTGTATATTGGAGATAATAACAGCGGGAAAAGTTATATTATGACTGTTATTTATGGATTGTTAAATATACGATTCTATGATGTAAGATATAAAATTGATACTGCTACAAAAGAATATGAAAAGTGTTGTCAATTTGTAGAAAGTTGCTGTAAATTACAGGACGAAGATGAAATACATCTTACAAGAGAGGAAACAGAGGCTTTTAATATAGTATTAAATCAGATTTTGAAGGACAATAAGCAGGAATTTATCAGAACATTTTTTAATAAGAACATTGATATAGAAAAAATAAGCGTCAGTATTCCATATAAAAAATCTTTTGTAATATCAGTCAGAAATTATGGTGATGATAACTTTGACGAAATATTTTTATTTGATAAAGTATTTTTTTGTCGTGATACAGAAACCACCTTTTATTCTGAGCTGGCAGGAGCAGGAATGGATAGTTATGGAGGAAAGACTGACTATCAATATATTATATCTTATATTATTGAAAGTATGTTAAAATGTCAGTTCTGTAATATGAATAGAAGTAGAATTACCTATCTTCCAGCTTCCAGAACAGGATTTATGCTTACTTATAAAACATTGATAGCAAGTTCTGTGGAGGATAAATTTAATCTTGGAGAGACGAAAAAAAATCTTCTTACAAAGCCATGCAGCGACTTTCTGGTACGTTTATCAAAAGTGGTGGCAGAAGATGAGCATTCACTTAATTTTCAGGCTATTATTGAATTTATTGAAGAACATATATTATCTGGCAGAATTTATATATCCAGTAATCCTTCGGCGGAGGTTTCCTATATTCCAAAAGGTGAAAAGAAAGGTTTGCCGCTGTATGTAACATCAGGTGTGGTAACAGAGATTACACCATTGTTACTCATGTTACAGGATAATAGGATGGGCACTCTTATGATGGAGGAACCGGAAATGTGCCTGCATCCAAAATTGCAATGGATATTGACAAGGGTATTTATTAAGCTATACCATAGAAATACACCAGTTTTTATTACTACACACAGTGATATTATTTTAAGCCATATTAACAATATGATTCATTTGTATGGAAAATCCAATAAAGAAAAATTATTGAATGAGTTTGGATATGATGAGGAAGATATTATCAATCCTGCTGAGGTAAGAGTGTATCAGTTTACATCTGAAAAAGGTGCAACAGTTATTCAAAAACTGTCATGTCAAAGTTATGGAATCGAAGCCCCGACCTTTCAGATAACATTACGTGAGATGTTATCACAACTGGAAATAATTGAGGGGGAGGAATAGAAGTGTTTTCACAAAGAACAAATGAAAGGTTGAAACTGTTTGAGAATCAGCTTGTGGAGGTTTCAAATACAGGAGTAGAGATTGAGGAAAAGATAGAATCCGGATATGCAAAAGTAAAAATCAATTGTGATAACAGGATAGTTGTTTTCAAAAATATGGAAAAGAAAAGGCTCCAAAATCTAAAATGTAAAAATTGCGCGGATTATATTATTTTTGAAGAAACAGAAGATGGGATAACAGTTCATATTTTGGAAATGAAGCGTACAGTTAAAGAAAAAGAATGGGAACATATAAAGAAGCAGTTTTTAGGAGCTGTGTTGAATTCCTATGCATTGGCAGGAGTATTGGAAACAGAGATAGATGAGAGAAGGATTCAGTTTTATACCTGTTATAGAAGGGACTTAATAAATTCTTCAGTATCTATGCGGGCAGCGCTGGCAAATAGAACAATAAAAAGTGGTAATGCAGAATGGAACAGTGGCATGGTAAAAATTGAAGAAAGAGGATGTTCTGTGAAGGAATTTTGTCATCACAAGATACAATTAGATGAAGAAAGTGGTTTTGCGGAGTATAAAATAGAAAAGTAAAATGATTTGTTGTTTATGGTCAAAGTTATTTTTGCTGCAAAAGGTTAAAAAAATAAATTAAGTCTTGACTGTTCTTGACAGGCTGCTGTTTTTATGCTAAAATAACGCCAGAAATTAAGAAAGAGGTGTGGCAATGTTTCATAAGTAATTCGAATTTATAAGATAGTGAATCAACATGTCTGTAAATGTATTATATACTGATATCAGACTTGTTTTGCTGTTGAAATTTGGATTACTTGCTGTTTTTATAACAGTTTGTTATTTGTCGCACTGTTTTTGTATCCTTATATGATTTTTTACTGGATATCATACATGCAGTAGATAGTTCCTTTTTTTGATATGTGATGATTCACTGTCGAAAAAAAGGAACTATTTTTGTTGAGTAATCAGCACAAATGTTGATTACATTATTTGGGCAGTCAATATATTCAGGTTGATGAATTACAATACAATCAGTTCTTAGCTGACTGTATGCGAATCGTTGACTGCAAAATAGGAGGTATTTATGTTACAGTTAAAAAATATAACAATTCATCTCAAGGAGGATGGAAGATACATTACAGATAATTTTTCCTTTACATTAAATCGTGGCGATAAAGCTGTTATTATTGGTGAAGAAGGCAATGGAAAATCTACTCTTTTAAAATTTATTTATCAGCAAAATCTTATAGAGAACTACTGCGTTTGCTCCGGTGATATTATTACAAAAGGCAAAATGGCATATCTGCCTCAGGTTATGGATAAGAGCTGTGACACTCTTTCACTGGCAGAATATTTTGGGTCCTCTGAGTATTATATGCATACTGATATTTTAACAAAGCTGGGATTATCCATAGACTTTATTTTATCCGACCAAAAACTTGTCACTCTTTCCGGTGGCGAGAAAGTAAAAATCCAGCTTGCACATCTGCTTATGGAGGAGCCGGATATCCTGCTTCTTGATGAGCCTACAAATGATTTGGATATTCCTACATTACAATGGCTGGAAACTTTTATTGCGGAAAGCAGGCTGCCAGTCCTTTATATTTCACATGATGAAACACTTATTGAAAATACAGCAAATACAATTGTGCATATGGAGCAGATTATGCGTAAAAGTAAATGCCGTATTTCCGTTTCGCATTGTTCTTACCGCGAGTATCTGTCTCACCGGAAAATTTCTTTTACACATCAGGAGCAGGTAGCCAAAAAGCAGCGGGAGGACTATGAAAAACAAATGGAAAAATGGCGGAAAATTTATGACCGCGTGAATCATGAACAGGGAGCAATTACAAGACAGGACCCTCATGGTGGAAAACTGCTTAAAAAGAAGATGAGTTCTGTAATCTCTATGGGAAAACGCTTTGAGAAGGAAAAAGAAAATTTTCTGGATTTTCCACAGGAGGAAGAAGCCATTCTGGCAAAATTTGATGAGACAATTCATCTGCCATCAGGTAAAACAGTGCTTGATTTTTCATGTGACAAACTGTGTATCGGGGAGAGAATTTTATCTCAAAATCTTCAGCTTTATGTATCCGGAAGTGAACACATCGGCATTATCGGCAGGAATGGTGCAGGTAAATCAACACTGCTTTCGCTGTTGTGGAACAATCTCAAAGACCGAAATGATATCACCGCCGCATTTATGCCGCAAAATTATGCCGAAATACTGGATTTTAATAAAACTCCCGTTCAATATCTGGCAGAAAGCTATACAAAGCAGGAAGTAACCAAAGCCAGAACCTATATGGGCGGCATGAAATTTACTCATGAAGAGATGACTGGAAAAATAGGGAACTTAAGCGGTGGACAGAGAGCAAAAATACTGTTTCTTGATATGGTATTGCGTGGGGCAGATGTGCTGGTGCTTGATGAACCCACCCGGAATTTCAGCCCTCTTTCAAGCCCTGTGGTCAGAGCAGCTCTTTACAATTTTGGCGGTGCTATTATCAGTGTATCTCACGACAGGAAATATCTGAACGAGGTTTGTGATAAGATTTATGAGCTTTGTGAAAATGGTTTATTTCCTGTGGATAAGGAAAGTGAATATTTATAAAAATTAAAAGTTTCCTGTCAGTTGACTTTTTCTCTTAAAGTATCGCTGCAATCCATTGAGTTTTTTTATTTCTTTGGCTATACTTATCATAAAGTGAAAAGCAGAAAGGAGATTTATATATGAACAATTTGAATTTTTCTGATAATATTATCAAATTACGTCATAATAAAAAAATAACTCAAGAGCAGCTTGCGGATTTTATAGGTGTCACAAAAGGCTCTGTCTCAAAGTGGGAAACTGGTCAGAGCCTTCCTGATATTTTAACACTTCCTGAACTTGCGGCATTTTTTGATGTTACGATAGATGAGCTCCTTGGATATAAACCACAGTTGAGCAGAGAACAAATACACAAGATTTATCGTGACTTGGCTGTTGCATTTGCGGAGCAGCCGTTTCATCAGGTAATGTTAAAAAGTGAGGATTATGTAAAGAAATATTATTCCTGTTATCCCTTTCTTTTTCAGATATGTGTTTTATGGCTGAATCATTTTATGCTGGCAGAGGATAAAAATATTCAGGAAACAGTGCTGACAAAACTCTTGGATTTGTGCAGCCATATTATCTCCAATTGTAAAAATATTGGTATCTGTGAAGATACTGTGATTGTTAAGGCGGCGGCAGATTTACAGCTTGGAAATGCAATACAAGCGATTGAGGCAACCGAAGAAATCCTAAATCCACGCCGTCTTGCCAGTCAAAGTGACTCAGTATTAATTCAGGCATATATGCTTGCAGACAAAAAAGAAAACGCTGACAGCTTTACACAGATGAGCATGTTTTTACATCTCAATTCATTGATTGCAGCGGCAGTCTGGCATCTTATTATTCACAATGATAATCTGTATATCTGTGAAATTACCATTCAGCGGATAGAGAATTTAATTGCAGCTTATGAACTGCAGAAATTTTCTCAAGGAACAACAACACGGTTTCATTATCAGGCTGCCATTGTTTACAGTATGCATAAAAAGAAAGAACAGGCAGTCAATATGTTAAAAAAGTATGCAGATGAAGTTGATTTTTTGCTGACAGGAGATAATCTTTCTCAGCATGGAGACAGCTATTTTTATTCTATTCAAAAATGGTATGACCAGTTAGACTTGGGAACAGACGCGCCAAGAGATAAGCGGGTGATTTATGACAGTTTTGTACAGTCATTTGCAAATCCAGTGTTTTCTGTTTTGAAGGATAACAAAGAATATCAGGATATCTGCCATATTGTTGCAAAGAAGGGAGAAAAGTTATGAATAATATTGAAATGAAAGAAATACTGCCGTTTTTAATACCTTTGGTTATTGTGCAATTCGTGCTTCTTGCCGTTACCATAAGGCATATTCTGACACATAAGACCTATAAACGCGGCACCAGAGCATTATGGCTCGCTGTATCAATTATCGGCATGGAGTTTATTGGTCCTGTTTTATACTTCCTTTTGGGAAAGGAGGACAACTGATGGATATGCTGACTTGTTCTCATGTATCAAAAGCCTTTGGAAAACACAATATATTCAATAATGTATTGAGTGACCTTACCTTTTCTGTACCTGAACATAGTATTTTTGGGTTTATTGGTCAAAACGGCGCAGGAAAAACCACTACAATGAAACTGATACTTGGTCTGTTACAGTGTGACAGCGGTGAGATTTTTGTAAATGGAATCCCTGTAAGTTTTGGGCAGAACAAAACAAACAGATATATCGGATATCTGCCCGATGTACCTGAATTTTACAGCTTTATGACACCAATGGAATATTTAATGCTGTGTGGAGAAATCACCGGAATGGAAAAGAAAAAAAGTCAGGACAGAGCAGACAGACTGTTACATCTTGTAGGTCTTTCTCAAGCACAAAAACGTATTCAGGGATTTTCGCGCGGAATGAAACAGAGGCTTGGCATTGCACAGGCATTGTTAAACAGTCCAAAGCTGCTGATATGTGATGAGCCGACGTCAGCTCTTGACCCGTTGGGCAGAAAAGAAATACTGGATATTTTATGTTCTGTAAAAAATGAGACTACTATTTTATTTTCCACGCATATTCTTTCTGATGTAGAACGGATTTGTGATAAAATTGCGTTTCTCAATAATGGAAAAATAGCCTTGCAGGGCACATTGGAGGAAATAAAAGGCATTCGAAAGGGAAGTGGTATAGAAATAGAATTTAACCGACAGGAAGATGCGGATTTATTTGCAGAAAAATATAAAGATGGCAGAAGAACAGGAAAAGTGCGAGTGTGCTGTCATCAAAAAACAGAAAAAGATATGATAGAAATTATGCAGCTTCTGACAGGAAACAATATTTCCCCTCAGCGGATAGAAATGCTGGAGCCTGCACTAGAAGACCTGTTTATGGAGGTGGTTGGCGAATGAAACAGTTAACAGCTTTTACAAAAAAGGAATTTATGGAATTAATTCGTACAGGAAAAGCCCTGTTGTTAATGATTTTATTTATTCTTTTTGGAATTATGAATCCCGCCATAGCAAAAATGACGCCGTGGCTGCTAGAAACAATGTTGCAGGACCCTGCTGAAACTGGATTTGTGATAACAGAAATAGAAGTGAATGCAATGTCTTCATGGACGCAGTTTTATAAAAATATACCAATTGCATTTATTATTTTTCTTATAATGTTCAGCGGAATACTGACTGCCGAGTATCACAAAGGCACACTTGTCAATATGATTACAAAAGGTATGGACAGATGGAAGATAATTATGTCAAAGCTGATTGTTATGATATCTTTCTGGACAGTTGGATATTGGGTATGTTATGGAATTACATATCTGTATAATGCATGGTTTTGGGATAATAAAGTTGCCTCTTATTTATTGTTTTCCGCATTTTGTTTTTATCTTATCGGTATATGGATGATTTCGCTGATAGTATTTTTATCAGCAGTTTTTCAAAATAATTCTGCTGTATTAATAATGACCGCATGTGGCTTTCTGGTTATTTATTTTATTGGATTTATACAGAAAGTGAAAAAATTTCTTCCAGTAAAACTTCTTGATTCTGCTGATTTGTTGTCAGGTACAAAGGAAGCATCGGAATATTTGTATGCCATAGCAGTTCTTATTATATTAGTAATTGGCAATATAACAATAGCAGTGGTACAGTTTAATAAAAAGAATATATAATCAGCCGGATATAAATCAGATAATAAGCCTTTGACCTGCTACATGGTAAATATTGTCTGTATAAGTCTGTATAATTTTCCTGCTTTTTATAAAAAAGATTTCCTTTTTTTAAATATTTATGTTATCATACTTTTATAAAGCCTTATGGCAAAATTTACGTGACAGAAAGGATAAAAAAGTATGAAGCAGTTTACAGGTATCAGCAGAAGCGGCGATGTAAAAGAAGCCGTTTTGGGGCTTGAACGCCCACAGCTTCTTATTCTGTGCGGCAGTGACAAGGAAACCTTCAGAAATCAGGTGGAGGAGATAGAAGCATTATTTCCGGGGGTTCCAAGTATCGGCTGCGTAGGCCAGAGCTATGCAAAAACAGATGTGGTTGAGAACGGATTTACAGTTACTGCATTTTATGACGGAATATCTGCAAGAGCAAATGTATTGGAGGAAGCCGGTACCATGCCCGTAAAGTATATTAAAAGGCTGGAAAAGGATATGAATGCAGTGAACGGAACAGCCGAAAATATGGTATGTATAGATTTCTGTGCCGGCAATGACGAGTGCGTTCTGGCGACAATAAATTCCGTACTGGAAAGAAAAAAGATTCCTCTTACCGGAGGAACAGCATGGGAAGGAACTGTGTGCTGTAACGGCAAGGTATATGAAAACGCCTGTGCTTATGCTCTTGTAAAAAATGAGCATGGAAAAATAAAGGTATATAAAGAAAATCTTTACACCCCGACAGATACAAAATACCTTGTGACAAAAGCGGTTCCTGAAAAATACATAATTAAAGAGCTGAACGGACAGCCGTTTGCCGATGTATATACAAGAGACCTCGGCATACAGGAGGAGGATATTGAGACGCAGACCTTTGTCAATCCTCTGGGAAGGATTATAGGAGACGAGGTTTTTATTGTATCGTTAAAAGAACTGCAATCCGATAAATCTGTTATGTGTTATCGCAAGGTGAATCCAAAAGATAAGCTTTATATTATGCAGATAGGCGATTTGAAGAGCATTTATAAATCTACCATAGAACATATAAGAAATGATTTCAAAAAAATCTCAGGCGTATATTCGATTAACTGCGCTTTCCGGTATATCCTATTTCAGCAGCATAACTGTGTAGAGCAGTATTTTACAGAAATGAACCAGTTAGGTACACATTCGGGGCTGATAGGACTGGGAGAACATTATATGAAGCAGCATACAAACCAGACAATGTCATGTGTTGTTTTTGAATAGGAGGAGCGCGCTATGGGATTATTCAGAAAAAGGGAAGAAGCAGAACAGATATATTATGAGCCGGAGGTAAAAAGAGAAGATTTAAAAAACAAATCTTATCCGCTTGTCTATGCACATGATTATATGAAGAAAAGATATGATGACCTTGTAGATGAGGAAGTAGCGATTACAGAGCAGATTGTCAATATAAAGGATGCTTTTTATCAGGTTATGGAAAAAGCGGAAAGTTTAAATGAAAATATTGGAACTTTTCAAAATGTATTTGAAGGAATCGGCGATGCAACAAAATCTTTTGAAGATGTGAGAAGAGATATTGTAAAATCCGTAGAGGATGCGCAGAAGCAGGTAAAAGTGTTAAAGGCAGACGCACAAAAGGTAACAGAGAGCTTTCAGGTAATGGATGCAACCTTTGACAATCTGCAGGCTTCTGTGGATGAGATTAAAAAATGTACAAAAGGTATTATATCAGTGGCAAATCAGACAAATATGCTTTCATTAAATGCTTCCATAGAAGCTGCAAGAGCCGGTCAGCATGGCAGGGGCTTTGCAGTGGTAGCGGAACAGGTCAGTGAACTGGCAGACCAGATAAAAAATCTGATTACGATTGTAAATCAGAGTGTAAAGCATGTGGAGGAGGACACAAAAGAGCTGAATGTATCTTTGCTGTGTTCCAGAGAGGCATTGGAGACAAATCAGAAAAATGTAGAAGGAACACATGAAATTTTTGATACTATCCGGCAGCAGGCAGACCAGATAGAGGATGTGCAGCAGGCGATTGAGCAGGCAATCGGCGGCTCGGAAAGAGAGATTGGAAATTTGACAAATTATGTTGTAATGTCACAGAAAAGTTATGAAGATGTGCTTCGATATATTGATGATATTGAAAAAAGCGATGCCAGCAAGACTATGGTATTTGAAGATTTGAGAAATATGCTTGGACAGATTCGGCCTCTGGCGGAAGATATAAGAAAATAAATAACCGATTGACATATTAAAAGAACAATACAGAATATTGCAGATTGATATCAGTAACAGCTATATTTTGTATTGTTCTTTTTCTTGGGCAATCAAAGAGTTCTGTTTATAAATAAAGACTCCAGAAACACATTTATGCAAATTTCCGAAAAGGAATCTGTGGAATCGGATTTTTTTCCGGATTCATCTGATGAATGTAATAGGTGATAAGACCATGTACATTTCCATGATAAATCAGTTTAAACTCCGGCATCAACCGGTAATCCACAGGATGCATAAGAGATTCATGTTTTGGCAGCGTTACAGCGCCGCTTTCCTTCAACAGCTCTCCGATAAACTGTGAACAGAAATAGTAGTTCGGCCGTTTGTGCTTAATATGAAACATGCAGTAAACAGTTCCCAAAATACTGTACCGGTATTTCGATGCTTCCTTATTCATCTTCGATATTTTCTGTTTTATTTTATAATAGGCGGATTTTGTTATCTTCAGTTCGTATACCTCACAGGCAGTGTCAGGGTGAAGTCCCATATAGCCGCTGTAAGGACTTTCTATGGTAAAGCCTGCCGGAAGGGGTTTCTCCGGCTGTAATCTGGAAAATGTATATAAAGATTCAAGACTGCTGTCCAGACTTATTGAGGCATGAGTGTAAGGTTCAGATGTTACAAATCCTATTGCCCGTGACAGAGCTGTGCCTGTTTTTGTTAATACTATGTATATGGATTTCATGTTATTACCTCATATCAATTATGCGTTTTCTGTTGTTACCTGTATAGTATATATTATTTTATACGAATTGGCTAGTGGAAAATATTATAATTATACAATTTTTTATACAAAAACAAAAAAATATGATGGAGGAATAATACAATGAACATTTTTTAGATTTTCATAGATGATATAAAAGGGCTAGTAAAAAATCCCATTGCAATTGTAGTGATTATTGGTGTGGCTGCGCTGCCGTTACTTTACGCATGGTTTAATATTATTGCCAACTGGGACCCGTATGGAAGCACTGGAAATATTCTTTTTGCCGTAGTCAATGAGGATAAGGGAGCTGATTTTGAAGGTTTGGAGCTGAATCTGGGAAGTCAGGTGGAGCTTGAAACAATAGATGTATTTCCAGTAGAGAATTATGGTTCGGCTATGACGCCGTTTTACAGTGTTCTTGCCATCTGGGTGGAGGCATTGTTCTTGTGGCAGTGATTAAGACAAATGTAAAGGATAAAAGTTCTTACAAAAATGTTAAGCATTATCAGGAATATCTGGGAAGATATCTGTTTTTTCTGGTAATGGCTGTAATACAGGCTGTAATTATCTGTCTTGGGGATTTATTCTTTCTTAAAATACAATGTGAATCAATATTGCCGTTTGTGTTTACGGGAATTGTATGTGCATTTGTATTTTCACTGATTATATTTACTATTACGATTTCTTTTGGGGATATTGGAAAGGCGGTTTGTGTAATTTTGCTTGTGATTCAGTTAGGAGGAGGGGGCGGTACATTTCCGATTGAAGTAACGCCGGATTTCTTTCAGACATTATATCCGCTTCTTCCGTTTACGCATGCCATTAATGCAATGAGAGAGTGTATTGCAGGTATGTATGGAATGAATTATGTGGAGGATGTGTGCTGCCTGCTTGTATATGTGCCATTTATGCTGATACTTGGATTTTATCTTAGAAATCCGTTGATTCAGGCGAATGAATTTTTTGAAAGGAAACTTCATGATACAGAGATGATGTAAAGAGTGCGAAGGCATTAAGTGTGTAAAATTAAAAAATAGTATATATTTATTAAAAGGGATTCCATAATTATTCATGTGTTTGTCATGCTAAAAACAAAATCTGTATTGACAACAGATTATATGTCTAGTAAAATGAAAATAGTAGAAAAAGGAGGAACTGTATATGTCAGCA
>CAJTOU010000027.1 GCA_910577835.1 uncultured Lachnospiraceae bacterium | reverse complement strand
AAGCAGGAAGCCCATTGGCTTTAGACAATGGGTAGTTCACCTGTTGCATTATTTTTTATCCTCCATTTCATTGATTAGTTTTTTATACCATTCAATATTAAATTTCATAAAATCTCTTCCATAACGAGCCACCGAAAGCTGATAAAAAATTATATCCTTGTTTTCTTCCGTAATATTTACATTTTGTGCTTCTTCACAAATAGCATTTAGCATATGATATTTCTCAGTCAAATGGGACAGATATTTTTCAATGTTATTCCTACGGCTTGTCTTATCTGAAAAACCCATAAAATATACTTTTACTAATTCCGGATTTTTGGTATTTTGCACTTCAAACGGACTGTTTACCCATTCAAAGAAACAACGTTTTCCACTATCCGTTATCGTATAGGTTTTCTTGTATTTTCCATTTTCCACACTTTCTTCATAACCGATATACCCATGATTCAGCAGTTTTTTAATGGCTGCTTGTATGCTGCCCATACTGCTACTATACATCAAATCCATTCCTTTTCTGATTCGTTCTCTTAACTGATAAATTGTCCTGCTTTCCAAAAGCAAAAGACCAAGAATAATATTATCCATATTTCCCTCCTTACATTACTATTAGTAACATTACTATTATACGTTTATTTAAATTAAAAGTCAACAAAAATATCAATAGACTTTATTTTGTTCTTTGATTTGGAATAGTGTGGTGCTGGCGGTCTATTTCTTGTTTTTGGTTGCTTGCTTCTTTACCATACATGAGGCTGAGGAAGAAACTGTATTGGAAAATTCAACTCTTAGAAAACGGTATATCCGGATAAAAGTTAATATGGTTCTCTATGTAGACGAAGCAGGAAATGATTCGAAAAACGCATGTTATAACATATAAATTCGCATTTTTGAACGAAATAAATTAATTTTCCGAAAATGCAAGAAAACGCTGCAACTTTCATCTTAAGTCAGGATGAAAGTTGCAGCGTTTTATTTTTTAATTCTCTAACTCTTTGTTTTAAAGTATTTTTAAACTGGGGAATTTTTCCCGCTCTGAAAATATTTGCTTTTTCAGTATACTACAAGTACTGAAAAATGTTAAATTTATCTGTCTGCTTCAGCTTTTACAATTCCCATACTCATTTTCTCTATCTGTAAATATTTCTCTATCGTTAGATTTATATCTTCAAGACTTACCGTCTTTATTTTTCTGATTGCTTCCTCAAAGGAAGTCAGCTCTTTTTCAAACATCAGCATTCTCGCATTACTGCTCATCCGACCTGCGCTGTTATCCTGTCCAAGCGTCATTTCCACAACTGTCTGCTGAATAGAATCCTCTAGTTCTTCCCTTCGCACTCCGGAAGTCGTCATATCTTCTATAATTTTTTGAATCAGGCTTAATATGAAATCCTCCTGAGAAGGGTTCATGACTGCGTAGATATGTAACAGACCAGTATCACAAAACGAGCTTCCATAAGAACAGATATTGTAGGTCAATCCCCTCTTTTCCCGAAGTTCCTGAAAGAGCCGTGAACTGACATCTCCACCAAGAATATTATTTAAGAGAGTAAGGGCATATTTATCTTTATCTAAAAATGATACAGCCGGAAAAACAAGATTCATATGAAGCTGCTCAATATCTTTATATTTTATAAAATTAGTTTTGTAATACTTTGGCGTATCAAATTTTGTATTTTTCTGTCCTGATTTTAACTCACCAAAATATTTTTTAATAAGCTCCAGTGTTTTCTCTGGCTCAAAACATCCCGCTACTGAAATCACTATATTTTTTCCAGTATAATATTTGTCCATAAACGTCTGAATATCTTTTGGTGAAAATCCTTTTACATTTTTTTTCTTACCAGAAATTAAAAATCCCAGTGGATGATGTTTGTACACCTTTTTCTGCAGAACTTCATGCACATAATCTTCTGCGGAATCCTTGTACATATCAATTTCATCACACACCACGGTCTTTTCATTTTCCAAATCTTCTTCTCTGACTGCCGAATGGCAGACCATATCTGCAATTACCTCAATTGCAGGCTCCAAAAGCTCCGGCAGAGTTTTACAATAATAAGAAGTACATTCTTTACTGGTGTATGCATTTAAATTTCCGCCGAGTTTTGCGGTAATTCTCGCAATCTCCCCGGCGGTTTTTGTCTCTGTTCTTTTAAAGAGCATATGCTCTGTCATATGGGCAATACCATTATTCTCTTTTGTCTCACTGCGTGACCCCACTTTCACCCATACCCCGAAGGATACAGAGTGAAAGAAATCGCAGCTTTCCATTATTGTTTTTATTCCATTTGAAAGTTCATATACTTTTATCATAAATTAATGAACATCCTTCATACTAAAACTGATTCTGCCCATCTTGTCTTTTCCAAGACATACAACCTTTACTTTATCGCCAAGTGTCAGAACATCTTCTACACGATTAATCCGCTGCTTTGATATCTTGGAAATATGCACCATGCCTTCTTTGCCCGGAGCAAATTCTAAAAATGCACCAAACTCTTTAATACTTACGACAGTACCTTCAAAAATCTGACCTTCTTCAAAATCAGTCACAATAATTTCAATTAATTTAATCGCTTTATCAATCTTGTCCCTGTCAATTCCTGACACGGAAACCGCACCCTCATCAGTAATGTCAATACGAACGTCTGTCTCCTCAATGATGGCGTTAATCGTCTTGCCTTTCTGTCCTACCACATCACCAATCTTTGCAGGGTCAATCATAATCTGCTTAATCTTTGGAGCAAGTGGCGCAACGTCTGGCCTAGGCTCTGAAATCGCCGGTTTCATACAGGTATCCATAATAAACATTCTCGCTTCACGGCATCGTGCAATCGCACCTTCCACAATTTCTCTTGTAAGTCCGTGAATCTTAATATCCATCTGAATCGCAGTAATACCCTCATCTGTACCAGTTACCTTAAAGTCCATATCTCCGAAGAAATCTTCAAGTCCCTGAATATCTGTCAGAAGCACATAATCATCATCTGTCTCTCCAGTCACAAGACCACAGGAAATACCCGCCACCATTTTTCTAATCGGCACTCCAGCAGCCATTAATGACATACAGGAAGAACAGGTAGATGCCATAGATGTAGAACCGTTTGACTCAAAGGTTTCGGAAACAGTTCTGATTGCATATGGGAACTCTTCCTCAGAAGGAAGCACTGGAAGCAGCGCACGTTCCGCCAGAGCACCATGTCCGATTTCACGACGGCCCGGTCCTCTCGAAACTTTTGTCTCACCTACGGAATAAGACGGGAAATTGTAGTGATGCATATATCTTTTTGACGTTTCTGTTTCATTTAAGCCGTCAAGTCTTTGTGCCTCAGATAACGGAGCAAGTGTGCACACATTACAAATCTGTGTCTGTCCTCTTGTAAACATTGCCGAACCATGTACTCTTGGAATAATATCTATCTCGGCAGCCAATGGGCGAATCTGTGTAATTTCACGTCCATCAGGTCTCTTATGGTCCTTTAAAATCATCTTTCTGACTGTCTTTTTCTCATACTGATAAACAGCATCTCCAATTAATCCAAGCCATTCCTCATTTTCTGCAAAACTTTCTGCAAGCCTGTCCTTCAAAGCACTGATTCTCTCCTCACGAACCTGCTTGTCTTCTGCAAACATAATAACTTCCATTTCATCAGGAGGAACAATCTCTTTAATCGCATCAAATAATTCCTGCGGAATTGCACAGCTTTCATATGTGTGCTTTTCCTTTCCACATTCAGCAACAATGGTATCAATAAAAGCAATCACCTGCTGATTTACCTCATGGGCCTTATAAATTGCCTCTATCATTTTTTCCTCTGGTATTTCATTGGCACCGGCTTCTATCATAATAACTTTTTCTCTTGTAGATGCAACAGTAAGCTTTAAATCAGATACGGCGTTCTGTGTATCATTTGGATTGATAATAAATTCTCCGTCAATCAGACCAACCTGTGTCGTCGCACACGGACCGTCAAACGGAATATCCGAAACAGCAACCGCAATGGCAGAACCAAGCATGGCAGTCAGCTCCGGACTGCAGTCAGGGTCCACAGACATTACCATATTGTTTAAAGTGACATCATTTCTGTAATCCTTTGGAAATAACGGTCTCATTGGACGGTCAATTACTCTTGACGTAAGGATTGCGTTTTCTGTCGGCTTTCCCTCTCTTTTGTTAAAGCCGCCCGGAATTTTTCCTACCGCATATAATTTTTCTTCATATTCCACGCTCAGCGGAAAGAAGTCGATGCCTTCTCTGGGCTTTTCTGAAGCAGTAGCTGTGGATAAAACAGTTGTATCACCGTAATGCATAAATGCAGCTCCGTTTGCCTGCTTTGCCACTCTTCCCACATCTACTGTCAAAGTTCTTCCTGCAAGCTCCATACTGAAGCTTTTATAATTCTTTTCCATTTTTACCTCATTTCATATTGCATAAGAATAGACAAGGCTCTCGCCCTGTCTATATAACCGCGTATCTGCACGCAGATAAGCATTATTTTCTTATTCCTAATTTTGCGATTAAGTCACGATATCCTTCAAGGTCATTTTTCTTTAAATAGTCAAGCAGACCTCTTCTTTTACCAACCATTTTAAGCAGACCTCTTCTTGAGTGGTGGTCTTTCTTATTTTCCTTCAAATGCTCTGTCAGCTCGTTGATTCTCTCTGTAAGAATGGCAATCTGCACCTCTGGTGAACCGGTATCGCCTTCCTTTCTTCCATAAGTTTTGATAAGCTCTGCTTTCTTTTCCTTTGAAATCATGTTGTAATATCCTCCATATAAATTATAATTATTGAATCACTAAACACTTCAGCAATGGTCGGAGTGTCCAAAAACCGAGTGCCAGTTCAAACATAGGATACTATACTATATGAAGGCAAAAATGTCAAGGAGAAGTTAAAAATAGTACTGCAAATGAAAAACTTATTTTATTTCTGCAAAAAATTTTCGGATACCCTTAACATTTTTTGCTGCGCTTCCGTTATTTCTTCTTTTGCGCCCTGATACTGCTTGATATCTTCATCAATACAGCACTCCTTCTTTTCTGCTTATTTCATAACAGTTTAACAAAATTTTCCCAGAGTGAAGCCTTGTCATAAATTCTTTGGTATATACATTATTTTCTTCTATCGTTCCAGTTTTCCGTCCCAGTAATTCATCAACTGTTATTTTAAAATAATCCGCCAGCCTGCATAAAGTATCTTGGTCTGGTATGGAAATTCCTCTTTCCCATTTTGAAACAGCAACAGAACTTACGCCTATTTCCTGCGCCAACTGTTCTTGTGTCAGATATTTCTGTTTTCTCTGCTCATAAATAATCTCGCTTGTTTTGTTACCCATAAAAAGCCTCCATTTCTGTACAAATTTTATGTACGTGAATTATTATTATAATTTATTTATGTGGTAATTATATCTGACGATTCAAACAATTTCAAAGGACTTACAGTTTATTTTTATAAACTGCAGGTTTTAACATTCTTTTAATCTGCATAAGACCTTAATTTATCTGCCAATCCCTGTTTTTGGTCTTTTCGATATATCATTGAGAATATCACAAAACATAATACAAATAATATCACTGCAAAGCTAATAATTAACTCCCACGGATATATAAATTTAAAATACAACAGCTTTCTTTTTATTATTTTTCCCAAAATCCATACACTCCCTGTACCCAGTGTCAATAAACCACTCATTATAATAAGCCAGTAATACACTCCTTCCATAAAAAGCATTTTCCATAATTGTATTCTTGTAAGCCCTATACTTTCCATAATTGCAAACTCTCTTGCCCTTGATGCTGTTCCTGTCATAAGTGTATTTATATAATTTAGAATACTAATCATCATAATAATCAGACAGACACATGCGGAAACAAGATTTGTCATTTGAATCTCATTCTGCTTTGTTTTTAAAATTGTAGAGTTTGCTGTCATATAAAAAGAATCGCCATATCCTTCGGAAAATTTGTTTTTATTTTCTATATTTTCATTTTGTACCAAACGCATTAATGACTGCTGAATTATTGTTTCATTTTTCTCGGATACATCAAAAGAAATATCAAAATATTTTTCCGAAAAACCCAGTTTTTCAAACGCTTCCTTTGTCATAATAAAATAATTAACTGCATTTCCTATGGAAGTCATATGAAGTTTGGGAAAATATTTTTCTGTCATATCCATATAACCTGCACACTCCAATTCCCCTTTTTTATAAGAATCAATTTCCGTTTTGTCATATGCGCTTAATGAATAAAACTGAATGGGCAAGCCAAGTGTATCTGCTGCTTTTTCCTGCAAAATCTGTGACATTTCATGATGATGCAGTAATATACAGCCAGTTCCATTGAAAACCTTCTCTATATCCACAGAAAGTTTATTTTCATCTATATATTTTGCCAGTTCATATAAATAATCTGAATCTACAATCTGCAGAGTTGCAAATACAATATCTTCGTTTGTATATTCAGCCACAGATTCCTTCCTTGGCTGCAAAGCGGCATCTTTTCCATAATGAATTACCGCATAACTGCCTGTTGTCAGGTCTATTGTATTCTTTTCGATTCCCTCAAGATTTAAAACAGCTTCTACCATTTCATGAGACATAATAGATGTATCGTCATGAATCGTCTCAGGTACCAAATCAGGAAAACGGGAAATATTTGCTAAAATTCCCATCTGAAAATCAGGATATTCTTCGATTTGATTTGTGATATCTGTTCCTTTTGTAATAACAACCGCAGCCAAAGTTGTAATACAGGCAAACAGAAGTGAGAAAATACTGATAAAAAATCTTCTTTTTAATCTTGTAATATTTCTCCATGCAAATTTTGGAAGAGAAATTGCTTCTTCCGATTTTATCTCTTTCTTTTTATAAATAATATTGGCATCTGTATATCTTACAGAATCTATGGCGTTCCATTTCATAACCTTTCTCATTGCCATTCCCGTTGCAAAAAATGAAGTCAAAAATATTATCAAAAAGGCCAGAAGCAGATATAACGGATAAAAACCACTGACATCAGCTTCTCCAAGCTCATTCATAAATAATTTTTGTAATGTTACTGGTAAAAAAAGCTTTACAAGAATAATTCCTGCCATACCTCCAATACACAGTCCTGCTCCTATATTTTTAATATTTTGCCTGTATACAATACTTTTCAATTGCTGATTTGAAGTTCCAATTACTTTTAACATTCCATATTGACGAATATCCTTTCCCATTAAAATAGAAACTACATTATAAATCAGCAGATAGGCACTTAAAATTACCATAAGCGCACATATAACTGCGATAGACAAGCCTCCAAACATTCCTTCTATTTTTTGCAGTATCATTGGATTTTCTCCTAATACCATCTGTGCATCATATTCCATTTCGATATCCCATGATAGTTTTTGTTCAATTGAAACACCACTATTTTTATCTGTATGTACAGCCATAAGTTTATCTGCCGGAAAAATATCTGTTTTATTTTCTATCAGAAATTCCTTCGACACATATATTTCATCTATATTTACCGTAGAATCTATATAATCTGTATAGTATCCCGACAACAGAAAAGTATCTGTATATTTTGTTCCGTCTGAAAGTATAATCTCAAATTCCAGTTGTATTTCTGTTTCAGGCTCTTTTATTCCCATCCATTCAAGCACTCTGACAGGGAGCATAATTTCATTCTCTTTTGTGGGATAATTTCCCACAATATCTGTATAAGCCGGTTTTATTAATTTTTTGTATGCCACAGTATCCAGATAAACTAGATTTCCATTCCATTTTTCCTGATAAGCTACTGTTCCTACCACCTTTTTTATTCCAATATCTGTCAGATAAGAAAGTTCCTGTAATCTTTGATATTGTTTTTCACTTCCGTTTTCTAATGATACAGTTGCCAATGTTCCCATTCCTCTTATATCAACCAGATAACCGGAATATATTTTTCCATATGCAATAGAAAATGCAGAATAAAGTAAAAATACAGCCATGGAAATGGCCGCAATCAGTATTTTATTCTTTTGCTGATTTGCTTTATAATAAGCCTGTGCAAGCTCTTTTTTTACTTTTTGGTTATTATTATGTATACTCATTTTATATCACTCCTTATTACAGATTTTTCCATTTTCAATCCGCACAATACGGTCTGACATCTGTGCGATTTCTTCATTGTGGGTAACAACAATTAAAGTCTGATGAAATTTTTCCGAAAGAAGCTTCATCAGAGAAATCACTTCCATTCCTGTATAAGAGTCAAGACTGCCCGTAGGTTCGTCTGCCAGCACTATGGCGGGTCTTGTAATCAAAGCTCTGGCTACTGCCACCCTTTGCTGCTGTCCACCGGAAAGCGTATTCGGCATTTGAAATTTTTTGTCCTCCAATCCTAATGACTGAATTAAAAGCTCTGCAAATTCTCTGTCCAGTTTTAAACCGTCCAGCTTCAGCGGCAAAACAATATTTTCGTATACATTTAATACCGGTATCAGATTAAAATTTTGAAAAACGAATCCAATATTTCTTCTTCGAAATATTGTCTGTTTATCCTGTGACATTTCTGATATCTTACAGTCCCGAATGACTACTTCCCCCTCTGTCGGTTTATCCAGCGCACCAAGCATATTGAGCAATGTAGATTTTCCTCCGCCAGATGGCCCTGCAATAGCTACAAATTCCCCCTGTTCTGCTGAAAAATCAACACCGGCAAGCGCATAAACCATATTTTCGCCCATCCGATATACTTTTTTCAAATTTTTTGTACAAACGATACTCATAAATTTTGTCTCTCCTTTTTGTGTTTTATTTATATTATCAAATAAATCTCTCAAATTTATCACAAAAGACAAAATCTACAACCTTATTCTAAAACTATTTTACATTCCGGCAAAAATATGGAAACTGCGAGTCCCTTACTTTTTCTTTTTGCCTTTAAAAAGCCCTCATGCTGTTTTATAATTTCTCTTGTTATAAATAATCCCATCCCATAGCCATTTTGACTGGATGTTCTGTTTCCCCGATAATAGATTTGAAAAATTTTATTTTCTTCTCCTTCATCAATTCCAATTCCATTATCTTCTATGCAAATTTCCGAAAACATTTCATTGCTTCGCAATATTACCAAAATACAGGACGATTCCGGTGAATATTTAATACTGTTATCAAGCAGATTACAAATCGCTTCACAAAGCCAGTGCTGGTCATGATAAACCGGCTGTGTCTCTATCTTTCCTTGTTTAATCTTTCCTTGTTTAAATTTTCCTTGTTTAATTTCTTCTCTAAGTTCAATTAATATATTCTTGTTTTGAGCTTTTTTATATATCTGAAAAATTGCTTTTGCAACTGTCTCCTTCAGATTTTTGCACGTTTTATGAATTTGAATAATATGTTTTTCCATACGTGCAGCAAGAATAAAATTCTCTACTAAAAACTTGATTTTTTCTTCTGAAGATTTTACAGCCTGTAAATAGGAATGTAGCTCTTCTTTTGGAATCTCCTTATCCTCTAGTAAAGCAAAATATGTTTCCATATTTGCAAGAGGAGTACGAAGCTGATGTGCAATTTCTGCCAGAAGCTGTTTCATGCTTTCCTGTTCTTTTTCCAGTTCTGCTTGATATCCAAGGTTTACTTCATTTATTCTGTATATCTGAAAAAGAATTCTATCTTCAAATAAATCTGTATAATCTGGTTGATAAGATATTTTCTTCTTTTGTAATACCATTTCAAGAGATTCTGAAATTTTTTTCAGCTCTGCCATATACTCCTCGTTTCTCTTTTTATTCAAGTATCCGTTTCCCAAAGCCAGAAGCAGAAAAAAAGAAAGAAACAGCCATTCTTTTTTATATAACAGAAATATCCCAAGAAAACTGTAACTAAATAATAGTATTCCATATAATATAATTTTTTTCATAAGATTCAATCTCCAAAAGTATAACCTACGCCAAAAATATTTTTTATATAAACCGGATTTTTGATATCTTTTTCTATTTTCTTCCTTAATCTGTTAATTACAACTGCTATGACATGCTCCTCTACATAATTTCCTTCGATATCCCAGATTTGTTCAAGAATCATTTCCTTTGTTATGATTTTTTCTCTGTTTTTTGATAATATTTCCAAAACTTTCCATTCTTTTGATGTAAGTTTAATTTCACTGTTTTCTATCCATACCCGTGCTTTTTCAAAATCAATTTTAAGCTCATGATAAATAAGAATTTTTTCGGAATTGCTCTCTCGTTTTAATATGACTTCTAATTTTTTTAATAATACCTTTGGAGAAACAGGCTTTGTTACATATTCCTCGCATCCTGCTTCATATCCCTCTAAAATATCTTTTTCCTCATCTCTGGCAGTAAGAAAGATAACGGGAATTTTTTTATCTGCCAGCATATGTCTGCATAAATCTATTCCAGAACCGTCTGGAAGTCCAACATCCACAATGATAATATCCGGCTCCCTTTTTATCATCTGTCTGGCCTCTTTGCAGTTAAATGCTTGAAATACAAGATACTGAGTCTTTTCAAAATAGATTTTCAGTGCAGTATTCAGTTGAACATCATCTTCTATAATTAATAATTTTATCATGTTTTCCTCCAATTTATTTTTTTGTTATACAAACTTATTATACATCAAAAAACATCTTCTGAATGATTTTGTTTGTTAAATTTTTCTATATGTATACTCGTTCTTATTTAGATTGTATCATAGCATATACAAAAAGTAATATTTTAAGCTTATATTTTTTTGGTATATACTTTTATGATTTAATTATTTTAATAGTAAAATATATAAGATAGTGTAAAATTTTCTTCGGTTTTTTAAATTATTTCTTGAATATTTTGTCGAAATCAAGTATAATTATAATAAATTTAATTAAAAAGGAGAAAATTTATGGCTTTAATCCAATGTCCTGAATGTAGAAAAGAAATGAGTGATACATTAAATAGTTGTCCTCATTGTGGTTATGTATTCAACAAAAAAAATAGTAGGACAATAAAAAAGAAATATATAATCAGTATTCCTATAATTTTATGTGTACTTATTATAGTTAGCATATGTATATTTTTTTTGATGCCAAATTCAACTAAAGATTTTTTAGCAAAAATTGATAACCAAGATATTGAATCGGCAAAAAAAATTTATGAACAAAATATTCAAGGAAAGGAAGACCAAGAAGAAATTATAAAGGAAGATCTGTTAGAAAAAATAGAAAAAATCAAAATTGATTATAATAACAATACATTAAAATATGATGATGCAAAAAAACAATTGCAAGAATTAAGACAATTTGATGTAATTAAAACAGAATCTAATAAAGCATTAAATTATATTGATACACAACAAGATTCTAATACTTCATATGACAAGGGAACTGAATACGAAAAAAATGAAGAATATAAAAAAGCAATAGACTCGTACAGAAAGGTTGATAAGACTAATAAAAATTATGAAACTGCGCAAATCAATATCACTAAATTAATACAAGAATATAAATCTTTATGTATTACAGAAGCAAATCAATATGCTTCTGAAGAGAATTATTTAAAAGCAAAAAATGCCATTGTAAATGCACTAAATTTAATAAAAGATGATGCTGAACTGATCCAAAAAAAAGAAGAATATGAAAAAAAATATAATGAAAAATCAGAATTAGATAGAATCGCAAAAATAGAGACTTTAAAAAACAATCAAAAAGTAAGCGTTGTAGGAACTCCAATAGTAAAGAAACAGTCTGATAAGTATACTTCTTTATACCCTGATATGTTAACAGCTGTTATCCAAAATAATAGTGAACAAACTATAAAGAGTTATAAAATTGGTTTTCTAGCATTTGATAGCAGTGGATATCCTGTAAAAATAAAAGCACCAGTTGATTTTAATCCATCTTATGAAAAAATGGTCTTAGCAACGGATGCTAATGTTTTGCCTGGAGGCACATATGGCGATGGGTTAGGTTCAGAAATAGATACACCACATAATATTTCTACTATTCTTGCATGTGTCTATTCTGCAACTTTTTATGATGGAACAACATGGACTAATGAATATTATTCTTATTGGCTGGAAGAATATAAAGAAAAACCTTTACATTAAATATATCTATAAATATAATTGATACATATAATAATCGGGAAATCAAATTCTCAGGAATCTTGAAACTTTAGTTATGAAAAATTTAAAGATACCTTCTAAATAACATGGAGCTGTCATATTAACAATTGAAAAATTGTATTGTGATAGCTCTTATTATTTTTTAAATTATAATAATCACGAAAACTATCATTTTATTAACAGAAAAGAACATAGCAGCTATTATTAACTAAGAACTAAATAGAACAATATGTATAAACAAAATTTAAGGATTTCCCAAACCAAACTACGACTTGAGAAATCCTCAAAATGAAAACTTTTTCAGCTTAAATATTAAAACTTACCAGCATTGGCAGCTTCCTCAATCGCCACTGCTACTGCTACGGTACATCCAACCATTGGATTGTTGCCCATTCCAATCAATCCCATCATCTCTACATGAGCTGGAACAGAGGAAGAACCTGCAAACTGTGCATCGCTGTGCATACGCCCCATAGTATCTGTCATACCATAAGAAGCCGGTCCTGCTGCCATATTATCCGGATGAAGAGTACGCCCTGTACCACCGCCGGATGCTACTGAGAAATACTTCTTTCCAGCTTCATTTCTTTCCTTCTTATAAGTACCAGCTACCGGATGCTGGAATCTGGTAGGATTTGTAGAGTTACCTGTAATCGAAATATCTACATTCTCCTTCCACATAATCGCAACACCCTCTGTAACGTCATTTGCTCCATAGCAGTTTACTTTGGAACGAAGACCGTCTGAATAAGACTTCTTAAATACCTCTTCCACCTTTCCGGTTGAATAGTCCATCTTTGTCTCAACATATGTAAATCCATTGATTCTGGAAATAATCTGTGCTGCATCTTTTCCAAGACCATTTAAGATAACTCTTAACGGCTTCTGACGAACCTTGTTTGCCTTTTCAGCAATACCGATTGCACCTTCTGCTGCCGCGAAAGATTCATGACCGGCAAGGAAAGCAAAACACTCTGTCTCTTCTTCCAACAACATTTTACCAAGATTTCCATGTCCAAGACCAACTTTTCTCTGGTCAGCAACAGAACCCGGAATACAGAAAGCCTGAAGACCTTCTCCAATCGCAGCAGCGGCATCAGCAGCCTTTCTGCAGCCCTTCTTAATTGCAATTGCAGCGCCTACGGTATAAGCCCAACATGCATTCTCAAAACAAATCGGCTGAATACCTTTTACCTGATTGTATACATCTAATCCAGCATCTTTTGTGATTTTCTCAGCTTCTTCAATTGACGGAATATCATAGCTGTTTAATACTGAATTGATTTTGTCTATTCTTCTTTCATATGATTCAAATAATGCCATTTGACTGTCCTCCTATTACTCTTCTCTTGGGTCGATGATTTTCACTGCATCTGCAACCCTGCCATACTGACCTTTTGCTTTTTCCCAAGCTGTATTCGGGTCATCACCCTTTTTAATAAAATCTGTCATCTTTCCAAGACTTACAAACTGATAACCGATGATTTCATCGTCGGCATCAAGAGCGATACCGGTTACATAGCCTTCTGCCATTTCAAGGTAGCGAGGTCCCTTTTTAAGTGTACCATACATAGTACCTACCTGTGAACGAAGTCCCTTACCAAGGTCTTCAAGACCTGCGCCTACCGGAAGGCCATCCTCTGAAAAAGCACTCTGAGTACGTCCGTAAACAATCTGTAAAAACAGCTCTCTCATGGCTGTATTAATCGCATCACATACAAGGTCTGTATTTAATGCTTCCATAACAGTTAATCCCGGCAATAATTCTGCTGCCATAGCTGCTGAATGTGTCATGCCGGAACAGCCGATAGTTTCTACCAGTGCTTCCTGAATAATGCCTTCTTTCACATTCAGGGTAAGCTTACAGGCACCCTGCTGTGGAGCACACCAGCCTACGCCATGCGTCAGACCTGAAATATCCTTTACTTCTTTGTTCTGAACCCATTTTCCTTCTGTCGGAACAGGGGCTGCGCCATGATGAACGCCCTGTGCCACTGGACACATTTTTTCTACTTCCTGTGAATAAATCATTTTTAATCTCCTTTCGAATTATGAAAAACCTTTGAAAGATTTTCCTCACTTTCTCTATTTTCTCACAAAACAGAAAAATAGTCTACAATTTTTTCCAAATTTTTTTGAAAATTTTCAAAAAGCATAACTAATGTATATATTTATTTTTTGTTCTTCTATTGTTTTTTGTTTTCGCTATATTAATTTCTTATGCCTGCATATTTTCTTCTGCTTTCACAATGGTTGCTGTTACTTTCTGTATAGCTTATCTTAGCTGATTTCCACAGTGCGGACAGACTTTTTCTCCCGCTGCGACCGCCGCTCCGCAGTTTAAGCAGATTGTGCCATTATCCTGTACACCATACTGCTCCTTGTTATAATATTCTCCCTTATTACACTGTTCCTTGTTATATTCTTCATTTAAATTATATCTTCCTGTCTGCTCGCTCTCTTTATTCTGTCTGGCTTCCTCATATCGTTTTTCCCAGTCATTTGCCCATATATTTTCCTCTTTTTTCTCTCCATTATCCTGAGGTGGGTATTGATTATTTTTACTGGCTGTACTGTATTTTTTGAATGTAGTCACTGTCATGGCAACTGCAAGTATAATCATTCCGTAAATTCCAAGAAGTCCAAGCCACATAAAATAAGGGGACAGACCTACTGATTTTGCCATTGACCTGCAAATAACAATAAACACACCACCCATTCCTAAAAATCCGAAAAATGTATATTTTTTTGAAAGCTTGGATGATTTTGCTATACAAAAACAGAGAATAAGACTGACAAGAATCATCCCCGCCATATAAATCCACAGCATTTTCAAAACGGCAGGGTCCTCTAACATTTCCATAATCTGCTCATAATATTCTTCTGAATATAAGCTGCTTAACATTGATACCTTTACCTCCATATTTCCGTGTGTAATCAGCCCGTATCTGACTGCATGTTTCACGGCAAAAAAATATTACTAAAATGAAACAATTTCATTTTACTACAAAAATCAAAAATTAACAATATACTTTTTCTGATGATTATGTTATAATTTATTGTCAGAAAGGCATAATTACATCGCCGAAGTAAATAAATCAAAAAATCTAGGAAAGGAAAAGCTGTTTAGATGAAAACCCATAAAAACACGCAGACAGGTGGTTATGGGTATATACCGATGGCTCAAGTCATTAATCAAGATAGATAACGCTGGTCGGGAATTTACGGCTGTGGAGTGTACCTGAACCTGTAAGTAATTGAAATATAACGAAAGCATACACGATGAAACAGCAAGAACAAATCGCGAGATTGTTCCGAATCATCTAGCATATACATTGTTGTATATGTCTTTAGTAGCAGGTACTTATGTTTGGAAAAACCAAGAAAAAATCACAAAAGCAGTTAGACGAATTATGCTATGAAGTGGACATTTTCATTCAAGTACACTTCGTACGTGAACGCGGCAATGAACGTTACAAATTTAATACTCTTATTTTAAAGGACGACCCAAAGCGTCAGGAGCTTCAGGAATTTCTTACACAGAACAACAATCCGGAAAAGTTTTCAGATTTATGTATACTGTTCCTGCAAAAAAGTGGAAAAGATGAAACCACTGTCTGTGACAAGGCGCATCTTGATAAAGGATATTTTTCAAATATACGAAGTTCAGACTCCTTTCTTCCTTCTAAAAGTGAAGCTGTTGCTCTCTGCCTTGCAATGAGGCTGAATATCGAGGAAGCGAGAGTATTATTAAAATCTGCCGGTCATGGTCTGAGCAATTCTGAAAAGGCAGACCTTACGGTGAGATATTTTATTGAAAATGATTTGTATAACATAGATGAATTAAACTATGTTCTTGAAAAACTTTGTGATACTGTATTAGAAAAAATATCATAAAATATAACCAGTCAAATACTGATTTGTTGATTTTACTAATATAGAAGACAGGAATAACGCTTTCTTATCCCTGTCTTCTTTTTCTGTTTTTTAATTGTTCTGAATCCGAATTTATCTTATGCCTGTTTTGGCGTAATATATCCCATTGCCTTTAACATTTCTGCCGAAAGAACCGCTCCGCCTGCCGCACCGCGCAGAGTATTATGAGATAAACCTACAAATTTGAAATCATATACACTGTCTTCTCTTAAACGCCCGACAGAAATACCCATTCCATTTTCAAAATCAACATCAAGCTTTACCTGCGGTCTGTTATCTTCTTCAAGATACTGGATAAACTGCTTTGGTGCGCTTGGGAGGTTTAATTCCTGTGGACGTCCCTGATAGGAAACCAATTTTTCTATCAGCTCTTCTTTTGTCGGTTTCTTCTTAAACTTTACAAATACTGCCGCTGTATGTCCGTCCGCAATAGGAACACGTATACATTGTGTAGTAATCACAGGCAGCTCAGCTTTTTTAATAACGCCGTCTTCTATTTTTCCCCAGAGTCTTAATGGTTCCTGTTCACTTTTTTCCTCTTCTCCACCGATATATGGAATAATATTTCCTTCCATTTCCGGCCAGTCCTGAAAGGTCTTTCCGGCACCGGAAATTGCCTGATATGTGGTAGCAACTACTTCTACCGGTTCAAATTCTTTCCATGCATGCAGAACAGGTGCATAGCTTTGAATAGAACAGTTTGGCTTTACTGCCACAAAACCTCTCTTTGTCCCCAGTCTTTCTTTCTGATACTGAATAACTTCATAGTGCTCAGGATTTATTTCAGGAACTACCATTGGAACATCTGGTGTCCACCTGTGTGCACTGTTGTTTGATACTACTGGTGTTTCTGTCTTGGCATATGCTTCTTCTATTTTCTTAATTTCATCTTTTGTCATATCAACAGCACTGAATACAAAATCAACTTTCGAAGCTACTTCTTCGACTTCGTTTACATTCATTACAATCAAATTTTTTACTGCTTCCGGCATAGGGGTCTTCATCTTCCATCTGCTGCCTGCTGCCTCCTCATAGGTTCTTCCAGCAGAACGCGGACTTGCCGCTACTGCTACTACTTCAAACCATGGGTGATTTTCAAGCAGTGATATAAATCTTTGCCCAACCATACCTGTTGCACCTAAAATACCTACTTTTAATTTTTGTTCCATTTCTAAATCCCTCTATTCTTTTTATATAATATGTTCTTCTTTTGTATTTGTTCGCCTTGTGCGGACATTTGTACGTGAACATAGACTATACTATATCATATTATTAAAAAAATGCAAGTGTTTTTTCGAATAAATATTTAAAACCGGTCAATAATTCCCTATATGCTTCTTTATATATTTCCTTATGTACTTTCTTGTATGAAAAAAATCGAAAGGATATAATTATGATAGACAACCGTATTAACCAGATAAACCAAATTCTGCGTGTAGAAGAAAGTTTCGACTTGATTTACCGCACCCTTACCATAGGTGAAAAGGTTTCCTGTATTTATTTTATTGACGGCTTTGTAAAGGATGACATTATGCAGAAAATTTTAGATTCCTTTAGCAGCATAAAAAAGGAAGATTTGACAGATGCCCATACCTTTTTAAAGCAGAATCTTCCTTATGTAGAAGTGGACATGACTTCTGATATGGAAACTTTTAAAACCAGCATTCTCACTGGTATTACAGGACTTGTGATTGATGGCTTTGAAGAGCTTATTTTAATCGACTGCCGAAGCTATCCGGCAAGAAGTGTGGAAGAACCTGACAAAGATAAGGTATTAAGAGGTTCAAGAGATGGCTTTGTAGAAACTATTGTATCTAATGCGGCTTTGATTCGCAGGCGCATCCGTGATGAACATCTCACATTTTCCATGATGAATGCCGGAACTGCTTCTAAAACGGATATTGCTGTCTGCTATATGGATAATAAAGTAGATAAAAAGCTTCTGGAAGAAATCAAAAAAAGAATCAACAAAATCGATGCAGAGGCACTTACCATGAATCAGGAAAGCCTTGCAGAATGTCTCTATAAAGGTAAATGGCTGAATCCTCTGCCGAAATTCAAATATTCCGAACGTCCGGACACGGCGGCTTCTGCTATTTTGGAGGGACATATCGTGATACTGGTGGATAATTCTCCATCCTCCATGATTCTGCCGACCAGCTTTTTTGATATTATCGAGGAGGCTGATGATTATTATTTTCCTCCGGTTACAGCGACTTATCTTCGTTTTACACGGGTAGTTATTACATTGATTACGCTGTTTCTTACCCCTCTTTTTCTGCTGTTTTTTAATCATCCGGAATGGATTCCCAAAAATTTTGAATTTATTATTATTCAGGATGATATAAATGTGCCTGTCTTTTGGCAGTTTTTAATTCTTGAGCTTGCGATAGACGGACTAAAGCTTGCGGCAGTCAATACGCCGAATATGCTGAATACACCTCTCAGCATTATTGCCGGTATATTGCTTAGTGACAGTGCAGTAGAATCAGGGTGGTTTAATAATGAGTGTCTTTTATACATGGCATTTGCAGCATTTGGTACCTATACCATGCAAAGTTTTGAATTTGGGTATGCCATAAAATTTTTCCGGCTGATGCTGCTGGTTTTAACGCAACTTTTCCACCTGTGGGGATTTTCAGCCGGAACCATATTTATTATTGTATTTATGTTTGCAAACAAAACGATTTCCAAAGAAAGCTATATGAAACCACTGTTTCCTCTAAATATAAAGGAACTTGCAAATAAATTTGTTCGTTTTCAGAAGCATTAGTTTCCAAGCTGATTCAGATACCATTTACCGCTTTCAGAAAAATCATCATAGGAAAAACCACCTGTTTTTCCACAGGAACTGTTCAGTAAAGAGGAGGATTCCGCTTTGTTGGACAGATTCCATGCTACATAGCTTATGCCATAGGAATTTAACAAATTCATCCATTGTCCTGCTGAACCGGTATCGTTCCATCCATTGCCGGAAGCCTCGCAAATACTAAATTCCGATACAAAAATCGGCAGTCCCTGATTATACGCAGATATCAGCTTGTTTCTTAAAGAATCCTTATGGGTAGCCGCATAGAAATGCAGGGCATACATAATATTGGAATATCTGGAATGGTCTAACGGATTGGCTGCCACTACATCTACATCCTGCGACCATGTAGGAGTTCCCACAATAATAACCGCATTAGCGTCGTTGGAACGAATGGTATTTATCACACGTTCCGCATAGGTTTTAATATCATTGCCACTGCCGTCATACCATGCTACTCCACTGTTTGGCTCATTACAGATTTCATAGATAATATTTCCCTGACCGGCATATTGTGAGGATATTTCATTGAAGAAGCTCACGGCCTGTTCTATATAAGTATTTGGGTTTCTGTCATTTAAGACATGCCAGTCTACAATTACATACATATCCTGCTCAGTTGCATATTGGATTCCCTGTCTTACAAGTGCTTTCAAAGAAGACTGGTCTCCGCCGCTGCAATAACCGTTATATTCACTTGTATACAATGCAAGTCTTATGGTATTTACTCCAAAAGAGCGCAGAGAAGAAAATGCATCTGCATTGACATACTCCGGAAACCAGCTAAGACCATGTGTGCTCACACCTTTTAGCTGAATCGGGGTACCGTTTTTATCACATAAGGAGGTGCCTGAAACATGCAAAGCTCCATGCTCACTGTAAAATCCAGAAACAACCGGCGTGGAAGGAGGATTTGGCGGCTGTGGAACCGTTTGATTCGGCCCAGAAGGATTTGATGCTCCACCCTGTGAGCCTCCTGAATTATTTATACTGTAAGAAGATACGGAAGCGTAGCTTCCAGAGTATATAATAAATCCAAGATTTTTTGTTTCCTGTGGATTGATTTCATTTGTATAATCTACGGGAGCTATATTAAGCTGTGTTCCTGACGAGGTCAGAGTTCCGCCCCAGCTGTCGGAAATTGTGATTTCTGTTGTAAAATCCAGATTTAACTGCCAGCCGGCAATTTTCTGTCCAGTAGGGTTTGTCAGGTCGATGCTGTATTGTACATAGGTTTGGCCGTTGCTTTCCCAGCTGTTTACGGCAGATATATTGACATTTATCTGCGCTGCTTCACCTGATGAATTTCCTCCCTGTGAATTTCCACCAGCGGAATTATTGCCAGCCGAGTTGCCGCCAGCCGAATTTCCACCTTGCGGATTTCCTTCTGTGGAAGACGGGACTGATGAACCAGTTGGATTTTCGCTTCCATTTCCAGATGGAGCTTCTGTATTTTCTAAAGTATTTTCTGGGCTGGTTTCATTTTCTGTTGCGTCGTCAGTGGTTTCACTGTCTGTTATATGTTCGCTTTCTGTCGTACTGTCAGTTTTTTCAATTGTCTCTTTTTTTTCAGCATCTGTTGGTGAAGCAGTTTCACGTGCTGGTACACTGCTGTTGACAGCAGTGTCTCTGGAAAGCACAATGAACAACAGAATAATGCATATTATAGAAACCAGCAGACAGGATAGAAAAATACCCATATTCAATTTTGAAGCTGCCAGTTTTTCTTTTAATTTTTCTATTAAATTTTTCATTACAGATTTTCCTTTTTATATATTTTTCTTTTTAATAAAAATAGTCTTTACAACTATATTTTATATCTATTTTTCTATATGGTTAATAATCTTTTAATTTATAGGCGAACCACAAAAATCACATTCCACAATTCTACCTGTCATAACTCGGTTCATACCGCCACAATTTGGACATTTCACTATTTTTTCTCTTGGCGACACTGATGCTGGTGTCGTCGTTTGATGAGTATAGCTTCTGTTTGATGTCATTGTTTGGTGAACAGAACTTCTGTTTTGTGTTACTGTCGTTGCTTGGGCAGTTTGAACAGGCTGATTTACTGCAGATAAAACAGGATAAGAAGTTATTGAAGATGGTACAGGCTGAACATTATTAAGAATGACAATTTCACGATTTTCCGAATTAATATATATTTCATCAAAATAAAATTTATCTATCATCTTCTGTAATTCTTTTACTGTTTTTTTATAGCTTAATCCTGCCTGTGCTGCAATATTTTCTAAGCTTCTTTCATTATGGTTTATAATAATATCTTTGAATATAATATAGTGTTTGTCAAATTTCTCCATATTTTTAGAAGAATACACCATAAGTCCTCCAAAAATTAAATAACTTAAAAATGTTTCAAGAAAAGCCTTGGTATTTTGATTTGTTTTACTGCCTATAAGTCCTATAAGCATACAAGCAGCACCAACCAGACAAAAGTAGCCAAATCCCTTTAAGACTTTTCTGAATTTCCTTGCAGTCCCTCTATTAAATTTCACTCTCTTACAAAAAAAGAATATGCCAACAGGCCAAAAGAGGATAGTCCAAAGGATTATTTTCTGGCATGATGGTATTTCTATTCTATTTTGCATAATACTTACCTCCTATATACTACCCTGTTTTAAATTTCTTACCTGTAAATTTCTTTTTGTAATCAAAAAATCAATTTCTTGTATTTGTTTATTAAATTCTGATATATCAACTTCTTGTATTTTAATTGTATTTTCTAAATTTAAAATGGCACTATTTAATTCCTTATCTGCATGAACCGTCGCAGATTTATCAGAATATTTAATTTTGTCTATTAATTTATCAATATCAGCTTTTTTATCAATGAATTCTTTTATTAATGTAAGTCTGTCTATAAACTCCTGAACCCGTAAATCTGCCTGTAAAATTTCTGTATCTCTTTCTTTTGCGGTTTTAGATGCATTTGCAGTAACAAGCGCAATTCCAGCAGTGATAACCAATAGTATAATTTGAAAAATCAAAAATCTGCGAGGATAAGAATCTAAAAAATTTATGTAAATAAGAGAGGATAAAAATACAATTATTGCATATCCCTCAACAGGAATTCCTACTCCTGCTCTGGTCATAATCTGAGAAGATTTATCAGCTAAATATTCAACAACCACAAAACCTCCAAAAAATACCAATTCAGAGTACAATAAAAAACATATTCCCAATGTTGTTGAAAGATAAATTTCTATCTCTGCAATGATAAATATCATACATGTTGCTACAAATACTATACTGCCAATTATAATCGAAATTTTTGCTCTTCTATTCATATATTACCTCAACTTTTCTCCACAGTTTGCGCAAAATTTAGGTTCTCCATCAATTTCCATTCCACAGCTTGGACAGGTTTTTGATACACATTCCCCACATTCTGGACAAAATTTAATCTTCCCTGAAAAAGCTGTACCACATTTTGGGCATTTTTTTGGAAGCTCATAGTTACATTTCTTGCAGAAAGTATCCTCTTCATTCATATCTGCTCCACACTCTGGACATGGAATATATTTTTTACCACATTCCGGACAAAATTTTGAACCGTTAGTTACTGCTCCGCACTTGGAACAATAAATTACCTTTTTATCTGATGTTTCTTTTTTGGATTCTTTCATATCATATCCGCAAGAACCGCAGAAACGCTGTCCTTTGGGCAGTTTCACATGACATTTTGGACATTCTGATAAATTATCCGCGGAATTTCCAAAAACCATCTGATTTGTCATATTAGACATTGCTCCTCCAAGGCCAACACCCATTCCAAGACCCATTCCGGCTCCCATAAATGGTGCTGTTCCGGTACCGCGGTTTCTTGCTGCTGACTGCATAGTGTCAAATGAACGCTCCTGCTGATAATTATATCCAATAAGATTCATTTCTGCCCTTTTTGCCAAAGCCTGCTTTAGTCTTATAACGGCTAAATCTTCTTCTGGAACACTGATTTCATTTACATAAAAATTAACCAGTTTTATACCATATTTCTCCATTTCTGGCTCAATACATTCTTTGATGCTTTCTGATAATTCATTTAAATAAACATTGATTTCTAGTACACTTACAGATTTTTCCACTATATAAGTAGATATCGCATCTTTTACTTTTGTAACATATATACCTCTAAAATACTGAACAATACTTTTTTTATCAAATATTGTCATTGTTCCTACTAATTTAATAAGAAATTTCTTTGAGTCCTCAATCTGAATCCCGAAAATACCGTTAGAACGTACTGGAAGAAATACTCCATATTTTGGGTCCTGTATTTGAATCGGAGAAGCTGTTCCCCATTTAATATCTAATTTAAACAGCTTGTTCACATACCATACTTCGGCTGTAAATGGAGACCTTTTACCAAATGGCAGATTAATAATATGATTTAATAGCGGGATATTTTGGGTACTTAGAGTATGTCTTCCGCTCGGAAAAACATCCAGTGCCTTTCCACCCTTATAAAGAACTGCTTCTTGTGATTCATTTACAATTAATTGTGTCCATGTGCCAAGTTCTTCACTTGGATATTTCCATGCAAATACATCAGGAGCCCCATTGTATTTTACTACTTCAATTACTGCCATTACTTATCCTCCTCAAGTTTCTTATTATTTTATATTTTTTCTTTGTATTTATTTTTTTAATTATAAATATTTATTCCCATTTTGCAAATAAGGTACAGCTTCCGCTTTTGTGATACATCTCAATTGTCTTTTCCAGACGTTCCCGCTCAACTCTAAGATATGCCGCCTGACAGTCAAGACACATAAATTCTTTTGACGCTTTTCCAAACAGCTTTCTATGCAGAGCTATCTCATCAGACATCAGCTTTGCTTTGCAGGTTTTGCATAAATATTCCGTCACCTTACAGATACCACCCTGCATCTGTATACCTTCGAACCGTGCGCTGGTACAGTATTTGAGAAAATTTCTTTCTTTACTCCCAAATTTTTATGCTCAATACAGTCATAAAATTCCAGACCTCTGCCCGAGCCTGCATTCAATCCCATATCCCAGAAGTTTACCGCAACCCCTGCCGCAGTATCACCCATATTAAACATGCCAATTGCAATATCTCCGTTTGATAAAAACTTTACCAAAACAAATGACTCCGGATTTTCTGAACATAAAAATGGAGCTCTGCATTCTCTGTCCTGATTAATTGCGATTAAATCCCGATTCATCAAAATTTTCTTTGTTGTATCAGTAAGCTTTCTGACATCACATCCAATCATAAGAGGTGAATTCATAATTGCCCATAAGGAAAAATGTGTCTGATATTCCTCATCTGTACAGCCTCCGGCAGAAATATATGAATTGCCGCCCTTTCCATACATGCCGACCACCAGCATATCCATATCATTGTGACAATATGCTCCTGAAAATGCCTGCTTATCAAGCTGTGAATGTGCAATATCTCTGATAGAATTCCATGAATCATTAATATCACCGGTAGAACGGAACAAATGTGCTCCTGAAGAACGAATCCAGTCATATACAGAATCAGTACCCCACTGACATGCTGAAAACACAATATCTCTGCCTGAATTCGCCAGAGCGATTCCCATTCGGCGGTAAAGTGTTTTTCCATCATGATTTTGCGGTTTGTAGCAGTTATCATATTTCAAATAATCTACTCCCCACTCTGCAAACTGCGCAGCATCTTCAAATTCATGTTCAAGGCTTCCCGGATATCCGGCGCACGTTCTGGTTCCACAACAGCTATACATACCGAATTTAAAGCCTTTTTCGTGTACATAATCCGCCAGCGCCTTCATTCCGTTTGGAAACTTCTCCGGGTCTGCCACCAGCTTTCCTTCACTGTCACGTTCTCTTAAACTCCAACAGTCATCAATCACCACATACTCATATCCTGCCTCTAACAGTCCCTGTTCTTTCATGGCATCTACTGTTTCTTTAATCAGGTCCTCGCTGATATTTTCTGTAAATGTGTTCCATGAATTCCATCCCATAGGAGGAACTTTACATAATGCTTTTCTTTCCATAACTTACCGTCTCCTTTTTGTATATTTTTTTAATAATCAACACATGACTCGATTTCGATTATAAAAGAAATCAAAAAAATTGCAAGCTTTTTATTTTATAATATTTCTTTCCTTTTTTCTGCACTGCAATCCGGAAAAACTGTCCATAAGCATTATACAATACATGCTTTGAATTATACAATACTAAAAATAAAATAACAGCTAATTTAAAACAAACTTTTAAACTAGCTGTTATTTATAAATTCAATTAAATTTTATATTTCATTCTTACTATTTTTCTTTCTGCTTAAAACAACCGCTGCCATAACTGCCGCTGATATTATAAAAAGAATATTATATATCCCTGTATTGCTTGTGTCTCCTGTTTTTTCAGAACCACTCAGTGTTTCATCTTTTTTCTCCGATACATTCTGTGTCGTTTGCTCTGTTGAGTTTTGTTCCTTATTTTCTGTCAAAGTTTCTGACGGATTCTCCGACGTGTCTTCAGGTGAAGTTTCTGACGGACGTTCAGATTCATTAGGTTCAACAGTTGTTTTGGAAATGCCAACACTTAAAATATTTGGTGCCCATCCATCTGCATTAAACAATGTAATAATATTTTCACCTGCCTGCAATACTACATCTAAATAAATCGTTTCGGCAGAATCCACGGTATAGGAACCAGTAGACGGACATACTACTGTTTTGGCTTCGCCGTCGTTTACCTTTATCTGCACATTTCTTGTTTCTCCTGCGTAATAAGTAAGCTGAAGCTTATAACTTCCGGTTTCATCAGCGGCTACATGAAATACCGCTGTACAGTTAGCACTGTTTCCAAGCCATCCGATTCCTCCGTTTTCAAGCTTTGCGCCTCCTGCGAGTATTGCGGACTCCGCATTATATATTGTGTATTCGTATTGTGTTCCGTCAACCGGCTTAATTCCATCATCTGTATTATCAGTCACAGTTGCCTCCTGATTGGCTTTCTGCTTAGAAACAGCGATTCTGTCCACATCCGGCGCTTTTGTTTCGTTATTAAAGAAGGTTATGCTGTTTTTTCCTTTCTTTAAATTTACATAAAAGCTGTCTGCTGACACTGCATTTACTCCACAGTTCAGCTTCTTTGTACGAATTGCCTCTTCCCCATTAATACTATAACAGATTCTTCTTTCTACACCGGTAGAATAATACAGGCGCATTTCGTAAACACCGTCTTCTGCTGCCTCAATATTATTGATTGTCAGTGTATTACTCTTTAATCCTCCTATTCCGCCTACTCTTTTCATGCCTGATACAAACTGATTCACTATAAGAGATGTATTACCTCCCAAAGTGTTTGCACTGTCTTCTGCCTCATAAAAAGTATAATCATCATATGCGGTTGATAATTTCATATCCTTCTTTGTAAGCTTTATAGAAATACCACCGTTTTCTAGTAAATGAATATCCAGTCCCTTATCTTTTGTTACAGTTGTCTGCTGGATTACAATATCGTTTCCCTCTTCATTATCCTCAAAAATATAAGCGTTGTATTCACCGTCTCCAAGAAAACTCAAATCAAGTGTTGTATCCCATGCATCCGCTGTCATGGCACCGATATACCAGTCCTCACCATTTCTTCTGGCTACTGCAAGGTACTTCGCCGGATATCCGTCGATTAGCCTTGTTTCATCCCATGTAACTGGAATATCATTCATCAGTGCCAATCCTTTGAATCCTTCCAGTTTAAAAACAGAAGAAGCATAGTTTGGCAGACCGGATTCATAAGCGACAATCTGTGCAAGCTGATAACCTGCCGTTGTATTTAACTGATTAATCTTCATTGCCGGTGGTGTATAATCCATACCACCCAGAACATTTCTTGTAAATAAATAAGTAAGCTGTGATGCTACTGTGGAACCAACATTCCACTTAAACCATTCCGCGCCGCGCACTGCCTCATAGCCTAATACATTTGGAAAGGTTCTCTGTTCGCCGCTTGGCACATTACAGCCATGGAACAGTACATTCAATTTATGCTTTGCCGCAATTGTAGCGCAGTCATACATTTGTTTCATGGTATATTGATTATCACTCTCATAATAATCTACCTTTACGCCTTTTACTCCCGTTTCCTCACACCATGCAAACTGTTCCTCCAACTGGTCTGCTGTCTTTAAGGAATATTTCGGATATGCCGCCTCACCGGCTGCATCCTTAAATCCACTGTGGTTTTGGTTGTTCACTCCATACCAGAGCATAATATCGACGCCTTTTTTATTCGCATAATCTGTAAGCTCTTTTACTTTTTCTTTATAATCTGTCCACAGACACCATCCAAAGTCAATGCAGACGTATTCCCATCCGTTTTCTGCGGCAAAGTCAATATAATCCTTCTGCTGTTCATATTCCACAGGGTCATCACCGGATTCTGACCACCATGACCATGCGACTCTTCCCTGTCTGACATACGACGTATCTGCATATAATGTTTTGTCAGGTTCCGGATTTACACTTGTGAATATGCTTGCGTTCACAATATCATTCAGATTATCTGCGATTGCTGCTACTCTCCATGGAGTAGATACTGTACCATCAGATTTATATGTTTTGGATACTGCGCTGGTCTGCTTATTGCCGAACTATATCTTTAAATTTCTTGAACCAGATTTTGTGGAGAGATAAGAAGCACAGTATGGGTCATTATCATTATATACGCCGCCTTCTGCAATCAGTACCCACATGCCATTTTTGCTGTCATTTGCAAGAAACGGTACCGGAAGATTTCCTGAAAGGTTCTTAATACTCTTCATGGAACTCTTGACAAAATTAAATTCATAATTTACATCTGTGCTGTCTCCCTGCCAGACATCAGAGGAAGCTGGAAGCACATATTCACTGGCTTCTTCTTCAATGCTCACTTTGCTGTCTGACTCGCCAAACAGAGTATATTGATACGCAATTCCTCCGTTAAAGCTCTTTATTGTTACTTTGATTTTCTGCGATGCATTGTCTTTCTTTGCCAGTTCAAAGGAAATTTCTTTATATGAATCGGAAACCTGTCCTTTAGAACCGCTTGTCATTGTATAATTTTCAGTACCTTCGGTTTCTTTCAGGCTGTTTTCTACATATACCATATCATGGGTAAAATCAACAGAAGTTTTAATACCAAGCTGCGAAGCCTGAAGTACAGTTGTTCCATTTTTTTCTGTTGTGTAGAAAAATCTGCCTGTCTTATCGTCTGTCATAAGCTGTGTTTTTAATGTTCCGTCTGGAGATGTAACAGATACATGTTCCACTGGCAAAACGGATGTTCCGTCTGTGAGCTGCGTTGCGCTGCCATAATCCTTTTCCTCCTCCGGCGTTACAGAAAAACCATATGTACCTGCCAGTTCTGCCACTTCCTTTGTTGTCAGCGCTCTCTTATATAATGAAACATCATCAAGCGAAACAGCACAGTCAGGGTCAGCCCATCCGGAGCTTGTTTTTCCAAGAGAGTTTCTTACCAGAGATTCCATGTCGTTTAAGCGTGCTGTTAATTCTGTTTCACCGCCGGCAGTTATGGAAGAAGCAACCTCTTCTCCGTTTACATAAAATGTAATGCCATATTTTGTTACAGTGAAGGTAATCAGATGCCAGATATCTTTTTCCGGTTCTGTTGTATAAATAGAACGATATACATTGTTTCCGTCAAAGATAACATTCCATACTTTATCTGCGGCATAAGGAGCATATGCAAATTCATCGCCTTCTGCGGCATTTGCCGAACTGATTGCTCTTGTATAACTGCCAGCAGCTCCGTCTGTTTTTGCCCAGAAGGAATATGTAAAACCTGTGTCCGCAGTTACCCCTTTGTAAAGTTCAGCGGGAAGTTCAGCATAGGAAGAACCTTTCGTACCACCTGATAAAACCAATACTTTGTTACCGTCCTTGGAGTATATCTGCTCTCCTATTTTCACTTCAGATAACTCTGTCTTTGCCGTTCCTTTTAACTGTGCATCGCCTTTGCCGGCTGTCCCTTTGTTTTGCACAGTATTATTAACTGTGTCCTCAAAATCCCAGAAATAATCTGGTGAAACTGTTGATGATTCCTTTAAGTGTTCCTGGGCCTTTGCCGGCTTTGAAGGCTGAATCCAGCCAACAGAGGTAACTGCCACAGCGGCAGCCATTATTCCCGACGCAATCTTTTTCGTTGCAGCCCTTTTCCTTGTAAAATTTTTCCATTTTTTTCTCTTCATAGTGCATAGTCCTTTCCTGAAAATATTTTTAATGCTTCATAAGAATATTTTATTGGTTATTTACTGATTTTCCTATGGAATTTTGTGAGAAATGCTATGCAAAATGTGAGTAATTACTAATTGCTGTCTGTATGCTTTTGTAAATATTCAAGTACTTTTTCCTTTGCCATATTTGCTCCTGTTGGTGAAAACCCATGTCCTTCACCATTCATTGTTATCAGCTCTGCATGAGGATACTTTTTTTGTGCTTCCACAGAATAGGAAAGAGGAACGATTTCATCCCTATCCCCATGCAGGATAAGCACATCTTTGTTATAAGAGCCAATATTGTCAAAGGTATAAAAATCATGTATATCTGTAAAAAAATTTCTTCCTAACTTAAGTCCCCAAAAATCTACTGTTTCCGGTATTTTTTCAATATCTGGATAATTTTTTCTCCAATCGTCTGGTATAGAAAATGCAGGAAAATAAAGAATCATTCCCTTTACCTTTTCCGCCCTTTCCTCTGCTGCGAGCGCTGTTACCAGTCCACCCTGGCTTCCTCCGAAAAGGAATATCTGCTCTGTATCTACATTTTCCATAGTCTGAAAATAATCAAAAATTGCAAGTACATCGGATTTTTCTGTAAAGATTGTCATATCCGTAGTTTTCCCTGTGCTTTTAGAACCTCCTGAGCCGCCACAGAAATCAAACGCATATGCAAGATAGCCATTTTGTGCATAATATTTACACTCATTTACAAAATCGTTATTTGTTCCATTATATCCATGACTTAAAATAATCACCGGATGCTTTCCTTCTTCCACTGGTACATAAAGCTTTCCATATATCGTGTTCTCGCCATTTTGAATACAAAGCTCTTCAACATTAATAACATCTTTTTTTATATCCTTTTTCGTTTCGTTTTTTTCATTGTGGTCTGTCTGCTTGCTGGCTGTTTTGTCCTCCTCTTCTGAATGATTGGCTTTACATGCAAATAACAGCATAGTTGTACTTACCATTATAATCCCCAAAAATAATTTTTTTCTCATCTTCTGCTCCTTTCAGCTTTTTCTTCATTCTCCTATCATACTATTATTGTTTGACAGCAAAAATAAAATAACATATATTATTCTACCAGTTATTTTTAGATTTTTACATGGATTTTTGTGACATATAATGTGCATAATGCAAGATAAATAATCGGAGCTGTTGCACTAATGCAACAGCTCCTTGTCCCTTGTCTTTATTTTTCCTGCTCCCGAAATTCTGTCGGACTGATTCCCGTATGTTTCTTAAACATTTTGGAAAAAGCCATCGGGTCGCTGTACCCGATTTGCAGTGCAATTTCCCCTACCTTTTTTTCTGTCTGTGATAATAATACTTTCGCCTGTTCCATTCGATATCTCAAAAGATACTCCTGCGGAGATAAATTTGTTACAGTTTTAAAAATATTTGTCAAATAACTGCGGTCAATCCCAACATAACCGGCAATATCATTAATTTTCACATCGCTTTTATAGTTTCTCTGGATATAATCTATCGCCTGCTCCACATAGATTTTATAAGGATAGTCATACCTTTCCTCTTTTGGCAGTCTGGCACGGTACTCATCAATCAGCACAGAAAGCACTTGAAGCAGCGCCGCCTGTCTTTTCAGTTCATTGGAATGTGTCAAATGCCTGCATATAATCATTTGCTGTATATACGAAAATACCAGTGGTGTATTTTCACATCTGCATGTAATAGTATCTCCCTCAAGACCTGCATAGGCAAGATAGGCGGGCGCCTTGATTCCATTAAAGCCTACCCAGAGATAGGACCATGGATTAGCAAAATCCGCTACATAATAAACTTCTGTATTCGGCTTTATCAGAAACACATCGCCTCTGGAAAGATGATAAGTATGCCCGCCGCAGGTAAAACTTCCCTTTCCGTCACTGATAAAGTGCAAAATATACTCTTCTCTTTTTCCCGGTCCGAAAAAATGTCCGGCTACACAGTTTTGTATTCCACAGGTTGATAAATATAAATCAATCGTACTGTGATTCAAATCTTCAAGACACTGAAACCCCGCAAAATTTAAATAAGTTGCATTTTCCATTTTTGGCTTCTCCATTTTTCCATTTGATTTGTCCGTTACTCCCCAATCAAAACAGTCTGTCCATCAAAAACAAATCCACAATGCCGAATATGTTCCATTGTTTTATCTTTTTACAATCCTGATTTCAAAATCCTGTATTTCAACAGAAATCATTAATCCCATATTTGAATGCAGCTCTTGAAAGAGGGCAACTAACAACATAGATTATAATTCCCGAAGCCTCTCTACAATTCTCTCAAAATGCATTGCATGGCTTGCTTTTACCAGTATGGTATCTCCCTGTTTTACCATTAAATCAAGAAACATCAACAAATCCTCTACCGTATTATAATAATAACATTCCATATTTTTGTTGCTGTCTTTTAATCCCTGATATATATTTTCACTTAAAGTTCCCACAAGAAAAGCAGTATCAATCATTTTCTCTCCAAGATAGGCTCCCACTCCATAGTGCAGTTTCTTTTCATCGGCACCAAGCTCAAACATATCGCCAAGAATTGCCACCTTTCTGGTGTCTGCGCTGTCCAGAACATCTATGGAAGACTTCATGGAAACCGGATTTGCATTATAGCAGTCATCAATCACAGTATATTTTCCGGTTTCCACAATATTGAGTCTGCTGCCCACGGACTTTATATTTTCGATTCCCCGCTTCATATCTTTGCTGTTCATATCAAACAGACTTCCTACCGCAATCGCTGCCATTGCATTATACACCATATGTCGACCTGGAAGACTGAAGCTCACCTCTATTTTCTCTGCTGTTCCATTAACACGAGTGAAACAAATGGTACTCTCTGTTCCATAAATCCCGTTTGTTTTAATATTTTCCGCAAAAACATCGCCTTTATTCTCCCCTTTCTGCATACCATAAAAAATATATTTTTTAACCTTATTCAGGCAATCATAAGCTGCATGATTTTCTGGAATAGTGCTTAATTTATCATCATCTTTATTCAAAACTGCATAACAGTTTTCTGTTGCAAAATCAAAAATCTCTGACTTTGCCTTTAGTATTCCATCTCTTGAACCAAGGTTTTCCAGATGACATAATCCTATATTTGTCATAACGCAGACATCTGGTTTTACCATATAGCTTAATCTGTGCATTTCTCCAAAATCACTAATACCCATTTCCACAACAGCGACTTCATGATAATCCCGAATACTTAAAAGAGTAAGAGGCACGCCGATTTCATTATTAAAATTTCCCTCTGTTTTTAATACCCTGAAATTTTGTTCCAGCACAGAGGCAATAAATTCCTTTGTGCTTGTTTTTCCGACACTTCCTGTAATTCCCACAATTTTAATATCAAGCGATTCCCGATAAAAAGCCGCGATATCCTTTAATGCCTGAAGAGAAGATTCTACAAGAATATACGGTCCCATTCCATTTGATTTATCATCCGGCTTTTTTTCACAGATAACACACAATGCCTTTTTTGCAAATACATCCTCAATAAAATCATGTCCGTCAACCCGTTCTCCCTTTACAGCAATAAACAGATAATTCTCTTCAACCTTTCTCGAATCAATCACCACTCCGGCAGCTTCCGCTGCTTCTGAAAAACTGTCTGCTCCAAACAGTGTCCCGTTTACAGCTTTTGCAATATTTCCAAGACTTAAATTCTTCATTTTCTGTTTTCATCCTCTTCCTTTTTCTTTTTATGTAATTTTTTCAGTGAAATTTCCATAAATTTCTCACACAAAGCTGGATAATCCATTCCTATAACAGCAGCCTCCTGCGGTAAGAGACTGGTTGGTGTCATACCCGGAAGAGTGTTTGCTTCCAGACAATAACAGTTTTCCTCTTTATCCATAAGTATATCAACCCTGCAATACGTATCAATTCCCAATGACCTTGCGGCTGACACGGCAATAGACTGAATTTTTTCACATAAGACACTTGAAATATGAGCCGGACAGATTTCATCTACTGCGCCGGCAGTATATTTATTTTTATAATCATAGGTTCCCTGTTTTGGAATAATTTCAATTATAGGAAGAGCTTTATATTCAATTACTCCGACAGAAAATTCTCTTCCCTTTACACATTCTTCTACAATGACCTCATCTTCATAAAAAAAGGCGTTATGAAGAGCTTCTTTATATTCCGAATCATTTTCAGCATAATAAACGCCCACACTGGAACCTCCACAGCTTGGCTTTACTACACATGGATAAGTCATATCATATCGCGAAATATCCGGTGTATCCATTCCTTTATAAGCAGTAAATCCTTTTGCTATCGGAATTTCACGAACAGAAAACAGTTCTCTGGACACAGATTTATTCATCGCCATAGCGCTGCTTAAATGGTCTGCGCCTGTGTATGGGATTCCCAGAAGTTCTAATACCGCCTGAATCTTTCCATCCTCTCCATTTGCGCCGTGAAGCCCCAGAAATACAATATCTGCCGCTCGGCATGCATCTATTACATTTGGACCGAAAAATTCTTTCCGTTCTTTTTTCAGCCTTTCTATCTCTGATGATTTTTCTTTAATGCTGGCAAGCTCCTTTTCCATATCATAATCGTTGTTAAATACAGATGTAATATCTAAATGCTCATATCCAAGAAAAACATCGATTAAAACTGCCCGATGCCCTCTGCTTCTCAATGCTTTGCAGATGCCCTCGCTGGATATCAGCGAAATCTCACGCTCAGTACTTGTTCCACCACATAATACCACAATATTCATGTGAAAACCTCCAAAAAATTTTTATGTTTGAATATTATATGTTCTATATAAAAAGTTGTTACGCGGACATAGTCCGCGTAACTTATTTTACATAATATGGTGGAAAATTACAAGGATTATTTTATATGAATCCTCCATTGTCTATCAATGATAAGATTGGTTTACATACATATAATTACAAATATTGCTTTAACTTTTTCACATTTCTTTCAACGGCTGCAGCCTGTTCTGCCAGCATTTCCTGCTGTGTAAACATCTTTGTTTCCGGCCGGTTCATATAAGCAGCATATTTTATTTTTTCTCTGTCAATATACATTGAATCCTCGACTAAAATCGAATAATCCGGTACTCCATGATTGGTTTCCTTAAAAAATTCTACAAAATCATCTTCGTTTATTTTATCATTCAGAAAATCTTTCCAGAAACTTTCATTGGAAGCAAAACGCAGATTATCCTTCTGGTCAAAGCGGTCCAGAAAATTCATTACTTTATTATATTCAGAAGAATCCTGAAATGGAATAAACCAGAGTTTTTTTGAACTGTCCCCAATAGGTCCGAGCTTGCTGCAGTAAATCCCTTCGGCAGTATACACCGTTACATACATCGGTTTTTCAGATTCCGAGTTCTCCGGCGGAAAGCTGCAAGCGGTAGTATCAGAAATAAGATTTGTCAATTCTTCCAGAAGAGACTCGTTTTGCTCAGCCTTGCTTTGATTTACCGTACCGGTTTTTTCAGCTTCATGCTTTGATTTTGCCTTTGCTTCTTTGCTGGCATTTTCTTCCTCTCTCTGTTTTCTGAACATTTCCTGTACTTCATCAAATTTTTCCAGCATTTTATCCCATTGTTTCTCTGTAAAAGAACATTTTCCAATCTGGTAGCTTGGCTCTGTTTCACCATTTTTAATTTTTTCATACATTTCTTCGGATTTTCCATGAAGAATCTGCATGATTTCTTCCGGTGTATACCATGAAGTTTTCTGTTTATCTTCCTCTGCGGCTTCTGTTTTACTTAACTGCTCTAACTTTTCAATAAAGGAACCATAAAACTCTTTTTCCTTTTCTTTGTGCTGTTTGACTTCCTCGCTTTTTGGCTGACTTGGGTCAAGCGGATGCTCAAGAGCGTACAATGCCTCCTTTGCCGCCTGCAATGCAGATTCCACAGTATTTCCAAGAATATCATTGTAATTTTGAACTCCATTCATACGTCTTTGCATTTGCATAACCAGCATTTGGGATATATGGCTTAACATTCCATTGCCTTTTATTCCATATCCATTTACGCCTGTTTCCTCTGCCGCCTGCATCCATGCATTTTTTACAGATTCCGGCGCAGTTGGCCCCACGGATTCAAACGCAGACTCATTATGGTTGTTCCCTGTTTCATTCTTTTCTGTCGAAGCCGTTTTTTGTGTTTTTGGATATGTAGTGTCAAAGGCATATCCGACAGTCACTTTGTCAAGTGTCATTTTAATTCTCCTTTCTGCAGCTCATCAGTCAGTCAGAGCTGCACCGCTTTCCTGAAAGGTCCAAGCGGTATTATTTAAATAATTTTAATAAATGGTACTGTATAAACAGTAATCACATAGTATATATCGACAACACAAAAAGGATTTTTATAATAATGACATAAATAAGAGTTGAAATGATATAAATTATAGAAACCGTATTTTTAATCTCTTATATGAATTTTAAATATTATTTTCTAATGGCTCAAAGCTTTCACTACTTCCCCCGCAATAATAAGCCCTGCAACCGATGGTACAAATGCAACACTTCCCGGAACTGTTTTTCTGCCGCTGTTTCCATACGCATCTGTACTCTCTATACCAAAATTTGCACCAATCGGTGTTTCTTCTGAATATACAACTCTCAGCCTTTCTATTCCACGTTTTTTTAACTCCCGTCTCATCACTCTTGCCAGAGGACATATCTTTGTTTCGTAGATATCCGCTGCCCGAAACATGCTTCCATCCAGCTTATTTCCTGCCCCCATACTGCTGATAATAGGCACATGCTTTTCCTCCGCCTTCATTACCAGCTCTATTTTTGCTGTCACAGTATCCACAGCATCCACCACATAGTCATATTCATAAAAGGGAAATTCATCTGCATTTTCTGGTAAAAAAAAGGTATTATAAATTCTGACATCAATCTCTGGATTAATATCAAGCATCCGCTCCTTCATCACCTCTGTTTTATATCTTCCAATACTCCTTCTAGTAGCTATAATCTGCCTGTTCAGATTGGAAAGACTTACCTTATCGCTGTCAATTAAATCAAACGCACCGATTCCGCTTCGAACCAGTGCTTCGCAGACATATCCGCCCACACCTCCGATTCCGAAAACTGCCACGCGGGATTTTTTTAACCGGTCCATAGCCTCCTTTCCTAAAAGTAATTCTGTTCTTGAAAACTGCTCTGACATAAATTCTCCTTTATAAAAACTGTGCAAATACTGACGCTCCCACTACTGTAATCAGTCCAGCTACTGCTATGGCGAGGCTGCTCATAGCACCTTCTATCTCTCCCATTTCCATGGCTTTCACTGTACCTATCGCATGACTTGCAGAGCCAATCGCCACACCCTTCGCAATTGGCTCTTCTATGCGAAATATTTTGCATACTGCTTCTGCAATTATATTTCCAACAATTCCTGTTAATATAATCGCCGCAATTGAAATCGTTACGATTCCTCCCATTTCCTCCGATACTGCCATTCCGATTGCAGTAGTAATTGATTTTGGCAGCATGGTAACATACTCCTTATGACTTAATCCAAAAACGATGGCGAGAAACAATGTTCCTGAAAGACTTGCCAGTACACCGGACAAAATTCCCAGAAGAACCGCCAGCATATTCTTTTTTAAAAGTTGTATCTGCTGGTACAGCGGAATCGCCAGACAAACAGTAGCTGGAGTAAGCAGATAACTTAAATATTTTGCTCCCTCATAATAAGTATTATAATCAATTCGAAACAGAATCAAAAATCCTATCACAAAAAGAATGGAAATTAGCAGAGGATTAAAAAGAGGCAGCTTCCATTTTCTTTTTAACCACAGCCCCAGTTCATATCCTGAAAGACTTATTACCACCCCGAAAAATATAAATTCTGCAAATATTTCATTCATTGTACTTTCTCCTTGTCCGATTCTTTCTTTGCTTCTTTTCGCCTATCATGCCGAATAATAAACTGTGCCGCATGACCGCCACAGACCATTACAAGCACTGTTACAAACAGCGTAATTACAGAAAACGACAGAAGCATAGGTTTTAATTCTCCCCACGCATCCATAAGTCCCACCGCAGCGGGTATAAACATCACCGGCATAATTTCCACCAGAAACAATCCTGTTTCCCTTACACATTCCAATGACAGAATTTTTGTTCCCAGTAAGAAAAGCATAATCACCAGCCCATAAATGCTGGCAGGTATCGGGAGAGAAATAATATATTTTAACACCTCTCCCGCAAAGGAAACAGCCAGAATAATAAAGAACTGCTTTAAATATTTCATAATAAACCTCTTTTCCTTTAAACTTTTTCAAAATTATTCCCCTTTTATTCTTTAATTTTATACCATAAAATTTTTTACTTTACAATATACTAATAATAATATCTTTGAAAGAATATATTTTATTGATATTTTTACAATATTTATCTGAATTTCTATAAGAAATGTTTACGAGGAAATGTTTATGAGCAATCAAAAAATGGAAAATCTGCTGAATCTGTCGCTGGATGCGACCTTAGAAGAACGAATGAAGGCGCCTGATTTAAATGTCGGCTTTAACGATGCCGCCGACACATGGACTATTATTATCAGATATGTAAAAAATCTCGATGTTCTGAATCAATATTCGATTCAGCCGACGCTACTTCTTGGAGGTTATGCTATTCTGGAGGTTCCAGAAGCGCTGATTGAACAAATCTCTGCACTTGACGAAGTGATTTATGTAGAAAAACCGAAAAATCTTTTTTTTACTGTTACGGAAGGCCGGCGTACCTCCTGTGTCAGCGAAGTTCAAAATACAGTCGGAGCAAATGGAAATCCAGCTTCTTTAAGCCTGTTTGGAAACGGGTGTCTGGTTGGAATTATTGACAGTGGAATTGACTATGCAAATCCGGTATTCCGTAATGCAGATGGCAGTACCCGTATTATTGGTATCTGGGACCAGACAGAAAATGGTACTCCTCCTGCCGGATATCAAATCGGAGCATATTATAATGAAGACCAGATTAACGAAGCACTGCAATATGAAAGTCCTGTTGAACAGCAAAGCGTCGTGAGAACACAGGATTTGTCAGGACATGGTACAGCCGTAGCTTCCGTAGCTGCAGGTAATTTTGCAGCTGACAGAAGAAACAGCCTTGGAATGGCGACCAGAAGCAGCATTCTTGTAGTAAAATTAGGAAATCCCTATCAAAAATCTTTTCCGCGTACCAGTGAACTTATGCTTGCGATTGACTTTATGGTGCGAAAGGGAATTGAACTGAATATGCCTCTGGCTTTGAATTTAAGCTTTGGCAACAGCTATGGTTCCCATACTGGAAGCTCTCTTTTGGAAACTTATATTGATACTGCCGCTTCTTCAGGAATTACTTCTATTGTGATTGGAACAGGAAATGAAGGAACTGCATCGGGACATACTTCCGGCAGAATCCAAACAGGTGGACGTGATGTAATAGAATTATCTGCTGCCAGCTATGAAACAAATGTGAATATTCAAATTTGGAAAGCATACTATGATGAAATGTCCTTTGAAATTATTTCTCCACAGGGAAATTCTTTTGTTATTCCCCCACAGGGACCGGCAGCTTACCGATATAAAATGGAAAACACTAATCTGCTGATATATTATGGCGAGCCCAATCCATACAGTATTTATCAGGAAATTTATGTGGATTTTCTGCCGGAACAAACCTATATAAACGCAGGATTATGGCAGATTGTAATTACTGGAACACGAATTGTAAACGGAGAATATCATCTGTGGCTTCCTGTGGAATCTGCCTTAAACGGAAGCCGTTTTACCATGCCTTCTCCCTATGCGACACTGACAATTCCCTCTACTTCCAGCAAAGCAGTTTCTGTGGGAGCATACAATCCCTATAATCTTTCCTATGCTTCATTTTCCGGCCGCGGATATGATTTATCCTCCGCAATTTTAAGAAATATGATAAAACCAGATATTTCTGCACCGGGAGTTGATATCACGACTGCTGCTGTCGGAGGTGGCTTCCTTTTGAACAGCGGAACTTCTATCGCCACTCCCTTTGTCACAGGAGCAGCTGCTATCATGATGGAATGGGGAATTATAAATGGAAACGACCCATTTCTGTATGGAGAAAAGCTGAAAGCCTATCTTTTAAATGGCGCAAAACCACTTACAGGTTTTGATGAATACCCAAATCCCTATGTAGGATGGGGCAGACTTTGTGTAAAAGACAGTCTGCCTCTGTGATACATTCTAAAACGACTTTAAAGCCTGATTTTAACTAAATATGCCGATTTATCCCACCTCTGCAGATGTCAGAATAAATCGGCATATGAACTATATAAAGTACATTATGAAACTGTTGTTTGACAGAAAGGTTGTATTATTGGGAGAGATGTGAAAATAACGTATGTTCTGATGTATAAACATGTATCATTTCTGTCCAGTACGCTTCTAGTAGATGCTCTGACTCCTCCTGCTTTTTATAGTAAATATATAATTCAAATGGATATAGCATAGATGGATCTGATTCAGATTCAGATGGTATCTCATTTATATTTTTCTCAAAAATATATCTGTCATCATTTATTAAAATGGTATAAAAAATTTGTGTATCCGGAGAAAAGCAGATTTCCAGTTTATTATTCAGTTTAGGCATTGTAAGATAAATATTGTATAGCTGAATATGGATGAATTCACCTGAAAAAACATCCATCAAATTATACAGATGTACTTCTTCTATCTGCCAGTCCTCTTTTTCCTTTATCCAATTTATTATCCAATTCTGAAACATATCATGCCATTCACTTTTGACCGGATGATTCCCCATTTTGTCAGTTTCTTCCTCTATGCCTTTTTCTACAGAAGCTATATAGTTTTGAAATATATTTTGGATAATTTTCAGATATCCATTCTCTATTTCTCTGTCAGCTTCTGTTTTTTCAGTTTTGTGCCTGTATATGGTTGTATATTGATAAGACGCTATATCTTTCATTATTGTTGATATTTGCCACAGATTGGCTTTACTGTCAGGTTTCTCATAGGAATATTGTTCCATTTCTTCAATCACAGTTTCATATTCATATTTTTGAAAATAGAGGCTTGGAAAATATAATGCCGCCAAAGTAACTGCTGCCAGCACAAAAACAGAAACTATATATTTTAATGCTTTCATGCTTCTTCACCTCCCGTTTTCAGATAAACAGAAATTTCTGTACCTTTGCCTTTTTTGCTTACAATATTCAAGTTGCTTCCATGAATCTTCGCAATTTCCCGACACAGTGCTAGTCCAAGACCTGCACCTCCCATTGTACGGGCACGGGATTTATCTACCATATAAAAAGGCTCCGTAATTTTCAAAAGTTCCTCTTCCTCTATCCCTATACCGGTATCCTTTACAACAATTTCATAATACTTGTCCTGCATATATCCAAGAACATAAATATCCGCTGTTTTGTTCGCCATTTCATTTCCTGCCATAGCCTTACAGCCATTATCTACAAGATTGTATACAAGAGTTGCCATTAAATCCTTCTCCATTACCGCCATACCAAAATCACATCTGATATGAAGTGTCGTATGGTATTTTTCCATTACAAACAGAAGAGTCTTTTCAAGTTCAACAAAAAAATACTTCATATGAACAGGCTTTAAATCAAATTCCTGTTTCTGAAGTACAATCAAATCCATCAGATGAAGCGCCAGTGCCTCCAGACGTGTTCCTTCATGATAGATATATTCTGCAAACTGACGACGCTTTTCAAATCCCGCATCATAGCTTCTGAGCAAATCTGCATAGCCAATAATTGAAGTCAGGGGAGTTTTTAATTCGTGCGTAAAGTTATTGACAAAATCCTCTCTTCTGCGGTTTTCTTCCTGAAGTTCTTTAATATATTTCTCCACATACTCTGCCATACAGTTAAAGCTCTTCGTCAGAGAACGAATTTCTGTGCTTCCACTTGTCTTTACACGCTTGTCAAAACGGCCGTTTCCTATTTCTGCTGCTGCCACCGACAGTCTTTTTAACGGTTTTGTCAAATGCGCGGAAAACAGCAGAAGCAAACTGCCACTTACCACAGAAACAGCAAGAAGAATCATTTGAAACTGATGGTAATTTACCTCTCTGGCCTGATAGATATCAGAAATATTTTCCAGATTTTCTATACAAATCTGGTTTTCCTTTATATCCGGCATGGAAACCACCTGCAAAAATGGCTTTCCTTCTTTCTCTATCATCTGTATCATCCGGTTACCTGTTTTCAGACGTTCTTTAAACAGCGTTTTCTCATAGCCGGTTACCTGTGAAGGTTTTCCAATAAATACTCTTGTATTTTTATCCTCACGAATTACATTTTTACGATAATTTTCCGCCATATTCATATTCAAATATGTGTCAATATTTACCATAGACAAATAGGATTCTGTCAAATACTGATTATTCTCTTTTAAACTGTCCTGTCGAAAACGAATATTGTTTTCAAAAGATGTTTCGATAATCAAAAATCCTCCTATTCCAAAAGACAGCATGATAATAATATATGTGTACACAAAAATCTTCCATGAAAATCTCATGTTATTTCCCCCTGCTGCAATATTTATACCCTACTTTATAAACGGCAACTATCTGTTCTTCCATATGGAGCTTATGTCTCAGCCTTTGTACATGTGAATCTACAGTTCTTGTTTCTCCCATAAACGGACACTGCCAGACACGCTCATAGATAGTTTCACGATAAAGTGCAATATCCTTGTTTTTTAAAAACAACACCAGTATATCAAATTCCTTCACTGTAAGCTCAACCGGTTTTCCATTTTTTCTGACGGTATGTGCATCAATATCTACCTCCAAATCTCCCTCTGTAATTTTTGACTGCAACCTGTTTTCTCTGCGAAGCACTACTTCTACTCTTGCTGACAGCTCTTCGATTGAAAAGGGTTTTACAATATAATCCTCTGCACCAAGCTTCAGTCCATTTACTCTGTCTTTTACATCTGATTTTGCCGTAATAAAAATGACTGGTATTTTATATTCCTTGATATATCCAATCAGTTCAAATCCGTCAATTTCCGGAAGCATAACATCCAAAAGGACTAAATCAAAGGTTTCTTTTTCCAAAATATCTGCGCATGTTTTTCCATCATAAACACAAATACACTGATAGTTTTCTTTTTCCAGAGCTTCTCTGATTAAATTTGAAATTAAAAACTCATCTTCTACAATTAAAATTCTGATTCTCATTTCTCTTTTCCTTTTATAATTTCTGTTAAAAGAAATACAGATATTATATTACATATTATGGATAGAAGCAAGAGTCTTTATGAATTCTCTGTAAGAATAATTGCCTGACTTCCCATATCTTTATATCTCTGAAAAAATATGCTGCGGTCATATTTTGTTTTGCCTTTGAGTGGGTCATGTACAGTTACCATATCCTTTTCATATTCTGTCAGTAGCACACAGTGTTCTCCGCCGGGCCATTCAAAATATTCATCTGTATACGTGTTTCCATATTTCAGATACCAGCCATTTTTATACGAGACTTCTTTCAAATCCATTGTAATCCATATACAAACTGGTATTTCATGACTCAGGTATTCTAAAATTTTTTCTTCCGATGCACCGGTAATATTCTTGACCAGAATATCTCCCCCGCTTTGCTTAATAAATTCCTCCATGGTTGCTGCAACAGCATCGGAAAATACACCATATCTTCCAGAATAAGGACTTCCAACAAATGCTTTTGAAGGATGACAGGCATACATTTTTCCATTGTGCCACTCTAATTCACATAATGGAAGCGCATTGGCAAATTCCTCCTTATCTGCCGAAATTCCATATGCATTTAAAAGCATAACTGCCGCTGCCGATTCACAGCCTGATGGAAGCTGCGGATTCTGTAATATGACTGGTATTTTACGCTCTTCAATATCTTTGATTATATTGTTTACTTTTGTCTCTTTTGACAAATCTGTTTTTTTTATTTTTATATTGTTATTTTCAGAAAATTCTTCGGATTTTAATTCCTGTACTAAAAAATAGAATATGGTAGAAATCCCCAGAAATATAAAAAGAAAAATGATACGATAACGTTGCTTTCTTTTTCGTCTGTTTTTATCCGCTTTTGTTTTCATATTTTTCTGCCTCCTTATTAATTTTCAGATAATATATCATTTTCCTGCATCATTTCTGCTTCAAAATTGCATCATTGTTGCATCATCTGAAAAAAACAGGAGGCAAAAAATCAGTTTTATAAATTTTTTTATATATAAAAGAACAAAGTGTTTGCGGCTCCACAAGTTTGTGATAACCTTTCCAACACTTTGTTCATAAATATCTGTGTTCTAACACTCCAATAGATAAAGCACGTCGGGTTTTTATATACATTTACTTTCAAATATACGCAAAAGTATATAAGGCCAATAAATATCTCTGCAATTATTCCGCCTTTACAGAATCCTTCTTTCCAATTCTTTGTGCTGCTATTCCTGCCATTAAAAGAATGATACATGGCAGCATACACATAATTCCTTCAAACCCATATTTATTCCAGAAATATGTCACTGTCAAAGGTCTCAGCACCGATAAAAAGGAAACAGCGGAAAATCCCATATATACAAGCCCTGCCGGAGCCAGCAGAAGCAATACGCACAGGAATACTGAAACCATCATATTTTTTGTTCTTCCTGAAAGAAATATGATAAACCCTGCCACAGCCGCCAGCATAATAAAACGAAATATCCATACAATCAGCAGAAGTCCTCCCAAAGATACTGTCAATGGAAATTTTGCAAATTCATCAAGGCTTTGTGCTGCTACCTGAAATTCCGTTATTCCATAAGTTTTGCTGATATTGTAAAATCCTGATAAGGTTGGCATAAGAAATACAAACAGCGTCACTATCAGCGCAACAGCACATTTTCTTCTGTACAGAATGCTTCGCCCTCTTTTGGTTGATTTTATAAATTTATCTGCATTCTGGCTGCCCTCATAGCTTTTAATACCGGCCAGAGAAACAATAAGAAATGCCAGCATAATCATAGCTTCTCCCGCACTTCGATGATTGCCTGCTGTGCCGAAATACATCTCATATCCAATTTTATTGACAAAACCTGTATTAACGCCCTTTGCCTGTAAATCCTCAAGCCTCTCTGATAAATGGAGAAGGTTATCTACAATTTCCTGAGACTGCTCATACTGACGAATTTTTTTCAATTCCTGTTCATAATCCTCATTACTAAAAAACAACTTTGTGTATTCTGTATTTCCGTCTTCCATACTCTGTTCTAAAAGCTTTTCATATTGTGAGGTCTTTTCTCTGGAGGCGTCTGCCTTTTCCATCCACAGTCTGCTTTCCGATTGTAGATAAGCTGTTTTTTGCTCTGTCACAGGACCTTTTATCTGATTTATATAGCTGTTGTAGATTGTTGTGCCATAATCATAATATATTTCCTGCACATCTATCATAAAATATGAAATAAGGCCCATTACAAATAGTATTAATATACACTTCTGCTTTACAAATACCTTATAACATTCGTGCAGAAATACAGAATTATGGCGATATGGCTTAAGCGCAAAGATTATTTTTTCATAAATACGCGCCCACAGACTTTCTTTCTGTGAAAAAGGCTTTTGTCTGCCTAAAATCACAGCCAACACACATACGAACAGCAAAAGCAGCGGAACTGTGTATAAAAGCAGAGTATATACTCCCACAGGATTTCCAAAAAAATTCAGATTCTGATAGTGCGAAAGTGTATATCCACTATCTAAAAATCCAAATAAATTCATATATTTCAGCCTGTTAAGAGAAGACTGAGTCCCAATTTCCGTATAGGCATAATATTCTCCCGCCAAAATTGCTGCCAGAACCGCAAACGCTGCTGTATGGCTTTTTAAGGAAGATACTGCTGCCCAGAATATCATGCCGATAAAAGTGCATACTATGATTTTTGTAAAAATAACAAGAAACAGCCATGTTCCCATGCTGACTGTCAAAACGCAGCCGGAAAATTCGGGATTTGACTGAACTGCTCTTGAGCTGTCTCTTA
>CAJTOU010000026.1:18466-48439 GCA_910577835.1 uncultured Lachnospiraceae bacterium | reverse complement strand
GTTGCGCTTAATACATTTAGTTTCTTTGATACTGGAAAGGAGGCATCAGAAGAAACAGAGCCGGAAAGATTTTATCATGGATTTGTGCTTGGGCTTATGGTAGAACTTGCAGGCAGATATACAATTACTTCTAACAGGGAAAGTGGCTTTGGAAGATATGATGTTATGCTGGAACCAAAAACAAAAGAAGATGTGGCTATTATCTTTGAATTTAAAGTTCACAATCCTAAAAAGGAGAAAGATTTGCAGGATACTGTCGAATTGGCGCTGCAACAAATTGAGGATAAGAAATATATGGCTGTTTTGGAAGCAAAAGGAATATCGACGGAGAGAATACAAAAATACGGATTTGCGTTTAAAGGAAAGGAAGTTTTGATTGGATAAGGAAATATCCGCCCCAATAGATTTTTTATTTGCCCCAATTAGAGAAAATGGCTAAATAATACAGCAAAAAAACAAGTAATGTCAATAAATCAAAGAATCAGTCATACTTGAGAATTTATTTCTTATATGACTGATTCTTGCTATACAATTAATATATAAAGTTGTATCTCATTCTGGTATAATATTTTTACTTAAAACCTAAAGATGTTGTTGATGTAAGTGCAGAAATACCATTTATAGTATCTCTTGATACTGCTGAATAAGATGTTTTGCTTGTCTTTTTATATCCTGTGTTAAAATATACGTTTCCTGTTTTACTATAACATAAATTCTGCAGAGCTGTGGAATTAGTATAGTATTCGCTGCTTGAATTAAAATACTTATTTGCAATACAATAGACTTTATTACTTCCATTATTGGAAATATATTTATACATTTCTTCTTCAGCAGAATCACTATAATTATTAGCATTTCTTCTTCCATGATGACTTATTTTATATATTACTATTTTATTAGCTTTAGGTACAAGGTAGCTTTGATAGAGGTTATTATTTGTAATGGTAGAAAGTCCTTTTCCATCTTTTTCATAAAGATCACCCATAAATATGTATTTGTAATTATCATAATCTAATGTACACATCATTGACCTAATATTAACTACTCCAGCACCGGGAGGATTTTCCGTGGTATATGATGTTTCATTTAATACAGGACCTAAAATAGTAAGTAAAAAGCCGCCTTCAATTGAAATCTGTTTTGTTTGCCTATATCCAATGTATTCGATATTTTCAATAGACCCATTTTTTTTCATTGAATTAAGTCTGGTTTTTAGAGAAACTTTTTCATTATAGGAAACATCATTATAGTAAGCATTTACATACATATTTTTAACTTTAATCTTATAATCATCGAAATATTTCAGTCCAATATAATGGTCATTATGAGCATGGGTAATAATGCAGAAGTCAAGAGTTCTAGGATTTCCCGCCTTATCTGCAATACCGGCAAAGTATGCAGCGGCACTTTCAGAAGCCTTATTATTTTCTGTTTCCTGTCCGGCATCAATCATACCATAATGAGTTTGTCCATTATATGTATACTTAATTAATGTAGCATCTCCTTTGACATCTAAATAGTGAACTTTCAATGGATATGTAGCTGCTTGAACCTGTTTCGGATTAATTACATTTAAAATGCCAAAGACCATAATAAAGGTCATGAAACAGGATATTACCTTTTTGATTATTGAATCATTTTTCATAAATTTTATCCTTTCATTTATAAAATGTATTGGAATCTTAAATTTTCATAAGAATTCCATATTTTTGGTTAAAAATTCAGTTTATTTGTATCTTGAAAATATCTCCCTCCTTGATGATAAGTTTACAATATAATATGTAAACTTAGTTATTTTTGATATAGATGATAAAATAAGATTTCATCTGTATTAGATAGTTGCTGTATAATCAAGCATTCCAAATGGTTATATTTTTTATTACCAGAATGAGACTTAAATAGTATTTCCATTTGGAATTACTATAATTATTTTATTTATAAAGTATAATAATAATTTATTAAAATAATTATTTAATAATATAAAAACATAATAATTATATTTTCTAAAAAAGTCAACCTGTTAAGTACTGATTTTACTTGAATTTTACATTAATTTTACTTAGAATTTACAAACAGAAAATTTATAGAGGTCTTATATTTGTTTATGTCAGTTCGAGAATAGTAGAAGAATATTTAACAGTAGAAATTGAAAAAACACTTGATTTTTCTTGCAGTCCGGCATTTAATCTGATAACATCCGTAAACCTTGTATAGTCAGGAGCTGCTATTTCTTTTTGTGTAATACAGGCTATTAAAAAAATAAATAAACAAAGCAACATATAGCAGAATACATTAGTTCATAACAGAGAAGGTTATTGTATTAAAAAAATAATAACTTATAATAATACAGGAAAACAAAGTAAAAATAAATTATGTGATAAATAACAGTTTATATTCAGGAGGAAATAAGGAAATGAAGCGTTCAGAGATTAACCAGAGAATCAAAGAAATGGAACAGCTTATAAAGAAAAATGGCTTTCATCTTCCGTCATTTTGTCATTGGACACCACAGGAATGGAATGAAAAAGGGCATGAGTACGATGAAATCCGTGACAATATGCTGGGATGGGATATTACCGATTATGGTCTTGGCTGTTGGGAAAAAGTAGGATTTGCGCTTGTTACACTTAGAAACGGAAATCAGAATAATCCAAAATACCGGAAGGTATATGCGGAAAAACTTTTGATGCTGAAAGAAGGCCAACATTCACCCATGCATTTTCACTGGACGAAATCAGAGGATATTATTAACCGCGGTGGAGGTACTTTAATTATTCATTTGTATAATGCAGATGAAAATGAAGAGTTGGCAGATACACCAGTATGTGTCAATTCTGATGGCAGAAGTTACTATGTGCCTGCCGGAACGGGAATTGAGTTAAAACCGGGAGAGAGTATTACACTCTGGCCACGTCAGTATCATGATTTTGATGTAAAATCGGGAACAGGAGATGTTCTGATAGGGGAGGTATCTATGTGCAATGATGATAATACAGATAATCGTTTTCATCCGCCTGTCGGGCGTTTTCCAACAATCGAGGAAGATGAGGCACCATATCGTCTGTTATGTAATGAATATCCGGCAGCAGGGCAGAAATAAAACCGGTACAAATAGAAAAGGAGATAAAAAATGCTGTATTTAAAAGTTTTAGACGCGGAGAGACAGATAGTTCATATGGCAGAAGGTCAAAATGAAGTAAATTTAATATGTGAACGGATTTATCAGCCGGGAGACCGCATTATACTTGAGTCCAGTGAAAAAGATATTTTTGTCTGGCTGTAGTTTGATGATGCCATAGGGCAGTCTATGGTTTATCTGAAAGGGGATATGAATTATCCGATACCATTTGAAGAAAAACGGCTTCATCTTTCTCCAAGGGCATTTATGGGAGACAGGCATCTTTTAAGAGTAAGAAAAGCGCGGGATTTTGAAATCTATCAATATAGAAACCTTGCTTTCAGTGTGGTAGACCATCATGAGAACCGTACATATTTTCCTCATGTCAGTGCCAATGTGGAAACAAGAGGTGAATCTGTTTTTGCTGCTCAGAATGCAATAGATGGTATTACAGTGAATCAAAGCCATGGAGAATGGCCATATCAGTCATGGGAATTAATATGCAGGAGGATGCATGTATTACTTTGGATTTTGGCAGAATGGTAGAAATTGACAGAATAGTGCTTTATACAAGAGCAGATTTTCCGCATGATAACTGGTGGAAGAGTGTGAATTTTACTTTTTCAGATGGAACCACACTAGAAATGAATATGAGAAAAAGTTCTCTGCCTCATGAAATTACCTTTCCTATTAAACAGGTATACTGGATGGAAATGAATCAGATGATAAAGTCAGATGAACCTTCACCGTTTCCAGCATTAACACAAATAGAGGTATATGGAAGGGAAAGACAATAGAAAAATAAAAATTCAAAAAATTCAAAAAAAACAGTTGACATTTTCCATAAAATTGATTAAAATACTTTTTGTTGTGATTTATTTCACAATGAAAGAGGCTGGCATGGCACAGATGGTAGCGCGTCGCATTGGTAATGCGGAGGTCACGGGTTCGATTCCCGTTGCTAGCTTTTTTTCTATTTTACATTATATTAATATAATTGCGGATATGGCGGAACTGGCAGACGCGCCAGACTTAGGATCTGGTGGGCAACCGTGCAGGTTCGATTCCTGTTATCCGCACTGGGCAATAAAGATTCGAATCTTTTTCAGCAGAAAACGGATTCGGATTTTTTCTTTCATAAAAATTGTTTCAAAGGGGAAAATTATGTGTCATATTATGGTCACAGATAAATTAACGTCAGCTCAGCTTTATGAATTGGATATTTTGATACAACAATGTTGTCAGGCAGACAGGACAAGAGGAGTCAGCTTTTGGCAGAGCGATATGAATTTTATTGATGGCTTTCCGGCCTTTTATCTAATGTATGAAAATAATGAACTTATCAGTATAATAAGTATCTTTGTGCCGGATTTACAGGAATGTGAGCTGTATGCCAATACTCTGCCGAAATATAGAAGACGGGGTTGTTTTTTGAAACTTTATAAAAGGGCATATAAAACAATAAGAGCTTATGGAATTAAAAAAATTTATTTTCTTAATGAGCCGAACAGCTCTGCGGGAGAGCTTGCACTGAGAAAAATAGGTGCAGAACATGAGTCTTCGGAATATCTGATGTCCTGCGATATAAGCATTTATCAAAAACCACAGTACATACCTGTATTAACATACAAAGTGAGTAAAAATAAAGATATCTTTGAAACCTTTATAAAAGGAGTGAAAGCAGGAAGTGTCAGTTTGGAAATAGAAAATAGCACAGCTTCGATTTATCATGTGGAAATCGAACCAAAATTTCGAGGAATGGGTTATGGAACCGAAACGCTGCTGCTGGTGCTGGAATATTTAAGAAAATCAGGCTGTCACAGAGCTGTACTGCATGTAAGCAGTTTAAACGAAATCGCATATGGAATGTATTGCAGACACGGATTTGTGTGTACGGAGCAGATAGATTACTGGATAAAGGAAGTAAAATAATGAAAAAATGCCGCCAAAGCAGAAATTTGATTATAATATCTGGATGGCGGCATTGTGTTATTTGGTAATTAGCATAACTGATATTATTTATTTAAATTTTTAAATTTATCAAAGAAGGATTTTTCCTGTGCAGACCAATACCGGAAATATATTTTTCCAAGAATCTGCTCTTTGCTGATATAAAGCTCAGTTTCCGTACACTGTCCCGTCTGGTAATACTCATCATACCAGTAGCGGGTATCTTTGGAATTATTTCTGTTATCGCCAAGTACGAAATAGCGGCCTTCCGGTACCGTAAAGGTATAGCCATTTGCTTTCCATGTCCACTCGCCATTAATGTAATCTTCATCAAGAGTTTCAATCAGTTCATCACCTTTGTAAATAGTTATCTCGCCGTTTGTGATAGTAACTGTTTCACCGGGCAGACCGATAATACGCTTTACATAGTCAGTATTTTCTTCAAACTGATATTTAAATACAATAATATCACCCCGTTCAGGCTCATGAAAAAGATAAGTGAGCCGTGAACCAAGAATTCTGTCACCCGGAAGAATGGTTTTTTCCATCGAACCTGTTGGAACAGTTGCATTGATAATAATAAATTCAACAATCACAAATGCAATTATAATAGCAGCGACAAACATTTTTATCCAGCTAATGATTTCAGCCTTTAAATCGATTTCTCTTTCTTTTTTTATTGGTCTTTTGTTATTTTTAAAATCATTGGCTGTGATTTCATCATCAATATCATAATCAATAATCTCTACATTTTCATCAAAAGCCTTTTCCTTTCCCTGTTCAAACGGATTTTCGTCCGGCTCATCTGCAATGACAGCCTCCAAATCAGGTGGCGGAACTGAATTTACCAGATTGGAAAATTCAGTGTCAAGCTCAGCAGCAATAGAGTCTTTCTCCTGTTCTTCTAATTTTTCTTCACTCATTATTATTTCCTTTTCTTTATAACATTTTGAAATGTGCACAAACATATCCAATACATTATATCATAAAAATTCACATTAGAAAAGAAGAAAAAAATAAATTTTATGGAAAATGTTCAAAAAGTGTGCTAACATATATGGGACAAAATACAGATAAAAAGGAGTAGAAAAAGATGAAAAAAAGCAGTATAAAATTTTCAGTAATAATGATTTTTATTCTGTGTCTTATAGCAGCAGTTATGGGAACTTCTCATCTGCTGAAAGAAAGAGATAAAAAGATGGAAAAAGATACAAATAAATCCATTCTTGCAGATACAAAGACTGAAGAAAAGGCAGACACAGAAAGGAATACAGACCAAGAAACAGATGTAGAGATAAATGCAGAGAAAGACACATCCGGAGAAACAGAGAAAAAAACAAATACAGAAAAGGAAACTCATATACAGATAGAGACAGATACAAAGACGCAGATAAAAGACAATAAAAATGTTCCTGACAAAGAAAATTTTACAGAGAATATAATATCTGATAAAAATATAACTCTTTCATTTGTAGGAGATATTTATGTCAGTCCTATGATGTATGAACATTATCAGGCTTCTGGCATATCGGGTGTGATTTCGGAAAAAATACAAAATATTTTTAAGAGTGTGGATATCGCTGCCGCAGACCATGAGTATGTATGCGGTGATTTGCCTGAGAGCTATAAAGTTGATTACCAGCAGTATACTTTTCTGACGCCTTCTGCAAGAGAAGGAATTTTAAAGGATTTTTCCTTTGATGTAATGACTCTGGCAAATAACCATATGATGGATTATGGTACAGAAGGTCTTGCTTCTACAATAAGAGAGATAAAAAAGCAGGGAATAGAGACAATAGGCGGTGGCAGTGATTTATCACAGGCAATGGCGCCTTACATAAAAGAAGTAAATGGAAAGAAAATAGCGATTCTTGCAGCTACGCGTGTAGTACCACAGATAGACTGGTATGCACAGAAAGATAAGGCAGGGCTTATGACTACCTATGAGCAGACAGACCGTTTTCAGATGTTGAAGGAAGAGATTACGAGATTGAAGACAGAGGAAAACTGTGATATTGTAATTATGTACGTTCACTGGGGAAATGACAGTGATAAGACGATTCTTGGAAATCAGGTAACACTGGGACATGGATATATCGATGCAGGGGCTGATATTGTAATTGGAAATCATACACATGTACTTCAGGGTATGGAATTTTATCAGGGAAAACTGATTTGTTACGGAATCAGTAATTTTCTGTTTGGCAGCTACCACAGTGATACAATGGTGCTGACATTGGAAATTGATGAGGCAAATCATATTACGCCGAAGATGCTTCCTTGCAGTAGCGAAATGTTTTATACAACAGAGATAGAGGGAGAAGCGGCGGAAAATATGTTTCGTTATATTGAGAGTATGTCAGAAAATGTGTCTATTTCAAGTGATGGAATAATTACAGAAAAAAGATGAAAATAAAGAAAGAGGCAGAAGAAAATGGATAGTTTAATTTACAGCCTGAATGCAACTGTTCCTGTTTTTTTAGTGATTATACTGGGATATTTTTTAAGATATATTAAAATGTTTGACGAACCGTTTCTAAAAGCAGCAGATAAGTTTAATTTTAAAGTGACATTGCCTGCAATGCTGTTTATGGACCTTGCTGTTACGGATTTTGCGGCAGTGTTTGATTTGAAGTATGTTATATATTGTTTTGTAGTCACTCTTTTATGTATATTGGGAATATGGGGACTGACAAAACTTTTTATAAAGGATAAATCCATAAGTGGGGAATTTGTACAGGCTTCATATCGAAGCAGCGCGGCGGTTCTTGGAATGGCACTGGTAGTAAATATAAGCGGGGATTCGGGCATGATTCCGCTGATGATTCTCGGAGCGGTGCCTTTGTATAATATTTTTGCAGTGATTATTCTTACCTTTGAGGGGAAGAATAGAGAAGAAGGAATGATAAAGAAGGCGTTTGCGGATATTTTGAAAAATCCGATTATTATCAGTATTGTACTGGGATTTTTGTATTCTATGCTAAAGCTTTCTATGCCGGAGATTTTAGAAACAGCGATAAACAATGTTGCAAAAATGGCAACACCGCTGGCGTTAATCTGCATTGGAGCAGGATTTGAGGGGAAAAAGGCAGTAAAAATGATAAAGCCGACGCTGGTGGCGTCAACAATAAAACTGGTTTTACAGTCAGTGGTGTTTTTGCCGCTTGCAGTCTGGCTTGGGTTTACAGGGGATAAGCTGCTGGCGCTTATGATAATGCTGGGCTCACCGACTACGCCGTCAAGCTATGTAATGGCAAGAAATATGGGGCATGAAGGAGTGCTAACATCTAGTGTGATTGTGATGACAACGATATTATCATCATTTACCATTACAGGAGAGATATTTATTATGAAGCGGTTGGGGCTGGTATAATTGAGGAAGAACACTGGAATAATGAAAGAATTTGGCATGCAAACCTCGTTATTAAATGAACCTTCTGTTAATTCTCCATTGAATCCTTACTTTCTCTGTGCTATGATATAAACTATCCGTATTATATCTATATTAAAGGAGGTTTAAAATGTCTCAACTGAAAAAAAGAGAAGAAATTGAAGAAAAATTCACATGGGCAATGCAGGATATGTGTTCTTCCGATGAAAAATGGGAGGAGGAGTTAGAGGCCCTGAAGGGGTTTGCCGAAAAATATTCTGAATTTGAAGGAAAGCTTGGCAGTTCTGCAAAAACCCTCTGTGAATTTTTGAAATTTGAGGACAAAGTCAGCCTTGCATGTGAAAGAGTCTATGTTTACGCCAATCAAAAACTTCATGAAAACATGGCAGACAGCAAATATCAGGATTATTCCGCAAAAGCACAGCTTATTCTGGTACAGTTATCTACGGCCAATGCATTTGCAGAACCGGAAATTTTAAGCATGTCATGGGAAAAAATAGAAGGTTTTCTTCGGGAAAACGAAGAACTCAGGCTTTATGAAACCATACTCCGCAGACTGTTCCGCTCAAAAGAACATTGTCTGTCTGAGCAGGAAGAAAAGATTATTGCAAAGACAGGAGAAATGGCCTCTGCTTCTAGTGATATTTTTGATATGTTTAACGATGCAGATGCAAAATTCGGAAAAATAAAAGATGAAAACGGCGAACTTATCGAGGTAACACATGGAAATTATACAGTTCTTATGGAGAGCCAGAACAGAGAAGTGAGAAAAGCAGCTTTTCAGGCAATGTATAAGACCTATACAGATTATGGAAACACTTTAGGCGCAATGTATGCGGCAAATGCAAAGCAGCTTAAATTTTATGCAGAGGTGCGCAATTATAATTCCGCACTGGAAATGCAGTTGTTTGACAGCAATATTCCGGTATCTGTCTATGACAATTTAATCGAGGCAGTGCATGAATATCTCCCTGCCATGTATAAATATGTAAACATCAGAAAACGTGTGCTGAATGTAGATGAGCTTCATATGTATGATGTCTATGTGCCTCTTACCAAAGAGGTCGATATGAAGATTTCATATGACAGAGCAAAGGAAATTGTAGCAGAGGGACTTGCTCCTATGGGACAGGAATATATCAGCCATTTAAAAGAAGGTTTTGAAAACCGCTGGATTGATGTTTACGAAAATCAGGGAAAACGAAGCGGAGCCTATTCATGGGGCGTCTATGGCGTGCATCCATATGTTCTTTTAAATTATCAGGAGAATTTAAATAATGTCTTTACCCTTGCGCATGAAATGGGACATGCCCTTCATTCCTATTATTCTGATAACACACAGCCATATCCATATGCTGGTTATAAAATTTTTGTGGCAGAGGTGGCATCTACCTGTAATGAATCTCTGCTTATCAGAGACCTGCTCAAAAAATGTACGAATAAGCAAGAGAGAATTTATCTCTTGAATTATTTTATTGACCAGTTTAAGGGAACAATGTTCCGTCAGACGATGTTTGCGGAGTTTGAAAAGGTCACTCATGAAATGTGTGCAAAGGGTGACACCTTAAATTCAAATAATTTGTGTCAGGTATATCATACTTTGAATCAGTTATATTTTGGAGAAGAAATGATTTCTGATGATGAGATAGCTATTGAATGGGCAAGGATTCCACATTTCTATACGCCGTTTTATGTATATCAGTATGCTACCGGCTTTGCTGCTGCAATTGCGCTGTCAGGAAGAATTTTAGAGCTTGGAGAACAGGGTGTGGCAGATTATATGAAGTTTCTGACAGGAGGCTGTTCCAAGGACCCGATTGAGCTGCTAAAGCTTGCCGGTGTGGATATGACAGAAAAAAAGCCGGTCCGCGATGCGCTTGCGATGTTTGCAGAGCTTGTGGATGAGCTTGACAGTCTGGTATAATGGTCTTTTCAAAGCCGTTATTAAAATATAACATAATTCAAAGGAACTTTTGACCCCTTTGATTCTGAGATAAAGAGGGAAGGATAAGTAATGGCGTTAACATCGTTGGAGTTTGCTGTATTCGTATTTGCAGCCACAGTTTTGTATTATACGGTATTTTCGAGACGTCAGTGGATATTTCTGCTGTTTGTAAGCTATATATATTATATGGCTTCAGGAGTGAAAAATATTGTATTTTTAATGGCTGTAACCGTAATTACCTATATGGCAGGTATTCTTATGCAAAAAACAGAAGACAAAAGGTGTCGGAAAAAAATATTGGTACTGGCACTGTTTTTGGACTTTCTGATATTGGCTTCACTGAAATATACAAATTTTTTCATTAACAGTGTGAATGATATTTTTTTCAGAAATAATCCGGATGGAAGTATTTCTTTTCTAAATTTGCTGCTGCCGCTTGGAATTTCGTTTTTTACGTTTCAGTCCGCAGGATATATGCTGGATGTTTACTGGAAAAGAAGCAGCGCAGAAAAAAATTTTTTCCGGTATGCTTTGTTTGTTGCATGGTTTCCACAGATTATGCAGGGACCAATCGGAAGATTTGAGAGGCTGTCGGAGCAGTTTTTCCAAAGGCATTGCTTTTCTTTCAAACATGCAGAAAGAGCCCTTCAGCTTATTTTATATGGAATGTTTAAGAAAATGGTGCTGGCGGACAACGCGGCCCTGTTTGTAGATAAAATATTTCATCAATATGAAATATTTGACGGCATGGTAATTTTGGGAGTATTGGCATATTCTATACAATTATACGGAGATTTTTCAGGCGGAATCGATGTGGTGCGAGGCGTATCTGCTTTGTTTCAGGTGACACTGGATGAAAATTTCAGACAGCCGTATTTTGCAAAATCAATCACTGATTTCTGGCACAGATGGCATATTACGCTTGGAACATGGATGAAAGACTATGTATTTTATCCGATTTCGCTTTCTAAATGGATGGGAAAGCTGAAAAAGCGGACAAAGCAAATCTTTGGCAAAAAAACAGGGCGAACCATTCCTATCTGTATTGCAAATATTTTTGTATTTCTTCTGGTAGGTATCTGGCATGGGCTAGCGTGGAAATTTGTCATTTATGGTCTGTACAATGGTCTGATTATCGGTTTTAGCGGCTTGATGGCGGAAAATTATGCAAAGATAAGAAAAACATTTTCTATTCAGGAGAAAAGCAGAAGCTTTCAGCTTTTTCAGATAATAAGAACTTTTATTCTCGTTAATATAAGCTGGCTCTTTGATATGGCCGATACAGTGGAACAGGCCATTAAGATGTTTTTCAACATGTTTACCAGATTTGACATTTCTCCGTTGTTAAATGGAAGTATTTATATGGATAAGCCTTCGCTTATCAGTTATCGGTATATACAGATTGTTGCGATTCTGGTCGGCTGTGTGACTGTGTTTACTATCAGTATTTTAAAAGAGAGAGGAACAGATGTCGGAGAAAAGCTTTTGTCATTGGCCTTTCCGATAAAGACACTGATTTATCTGGCAGCAGTTTTTATGCTTCCGATGTTTGGAATGCCTCCAAATATGACAGGAGGTTTTATCTATGCGCAATTTTAAAAAATTGAAACTAACAGCCAAGATAACCGTCTTTCTTCTGGCAGCTCTGGCGATAAACAGCTTTTTAAACTATATTTTTATTCCTTACAGCTATATCAGAGTCGATTATCATAATATAGAAGAAAACAGCTATGATATGGTGTTTGTGGGCACCTCTCACGGTAAATGCGGCATTGACCCATCTGCAATTGATTCGGTGACAGGAAAGAAAAGTGTAAATATGTGTCTTGGAGGAGAATATCTGTCTTATACTTATTATAAAGTAAAAGAAATCTGCCGTCATCATGTACCGGAAGAGATTGTGTATGAAATAGACGGCGGATACTGGACAACAGAAGAATATATCGGAACAGACAGTTGCAGTATCTTTAGAGAAATGAAATGGTCAGGAGTAAAAGCAGAATTTTTTCTTGACCGGCTTTTGGATAAGGATTTTCGGGTGACTCTTTTTCCATGGTATCTTTATCGAAAAAAATATAGAATGATACCGGAAAATATAAAAAATAAATTTTCAGGCAGCTATCAAAATCTTGCGACAGATGTGTTTACCAATACGGCACAGGAATATCGAGAGAATGGATTTATCTACTGTTATCCCGTAGCAGATAAGAATAAAGGTTTTCAGAATTTTACAGAATGGAATTCTAATCAGGTTCAGACAAAAACAGAAGAGTACTTTAAAAAACTGGTAAAGTTTTGCAAGGAAAAGGAAATTAAGCTGACGCTTTTGATTATTCCTGTGCCGGATATGACAAGAGAAATGTATAAACAGCAATATCAGGAACAGCATGAATATTTTGCAGAACTGGCAGAAAAATATGAATTGAGACTTCTGGATTTTAATTATGAGTCGCTTGACGGTTTTGACAAATCCCTTGCGGCTTATATAGACTGTGAAGGCCATTTAAACGGGGAGGCAGCGATTGAGTTCAGCAAAAGACTGGGAGAATATTTAACATCAGAGAAGAAAATGCCCTGAAAAAATATTACGATTGAAACAAGGAAAAGGAAAAATTGTAAAAAAGTGCTTGACATTTTCTCTGTCATCGGCTATACTGTAAAAGTGCTCAGCAGGAAATAATATTTTACAGGCTGATGACATGCGCGAGTGGCTCAGTTGGTGGAGCACGACCTTGCCAAGGTCGGGGCCGCGGGTTCGAGTCCCGTCTCGCGCTTTTTATATGAAAGAGAGCTGAAAGACAGCTCTCTTTTTTGTAACTTAGGGTGTTAATTCCAGAAATTCATTTCTATAAACTTGTCTAAAAACAAATTATATGCTATACTACCATAATATAACAAGTTATTTTGTTTTTTCATAGGAAATTGTCTTGTCTTTCTTATGATGCAGCTCTTAAAGGGGCAGCTTTAAATTATTCATCTGGAGGTAGAAAAGCTATGGCTGATAAATATGTAGCATATGTGGGTTCCTATACTCACGGAAAAGCAAAGGGTATTACAATCTGCGATTGTGATATAGAACAGGGGATTTTTACTCCCATAAAAGAAGTAGAGGTGGGAAATCCTTCTTATATGAGACTTGCCAATAATTCCGATTTTCTGTATTCTGTATCAGATTTGGGTATTTCTTCTTTTAAAATTCATCCTGATGGTGATTTGGAATTTATCAATCTTGGCTCCATCAATGGAATGAGGGCATGCCATATCAGTATCAGCAAGAAGGAGAACTATATCTTTACAGCGGGATACCATGACGGAAAAATGTCCGTAGTAAGAGTGAATCCTGACGGAAGCGTTGGAGAGATGACTGCAGAAGTATATCATAAAGGAATGGGTTCTATCGCAGAGCGCAATTACAGACCGCATGTGACCTGTGCAAGACTTACGCCCGACCAGAAGTTTTTGACTTCCTGCGATGTAGGTATGGACCAGGTTCAGCTTTACCGGTTTGACCATGAAATCGGAAGCATTAAGCTTGTCGATATTTTAAGATGCGAGCTGGAATCCTCTCCAAGAAGTCTGATTTTCAGTCAGGATGGAAAATTTGCATATTTGATTTGTCAGTTGAAAAATTGCGTCAATGTATATTCCTATGACAGCGAAGACGGAATGCCTCATTTCGAACTAATCCAGCAAATCAGCACGCTTGGTAAAACCTTTAATGATAAAAGTGCAGTTGCCGCGATTAAGATTTCCTATGACGGAAAATATATTTTCTGCTCCAATGCAGGTGACAACAGTGTTGCGTTTTTTGCAAGAGATGAAAAAACAGGTCTGCTTACTAAAAACAGTGTACTGCCTATCAGTGGTGACTATCCAAAGAATATATGTGTGTTCCCTGATGACAGGCATATTGCATCTTTAAATCATGAAACAAATGAAATAACATTTTTTACCATTGATTATGAAAATGGTCTGCTTATCCAGCATGGAAAGCCGATTCAGGTAGAAACACCGAACTGTGCGGTAATTAAAAAATTAAGCTAAGAAGCGGGCTGCCACAGGCAGCCTGTTTTCTTAGGGAATAAATAGCTGTATTATAAATACAGGCAGCAGGAAAGGAAGCATTATGAAGGAAGCAGAAGCGGAACGCTTTTTTTACGGGTTTGAAAATCATTTTTTTGATATGGGACTGGATAATTTGAGAAAATTTATGCAGACCCTTGGTAATCCGCAGGACAAAGTAAAGGTGATTCACGTGGCAGGCACAAACGGAAAAGGCTCTGTCTCTTCCTTTATTGCCGAAATATTGACAGAAGCAGGATTTAAAACAGGCAGATATCATTCTCCAGCAGTATTTGAAAAGAGAGAAATAATTGCAGTAGATGGAAAGCTAATTTCAGGAGAAGAATTTGCCATTCAGGTAGAGCTTATGAAGTCGGCAGTAGAAATTGCGGATAAAGAAGGAAGACTGCCAACGATTTTTGAACTCGAAACTGCTCTTGCTTATCAGTATTTTGCATACAGTCAGTGTGATTTTGCAGTGATAGAGTGTGGTATGGGAGGACTTACAGATGCGACTAATATAACAAATTCTGTTGTTTTAAGCGTATTTACATCTATCAGCATGGACCATATGGCATGGCTTGGGAATACATTAAAAGAAATCGCGGAATGTAAAGCGGGGATTATCAGAAAAAATATTCCCGCAGTGATTATAGAACAGAACAGTCAGGTGATGAAGGTGATAGAAGAGAGAGCTAGATGTCAAAACAGCCGCATAATCACAGTAAAAAAAGATAATATCAAGGTTCTGGAATCTACACTGAAAAAACAACGTTTTGTCTATCATAGCACTCTGGCTAGGCAGGAATATGAAATTCAAATGTCAGGGCGGTTTCAGACAGAAAACGGGGCAGAAGCAATAGAGGCGGCCTGCGAATTAATCCGTCAGGGATATATAATAGAAAAAAATGCTGTAAAACAGGGACTTTTAAAAGCTGTACTGCCGGGGCGCTTTCAGGTGATTGAAAATGAAAATCCGCTTGTTCTTATTGACGGTGCCCATAATCCTGAAGCTGCTTTAAGACTGAGAGAAAATATAACATTACTGCTGAGAGAATATCATATTATTTTTATTATGGGAGTTTTTGCGGATAAAGATTATGAAAAAGTAGTTGAAATTACCTGCAATTTGGCAGATAATATATATACAGTCAAAGCAGACGGTAAAAGAGCGCTTGACGCGAACATACTGGCACAATGTATCAGGTCATATGGGAAAGAGGCATATCCGGCAGAGAGTATACCCAAAGCCTTGGAGCTGGCTGTTTCGAAGGCAGAGAAATTGACAGCGGAAACCGGAAGAAAATCGGCAGTGATTTGTTTTGGCTCGTTTTCTTTCCTGAAATATATAAAGGCAGCAGTGGAAGACAGGAGAAAAAATAATGAAAATTAATCACATAGAGTTTGATTTGAAAAAGTGTTATATTATGGGAATTTTAAATGTGACGCCGGATTCCTTTTCAGACGGAGGAAAATGGAACAGCTTGGACCATGCACTTTTTCATACAGAAGATATGATAAAAGAGGGGGCAGAGCTTATTGATATAGGCGGAGAGTCCACAAGACCCGGTTATCAGAGGATTACAGAGCAGGAGGAGCTTGAAAGAGTTCTTCCATATATTGAGGCAGTCAGAAAAAGATTTGATATACCAGTATCTGTTGATACCTGCAAGGCAAAAGTGGCAGAACAGGCAGTTACCGCAGGTGCGGGCATGGTGAATGATATTACCGGACTGAAGGGTGATAAGAAAATGGCGGAAATCATAGCAAAAACAGGAGTTCCATGCTGTATTATGCATAACCGGAATCTGAAGGAGCGCCCATATACAGATGTGGCAGCAGATGTTTTGGCAGATTTAAGAGACAGTATTCAAATAGGATTAGTTGCCGGAATAAAAAAAGAGCAGATTATTACAGACCCCGGTATTGGATTTGGAAAGACACTTTCCGATAATCTCATAGTAATGAAGCATTTGGAGAGGCTTTTAGAGCTTGGATATCCTGTTCTGCTTGGAACATCAAGAAAATCTATGATAGGTCTTTCGCTTAACCTTCCTGTGGAGGAGCGTGTGGAGGGAACTGTTGCCACTACTGTTCTTGGAGTGATGAAGGGATGTTCATTTATAAGAGTACATGATGTGAAAGAAAATTATAGAGCATTGAAAATGACAGAGGCGATTCTTAATGCTGTATAGGAATGTGTTTTATAAACAGCAGCTCTTTTAAGGGCAGTATTACAGGAAATCCAGAATAATTTTCTATGAAAAATACTCGCCTGTGAGAAAGGAAATAATATATGAGTAAAAAGAAAAAAAAAGTAGTTATGATTATCTGTGCGGTTCTTGTGGTTATTCTTATTGCAGGGGGAATAGGATTTTATTTTTATTCGAACCGTTTTATCTATAATAAAGAGGGCGACACCGGAAACACTACCGGAAATTTATATAATGGGGGAATGTTCTGTGTGTATGATGGTTTTGTATATTTTGCCAATCCAAATGACGAGGGCAGACTTTACCGTATGAAGGAAGACGGCTCCGGCATGGAGAAAATAGGAAAGGACAGTGTTTCCTGTCTGAATATCTGTAATGGTTATGTATATTATATCAGAGATAATATGCTTGGAGAAATGTCATTTATTTCTGTAAATATCAGACATGGGGTATCCAGACTGAAATTGAAGGATAAAAAAACACAAATGATACATCAGGGAGTTTCCGATGATTTGCTGTTGTGTGGCAATGATTTGTATTATCGCGCTTACAGCAAAGATACAGGTTCTTATTATGTGCGAAAGGCAGGTATAGACGGAAAATCAGATACAACGCTGTTTGAAAGTCCTTATCAGATGCTTGATTATGCTGATGGAAAGATTTATTTTGCAAATGACGGCAATAATCATAATCTGATGTATTACAGACTTGAAGACGAAAAGCTTTCAGAATGTTTCGCGGGAAATTTTTATATGCCCGACTGTGAAGGCAACTATATTTACTATATTGATTTAGACAACGGTCATAAAATATCAAGGTTAAATATATCTACATTGGAGACGGAAGTGTTAAGTGAGGATTACGCTGTAATTTATAATGTAAATGCAGAAACAGGGGATATTTATTATCAGGCAGAAAATACGGAAGACGACCACAAGCTTTGCAGAATGAAAACAGACGGCAGCGGATACAATACTGTATTAAGAGGAGATTATACAAATATTAACTTTACAAAAGAATATGTATATTTTTATGAAATAAACAGAAGTGACTTTACTTTGTACAGAGCATCTCTTTCGGGAGGAACTCCTGAAATTTTTGACCCGCCGGTAGATGATTGAGAAAGATTTTACAGCAAACGGAGATATAAAGGCAGTTTATGCCTTTATATCTCTGATTCTTTTTAAAAGTACAGGATGAAGTTTGAAAGGGGCAATTTCACACAAAGGCTTTAATACAAATTCCCGATTTTCCATATCAGGATGTGGAATAATCAAATCCGGGTCCTCTAAAATCAGACTGTCATACAGTAGAATATCGAGGTCAAGTGTTCTGGGACCCCAGTGTACCAGACGCTTGCGGCCGGCGTTATTTTCAATTTCGTGCAGAAAGCAAAGAAGCTCATGAGGAGAATAAATAGTACGAATATAAACTGCGCCGTTTAAAAAGTCCTCCTGCTCAACGCCGCCATAGGGTTTTGTGACAACGTAGCTGGAAACTTTGCTGACGATGCAGCTTTTATCTTCATTAAGCTTCGCAACGGCAAAATCAAGATACTCCTTTCGATTTCCCATATTGGAGCCAATGCCCAGATATACATTATGCCAGCTTCTTTTGACAGTTATGCTGATATCTTCAAAGGGAAGATTTACAGGGGCATTGGGTTTGCTTAAAGAAAGCTCTACGGCATGGATAAGAGGATATTTCCATAAAAGATTTTGGGCAAGATACTCTGCAGCAGCTTCAATCAGACGGAAAGTCTTTTCAGTCATAAGAGAAGTCAGGAAATGGCAGACTTCTCCGTAGTCAACGGAAGTTTCCAGCGAATCTTCCCGCGCGGCAGAACCGGTGTCCAAGTAAAGTTTAGCCGATATGAAAAAGGGCTGACCGATTTTTTGTTCTTCGGGAAAAACGCCATGACAGGCAAATACTCTGAGGTTTTTAATTGTTATATAGTTCATGGGACTGGTCCTTTCTTGTGTTATACAAAATTATAACCATAAGCATGTTGTTCTGGTTATTTTATAATTTTTCTAAAAGTATACAATAAAATCCAGAATAATACAATTTAATACTTTACAATTTACCCTTTTTTGTTATAGAATAAAAAAGATTTTATTTATCCATATATAGAAGATGAAAATTTCTTTTATGTACAAAAAAATGGAGGTATTGAATGGAAGAAGTAAAAACTACCGAATCAGTAGAAAATGAAGCTGGTTCAAAAAATTTTATTGAACAGATAATTGAAAAAGATTTAAACGAAGGTGTTTATGACCATGTTACTACAAGGTTTCCGCCGGAACCGAACGGATATCTGCACATTGGACATGCAAAATCTATTCTTTTAAATGACAGTCTTGCAAAAAAATACAATGGAGTATTTCATCTCAGATTTGACGATACAAATCCTACAAAAGAAAAATCAGAGTTTGTCCAGTCGATTAAAGAAGATGTGGACTGGCTTGGAGCAGATTACAAAGGAGAGGTTTTATTTGCCTCAGATTATTTTGAGCAGATGTATGAGGCGGCAGTAAAGCTGATAAAAAAGGGAAAGGCATATATATGTGATTTAACGGCAGAGGAGATAAGAGAATACAGAGGAACCTTAACTGAGCCGGGCAGGGAAAGTCCGTACAGAAACAGAAGCGTGGAGGAGAATCTTTCGCTTTTTGAGGAAATGAAAAACGGAAAATATGAAGACGGGAGCAAAGTGCTGAGAGCAAAAATTGATATGGCATCTCCAAATATGAATATGAGAGACCCTGTTATTTACAGAGTTGCTCATATGACACATCATAATACAGGTGACAAATGGTGTATTTATCCAATGTATGATTTTGCTCATCCGGTGGAAGACGCCATTGAGAAGGTGACACATTCAATCTGTACGCTTGAATTTGAGGACCACAGACCATTGTATGAGTGGGTGGTGCGTGAGCTTGAATATCCACAGCCGCCAAAGCAGATTGAATTTGCAAAGCTGTATCTGACAAATGTGGTGACTGGAAAAAGATATATCAAGAAACTGGTAGAAGACGGTATTGTAGACGGATGGGATGACCCTAGGCTGGTATCTTTAAATGCGTTGAGACGCAGAGGCTTTACACCAGAATCCATTCGCATGTTTGTGGAGCTGTGCGGTGTTTCAAAGAGCAACAGTTCCGTGGATTATGCCATGCTGGAATATTGTATTCGGGAGGACTTAAAGCTCAAACGTTCCAGAGTAATGGCTGTGCTTGAACCTATTAAGCTTGTGATTGATAATTATCCGGAAAATCAGGTAGAGTATTTTGATGTAATGAACAATCAGGAAAACGAAGCTCTAGGGATAAGAAAAGTGCCATTTTCAAAAGTTTTGTATATTGAGAGAACAGATTTTATGGAGGAGCCTCCAAAGAAATATTTCCGTCTCTTTCCGGGCAACGAGGTGCGCCTGATGAATGCCTATTTTGTCAAATGCGAGAGCTTTGTCAAGGATGAAGCAGGAAATGTAACAGAGGTGCATTGTACCTATGACCCTGAAACCAGAAGTGGCAGCGGATTTACCGGCAGAAAGGTGAAAGGAACCATTCACTGGATAAGCGCAGAGCATGCAGTTCCTGCCGAGGTAAGGCTGTATGAAAATATTGTAGATGAGGAAAAAGGAAAGCTGAATGAAGACGGAAGCCTGAATTTGAATCCAAACTCCCTTACGATTTTGAAAAACTGCTATGTAGAGCCGTCTTTAAAAGATGCAGCGGCATATGACAGTTTTCAGTTTGTAAGAAATGGGTATTTCTGTGTGGATGCAAAAGATTCTTCCAGAGAACATCTGGTATTTAACAGAATTGTATCACTGAAAAGTTCATTTAAAATATAATGTGAGGAAAATATGACAACTACTATAAATGAAAATCATCAGAAAAACGGTCAAACAGAGCTGAAGAGGGATAATGAAGCAGAATATCTGTTAAAAAAGACTTATACATGCCCTGTATGCGACAAAACCTTTAAAGCCTTGACAGTAAAGGCGGCAAGGCCGAAACTGCTTCGAAGAGATATGGATATGCGGCCGGTATATCAGCATATTGATATTGTAAAATATGACAGCATTGTATGTGAAAACTGCGGATATGCGGCTTTGTCACAGTATTTTGACCGGTTATCCGAAAATCAGGTGAAAACAATTCGAAATGAGGTCAGCCAGAAATTTCAGGGCATTGAACCCGCAGGGCAGACATACACATATGCGGAGGCTGTTTTAAGGCATAAGCTGGCTCTGGCAAATGCGATTATAAAAAGAGGAAAGGTAAGTGAAAGAGCTTATATCTGTTTAAAAATTGCATGGCTTTACAGGGGTGAGAGAGAAATGGAATCCGAGGATGAGGAAAAAAGAAAGAAATTATATAATCTGGAGATGAACTTTATTAAAAAGGCACAAAATGGATTTCAGGAAGCCAGTATGAATGAAACCTTTCCGATTGCGGGAATGGATGAATGGACTTTTGATTTTCTGTTGGCAGAGCTTTGTATTGAATGTGGTGAACCGGCATCTGCGCTGAAACTGCTTTCTGCTATTATTGTATCAAGAAATGCACCGGACAGAGTGAAGGAGAGAGCAAGAGAACTGAGAGATTATCTGCATGAAATAGAATAGCTGAAAATACAAAATAATTTTTCAGTGAAAAAATAAAAAGGAGCTGCTGCTCCTTTTTGTTTCCAAAAAATTTAATATTTGGTAAATTTTCTATCTGATATATAGAAAAACAATCAAAACTTATTTGTCGTCTTCTGGCTTATCATCATCGTCTTTTATATTCTCTGCAAGAGCTTCTTTTTCTTCTTTTGTCAGTGTTTCTGCCAAATCGTCTTCTGTATCATCGTTTTCTGATTCCGGTGTAATAGAGGTATAACCTCTGTCTTCTGAGTCCATATCATCGAAATCATCATCAAAATCGTCAAGGTCATCGAAGTCGTCAAAATCATCATCAAAGGATTTATCATCCTTATACTTCTTATAAAGAGCAACTCCGGCTGCGGAAGCAGCGCCAATTGCAGCAGTGATAGTTAAGAATTTTGTAAATTTACTGGCCATAATGTGTCCCCTTTCTATATTCACGCGTCTTACGCTGTAAGTTATTCCTCTATTTTAATACAAAACGAAAAAAAAATAAAGGATTATTTTGAAAAAAATTATAAATAGAATATAAATACTTTGAACAATCTATAAAAATATAAAAGCAGACAAAAAATTTTGCAAAAATTAGTACTTTCGTACTATTGAAAAAACCATAATATGGCATTACAATACAAATCAGCAAACGAGTAGCACTCAAAAACAACGAGTGCTAACAAAACAAAAAGCAAAGCATAAGATTGGAGGAAATAGAAATGTTAAAGCCATTAGGTGACAGATTAGTAATCAGACAGGTAGAGGCAGAGGAAACCACAAAGTCAGGAATTGTTCTTCCGGGACAGTCCAAGGAAAAGCCTCAGGAAGCCGTAGTTGTTGCAAAGGGCGAGGGCGTTGAGTCTGAGCTGTTAAAGGAAGGCGTAAAGGTAATTTATTCCAAGTATGCCGGCAACACAGTAAAAATAGACGACGAGGAACTGATTATTGTTAAGGAAGAAGATGTTCTTGCAGTAGTAGAATAAGAAGAAATGCTATTGTGGGTAAATTGAAATAATGAATTGAAATAATGACAGAAAATTATAGGAGGCATTAAAAATGGCAAAGGAAATCAAGTATGGCGCAGAAGCAAGAAAAGCTTTGGAAGAGGGCGTTAATAAATTAGCAAATACAGTAAAGGTAACACTGGGACCAAAGGGAAGAAACGTAGTTCTTGACAAGTCCTATGGTACACCGCTTATCACAAATGACGGTGTGTCTATCGCAAAGGAAATCGAACTTGAGGATTCTTTCGAGAATATGGGAGCACAGATTTTAAAGGAAGTAGCTACCAAGACAAATGATGTAGCCGGTGACGGAACTACCACTGCTACTGTACTGGCTCAGGCCATGGTAAACGAAGGAATGAAGAACCTCGCAGCAGGCGCAAACCCGATTATTCTGAGAAAGGGTATGAAGAAGGCCACAGATATTGCAGTAGAGGCAATTCAGGGTATGAGTTCAAAGGTAAGCAGTAAGGAGCAGATTGCAAGAGTAGCTGCTATTTCTTCCGGAGATGACGAAGTAGGAAATATGGTTGCAGATGCTATGGAAAAGGTTTCCAATGACGGCGTTATTACAATCGAAGAATCAAAGACCATGCTGACAGAGCTTGACCTTGTAGAAGGAATGCAGTTTGACAGAGGATATATTTCAGCATATATGGCTACTGATATGGATAAAATGGAAGCTGTATTAGATGACCCGTATATCCTGATTACAGATAAAAAGATTTCAAATATTCAGGAAATTCTTCCGCTTCTTGAGCAGATTGTACAGTCCGGTTCAAGACTTCTGATTATTGCAGAAGATGTAGAGGGAGAAGCACTCACAACTCTGATTGTAAATAAATTAAGAGGTACTTTCAATGTAGTGGCTGTCAAGGCTCCAGGCTATGGCGACAGAAGAAAGGAAATGCTTCAGGATATCGCAGCATTGACAGGCGGAAGCGTGATTTCCGAAGAACTGGGACTTGACCTGAAAGAAGCAACTATGGAGCAGCTTGGTCGTGCAAAGTCTGTAAAGGTTCAGAAGGAAAACACAATTATCGTAGACGGCTGCGGCGACAAAGAAGAGATTGCTGCAAGAGTTTCTCAGATTAAGAAGCAGATTACAGAGACTACTTCTGATTTTGACAGAGAAAAATTACAGGAGAGACTTGCAAAGCTTTCCGGTGGTGTGGCTGTTATTCGCGTAGGCGCTGCTACTGAGACAGAGATGAAGGAAAAGAAACTTCGCATGGAGGATGCGTTAAGCTCAACAAGAGCTGCCGTGGAAGAGGGTATTATCGCAGGAGGCGGTTCCGCATATATTCATGCTTCTAAAGAGGTTGCCAAACTTGTAAATACACTGGAGGGTGACGAGAAGACAGGAGCAAACGTTATTTTGAAGGCTCTGGAGGCTCCATTATTTGCAATTGTTGAAAATGCAGGTCTTGAGGGAGCTGTAATTGTAAACAAAGTGAAGGAATCCGAGGTTGGAACAGGCTTTGATGCTTACAAAGAGGAATATGTATCTATGGTAGACGCTGGTATTCTTGACCCTGCAAAGGTAACAAGAAGCGCACTGCAGAATGCAACAAGCGTGGCTTCTACATTGCTGACAACAGAATCCGTAGTGGCTACTATCAAGGAAGATGTACCTCCAATGCCGGCTGGAAATCCGGGAATGGGAATGATGTAAAAAAGAAATATAATTTTACAGAAAATATATGCCGGAACAAGTTATGTTCCGGCATTATTTAATAATAGGACTGTTGTTTTAGCACAGTTTATTTTTGAATGTTTTGGATATCTGGTAATTGACAGATTTTTTCTAAATTTTTATACTAATTATTTCAGATTTGTGTTATGATATATAATATGTGGAAAATGATATATTAGAAAATACAAAGTAATTTTCTATAAAACAAAGAAAAATTTTAAGAAAGGATAAGCATATGCCAAGAGAATGTAATGATACAAATTGTACAAAGGAATCCTGTGAGGGCTGTGCCAGCAGAGCTAAGGAGCAGACAGATTTTTCGGAACCAATGAATAAATTCAGCAATATAAAGAATGTTATCGGAGTGGTCAGCGGAAAAGGAGGAGTCGGAAAGTCACTGGTAACATCGTTGCTGGCAATAGAAATGGAAAAAAGAGGGTATAAAACGGCTGTTTTAGATGCGGATATTACAGGTCCATCTATTCCGAAGATTTTTGGAATTCATGCAACACCGGAATCATCAGAGGAAGGATTAAAGCCGGCAGTATCTTCGAAGAATATCAAAATTATGTCAACGAATCTGATTCTGGAGCATGAGACGGACCCTGTAATCTGGAGAGGTCCAGTAATTGCAAATATGGTAAGGCAGTTCTGGTCAGAGGTATACTGGGGAGAAATTGATTATATGTTTGTAGATATGCCTCCGGGAACAGGAGATGTACCTCTTACTGTATATCAGTCTCTTCCGGTAAACAGTATTGTCATAGTTGCTTCTCCTCAGGAGCTTGTGCAGATGATTGTAGAAAAGGCAGTGAGAATGGCAGAACTGATGAAGGTGAAAGTAGCAGGCATAGTAGAAAATATGTCTTATTTAAAATGTCCTGACTGCGGCAAAGAAATTTCTGTATTTGGGGAAAGCAGAGTGGAAGAGCTTGCAAAGAAATATCAGATTAGCAATTTTGCAAAGCTCCCGATTGATTCGGAGGCGGCAAGGCTCTGTGATAAGGGAAGGATTGAAGAACTTGACAGAACTTGGTTAAAAGAGTTTACTGCGGGACTGATTGATTTAAACAACTAATATAATGTTGGTTGCATTATCAGGCAATCAACGCAAGGTTGTTTGCATTATTTACGGAGATATTTTTATGGATAACAGATATGTAGAAAAGCTTGTAAGTAAAAAAACAGAGATAAGTGCAATTATGCTCAGAGTAGCAGTTCTTGTTGCAGCGTTATTTTTTTCCTATATAATAACTTTCTTTATGGGGATATATGGGATTATAGCAATATTTTTTCTGGGGTATGTCACATGGTATGTTTTTTTTATGACATCGGTGGAGTATGAATTTGTACTGGTAAATAATGAGCTTACCATAGACAAGATATACGGAAAAAATAAAAGAAAAAATCAGCAGACAGTAGACGTTTCCAAATGCGAAGTGATTGCTCCGATAGAAAGTACCTATGTCAGCGGCTATCACAGAAACACTCAGATGAAGGCTTTTGATTATACGTCAGGTGAGAATAGTGAACCAGTTTATATATTGATAGTCCCTTATGGCGCTTCTACTGCAAAGATTTATATGGAATTTGACCAGAAAATGCTGGATGCAATGAAGATGGCGGCACCGGGCAAGATAAAACTTTCGTAAGCTGAAATGTTATATTAAAATGATGAATGTAAGACAATAAGTGAGAAAGCAGTACGAGATTTAGTAAAATTACTAAAACTTTGTACTGTTTTTGATTTGGTGCAGGAAGGTTATTGTAAATTTATAGTATTTCAAGCACTTTGTTCTTTCATAAGAAATTACTTCGTATTTCTTAGACGCAGCTCTTACAGAGCAGCTATTTATGAACAAAGTGCAGGAAGGCTATTGTAAATTTATAGTATTTCAAGCACTTTGTTCTTTCATACCTTACTAAATGTGTAATAGTCAATATGATGTACAAAAAACACTTTATTCTCTGAAAATTTATAAAATTATAACAAATTTTACAAAAATGCTTGACAGTAAAAGAAAAATAAATTACCATAGTAAAAATATAGACAATGAAACTGTATAGACGAAAGAAAGTGAGGATTATTATCAATGGGACAGATTATTGGCGAAGGAATTACATTTGATGATGTATTGTTAGTTCCTGCATATTCAGAAGTGACTCCAAATATGGTAGACTTATCTACCTATTTGACAAAAAAAATCAAACTTAATATTCCTATGATGAGTGCCGGTATGGATACTGTTACAGAGCATAGAATGGCAATTGCCATGGCGAGACAGGGCGGTATTGGTATTATTCATAAGAATATGTCAGTGGAAGCACAGGCAGAGGAGGTAGATAAAGTAAAACGTTCTGAAAACGGCGTAATTTCAGACCCTTTTTCATTATCACCGGAGCACACTTTACAGGATGCAGATAATCTGATGGCCAAGTTTCGGATTTCCGGTGTTCCGATTACAGAAAATGGAAAGCTTGTAGGTATTATTACAAACCGTGATTTAAAATTTGAGACAGATTTTACTAAAAAAATCAAAGAATCCATGACATCAGAAAATCTGATTACGGCAAAGCAGGGAATTACTCTTGAAGAAGCAAAGGAAATTCTGGCAAAATCAAGAAGAGAAAAGCTGCCAATTGTTGATGATAATTTCAATTTAAAGGGACTTATTACAATTAAGGATATTGAAAAACAGATTAAGTATCCTCTGGCTGCAAAAGATGAGCAGGGCAGGCTTTTGTGCGGTGCTGCCATAGGAATTACAAAAAATATTATGGAGAGAACAGCAGCGCTTGTAGATGCAAAAGTAGATGTAGTTGTTCTGGATTCTGCTCATGGACATTCAAAAAATATTATGGAAGCCATAAGAGAGATTAAAAAGGCTTATCCGGACCTTCAGGTAATCGCAGGCAATGTGGCGACAGGAGAAGCGACCAAGGCACTGATTGAAGCTGGTGCAGATGCGATAAAAATTGGTATTGGACCGGGTTCTATCTGTACAACCCGTGTAGTGGCAGGTATTGGTGTCCCGCAGATAACAGCGGTAATGGAAGGCTATGCGGCTGCAAAGGAATATGGTATTCCTGTGATTGCAGATGGTGGTATTCAGTTCTCTGGAGATATGACCAAAGCGATTGCAGCCGGAGCAAACGTATGTATGATGGGAAGTATTTTTGCAGGCTGTGACGAATCTCCAGGAGAATTTGAACTGTATCAGGGAAGAAAATACAAAGTTTATCGTGGTATGGGTTCTATTGCCGCAATGGAAAACGGAAGCAAAGACCGTTATTTCCAGACAGATACAAAGAAGCTGGTTCCGGAGGGTGTAGAAGGGCGCGTTGCTTACAGAGGAACCGTGGAGGATATTGTGTATCAGCTTGTCGGTGGTATTCGTGCAGGTATGGGATATTGCGGTGCAAAGGATATCGAGACACTGAAGCAAACTGGAAAGTTTGTAAAAATTTCAGCAGCTTCCTTAAAGGAAAGTCATCCACATGATATTCATATTACAAAAGAAGCTCCAAATTACAGCATTGATGTATAGAGAATAAGCAAAGGGCGAAGTCAGAAAGACTTCGTCTTTTTGTTGAGCAATCATTGTATATAATATGCTTGAATATCACAGACTCATGCCTTATAATTATAAATCAGAAGCATTGATATTAATTATAGAAAACAAAGGAAAGAAAAGAGGAAAATTTAAATGAGAAGAGTAGTAGTAACAGGAATGGGGGTAATTACACCAATCGGAAATTCTGTGCAAGAGTTTTGGAATGGAATAAAGGCAAAAAAGGTGGGAATCAATCCAATTGTAAACTTTGATACCACACAATATAAGGCAAAGCTCTCAGCGGATGTAAAGGATTTTGACGCAAAAAAATATATGGATGTAAAATCTGCAAAAAGAATGGACCGGTTTTCACAGTTTGCAGTAGCGGCAGCAAGGGAGGCGGCAGAAGATGCAGGACTTGATATGGAGAAGGAGGATTCGTTTCGTGTAGGTATTTCGATTGGTTCCGGTGTGGGAAGCCTTATGGGAATTGAGCGAGAATATGATAAAATGCTCGCAAAGGGTCCGACAAGAATAAATCCTCTGACAGCTCCTATGGTGCTTGGAAATATGGCAGCAGCAAATGTTTCGATTCAGTTCGGAATACATGGAAAATCAATTGATGTGGTAACAGCGTGTGCTACGGGAACAAATTCTATCGGTGAGGCGTTTCATGCTGTAAAATATGGAGAACTGGATATAATGTTTGCAGGTGGTGTAGACAGCTCAATCAGCAGATTTGGAGTAGCTACTTTTCAGGCACTTACAGCACTTACAGATTCTGAAGACCCGTTTAATGCGTCGATTCCATTTGACAAACGCAGAAATGGCTTTGTGACAGGAGAGGGAGCCGGTGTGCTGATTTTGGAGGAACTGGAACATGCAAAAAAGCGTGGTGCGCATATTTATGCCGAAATTGGAGGCTATGGAGCAACCAGTGATGCAAATCATATGACAGCGCCTCTGGAAGATGGATTGTGCGCAGCAAAAGCTATGGAGCTTGCGATTAAGGAAGCAGGCATGAAACCAGAAGACATACAATATATCAATGCACATGGAACCAGTACAGTATATAACGATTTGTTTGAAACAAGAGCGATTAAAAGGGCGTTTGGTGACTGGGCATATAAAGTAAAGATTAATTCTACAAAATCTATGATTGGCCATTTATTTGGAGCAGGGGGCGCAGTGGAGCTTGTAACATGTATCAAGTCAATAAATGAGGGATATATTCACCCGACAGTGGGATTGAAGGAAGACGACCCTGAATGTGACCTTGACTATACAAAAGGAGCAGGAGTATATATGGATATTCGCGCGGCAATCAGCAATTCACTGGGCTTTGGCGGGCATAATGCTACAATATTGGTGAAGAAATATGAGGAATAAGAGATGACGGACAGAAAAGAAGCTGTGGCATACTGCCTTACATTTGCGGATGTTTATGAGGACTATCCGTTTTCGGATAAAAACTGGTGTGTAATTCGGCATCGCAGCAATCACAAGGTATTTGCATGGATTTTTGAAAGGGAGGAGCATACATGGATTAATGTGAAATGTGACAGTGAATGGAGAGATTTGTGGCGTAAGGCTTATAATTCTGTTCTTCCGGCGTATCATTTGAACAAAGAGCATTGGAATTCCATTATTCTGGACGGAACGGTGCCGGAAAAGGAAATTCGGCGAACGATTAGCGAAAGCTATGACTTGACAGAGAAGAAATCAAAAGAGAAGAAAGTGAAAAAGAGCAGCAAAGAATGAGTATGGATTAATAGAAGTACAATGATAAAGATATAATTGTAAAAACAGGATTTATTAATGCACGATTTACAAAAAATATTTATAGGAAAATGTTTACAAGGAGATGACAGGGGAAAATCAGATATGGGAAGAAAGAGAGGGAAATTATGAGTTTAACAGAGACAAGCAAATATATGAGTCTGATTCTGCGTCATAAACCGGAAGTTATAGGAATTACACTGGATAAACACGGATGGGCAGATGTAAATGAGTTGATAAAGGGCATTGCAAAAACAAAGCTGTTTAACATGAATATTCTGGAGGAAATTGTACGCACAGATAATAAACAGAGATATTCTTTTAATGAGAACAAAACAAAAATCAGAGCCAATCAGGGGCATTCTGTTCCGGTAGATGTAGAACTGGAACAAAAAACACCTCCAGATTATCTGTGGCATGGAACCGGACAAAAGTATGTATCATCTATCGATAAACAGGGTTTGCTTCCAAAATCCAGACTGTATGTACATTTATCGTCAGATGAAAAAACTGCGGTGACCGTAGGATGCAGACATGGAATACCGGTTATTTATAAAGTGCACAGCGGACAAATGGCGGAGCTGGGATATGAATTTTACTATTCTGT
>CAJTOU010000026.1:0-18382 GCA_910577835.1 uncultured Lachnospiraceae bacterium | reverse complement strand
GCCATTTGTCCGCTGTGCACTTTATAAATAACCGGTATTCCATGTCTGGAGAAAATAAAAAAATATTAGAAATCGGAGGAAGAATTAGAAAATGGCTTTGATGCCATTGCTGAAAGACTGATATTATAGAACAAAAGTTTTGTATTTTTACTATTTTTTGCTTGCATAATTGATTTTGTTATGTTATATTATATTTTGGCAGTAGAAATATTGTAATATTTTATAAAAAAAAGGAGAAAGATAATGAGAAAAATGAAAAAATCATTTATGGCATGTTTGCTGACAATTGTCATGGCAATTAGTCTTGTAGGCTGTAAAGCAGAATTTGATGCTGCTAACTATGTGGATTCTTGCTTGGACCTTCTGACAAAGGGTGAAACAAAAGAATATATGAAGATGACTAAGCGTACGGAAGAGCAGGCAAAGCAGGATTATCAGAATAATCTGGATGCAATGGTTACATCAATGGGAGTTACAGGTATTTCTGATAAATTACAGGAAGATTACAAAACATTTTTTAAAGAGCTTTACAGCAAGTCAAAGTATGAAGTAAAAAGCTCTAAGAAAATGAGCGGAAAAGACGGATATACAGTCACAGTTGAGATTCAGCAGATAACAGGGCTGTTTGACGGACTTCAGGACGAGCTGGTGGAAAAGTCAGCAGATCTTGCTTCAGAAGACCTTGACTTAAATGAAGCAATGGAAGCTGTATTTCAGTTAATGCTTGATTTGATGAATGACAGACTGGATAACATTACATATAGTGATGCAAAGAGTATTACAGTTGATGTAGTTGCAGACAGTGATAAAGTGTACTCTATTACCGATAAGGGATATGAGGCAATTAATGATGCATTGATAAGTATAGAAGGACTCGAAACAGAATAATAAAGTGAGAAAAGCCTCCACAATTTATATGATTGTGGAGGCTTTTTTATATAATTGTACTGGATAAAGGTATGGAATAAATTGGAGTCAGATTTGTCAGTTTTATATAAATATAGTATTGAAATTTGTAGCATTATTGGTTAAAATGATAATTATAGGGAATTATATAAAGGAGGTATATATATGAAAAAGCTCTCTAAGAGATTTTTTGCATTTTTCCTTGCATTTGCAATGACGCTGGCCATGGTTCCTGCTGTATTTGCAAAGACACAGGACGGTTTGTATGTAGAATTAATAACAGACAAAGAGTCCTATAAAATAGGAGAAGAGGCTGCTGTAAAGGTAGTTGCAAAAAATACCAGTACAAAATTGATTTCCAATGTGGAAATAAAAATTGAATTGCCTCAGGGAATCAAGCTAAAAGACGGCTATGACAGTATTATAAAATTTGACAAGCTGGAGCCGGGACAGGAGGTTGTAAAAGAAGTAAAGGGTGAAGTAGAAAAAATTGGTTCTACACAAACAGACCCAAGTAAATCACCAAGCACCGGAGATAAGGTTTCCACAGTCTTTTTTCTTTTGACAGCAGCGATATCTGCAATAACAGCAGTAGTTTATATCAAAAAGAAAAAGCGCAATATTGCCGGTATTTTTATGGGTGTTATGATTTTTGCACTGGCAGGACTGGCAGTTCCGGCGATTGCTTCTGCAGATGTTGTAAATGCTGATTTTACAGTAGAAAAGACTGTAAAAATTGATGGCAAGGATGGTGTGATTCGAGCAAAGGTTACATATCAGTATGAAGGAAGTGCAGAAGACGTCACTACTTCAGGAAATGATAACAATAACAATGATAATGACAACAATGATAATGATGGCGACAACAGTAATGGAGATAATACAGGAACAACTGTAAATCATGTAACTGTACATGACCCAAGTATTGTCAAAGACCCGAAAACAGGCACATATTATATTTTTGGTACACATATGGGATGGGCAAAGTCCACAGATTTAATTAACTGGACTCCTTTTACCAATAATATAAACAGCGATTGTGATACAATTTTTGCCGAAGCTGCAAAATGGGCAAAAAAAGGGAATGCGAATTATGATATAGCAGATAATCTGTGGGCACCGGATGTTATCTGGAATAAAGATATGCAGAAATGGTGCATGTATATGAGTGTAAATGGTGACCACTGGTATTCATCTATTGTGCTGCTTACCGCAGACAGTCTGGATGGAGACTGGACATATGTAGGACCAGTTGTTTATTCAGGTTTTACAAATGAACAGGAAACAGCAGAAACAGATTTTGCCAAAGTAACAGGAAGCAATACACTTCCAGACCGTTATCTGGAAAATCGTAATGGAAATCGTACTTATGGTATGAATGCCATTGACCCGTGTGTATTCTATGATGAAGAAGGAACACTTTGGATGAGTTATGGTTCATGGTTTGGCGGCATCTATATGCTGAAGCTGGATGAAAAGACAGGCTTGAGAGATTATGAACATAAATATGCAACTGTAACAAATGAATCTGATGAATATCAGGGAATTAAACTTGGTGGCGGAAATCATGTTTCCGGTGAGGCATCCTATATTGAACATATTGGAAATTACTACTATTTATTTATTACAAATGGTGGTTTGACATCAGATGGCGGTTACAATATGAGAGTATTCCGTTCTGAAAATGTGACAGGTCCTTATACAGACCCATCAGGCAATGATGCCAGATATTCATCTGAAAATACAGGTGCCGGAAATATCAGCGGTTCAGTCGGTGTGCGTCTGATGTCCTATTATAAATGGTCGCATATGAGCTATGGATATTGTGCACAGGGCCATAATTCTGCATTTGTTGATGAAGATGGACGGGCATATCTTGTATATCATACAAGATTTGACAATCAGGGTGAAGGACATCAGGTACGTGTACATCAGCTTTTTCAGACAAAGGATGGATGGCTGATTGCTGCTCCATATGAGTATACTGGTGAGACATTGCCTGAAAAAGGATATACAGATGAACAGATAATCGGAACATATGAGGTACTGGTTCACAGAAGCAATATTGATTTTGCAAATAAAGAGTGTGTAACTGGACAAATTCTTTCGTTAAATAATGATGGTACTGTTTCAGGAGCAATGAATGGTTCATGGACAAAGGAAGAAGGAACACCGTATGCTTCCATTATTCTGGATGGTGTAGAATATAATGGTGTATTTGTTGAACAGATAAAGGAAGAAACAAAAGAAAAGGTAATGACCTTTACATTACTTGGAAGTAATGAGCTTGCAGTTTGGGGAAGTAAATTGCAGGAAAATGACGAGCAAATGCTTAAAGATGATATTCAAATATTTACATTGCCAGCTTCTGTTATGGATGATATAACATTAAAGACAACAGGTTTTTATGGAACTAAAATTACTTATCAATCTGATAAACCGGATGTATTATCAAATGATGGAAAGGTAAACAGAGGTGAGGCAAATATAAATGTAACTATGACAGTTACATTTACACATGGTACAGCTGTGGAATCAAAGGAGTATCAGATTACCGTTATCGGTACCGGTTCCGTAGATGGAAAAATATTAGTAGGAGAATATTTTACAGATAAGCCTCATAATTTATCTGAAGCAGTTACCGTGCCAAATCCATTTAATAAAAATACTACTGCCGGTCTGGAAATTTATAAGGGAGTAAGTATTGAGTTTGATGTAAAAGGTACAGGTGGAGTAACCAGTAATATTCTTTCCTTTAATAATGATGTAAAGGCAGAGGGAAATTGTTTATACTTTACAGGTGGTTCCTATCTTGGATATAATGCAGATGGTGGATTTTTTGATGCCAACAGAAATGCAGACTGGACTATGGCAGCAGATTATATCAATGGTGAGGCAAGAATCAGAATTGATATTACAGGAAGCGGATTTGAAGTGTATGCAAATAATCAGCTGGCATATTCAAATAAAACATTAGACAGCAGTGTTTTAATCACCAGTGCTGATTTTAAAGGTTATTCGGTAGTATTGCCATGGTTAAATGAAAAAGCGGCAGAATTAAGCTTTGGAACTGGAAACTGGTGGCCGCAGGAACTGTTTAACGGAACAATCAGTAATGTAAAATTATATGCATATGAAATCAATGAACCAATTAATCAGTGGACATATAACAATTATAATTCCGGTTTTTCCTATTATGAAGATGGAATGAAAGTGTTTGCAAATGATAAGTCCAGTGGAAGCAGAGGCGTAAATACTACATTTAGAGATGAATATAAATTTACAGATTCCTATAAGGTAGAACTTGATTTTGCAATGACAACAGGATTTGCCGGTTCAAAAGGCTCAAATAATGAGTTTGTTATTACTGGAGAAGGAATCTCCTATGTGGATAAAAATGTAAATTATGGGGCAGCATCAAATTATATTTTAAAGCTTTCAACTGGCTCAGTTACAGCGGATACAGAGACTTATTATGTAAATGACAGCAGTCAGACAATTACAATACCAAAAGGTAAAACTGTTCATTTGTCAATGATAACAGATTCCGAGGGAGATGTAGAGGCTGTATTTAATGTAGATGGAGTTTCTACAACTGTTTCTACACATGTAAATGGTTCTGGTAAACTGGAAGGTGTTTATCTGCTGGTTGGAAGAGGCACAGGAACAGCAAAGATAGGTAATATCAGTGTGGTTCCTGATGACACAGATGTTTCCGGACCAGAAGAAGATACTATTCCACAGGTAACTGCAAATGTTACAGGAATTGCATATCCAGATAAAGACAGTAATATTACAATTACATTTACAGGGGATAAGGAGTTAAGTGAGAAATATCCAGTAAAGATAAATGGTACACAAATATCAAAAGGTCTTGAAGTGGATATGGTAACAATAAATTCTATTTTATATAGTGGAAATACCTGTACAATAGAATTGACAATAAAGGCCATTAATGGGTGGCATTCTGTCAATGGTTCTTATGATATAGAAATAATGAGTGGTTCATCCGCTTTGGCAAAGGAAAATGTCTCTTATGCTTTAAATGTATCAGAAGATACCAAATATAAACCTATTAAAACAGAGAAAGAGAACCAATATATAAATGGATATTATAAGGTAGAAGGCACGAAAATGTATGTAATGACCATTATAAGGTCAGATAAAATACACTGTGATGGTGTATTGGCTGGAGACGTTTCTTATGGATGGTGGAATGGTATTTGTTCTGAATTATATTGCCATATAAATGGAGTAAAATATAGTCTTGGAAGTCATATATATAATGGACAATTTGCAAATCCTATTACATGGGGTGATGGAGTTGATTCCAGCTTAATTGATTCAGACAATGTAGTTCGTAGTTATATGGCATTAGGAACATTTGATAATGATACAGATATTGACCAGGGAGCTATTTTGTTAAATGTAGTTGATTTAGCAGATATAGGTTTGACAATAAACGATATAACCGGAAAACAAGTTACTTTTTCAGGCTTTTTTGGACCAAATGATGGCGGCATAAGATTTGAGGGGATAGATGCTGAAACTACTTATACATTACAATAATATATAGATTGGTCATAGCAGAAATAGCCATAAGTTTTTATAGCTTATGGCTATTTTTATTTAAATAATTTGTAAGTAGTAATTTCTGGATAAATAGAATTATATAAAAAGTCAGGAAAAATTCACAAAATAGCCATAATTAAGAGGTAAAATATCTTTTGAAAGATGAATTTTGATTCTTTCAGAAAAATTTTTTGGTTTTTTTCATATAACTCCTTTCTGTACAGGTTCCGGATATATCCGGAACCTGTTTTAAAATATATAAAATGACATATATTGAATATTTTTTCAGTTAAGTTGTAAAACCATTCATTCCATGATATAATAAACTTTATAGTTAGAAAACTAATATCAGCATTTTGGAAGCGAGGGAAAGCATGAAAACTCTAATCAGAGCAGGGCGGGTACTTGACCCGTCAACAAACACCGATGAAGTACGGGATATCCTGATTTCAGATGGAAAAATACAAAAAAGCGCAGTAAATATTACAGATTCCGCCGATGAAATTATCGACGCCTCCGGCTGCTTTGTTATGCCGGGTCTGATAGATTTACATGTGCATTTAAGAGACCCTGGTCTGGAATACAAGGAAGATATTGAAACCGGTTCTAAAGCCGCAGTTAGAGGAGGTTTTACTACTATCTGTCCAATGCCGAATACAAAACCGGTGACAGATTGCAGAGAGGTGGTGTGTTATGTCAGGGAAAAAGCTGAAAAGGTCGGACTTTTGAATATTCTGCCCGTAGGAGCAGTGACAAAAGGACAGGCGGGCAACGAGCCGACAGATATTGAAGAAATGAAAGCTGCTGGTATCTGTGCTATCAGCGAAGACGGAAAATCCGTGATGAATGCTCAGGTGTACCGCACAGCTATGAAAGAAGCTGCGAGGCTGGATATTCCGGTATTTGCTCATTGTGAGGATATTACATTAGTAGCGGGCGGAACCATGAATCTTGGAGAAAAAAGTCAGCAGCTTGGTCAGAAAGGCATTTCAAATTCTGTTGAGGATGTCATTACTGCCAGAGATATTCTTCTGGCAAAGGAAACAGGAGTCACACTGCATTTGTGCCATTGTTCTACCAGGGACAGTGTAAAAATGGTAAAGGCCGCCAAAGAAGAGGGAATCAGAGTGACAGCGGAGGTATGCCCACATCATTTTACACTTTGCGAAGAAGATATCAAAGAAAATGACGGCAATTATAAAATGAATCCTCCTCTGAGAAGCAGAGAGGATATGGAAGCACTGAGACAGGGACTTCATGATAATGTATTTGATGTGATTTCAACAGACCATGCCCCGCACAGTGCAGAGGAGAAAACCGGCGGATTTGAAAAATCTCCGTTTGGAATTGTTGGAAGTGAAACCGCAGTAGCACTGACAATCACAGAGCTTGTAAATACAGGGATAATTACTCCAATGCAGATGGCAGAAAAGATGAGCTGGAATCCGGCAAGGATTCTTGGGATTGACAAGGGTTCTCTGGCGGAGGGAAAGACAGCGGATATTGTGATTATTGACCCTCTGGCAGAGTATTGTATAGATGCGGCAGCTTTTGCTTCAAAGGGAAAGAATACGCCGTTTCATGGAAGAAAAGTCAGAGGAAAGGTTTTAAGAACAATTGTAGCGGGAAAAACAGTATATCAGGCATAATAAAAAACAAATAAAAAACGGCAGAAAATAATGGAAAGTGAGAAAAGATATGATAAACAAATTAACCGAAAAAATCAAAAAACTGAATGCGCCGGTGGTCGTAGGACTTGACCCGATGTTAAGCTATATACCGGAGCATATTCAGAAAAAGGCGTTTGCAGAATACGGCGAAACCTTAGAGGGAGCAGCAGAGACAATCTGGCAGTTTAATAAAGAAATTATTGACAAGACCTACGATTTAATACCTGCTGTAAAGCCGCAGATAGCGATGTATGAACAGTTTGGAATCGAAGGTCTGAAGGTGTTTAAAAAAACAGTTGACTATGCCCGTTCAAAGGACCTTGTGGTAATCGGTGATATCAAAAGAGGTGATATTGGTTCTACATCGTCTGCCTATGCAGTGGGACATGTTGGAAAGGTTCAGGTGGGAAGTAAATGTTATATGCCATTTGAGGAGGACTTTATTACAGTAAATCCATATTTTGGAACAGATGGTGTAAAACCTTTTATTGATGTGTGCAAAGAAACAGGCAAAGGGATTTTTATACTGGTAAAGACTTCAAATCCAAGCAGCGGCGAGTTTCAGGACCGTTTGATTGACGGAAAACCTCTGTATGAAATTGTAGGAGAAAAAGTCGCTGAGTGGGGCAGCGCTCATATGGGAAATTCTTACAGCTATGTAGGTGCGGTTGTTGGAGGGACTTATCCTGAAATGGGAAAAATCCTGAGAAAAATCATGCCAAAGACTTATATTCTGGTGCCGGGTTATGGCGCTCAGGGTGGTAAGGCGGCTGATTTGGCTCCATATTTTAACGAGGATGGATTGGGAGCGATTGTAAACTCATCAAGAGGAATTATCGCTGCCTATAAACAGGACAGATATGCCGGATTCGGGGCGGAAAACTTTGGAGATGCCTCAAGACAGGCAGTGCTGGATATGATAGAGGATATTACAAAAGCAGTTGGGTTGAAATAAAATTTAAATAAAACAAATAGAATAATTTAAATAAAAGGAAAAAATCATGAAATATAAGGAAATAGCATCCATATGCAGTCAGGAGTGTATTGCTCCAGATATTTACAGTATGTGGATAAAAACAGAGAATATTGCAAAAGAAGCGACAGCAGGTCAGTTTGTGTCACTGTATGGCAAAGATGCCTCAAGGCTTCTGCCAAGACCAATCAGTATTTGTGAAATCTGTAATGACAGAATAAGAATTGTATACAGGGTAGTTGGAGCAGGTACAGAGGAGATTTCCAGATATGTTCAGGGAGATGAGATAGAGCTTCTGGGTCCTTTGGGAAATGGATTTTCTTTGCGAAAAGAGAATGCCATGCTGATTGCCGGAGGTATCGGCGTGCCTCCCATGGTAGAGCTTGCAAAGAAATTAAAAGAAAATGGTACAGAGCAGATTATTTCTGTGATTGGATACAGAGACAGAAATTTATTTTTAAAGGAAGAACTGGAAAAATATAGTACAATATTTGTAGCCACAGAAGATGGAAGCGCCGGAACAAAAGGAAATGTGATGGATGCGATTCGGGAGCATAAACTGATGGCAGAGGTAATCTATTCCTGCGGGCCAAAGCCTATGCTGCGTGCAGTAAAGGAATTTGGAATTGAAAATGAAATTGAGACACAGATTTCAATGGAGGAGAGAATGGCATGCGGCATTGGAGCTTGTCTTGGCTGTGTCTGCCAAAGTGCTGAGGTGGATGAACATTCTCATGTACATAATAAACGTGTCTGCAAAGATGGACCGGTATTTGATGCAAGGGAGGTGGAGCTGTAATGAATACAAAGGTAAATCTGGCCGGAGTAGAATTGAAAAATCCGGTAATGGAGGCATCCGGTACATTTGGTTCTGGTATGGAATATGGAGAATTTGTGGATTTGAATAAGTTAGGCGCGGTCGTTACAAAGGGTGTGGCAAATGTACCATGGCCGGGAAATCCTGTACCAAGGATTGCCGAGGTTTATGGTGGCATGCTGAATGCGATTGGGCTCCAGAATCCCGGAATTGAAGTGCTTTGTGAGAGGGATATTCCTTTTTTAAAGCAATTTGATACAAAAGTTATTGTGAATATCTGTGGAAAGACAATAGAGGATTATATTGAGGTAGTAGAAAGACTGGGTGATGAACCTGTGGATTTGCTGGAAATCAATATCTCCTGTCCGAATGTCAAGGAGGGAGGTATTGCTTTTGGGCAGGACCCAAAGGCGGTCGAGGCGATTACAAGAGAGGTAAAGAAATATGCAAAGCAGCCGGTGATTATGAAACTTAGTCCCAATGTAACAGATATTGTGGTAATGGCCAAGGCGGCGGAGGCAGGCGGTGCGGATATACTGTCTCTGATTAATACGATTACAGGAATGAAGATTGATATTGAGAGGCAGACCTTTGTTCTGGCCAATAAAACAGGCGGTATGTCCGGCCCTGCCATTAAGCCGGTAGCAGTGCGGATGGTTTATCAGGTGGCGCAGGCTGTAAAAATTCCGATTATTGGCATGGGTGGAATTATGACCGCAGAAGATGCGATAGAGTTTATTCTGGCAGGCGCAACGGCAGTAGCAGTTGGAACGGCGAATTTCCGAAATCCGACGGCAACGGTTGAGTGTGTGAAGGGAATTGAGGAGTATATGAAGAGGCATGGGGTTGAAGATATTAAAGATTTAGTAGGGATGGTAAAATAAAGGAGTAATATAATGATTGCACATATTAATATATTTGGAGATGAACAAATGATAAAGGACCATTTGTATGGCACAGCTCAAAGAGCTGAAGAATTTGCTAAGGAATTTGGTTGTAGTGATATTGGTAAATTTTGTGGTATGTTGCATGATATTGGTAAATATTCCAAAGACTTTCAAAAACGAATACGAAATCCAAAGATTATAAAAAAGGTAGACCACTCTACGGCAGGAGCAAAAGAAGCTATAAATATGTCTAAAAATAATATTCCATTAGCTATGGTAATAGCAGGACATCATTCAGGATTGATGGATGGAGGCTCTAATAAATTTTCATATGAGGGAGATGGAACTTTTTTTGGCAGATTAAAAAATCAAATACCAGATTATGAAGAATGGAAAAAGGAAATTAAAATACAAAATATTGAGATTCCATCCTTTTGTACAAAAGGACATTTTAGAAATTTTACGACAGCTTTTTTTATTCGTATGATGTATTCTTGTCTGGTTGATGCAGATTATCTGGATACAGAGAGTTTTATGAAAAGGGGACAAATTAATAGAGGGCAATACTCATCAATAGAAGAATTGATTTTGCGTTTTGAAAATTATATAAAAAAATGGTTTAATGTGAAAAAATCAGAAAATGATAGGCAGCAACAGCTTTGTGATAAAAGAAATCAAATATTAAAAAACTGTTTACAAAAAGGAGAGGATTTAAACAGAGGATTGTATACATTAACAGTTCCAACAGGGGGCGGAAAAACAACCGCTTCTTTGGGATTTGCATTAAAACATATGAAGAGCAATAAAATGAAACGTGTGATTTATGTAATCCCTTATACATCAATTATAGATCAAAACGCGATGGTATTTTGTGATATTTTGGGAGAAGAGAATATTTTAGAGCATCATTCAGGAGTATTATATGAAATATCAGAAAACGAAGAAACAGATAATAAGCTTTATCAAAAAGCATTAGCAACTGAAAATTGGGATATGCCGATTATAGTAACAACAGCAGTGCAATTTTTTGAATCACTTTTTGCAAATAAAAGTTCTAAATGTAGGAAATTACATAACCTGGCAAACAGCATTATTATTTTTGACGAGGCTCAGACGCTTCCAATTCCTTATTTAGAACCATGCGTGGCTGCTCTTTCAGAGTTGGTAGCGCATTACAGGTCAACAATTGTTTTATGTACAGCAACACAGCCAGTTTTAGATAGTATGTTTCAGAAGTATCTGCCTGATTACAAAATTCAGGAGATATGTAATGATGTAACAGAATTATACAAGCAATTTCAGCGGACTAAAATCAGAGATAGAGGAACATTAACATTAGAAGAATTAACAGAAGAAATCAAGGAACGAAAACAGATATTATGTATTGTAAACAAACGTAAAACCGCGCAGGAATTGTATTCCCTACTTCCACAAGAAGGTACATTTTGCCTTACTACATTATTATATCCCATGCATCGTAAAGAAAAGTTTATAGAAATTAAAAACAGGATTTCACAAGGACTTCCTTGCCGAGTGGTTGCAACTTCGTTAATTGAGGCGGGGGTAGATTTAGATTTTCCAGAGGTATATAGGCAGGAAATAGGATTAGATTCTTTGATACAGTCTGCCGGAAGGTGTAATAGAGAAGGTAAAAGGAATATAGAGCAAAGCAATGTATTTTTATTTCAATTAGAAAATGATAAGAGTACTTTTTTCGGGCAGAATATTGATGCATTAAAAGAAACATTAAGACATTTTGATGATTTGAATGATTTAGAAGCTGTATCATTTTATTTTCAATTTTACAGAAAGTTATTAGGAGAGGAAAATCTTGACCAGAAAAAGATAATGGATGCATTTGAAAGAGGGATAGAAGGAAGCGTTTTTCCATTTTCTACTGTAAGCAGGAGATTTAAACTAATTGAAAATGAGGCAAAAACAATTTATATACCTGTTGATGAGGCAGTTTATTTGGTTGATGAAATTTATAAAGGAAGGTATAACAAAGAGTTGTTTCGCAAACTTGGACAATATGGGGTAAGCGTATTTTCAAACCATTTTAAAGTTTTATGGGAAACAGGGTGTATAGAAAAAATTGATGATGAGATTTTTATATTAAGAGATTTGAATCAATATGAAAAAGATACAGGATTGCAATTAGATGTGGATACAGGATTTGGAATCTTTGTGTAAAGTTTTGTTTTGAGGGCAGCAGATTTTATCTGCTGCCCTAATGATGTTAAACCATTTATTTAATATTTCAATCCACGTCTTGATTGACGACAATACTAGTGTATGCGAAAACCATTTTTTTTGCAATAGTGTAAAAAAGAATTTTAGAAAACTATTGACATATTTTGGAATATGATGTAAGATAAATGCGTGATTTAACAATTTAATTAATGAAAAAACAAAAGGAGGTGATGATATGGCAGTTAAAGTAGAAATATGGGGTGATTATGCATGCTTCTCCAGGCCAGAAATGAAAGTAGAACGAGTAAGCTATGATGTTATAACACCTTCAGCAGCGAGAGGAATCCTAGAAGCAATTTACTGGCATCCCGGTATGAAATGGCATATAGATAAAATTTATGTATTATCTCCAATCAAGATGACAAATATCAAAAGAAATGAAGTGAAATCAAAAATTTCTGCCAGTAATGTTAAAACAGCTATGACAGGAGGAAAGAATACTTTATATATTAATACATCAAAAGATATTGTACAACGCTCCTCACTTATTTTGCAGGATGTACATTATGTGATTGAAGCACATTTTTCGATGACAGATAAAGCGGCAGAAAGTGATAATCATGGAAAATTTCAGGATATTATGAAACGAAGACTGCATAAAGGACAATGCTTTCATCAGCCATATCTAGGATGCAGAGAATTTCCAGCTAAATTTGGAGAATGGGAAGGTAAGTCGATACCATCTATTAATGAAACAAGAGATTTGGGCTATATGCTTTGGGACCTTGATTTCAGCGATATGTCTGATATTCAGCCACAGTTTTTTCGAGCAAAACTGGAGAAAGGTGTATTATATTTAACAGATTGTGAGGTGGTACAATGATATTACAATCTTTAGTTACACATTATGAGGATTTACTAAATGAGGGAGTTATTTCAAAGCCTGGTTGGGGAAAAGTAAATGTTTCTTTTGGATTAAACCTTGATGATAATGGAAATATTGTAAATATTTTAACATTAAAAACACGAAAGAAATCAGAAAAAAAAGAAATATATACTGCGCAAAGCATGGAAGTGCCACAACCTGTAAAACGTTCAGTTGATATTAATCCGAATTTTTTATGTGATAATTCTACTTATATATTAGGCATAGATGAAAAAGGAAAGCCAGATAGAACAAAACAATGTTATCTGGCCTGTAAAAAATTGCATTATGATTTATTGAGTCAAATAGAAACATCGGCAGCGAAAGCAATTATTCATTATTTTCAAAACTGGGAATCAAAAGATGCAAATGAAATTTTTATAGAACATTGGAAAGATTTAATGGCTGGAGCAAATATTTTGTTTTATTATGATGGACAGTCTGTTATGCAAGATGAAGAAATAAAAGATAGTTGGCAGAAGTATTATAATAATAAAGTCAGTAATGGTAATCAAAAAATTTGTATGGTTACAGGAGAAAGAACTTCTATAACAATGCTGCATCCTGTTATAAAAGGAGTTCGAGGTGCACAGGCAATGGGCACTTCTCTGATATCCTATAATGAACCAGCATTTTGTTCCTATGAAAAGGAGCAGGGAAATAATGCACCTGTGGGTGAATATGCTGCATTTGCATACGCAACAGCTTTAAATGAACTTTTAAATGATAAAGAGCATACAAGAATTATCGGTGATACAACGATAGTCTGCTGGGCAGAGGGAGGTAATTCTTCCTATCAAGATATAGGAATAGCTGCAATGTTTGGAATAGATGAAGAACGGGGTATAACAGACCAAGACTTAAGTGCAATTATAGGAAAAATCCAGCATGGAGAACCAGTGGAACTAAAAGGTGAATGGATTGATTTGGATAAGAAGTTTTATGTTCTTGGATTAGCACCAAATGCTGCAAGATTAACTATTCGTTTTTTTATGGTAAATTCTTTTGGCGATATTTTAAAACATATTAGTGAACATTATGAACGATTAAATATTGTACGTCCTAATTATGATAAGTTTTCTGTATTGCCAATATGGAAACTGTTTTCAGAAACAATTAATCAAAATGCCAGAGATAAGTCCCCATCTCCACAGATGGCAGCAGATACATTTAAGGCTGTTTTGACAGGTGCAAGATATCCAGCTTCTCTGTTAAACAATGTAATGATTAGGATAAGAGCTGAACATGAGGTAACAAGAGGAAGAGCTGCTATCATTAAAGCATATTATTTGAGAAATGAAAATAAAAATTGTCCAAAGGAGGTATTAAAAGTGGAATTAAATGAACAGAGTACAAATGTATCTTATACATTGGGAAGATTATTTGCAGTTTTAGAGCATATACAGCAGGAAGCGAATCCGGGAATTAATGCTACAATAAAGGATAAATATTTTAATACAGCGGCTTCTACACCAGCGCAGATTTTTCCGACTTTGATTAATTTAGCACAAAAACACTTGCGTAAGTTAAACGATGGAGGGAAAATACATTTTAACAGACAGGTAGGAGAATTAGCTGAAATTATAGGAAAAGAATTTCCAAAAAGGTTAAATTTGCCTGAACAGGGAGCTTTTCAGTTAGGATACTATTGTCAGACACAAAAACGTTATCAAAAAAAGGAGGAAGTGTAAAATGAGTGAAGTGATTAAAAATAAATATGATTTTGTAGTATTGTTTGATGTAGAGAATGGAAATCCGAATGGAGACCCTGATGCTGGAAATATGCCAAGAATAGACCCTGAAAGCGGGTATGGATTAGTAACAGATGTTTGTTTAAAACGCAAAATCCGTAATTATATAGAGACTATAAAAGAAGATGAGCAGGGATATCAGATTTATATAAAAAAAAATATTCCGTTAAATTGTAGTGATGAAAGGGCTTATGAATATTTAAAAACAGATGAAAAAGGAGTTAAAGCTTTAAAAAAGGCAGATCCCGAATTAGATAAAAAAATTCGAGATTTTATGTGTCAAAATTTTTTTGATATCAGAACTTTTGGTGCAGTTATGACTACTTTTGTAAAAGCAAATTTAAATTGTGGACAGGTAAGAGGGCCAGTACAATTAGGATTTGCAAGATCAGTTGATCCGATTCTTCCACAGGAGATTACAATTACCAGAGTTGCAATTACAACAGAAAGCGATGCTGAAAATAAAAAATCTGAGATGGGAAGAAAGTATATTATTCCATATGGATTATATAGAGTAGAGGGATATATATCTGCCAATTTGGCAAGAAGGGTTACTGGCTTTTCAGAAAATGATCTTGAACTTTTATGGCAGGCAATTTTAAATATGTTTGAACATGATCATTCTGCTGCAAGAGGGAAAATGGCTGTCAGAAAGCTTATTATTTTTAAACATGATAGTGAATTGGGATGTGCTCCTGCTCATAAATTATTTGATTTGATTAAAGTAACAAAAAAGCAAGGTATTGAAATACCTAGAGCGTTTTCTGATTATGAAATTGAAATACCACTTAATTTACCAGATGGCGTTACATGTATTTGCAGGGAGTGATATGCGAAAAGTAGATTGAAAGGTCAGAAAGAAGTAATGGTAATTATAAAAGTGGCGACAAGAAGTTGCTTTTGGAAAGGAAAGACATACGTTGTCAGATAATAATGATTACAAAAATTTGATTGAAGAAATAAAAAGTAAAGTTCGGGAAGCTCAATATAGGGTTATGGTTAAAGTGAATGAAGAGATGATCCAATTATATTGGAGTATTGGAAAAGAATTGAATGAGCAGGTATAATATGACAATACATTTATTGATACACTTGCTAAGGAAATTAAGTTAGAGTCCCCAATATAAAAGGATTTTCAGCAAGAAATCTTCGATATATGAAGAAATTTTCAAAAGAAATAACAGATTTCAACTTTTTGCAAACAATGTCTGCAAAATTGAATGATAACCAAGAGTCTAGAACAAGAAATGGAAAAATTATAAATTATTATCATGAAGTAAATACAGGTTTATAAAATTCAGAAGGATTGTTATGGAATATCAAGAAGAAGATTATTTGCTGCTATCGGGAATACAGCACTTTGCGTTTTGTAGGAGACAATGGGCGTTGATACATATTGAGCAGCAATGGGAAGAAAATGTTCGCACTTTTGAGGGAAAAATGATGCACGATAATGCCCATAATCCTGATTTTCGTGAAAAACGAAAAGAGGTGTTAACTGTTCGGGCTATGAAAATATTTTCAAGAAGTATGGGTGTTAGTGGAGAATGTGATGTTGTAGAATTTCATCAGTCAAAATCTGGAATTACTTTACATGGGTACGATGGAATGTATATAGTTGTACCAATAGAATATAAAAGAGGAAGTCCGAAAAAGCACGATGCAGATGAATTACAATTAACAGCTCAGGCAATGTGTTTGGAAGAAATGATGGCGACACAGATAAAAAAAGGATTTTTGTATTATGGAGAAACACGAAGAAGAGTAGAAGTGATATTTACGCAGGGTTTGCGTGAAAAAGTGGATAAATATTTTCAGGAGATGCATTCATATTACAATCGTAAGTATACACCAAAGGTAAAAGTAAGTTCGTCGTGTAAACAATGTTCTTTATATAATTGCTGTATGCCAGAGCTTTGCAAGGAGATATCGGCGGATAAGTATGTGGAAGATATGATAAGAGAGGAGTTGTTGTGAGAAAATTATTAAACACTTTGTATATAACATCGTCTGATGTGTATCTTGGAATCGATGGAGAAAATGTCGTTGTTAAAAGGGAAGATGAAGTGGCTATGCGGGTACCAATACATAATATAGAAGCGATAGTCGCATTTAATTATGTAGGTGCCAGTCCGGCTCTTATGAGGAAATGTTGTGAATATGAAGTAAGTATCAGCTTTTTTCAAGGGGATAGATTTTGTGCACGTGTTGTTGGTGAGGAAAATGGTAATGTAGTATTAAGAAAAACACAATATCGTTTTTCTGATAAAGAAGAAGAGAGTTTGATTATAGCCCGAAATATGATTTTGGGAAAGGTACATAATCAAAGATATGTTATAGAAAGGGCACGAAGAGATTATGCACTGCGTTTAGATTGTGAGAAATTAGAAAATGCTTCAAAACTATTAAAGCAATCTATGAGCTATATTAAAGATTGTAAAACTTTAGATGAATTGCGTGGGTATGAAGGAGAAGCGGCAAGTGTATATTTTCGAGTATTTGATGATTTGATACTTCAAAATAAACATCAATTTGTCTTTTCTGGAAGAAATAAGCGACCACCTCTTGATAATGTAAATGCATTATTATCATTTACATATTCTCTTTTGACAACAGAATGTGCTGGTGCTGCCTATTCTGTTGGATTAGATCCATATGTCGGCTTTTTGCATAGAGATAGACCGGGAAGACAGTCTCTGGCTTTGGACTTGATGGAAGAGCTTCGGGCACCTGTTGCAGATAGATTTGTATTAACTTTAATTAATAAACAGGAAATTAATGCAAAAGGTTTTAAAAAGTTAGAAAATAATGCAGTTATTATGAGTGATATGACTAGAAAATTAGTTCTGCAACGATGGCAGGAGGGAAAAAATGAGCAGATAATGCATCCGTTTTTGAAAGAAAAAATTCCTTTGGGTCTTTTGCCATATGTACAGGCAATGCTTTTGGCTAGATATCTTCGTTGTGATATTAATGCATATCCGCCTTTTTTTAAGAAATAAAAAATGAGTGATTATTTGTATGGTGATTATTGGTTTTAAATAAAAATGAATTTGGAAGGAATGTATTAATTTGTTAGTGTTAATTACTTATGATGTGAATACTCAAACATCTCAAGGTGTAAAAAGACTTTCGCGTGTTGCCAAAGTTTGTACAAATTATGGACAACGAGTACAAAATTCTGTTTTTGAATGTCTTATTGATACTACTCAGTTTGTGATGATAAAGAAGCAGTTAATTGATATTATTGATGAAGAGAAAGATAGTATTCGATACTATATTTTAGGGGATAAGTATAAAAATAAAGTGGAACATATTGGTGTGCAGAAGTCGTTTGATTTATCAGGTACATTAATAATATAGGGGATGCGAATGTAAAGTGAACAGGAAAATCTGTTAGGTTTCGCGAAAAAATTTAAGCGCAATTTTCATCTATAAAAATTTAAATTGAATATTTGAAAGTAGAATATGAGGTAACTTATGGTAAAATTGCTTTGATTTTATTTGATAATAGGCTATTTTTTGTGCAAAATTGCTGTCACTCCCCTTGGTGGGAGTGTGGATTGAAATGGCGATTATATCCACGTTTTGGGCGGAGATTATGGTCACTCCCCTTGGTGGGAGTGTGGATTGAAATCTCCAAACACAAAACTTTCTTGCCGACCTGCACACAGTCACTCCTGTCTCT
>CAJTOU010000025.1:2256-49293 GCA_910577835.1 uncultured Lachnospiraceae bacterium | reverse complement strand
TGTCTACCTTTTTAAATATTCAGCAAACCTTCTCTAAATTACCTGTTTTTTGTCTGGCAGTTCTGTATGAATACAGTGTCATATTTTACTCCTTTTTATTCCATAGAATTCATCTTCAGGCATACTTTTCAGCAGTAGCTACTTAGATTTGAAATTTATTATTAAGCCATAATATGTCCACTTTTCTGTATATTTCTATCTTTTTGGTTAATAATCTCTCCTTAATCAATATAATGATTCAATAATTTCGTAATAATTTTCAAATGTCTTTTTGCAGCACATGGGATTCAAAATCGTTATTCCTTTTCGGCCAAGTCCTACAAGAGTAAATGCCATTGCAACCCTATGGTCTTCGTAAGTTTCTATTTCTGCTGTCTTTGTATTTCCCGGATAAATGGTGATTTCGCTGCTGCCTTCATCACAGCGTATTCCAAGCCTTTTCATATTTTCTGATATTGCCTGTATTCTATCACATTCCTGAAGACGAATATGCCCGATATTTGTAATTTTAACTGGTGCATCGGCAAATACTGCCAGCGCTGCAAGAGTAAGGGCCTGGTCAGAAAAATGATTCATATCGACAGTCACACCATGCAAAACACCTGATTTTGGAGCAGAAATCTGTATTCCCTGACCGGTTTCCTCCACATCACAGCCCATTTTTTCTAAAACCTTTGTAAACTGAATATCCCCCTGAAGAGTATCTGTATGTACATTTCTTACGATTGCACTTCCGCCGGTCAGTGCTGCGATTCCATAAAAGTAACATGCAGCGGATACATCTGGTTCTATCTGATATTCTTCTTTCTGATAACTGCTGCCTTTTCTGATAAAATAGCTCACTCCGTCAAAATCTGTTGTACAGCCAAACGCCGACATCATACGCCGTGTGATGTCCACATAGGAACCTGTCTTTTTTTTCCCTGTCACACAGATTTCCAGCTCCGGCAGCATAGGTCCTGTCATAAGCAGCGCACTTAATGGTTGTGAACTTGTCTCAATATCCAGTACAGCCTTTTGTTTTCCTTCTTTTTTTCCTAAAATTTTTACTGGAAGAAAATATTCTCTCTCCAGATATTCAAACTGTACACCAAGCTGTTCCAACGCCTGAAATAATGGTTTCATCGGTCTCTTTTTCATCTGCTCCGATGCATTTACAGTATAACTTCCACCTGATAATCCAAGCATCGCTGTCAGAAATCTTGACGCTGTTCCGGCGCTTCCTGTATAAATTACAACATTATCACGTGGAATTATCCCTCCAGTTCCAAAGACTATTACTGTTTTATCCGGCTCATTCACTTCGATTTCGAATCCCAAATCCTCAAGAGCCTGAAGAAAATATCTGGAATCGTCTGAAAATAAAACATTTTTCAATACAGTCCTGCCCTTTGACAGTGATGCCATTAAAAGTGCTCTGTTTGTAATGCTTTTCGAGCCGGGAACATCGACTTCTATTTTCTTGTTTCTTTCCAGTATTTTTACCTTATATTTATTCATTCGCTACTCCTGATTTTCTTGTTTATAATAATCTCAAAACTTTTATTTTTATATTTTTATTCATTTTAAAATTTGATTTTTCAATTTTAATTCAAAAACTGTTATAAATATTATTTAAAACAATACAGGCTTTACAACAGCCTTTTTTTGATTATACCAGCTTTTCTGACATATCACAAGCAGAATCTTTTTAACTTTTCATTTAGACTGTCCTGTTTTGCTGCCAATCTCCTTTTTTAACAAATACTTTTCTCCGTATCACAAAATATGCCGTTAACACCGCCGCTCCTGTAATTACCCATGAAATAGGATAAACACTTAACAGAACTTCAAAATTGTGATATTTTCTGCAAATTGTATAAATCCAGAACAGACGAAACAAACAGGTTCCAAACACCGTGAGAACAGCAGGTGTCATGGAATATCCAATGCCACGCAGCGCTGCTCCGCCTATTTCATAAGTACCAGTAAGAAAATTGAAGGTCAGAATATACAGCATTCGGGTAACTGCATACTCGACTACATTTGAATCTGGTGTAAATAACGATGCAAAAAAATATCGTCCTGCAACAAATGTTAAACTCATGCACATTGTAAGCAGCATACCACTGATAAGGCTGAGCCGAAAAATTTTTTTACAGCGGTCATACTGTCCTGCTCCATAATTCTGACTTGTAAAAGTAACTGCTGTCTGATTAAACGCACCGATAATAAAATAAGAAAAATACTCATAGTTCAGAGCGACAGCCGAACCCGCCACAGCATCTGAGCCAAAGCTGTTTAAAACAGACTGAACACAGACATTTGACACTGAAAATACCATTCCCTGCAGTCCTGCTGGAATACCTATTCGAAGAATTTTTATAAGTTCACTCTTTGTTACCGCCAGCTTTTTATAAGACAACTGCATCTCTCCATCTTCTTTGGTCAGAAAGTACCACACCATTCCTGCGCTGATAATATTGGATATCACTGTTGCAATCGCCACACCTGCTACATCGAGATGAAATACAATCACAAGAAACATATTCAGTCCCGCATTTACAACACCTGACAGCATCAGGCAATACAGCGGCCGTTTACTGTCCCCGACGCTTCTTAAAATGGCAGCTCCAAAATTGTAAATCATAATAAATGGCATTCCCAGAAAATAAATATGCAGATATCGGACAGCATACTCCAGTACATCTTCTGGAGTGTCCATAAGAGTCAACAGAGGTCTGGCAATCAAAAGACCAACAAATAATAAAAATACTCCGCTGATAATTGCGACCAGCATAGCCGTATGTATGGTCTGACTAACCTTTTCTTTTTCTCTCTGTCCTATATAACTGGCAATCACTACGTTTGCCCCGACAGAAATTCCTACAAATAAATTGATAATCAGATTAATCACCGGGCCATTGCATCCTACCGCCGCCTGTGCCTGATTGCTGGCAAAATGCCCTACCACCGCTACATCTACCGAATTAAAAAGCTGCTGCAAAATACTGCTGACAGCTAACGGAAGTGCAAATAACAACAGCCTGTCAAGCAGGCTGCCATGAAGCATATCAGTTCTTTTTGTATTTCGTTTTTTTGATGCTTCCATGAAATTACTCTCTTTCTTTTCTATTAGTCGTCAAGGTCTCAATTCGCTATCTTTCACTGTAATTGCAGTCTCTTTTTCTTCATCGCTTGCCTCTTCACACGTTGCAGCCACTTGAGCCTGATAAAACTCATCTTCTACGGGGCGCCATGCCTGACCAAATTTTACATCCTTAAACAGCGCCGCAAGACCGGTAATCTGTTTCAGCCTCAGAATTTCATCCTTATCCATGCCAAGATGTTTCGAAATCCATGCGTCTGACCTTCCTAACTCATGAAGTTCCTTAATAATATTGCTCATAAGGTCAACATCATGAGTTCCTCTCGCACGGTTATGGCGAATAGTACTTGCCATTCGATTATCCAGTGATTTATTTACCACCGAAACCGGCAGCATTCCACCCTCGCGCTCCCGAATATCAGGGTATTCCATCATAACACGATAGCGATGAAAGCCGTCAACAATAACATAAATATCTTTTTCTTTGACATAATAGCAGACAACAGGCATTGTGTAGCCGTCTTCTTTAATGCTTTGATAAAGAAGTTTCATTTCTGGAGGCGCAACCGCATTTGGATTATATGTATTTGGAACCACCTTCTCAATCGGAACTGCAATTACATTATATACAGGACTCTTAAAAGCCATTTCATTCACCTACCTTATTATATTTGCGTTTGAGCAACTCTACCCGCTTTTGCTGTTTTTTGGTAAGACCAAATCCCATAAAACGGCAAATGTGGTCATTTTTCAAAATACAATAACACATTCGTTTCCAACTGGGAATGTCTTTGGAGGATTTGATATCATCGGTATGGTCCGGAATTTTATCAAGAAATATAATTCGGGAATTTTTCATTACCGTATAATTGGAAACTCCATTTCTGCGGATATTATATCCATGGTCAATCAGCTCCTGAATCACCTTTTCATCAAGTCCCCCTCCTGTGGTATGCCAAAACCGCATAGAGGTTTTGAATTTTTCAATATAGTTTTTTCTAAGACGGGCAGGAAGCGTATCCAACAAAAACTTTGTATAAGATTCCCATGTATATCCTTCTGGAAGCGTTAGATTACGATATCCCATTGCCTTCGTTTTTCCATAGATAGACGCAAAGTTGGCGCCTCTTACCCTTCCAACCAGTTTTGCCCATATTTCAGGGTCAATGACACGATATAAATTCAAACTGTCTTTTGCATAATCGTTAAAAGGAGAGGCCACCCGCATCTGGTCCGGTTTCAATCCCGCCATATAATAAAGGTCATAAAGTTTGTTATAATCATATCCAAATACATAATTTGCGTGCCACACATCACTGTTTGACCAGTCATAAATCGGTGACGCCGCCCACACATCCTTGAACTGTTTGCTAATCCAGCATTCACTTTTATACCCATATTTCTTGTTTAAAATTCCACTATACCTCTGTAAAGATTCATCTGTTCGAATTCCAAGCAGACAGACCGTTTTCCGGTTGTCATGAGCTATCCGATACCAGCGTCCAAACTGCTTGGCCAAATCTTCTTGGTGCATCCGGTAACGATATGTAGTCATCGGATTATTTTGGAGATTAATTACATATGGATATTCAGGCATGGGGCGGACCCATATCTCCTCTTTTGTATCATCCCATGGATACCAGTACATTTGATAACTGCTTAACGCTGTTCTGGTTGCCATTGGAAGGCAGACCCAGTATGGTTCGACCTCATTCTGAATCCGCCTAAAAGTACGTTCTACATATTCGGTTGTTACTGTATATTGTGCTTCAAAATCCTGATGAAAAACACCTATTTTTTTGTCCGGATAATACTTTCGCTGAAAATCCAATGTCAAATTTAAAAGTAATCCGCTGTCCTTGCCTCCCGAAAATGAAACAAAAATATTATCAAATTCTTCAAATATAAATTTCAAACGTTTCTGTAAGGCTGTATAGACGTTTTGCCCTATGTATTCTTTTCTCATGTACATTTTTTTTCACCATAATATTTAAAAAAATAAATTCCTCCATATATCAGGTCAAAATGACCTGAAACGTATATATATAAATGGCAGCAGGCTGTCTTTTCCTCATGTCATCCATAACCAAAGGCTGCAATTCATGAAAATAAATTTTTATTTATAATGTGTATAATATATTGTTTAATATTGATTTTATAATTATATGATTTTAGTAAAAATTTCAATAAAAATTTCTACTTTTGCAGTTTACATTTCAAATATAATTTCCAGTTTATTCCAATCTTTTTTGATTATACCAGTTTTTGGAAAATATCACAAGCAGAATCTTTTTAATTTTTCATCTCCGTTCTTTCCAAAAACAGAAATTATTTTTCAAAAAAGCGCAAAAAAATATCCGAAAGCCTTTTCGGTCTTCGGATATTTTGTAATTGACAGATAAAGATAATATTTGAGATTACAAGAGCAGCATAGCATCCCCAAAACTGAAAAATCTGTATTTTTCTCTTACAGCTTCTTCATATGCTGCCAGAATATTTTCTCTTCCTGCAAATGCAGATACCAGCATTAAAAGAGTAGATTCCGGCAGATGAAAATTTGTAATCAGCCCGTCTATCACCTGAAACTGATATCCCGGATAAATAAAAATATCTGTCCATCCACTAACAGGCTCAACACTTCCTCCCTGTCCCGCTGATTCCAGTGCCCGACAGCTCGTAGTTCCAACAGCGATTACTTTGTGCCCGTTCTTTTTTGCCTCATTGATTTTATTCGCATCTTTTTCCTGAATGGTATAATATTCCGAATGCATATGATGCTCCAGTACATTTTCTACCTTTACCGGCCGAAAAGTGCCAAGCCCTACATGAAGCGTTACATCTGCAATTACTACTCCCTTTTTCCTTATTTTCTCCAGCAGTTCCTTTGTAAAATGAAGTCCTGCTGTCGGTGCTGCCGCGGAACCGTCATACTTCGCATAAACTCTGATATCTGTTTTTATCCTTTAATTCATGAGTAATATATGGCGGAAGAGGCATCTGCCCCAGTTCATCCAGTATTTCCTCAAAGATACCCTCATAAAAAAATTGAATCAGACGGTTTCCATCTTCAATAACCTGTAAAATTTCCGCTTTTAATTTTCCATTTCCAAAATCAAGTCTTGTCCCTGCCCTGCATTTTTTTCCCGGCTTTACCAGAGCTTCCCAGATATTATCTTGTCTTCTTTTTAGCAGAAGAATTTCTATTTTTCCAGTAGTAAGTACAGTTTCTCCTTTCTGGGAACCCTCTCCTGCCTTTTCTCTCACTCCATACAATCTTGCCGGAATCACCTTTGTATTATTTATTACCAGACAGTCTCCGGCAGAAAGACAGTCCACAATATCCGTAAATATTTTATGCTCATAATTTCCTGTTTTTCTGTCTACATGCATAAGCCTGCTTGAAGACCTGTTTTCCAGAGGGTCCTGTGCAATCAGCTCCTTTGGAAGCTCATAATTAAAATCGCTTAACTTCAATTCCATTGTTTTCTCCAGTTATACTTCATTTTATTGTTGTGATTCCGCCAGATACTGTGCAATCAACAAATCTACCATTTTTCCATAGCTTTTTACTCCGTCTGTTTGACCATTGACTTTTAAATAAGTATCATTCACCTTATCTGACACTGCCTCTACTGTCTGATATGCCTGTGTGCTCTCAAGCTGTTTCCAGTATTCGTGTTCAAAATCGAGGTCAGCTCTTACCTCATCTGACAGCATGGAAGCAATCTGCATATATTTCTTTACATCTTCGTCATACAAAGCGTTGGTGGCATAAATATAGCCAAGCATATAACCACTGTATCTGAAATATGCCTCATCACTGTTTGTACAGACCAGATAGGAAATAAAATTTGCCTCATTTTCTCTCATAAATCCATGTAAATGTGCAAGTTCATGGCACATATCTGCCGGTCTGTTATATCCGGCAACATCTGTATTTACATTTGCCTCTACGGTAAACGGAAAATAAATTCCTACAATTCCCGTATAGGACATATATTTTGACAACAGCACCGGCTTTGCAGCACCAGTACTGTATTTAAGCACCGGATAATTCTTCTGAAGCTTTTGATAAGCTTTTTTTGCTTCGTCTGCCACCTCTGAAAAATTATCCAGCACAACTACATTATTCTCATTTATCTTAGTCTCTTTTGTAACTGCTTTCTGAATCTCTTCCTCAATTAGTTGCTTCTTTGATTCATTTACCTTTTCTGCCAGATATTCACACAGGGAGTATAACTCCTCTTCAGAATATTCTTCCACCTCAAATTTGCAGAACTGTTCAAACTCAAAACGATAATAATTTGTTCCACATAATGTTGTAAAAAGAAATAAAAGAATACTGACAAAAACTCCCGTATTTACAGCCCATCGCTTCAAAACCTGTTTTCTGTTTCTTCTAAGCATTTTTTTGCTTCCAAACATCAGATAACAAAATCTTCCAATCAAAACAAGTATACAGACTGGAAACAATATCACCAGAATTTCTGCAATAGAAAACGGCAGAAGTCCTGTTATAAATCCAAGCGGAACAGAAATAATTTTAAATAAGCCTCTGGCAAATATATATTCTGCTGCCACAGAAGACATCTTTGCCAGCAGAATACATAATATTGAAACTGGTATCAGCAGTAATAAATATTTTCTTTTCATTTGTCCTTATCTTCCAATGATTCTATGGCAAGCATATATCCCTGTTGTATTACGATGCTTGCCCGCTCCTTCAGTGGTTCATTGCTTACGCCAAGCCGGTAAGTTTTCTTTGTATCAAAATCAAAATCAGATACATTGTACTTAAAGCCCTCCATAGTCACTCCCAGAGCGCTTCCATCAAACTGCAGAAAGGAAATATAGGTTCCAAAAAAGTCCTCTCTGCGATATTCCTTTTTTCCATGCACCAGATAAATCTTGCTGAGTCCTGTATACAGATAAATCATGATATTCTGTTCCATAGCCTTTTTCAACAGGAACATATTTGCATAAGCATGGTCAAAGCGGGAACCCGTCGCTCCCAGAATGTCAATCTCCTTTATACCGTTTTCAGCAGCAAAACGAACTGCCGCTTCCGTATCAGTATCATCCTTCTCTGGCAACAGTTTTATGATTTTTATATCAGTCTGATTTTCATAAATATGCAGCAACTTCAAAGAAACCGTATCAAAATCGCCAATAATTACACTGGGCCTTATCCCCATTTTATGAGCCGCTGCCAGTCCATTATCCACAGCTATCACCATCTGGCAGTCTTTTGATTTTTTATAGGAAAAATCAATATCTCCTCCGGTAATAATCAAAGCTTTATCTGTCATATTCTTTAAAAATCTCCAAAAAATCGGTAACATTTTGATAGATATCACCGCGATAAATGCCAGAACCAGACACAATAATATTTGCTCCCGCATCTAATACAGTTCTTACATTTGCTGCCGTAATACCGCCGTCTACTTCGATATCCACGTCAAATTCGCGTTCCTCAATAATTTGCCGCAACTCCTTTATTTTTCTTGTCATGCTGCTCATATACTTCTGACCGCCAAAGCCCGGATTTACTGTCATCAAAAGAACCATATCAATTTTTTCCAGCACAAAATCCAGTGTAGTCAGTGAGGTTGCAGGATTTAAAACCACGCCAACCTTACAGTCCAAATCTCTGATTCGGTCAATTGTCACATCAAGCTGACTGCAGGCTTCTGCATGTACAGAAATAATATCTGCTCCCGCCTCTTTAAAATCCCTCAGATAGCGGTCAGGGTCATTAATCATCAAATGCACGTCAAATTTTTTTTCTGTACAACAGCGAATGTTTTTAATTAAATCCCATCCAAAGGAAATACATGGAACAAACATTCCGTCCATTACATCCAGATGAATCATATCTGCCCCCGCCATATCGGCAGTTTTGATTTCGGATTCCAGATTTGCATAGTTGGCATTTAAAATTGATGGCGCCAGTTTATACATCATAATTTCTCCATCCTTTCATTTTTTATTATTGTTTTTTAATTCATTATACATCAGTATATAATTTTCATATCTGCTTTTGCTGATTTTATTCTGGCTTAATGCCTCCTTGACACTGCATCCGGGTTCCTTGATATGACTGCAGCTTCCAAATCTGCACATACCAAAATATGGCTCAAATTCGGGAAAATAATGCTTCAGGCTGTCAGCTTCAAAATCGCGGATATACATGGAGCTGAATCCCGGTGTGTCACAAATATATGTAGTTTCATCTATGTCAAACAATTCAGAATGTCTGGTTGTATGCTTGCCACGCTCAATTTTTGCGCTAATACTCCCTGTTTCCATATTTGCATGTGGTACCAGATAATTTAAAAGTGTGGATTTTCCCACACCGGAGGGACCTGCAAGGGCTGTTGTTTTATGAAACAATAGCTCTTTTATTTTATCTATATTTGTATTTTCAAATGTGCTTATGCCTGTACATGGATAACCTGCCTGTTCGTAAATTTCCAGCAGGGGTTTTATTTCTTCTTCCTGAGCTAAATCTGCCTTGCCAAAAGCAATCATACATGGAATCTGCCGTACTTCCATCATAACCAGAAGACGGTCCAGCAGATTCAGGTTCGGCGATGGGCTTTTTACTGCAAATAAAATCAATGCCTGGTCAATATTTGCCACCTCTGGCCGAATCAGCGAATTTTTTCTTTCCAAAATTTTAGTAATATTGCCGGTGGCTTCTCTTTCACTGATAATGTCCAGTTCTACATTATCGCCTACCAGCGGTTTAATGTTTTTATATCTGAAAATCCCTTTGGCCTTGCATTCATAGATTTTACCATGTGCACAATGCACATAGTAAAATCCGGCAATGCCTTTTATTATCTTACCCTGCATACTAATTAAAGACACCTTTTGTTGATGCGGTAGCTGTACTTGTTGTAGAAGTTCCATCCTCATTTAATGAAGGATAAGATAATGTAATAACAATTGTAGCCTCTGAATTGGCTTTTACATTCTTCTTGTTAATACTGATTTTTCCTGTTTCTAACGACCAGTCATCATTAAAATTTGTATCAATATTGTAGTCACTGAGCTTTAATGTTTCCGTTGTTTCCTGTCCATCACTGTTTGTATAACTCAACACTGCTTTTGTAATTGTACCATTTGTTCCTTTTTCTACTCCAAAATCACTTGCATCCATACTTAGGAAATTCGCCGTAAATGTAGGTTCCGGCGTTGTTGGCTCCGGTGTCGTTGGTTCTGGTGTCGTTGGTTCTGGTGTTGTTGGCTCCGGTGTCGTTGGTTCTGGTGTCGTTGGTTCTGGTGTTGTTGGTTCTGGTCCTTTACTTACTGTTACCCCAATTGTCGTTCCTCTTGGAACCACCTTTTCCGCTTTTATATCCTGAGCCACAATATTTCCTGCAGCTATTGTCGAACTGTAAACTTCACCTTCTACTCTTAATGAAAGGCCTCTGCCCTCCAGCTCAGACTTTGCTCTCTCCTGACTCATATTTCTGATATCCGGAACAACCGCATTTGAAGTATCTGCACCCTGACTGACAAATATAGTCACCGTATCGCCATAATAAATATCCGTCTTCTTTTCCGGGTCTGTACGAATCACCTTATTCGCCTCGTAGGCATCGCTTACCTGATATTCAAACGTTACCACAAGGCCATACTCATCGCTTTCTAACAGTGTTTTCGCCTCATCCTTATCTTTCCCAATCACATCAGGCATAGTATTTTTCTTTGCCCCGTCACTGATATATACATCAATGGTTGTATTTCTGTCAACAACTGTTCCTACATCCTTGCTCAGTCGGATAACATCACCCTTTGGAATGGTATTATGATTCTCATGGTTAATTTTATATCCAATAAAAGCCTCTGTAAGCATCTTGCAGGCCTCTTCTTCTGATTTTCCTATTACGTCTGGAACCTTTGTCTGCGTTGACTTCAAGCCTTCTATCTGTGTTGTGGTTTCAATCGAATCATCAGCATTTCCGCCGCAGCCTCCCATGGACTTTACAAAGAAAATAACCGCAAGCGCAATAAACACAATACCTGAAAGAATTGCGCCGATAAAAATTACCTTATCCATTTTCGGATTATCTGCATCTATATCATCGCTGTCACCGAAAATATCATCTTCGTCCTCGTTTTCATTTCCTTCCTCATTTTCATACTCTTCTTCACCTTCTTCATTTTCCTCATATCCCTCATCATCTCCATACCTGCTGCCCGACTCGCTTCGAATCATAGATACCTCTTCATCTGTCATCATCACAGTAGTCGCATTGCTGACCGGTGGAGCCGAAATCTGAACAAAATCTTCGTTTGGACTAATCAGAGATTTCTTCATATCCGCAATCAGTGCAGATATCTTTAAATATCTTCTGTCCGGCTTTTTCTGTGTACATTTCAAAATGATTTTTTCCACACTGATTGGCAAATCCGGTATTGCATCCTTTGGACTTGGAATATCATCATTGATATGCTGCAAAGCTACACTGACCGTAGAATCTCCCTCGAAAGGCACCTTTCCGGTAATCAATTCATATAATGTAATACCGAGTGAATAAATATCACTCTTTTCATCAATATAACCGCCTCTTGCCTGTTCTGGTGAAATATAATGCACGGAACCCATTGCATTGGAATTAATTGTATTTGTACTTGCTGCCCTTGCAATGCCAAAGTCTGTTACCTTTACTTTGCCTTCTCTTGAAATCATAATATTCTGCGGCTTAATATCTCTGTGAATAATATGATTATTATGTGCAGCTTCAATGCCCTGTGATACCTGAATCGCTATGCTCACAGCCTCTTTTACCGGAAGCTGCCCTTTTTTCTCAATATATTTTTTCAGCGTAATTCCATCTATCAGCTCCATCACAATATAATGAATATTGTGGTCCTCTCCGACATCGTATACATTTACAATATTCGGATGTGTAAGCCCTGCCGCTGACTGTGCCTCCACCTTAAACTTTGAAACAAAATTTCTGTCCTCACTGAATTCTGTCTTTAAGACTTTTATCGCCACAAATCTGTTAAGCTTATGGTCCAATGCCTTATAGACATCTGACATTCCTCCTGAACCGACTTTATCTACGATTTCATATCGGTCTCCAATAAACATGCCTTTTCTAATCATTCTTACTAAACCTCTCTATTATCTACTTTCAAAGCGCTACAACAATTGCGGTAATATTATCCGCTCCGCCGTTGTAATTTGCGGTATAAACAAGTTCATTGACAATCTGCTCCAACGGAATATTTTTTTTCACAATTCCCTTTAACTCGTCATCGGCAATCATATTTGACAATCCGTCAGAACACATCAATATCTTATCTCCCTTTTTATACTTTACTTGGAAGTAATCCGCATATGTCCCTGTTTCCACCCCGACAGCTCTGGTAATGACATTCTTCTGTGCATGTGTCCTTGCGCTGTCCTTGTCTATTTCCCCCCTGCTGACCATTTCCTCCACATAAGAGTGGTCTCTTGTAATCTGATGTATCTCGTCATTGACAATATAGAGTCTGGAATCTCCTATATTGGCCACATAAAAATAATTCTCATAAACAGTCGCCACTACAAGAGTCGTTCCCATTCCCTCAAATTCGGGATTATCTCTTGACATATGAAATATCTTGTCATTGGCGACCGTCACTGCTTCTTCCATAATAGATACGGGGTCGCGCAGAGAAGTATTTTTCAGAGAATGAACCATGCTCTGTACTGCTCCTTTTGAGGCGACCTCCCCTGCTTTATGGCCTCCCATCCCGTCTGCCACAATATATATATTGGGGAGAGTCCCGACTGCATCTTCACTGATAAACAAATAATCCTGATTGGTTTTTCTCGCTTTTCCGATATCTGTTATACCAAATGCCTTCATATTTCTCCCTCCTTTGTATCCATCATATTCCGATTTGCTGTTTCCTGATAGCTTTTTCTTAACTGCCCGCAGGCACCATGAATATCGCTGCCCATTTCACGTCTTATCGTTGCCTGAATCCCTCTGCCTGCCAGAAAATCCCGAAACTGCTGAACCGCTTTCTGTTTTGAACGCTGAAAGCTTCGTTCTTCTACGGGATTTACAGGAATGAGATTTACATGACAGTTCATTCCTTTCAAAAGCTCTGAAAGTTTTTTTGCCTCTGACACATTGTCATTTATATCTGCAACCAGACTGTATTCAAAGGAAATTCTTCTTCCTGTTCTTTCAAAATAATATCGACATGCTTTTAGCAGTTCATTAATCGAATATCTATTTGCTATCGGCATAAGTTTTTTCCTTGTTTCGTCGTCCGGCGCATGAAGCGAAAGCGCCAGTGTAATCTGCCTCTGTTCATCTGCAAGGCGGTAAATTTCTGGAACCAGTCCGCAGGTGGATAAAGTAATATTTCTGCTGCTGATATTTTGTCCCTTTTCATCTGTTATCAAATCTATAAATTTCAGGACATTTTCATAATTATCCAGCGGCTCCCCACTTCCCATCAGAACAATATGGGAAACTCTTTCTTCTGAAAGCTGCTGGATTCTGTATACCTCTTCAAGCATCTCTGAAGGTGTGAGATTTCTCTCCAGCCCGTTAATGGCAGAAGCGCAGAACCGGCAGCCCATTCGGCAGCCCACCTGTGTGGAAATACAGACAGAATTTCCATAGTGATATTTCATCAGTACACTTTCTATTACATTGCCATCTTCCAGCTGAAAAAGAAATTTTTTTGTACTATCTGTCTTTGATGTTAAAATTTTCACTGGCTTTAAACAGGTTATTGTATATTTATTATTCAGTTTTTCTCTAAAATCCTTTGAAAGATTTGTCATCTCATCAAAAGAAGCCACTGCCTTCTGATGCAGCCATTTATATATCTGCTCTGTACGAAAGGTCTGTCCGCCCATATCAGAAATCAGGGCTTTCAGCTCATCAAAATTCAGTGACTTAATATCAATTTTTTCTGTCATGATAAACGCCCTTATTCATATATTTATATCTTTGCTTCGTTTGATGACATTTAATCATAATGAAGCACGCTGATGCGTGCATAAGTCATCAAACTACGCTTCGCTTTGTTTGATGACATTATATCACAAAAACTTTCATTTGTAAAATAGATAATCCAGTCTCAGATTGCCTGAAATCTGCTGATAAAAAAACCATCAGACTTATGTATTCCCGGTAGAAGCTGTACATATCCCTGTTCCGCAGTATTTCCCGCAACCTGCTCAGGCAGCACGCCGGAAAGGCTTACAGGCTTTAGAGAAAAATTCTCCAAAAGCCACCTGTAATTTTCCTCATTTTCTTCCCTGTTTGTCGTACAGGTACTATAAATCAATGTACCTCCCTTTTTTACAAGCTTTACCGCATTTCCCAGAATTGTTCTCTGCACCTTTACCAGTTCATTCTGCTTCTGTCTGGTCATATTATATTTAATATCACTTTTTTTCCCAATCACTCCAAGACCAGAACACGGCAAATCTGCAATTACAATATCCGCGCTTCCCTCCGCCTGTAAATCTTCCAAAAAAGCATCCTTTTTCACTGCCTTTATATTTTCAAATCCCATTCTTTCTATATTTGACTGAATCATTTCAACTTTATAATCTGAAATATCTCTCGCCTCCACCATGCCTGTGCCTTTTAACAAATCTGCAAGATGCAGTGCTTTTCCTCCCGGAGAAGCACAGACATCTATACAAAAATCACCTTCCTTTGGCTGCGCCGCGATAGCGGCAAACATGGAACTTACATCCTGTACAGTAATATATCCCTCCTGAAAGGTTTCCAGTGCATTTAAGTAATCAATTCCCGACAGATAAAGCGCTTCCTCCAGATATTCATTCCTGCTGACTGTCACACCTTCCTTTTCCAGTCTGTCAATACATTCTTCCTTGGAAGCTTTGCTCAGATTGCATCTGACACTGATTTTTCCAGTATGTTCTACTGTGCTTTTCAGCATACGTGAGGCTTCCTCTGTCCCATATTGAAAAATCCACTGCTCCGCAATCCACTCCGGCATGGAATATAAAACAGACAGGCTTTTCAGCAGATTTTTAGATGCATCCGGATATCTGATATGCTCAAGATTTCTGTCAATTGCTCTCAGCACTCCGTTTACAAAACCCTTTAACTGTGAAAAACCTCTTTTTCCCGCAAGTCTCACTGCCTCATTACATACTGCCGGATTTGGAACATTGGATAAAAATTTCATCTGATATACGGACATTCTTAAAATGTTCAAAATTACAGGTTTCATCCTGTCTGTTTTTACCTTTGAAAACTGATTAATAATATAATCAATCTGAATCAGATTCTCAATTGTCCCCTCCGTAATAATTGTCAAAAATGCCCTGTCTCTTTTATCCAGATATTGATATTTCTTTAATGCCTGTTTCAGTACATTATGAGAAAACTCCTGTCTGCCAAACACCTCCATCAGAATATCCAGAACAACCTCTCTTACATTTACCATGCTAGTCACGGCTTCGTCCTCCGGCTATCATAAGCAGTCTTATAAGCTGCAGAATCGCTGTGGCTGCTCCGGCAACATACGTAAGCGCTGCTGCTCTGAGCACTTTTTTTGAACTTTTCAACTCCTGCTGCCCCAAGATTCCGGTTGATTCAAGAAGTGTAACTGCTCTTGCCGATGCATTAAATTCCACAGGAAGCGTTACAAGCTGAAAAAGCACTGCGGCACTAAATAAAAGAATACCTATGGTAAGCAGCGTATTTCCCATACCGGAAGTAAAGAAAAGTCCCACCATAAATAAGATAATTCCCGCATAGGAACCAAGACTTGCCACAGGTACAAGACTGCCCCGGATTTTCAGAGGCATATAGCCCTGCGCATGCTGCAGTGCATGTCCGCACTCGTGCGCTGCAACACCTACTGCCGCCACAGATGCGTTGTCGTGGGTTGCTTCGGACAGCCTGAGCACCTTTGAAGACGGGTCATAGTGGTCTGTCAGCCTTCCCGAAACCCTCTCGATTCTTACATCATAAATTCCCTGACTGTGCAGTATTTTTTCTGCTGCCATTGCTCCTGTCATTCCTGTCATGCTTCTCACCCTTGCATATTTATTGTAGGTATGGTTCACACGAAAGGAAGCCCAAATTGAAAATAAAGCTGCTATAATGACCAGAAAATAAGTCGGGTCAAAACGATAAATCATAGTACTGCCCATAATAAATTCCTCCTTTATAAAAATATTTTAGTTTCCAAGCCTTTCTCCTGTTTCCAGTCTTATGCCTGAAAGAAAAGCTCTTGTATCCATTCTCTTTTTGCCTTCCATTTGAAGCTCTGTAACACAGAGAAGATTTTTTCCGGTTTTCACTGAAAAGCTGTCCTTTGCCACTTCAATAATCTCACCAAATTCTCCCTCTGCTTGTTCTTCCTTCACAAACGCCTTCCAGATTTTTAAAGTTCTGCCCTGATAGCTAGTATATGCAGCCGGCCAAGGATTTAACCCCCGAATCAGCCTTTCGATTTTTTCGGCAGGCATGGAAAAATCTATATTTCCCATTTCTTTTTTTAATATCTTTGCGTAAGTACTGTCGTCCTCATTCTGCTTTGTAAATACGGCAGTTCCCTTTTCAAGCTTCTCCATAGTTTCAAGAAGCAGCGATGCTCCCGCTCGCATAAGTTTATCATACAAAGTCTGCGTGGTTTCTTCTTTTGCAATCGAAACCACAGTCTTATCAATCATATCCCCTGTATCTATTCCCGCATCCATTTTCATGGTAGTGACTCCGGTTTCTTTTTCTCCGTCTATAATTGCCCACTGAATCGGAGCTGCGCCTCTGTATTTTGGCAAAAGTGAGCCATGCACATTAATACAGCCGTGTTTTGCCATAGTAAGAATACTTTCTGGAAGAATCTGTCCATATGCTGCCACAATAATCATCTCCGGCTCATATTTTAAAAGCTCTCTGACACACTCTTCTTTTTTGATTTTTTCCGGCTGATATACCGGAATACCAAGCGCCACAGCCTTTTCCTTTACCGGAGAAAACTGTACTTTTTTTCCTCTTCCTCTTGGCTTATCACACTGTGTCACAGCCAGCGCAATATCATGTCCGGCGTTTGCGACAGCTTCCATAATATATGCCGCAAACTCAGGCGTTCCCATAAAGATAATTTTCATATCACGCCTCCTCATCCGAAGAGTCACGAAGCTCTCCTTCCACCCTTTCCACATACAGATGACCGTCGAGATGCTCACATTCATGGCAGATTGCCCTTGCCAAAAGCTCTTCTCCCTCTACAATAATTTCATTAAAATCACGGTCCAGCGCCTTTACCTTTACATAATTTGGTCTGGTGACAACACCGACCTTTCCCGGAACACTTAAGCACCCTTCATCTCCGGTCTGTTCTCCAGACACTTCCAGAATTTCAGGATTAATCAGCACAATCGGATTATCCTCCGTATCAATTACCACCAGACGTTTTAAAATTCCCACCTGCGGAGCAGCAAGACCTACTCCATATGCCTCATACATTGTATCAAACATATCATCAATCAATATCTGAATTTTAGGCGTATTCTCTTTTACCGGTTTGCACACCTTTGTCAATATTGAATCTCCCATCGTTCTAATCTTTCTTAAAGCCATTTCCTTATTCCTTTCTCAATATGGTTTCCTTTTTATATAGTTTCCTATTTATATATTTCCCTTTCCTAATATCCATTCATTGGATTTAAATCAAATAAAATATCCGCCTTCCTCAGTTTTACTTCCGCCTTTATCTTTTCTTCTATCGTATTTTTCAAAGAAATAATTTTTTCCTTCTGTGCATGTTTAATATAAATCACTCGGCGGTAAATATCCTTAATTTTAAAAATATTTGCCTGCGCTGGTCCTACAATTCGATAAGACTCTTTTTCTTCCTCAATTATCTTTTTGATTTTTTCACATAAAATCGCTCCATCCTCTTCCTTCTTTGAGGTAATCAGAATTGCCATCATATGTATAACCGGCGGATATTCCATTATGGTTCTGTATAAAATTTCCTTTTCATAAAACTGTTCATAATTCTGCGCTGCTGCCGAAACAATGCTGGCATTTTCAGGCTGGTAGGTCTGAATCACGGCCTCTCCATATCTTTCATGCCTTCCCGCTCTTCCCTCCGCCTGTGTCAAAAGCTGAAAAGTCCGTTCCGAGGCCCGATAATCCGGTGCATACAGAGATAAATCAGCGGCTATAATACCTACCAGCGTTACCAGAGGAAAATCATGCCCTTTTACAATCATCTGTGTGCCGATTAAAATATCTGCCTTATGCTCTGCAAAAGCCCTGATAATTCTTTCATGTCCGCCCTTTGTAGAGGTAGTATCTGTATCCATCCGAAGCACTCTGGCATTGGGGTAATATTTTTTTACCTGTTCCTCTACCTTCTGTGTACCAGTTCCAAACCCTGCAATATAGGGAGAAGCGCAGTTTGGACAATATTTTGGCATAGGAAGCGTATAGCCGCAGTAATGACAAATCAAATTTCCTTCTGTACTATTTTCCTTTATGCTATTTTCCTTTATGCTATTTTCCTTTATGCTGTTTTCCTTTATGCTGTTTTTCTTTGAATGATATGTCAGACTGACGTCGCAGTGCGGACACTTTATCGCTTCGCCACAACTTCTGCAGCTTACAAATCCTGCATAGCCTCTCCGATTGATAAAAAGCATAATCTGCTCTTTTTTTTCCAGCCTGTCAAGAATCAGATTGTTCAGCCTTCTGCTGAAAATCGTTTTATTGCCCTCTGACAGCTCCCTGCGCAAATCTACAACAGATACCTTCGCAATTTGACCGGCAGCCCTTTTTTCCAGTTTATGCAGAACATATTCCCCTTGAAGCGCCCGATAATAAGCTGCAACAGAAGGAGTTGCAGAGCCTAAAACCAGCTTTGCACCGCACAGTTTGGCGCGGTAAACCGCTGTTTCTCTTGCATGGTATTTCGGAACTGTCTCACTTTTATAAGAGCTTTCATGCTCCTCATCTATAATTATAATACCTGTTTTTGAAAATGGTGTGAACAGTGCAGAACGGGGACCAATCATAATATCAATTTCTCCCTTTTTTGCCCGCTCAAACTGGTCGTATCGCTCTCCAGCAGAAAGTTTTGAATTAATAATCGAAACTCTGCTGCCAAAGACATCAGAAAATCTTTTCACTGTCTGATAGGTCAGAGAAATCTCCGGAATCATGACAATTGCCTGTTTTCCTGCTCTTATTGTTTCCTTAATCAGCTCAATATAAACTCTGGTCTTCCCACTTCCAGTAATTCCGTAAATCAGATGTACTCTTTTCTCACTTTTACCGATATCTTCTACAATTTTTTTCTGTTCTTCATTTAATTCCAATTCTGTTTCCACCGCCGGCTGCCTGTCAAAATCTTCCAGAAAAGTGAGTGGATTTCGATAGACAGTCTGTCGGTCCACCTTTATCACACCCTGCTTTTCCAGTTCTTTTACAGAGGCAGCAGAAACCTTCAGTATATTGACCACATAGGAATAATCCAGCTCCTTTTTCTGAAGAAATTCCTTTAACAGCCGAAGTCTTGCCAGAGCGTGCTTTTTTTCACACAAAGCAAGAAGCTCTGAAAACTTTTCACTGTCTTTATAATCTTCTGCCAGCAGAATCATTTTATTTTCAACTGCCTTTGTTTTCTGCCGGACTGGAATCACCGTTTTTAAGGCCTGATTCATGGTTGCCCCGTAATTTTCTCTGATAAATCCCGCCAGAGCGATTAACTCGGTTTCCACCGGAACCTTTTGCTCCTCGATTTCAAGAATCTTTTTCATTTTGGAAATTTCCCATGCAGGCTTTTTTGTAATCCCTACGACATAACCGCTTATTATCCGGTTTCCTCTGCCAAAGGGAATTTTCACCAGCACACCCACATATATTTTTTCTTCCAGCTCTTTTGGAATAATATATTGGAAGCTTCTGTCCAAATCCTCATGGGAAATATCCACAATGATATCTGCAAAAATCAAAGTACTGCCTCCAGACAATTCATCATCAGCATGGCAATAGTCATAGGGCCGACTCCACCCGGAACGGGCGTAATCGCTCCCGCTTTTTCAAAAACATCTGTATAATCAACATCGCCGCAAAGTTTATTGTTTTCATCTCTGTTAATTCCCACATCGATCACCACAGCACCTTCTTTGATATCCTCTTTTTTAATAAACTTTGGTCTTCCTATGGCCACCACTAAAATATCCGCCTGTTTTGTGATTTCTCTCATATTTTTCGTATGAGAATGAACAATTGTCACAGTGGCGTTTTCCCGAAGCAGAAGCTGTGCCATCGGTTTTCCGACAATATTGCTTCTTCCGATAATCACACAATGCTTTCCGTCTATTTCAATATTACTTCTCTTTAAAAGCTGAATTACGCCATATGGAGTACAGGAAAGAAAACCTTTTTTTCCTGTGGACAATGCCCCTACATTCATTGGATGAAATCCGTCTACATCTTTAAGAGGAGAAATTGCTTCAATAACTTTATTTTCATCAATATGCTCCGGCAGCGGAAGCTGTACCAGAATCCCATTAATATGAGAGTCCTGATTCATTTTATCAATAATATCCAAAAGCTCCTCTTCTGTGGTATTTTCCGGAAGCTCCACAGAAACGGATTCGATGCCTGTATAATCACACGCCTTTTTCTTATTTCCTACATAAACTGTTGAAGCAGGGTCATTTCCTACCTGAATCACTGCAAGGCATATTGATGTTCCTTTTTCCTTCAGTTCTGCCACCTTTTCCTTTATCTCATCCTTTATCTCCTGCGAAATCTTCTTTCCGTCAATCACCAGTGTCATCTTCAAGCTTCCTCCTAATCTTATTTCTAAAACAATCCTGTAATAACTCCATTTTCATCTACATCTATATTATTTGCCGCCGGTTTTTTCGGAAGTCCCGGCATGGTCATAACAGTTCCTGTTACTGCCACTACAAAACCAGCTCCAGCGTTTAAATAAACCTCTCTGATATGAATATCAAATCCCGTCGGTCTGCCAAGCTTCGTATCATCATCTGAAAATGAATACTGCGTTTTTGCCATACATATCGGAAGATGACCATATCCCATTCTGCTGATTTTTTGAAGTGCCGATTTTGCTGCCTGTGTATAAACAACACCGTCGGCTCCATAGATTTCAACAGCGATTTTATGAATCTTTTCTTCCAGTGGCAGTTCATCAGGATAAAGCAGAGTAAATTCACTCTTTTCGCTCTCTGCTGCTGCAATTACTTTGTTTGCAAGAGCGATTCCGCCCTCTCCGCCTTTCTCCCATACCTCGCAGATTTCGAAATCACAGTTTCGAGTCTCGCAGAACTTTTTCACAAACAAAATTTCCTCCTCGGTATCTGTGGCAAAGGAATTCAATGTTACCACTACCGGAATTCCATAAAGCTGCAGATTCTCAATATGCTTTTCCAGATTGACAATTCCCCGTTTCAAAGCTTCGACATCTGGCTCTGACAAATCCGCCTTTGCCACTCCTCCATTGTACTTTAATGCACGAACAGTCGCAACAAGCACTGCGGCATCAGGCTTTAATCCCGCCTTTCTGCATTTAATATCAAAAAATTTCTCCGCGCCCAAATCTGCGCCGAATCCTGCTTCTGTCACCACATAGTCGGCAGTTTTTAACGCTGCCCTTGTGGCTCTTACTGAATTACAGCCATGCGCAATATTGGCAAACGGACCACCATGTATCAGTGCCGGCGTATGTTCCAGCGTCTGAATCAGATTTGGATTAATCGCATCCTTTAAAAGTGCCGCCATTGCCCCCACCGCTTCCAATTCTTTTGCAGTTACCGGTTCTCCATTGTAATTATAAGCAACAATAATATTTCCAAGCTTTTCTTTCAAATCCTCCATATCTTCAGCCAGACAGAGAATCGCCATAATCTCTGATGCCACTGTAATTACAAAATGGTCCTCGCGTACCACGCCGTCTGCCTTAGAGCCAATACCCACCACAATATTTCGAAGCACTCTGTCATTCATATCCAGACATCTTTTCCATATTATCTGTCTGGTATCTATATTTAATGCATTTCCCTGCTGAATATGGTTATCCAGAAGAGCGGCAAGAAGATTATTTGCAGAAGTAACAGCATGTAAATCTCCTGTAAAATGAAGGTTTAAATCTTCCATAGGAACTACCTGCGCATAACCGCCTCCTGCGGCTCCGCCCTTTATGCCAAAGCATGGACCCAGAGACGGCTCTCTAAGCGCAATAACGGCTTTTTTTCCAAGTTTTCCAAACGCCTGCCCAAGCCCTACACTGACTGTTGTCTTTCCCTCCCCTGCCGGAGTGGGATTAATCGCTGTTACAAGGATTAATTTTCCGTCTTTGTTGCGGCTGACACGACGATAATAGTCATCTGATATCTTTGCCTTATATTTTCCATAAAGCTCTATGTCGTTTTCCTGTATTCCAAGCTGCTCTGCTATTTTCTGAATTGGAAGCATGGTTGCTTCCTGTGCAATTTCAATATCTGTTTTCATGAATACCTCCATTTTTTGCTGACAATCAATCTATTTTATAAGATTTTCGAGTTCGATTTGTGTGACCAGTACCTTTCGCGGCTTTGTGCCTTCTTCCTCTCCTATAATACCGGCTTCTTCCAACTGTTCAATAATTCTTGCCGCGCGGTTAAAGCCGATTTTAAACACTCTCTGAAGCATACTGGTAGAAGCTTTCTCCTTTTCTACCACAAAGCGCGCTGCATCCATAAAATATTCATCTCTTCCATTGTTTTCGGCTGCGTTTGCGGAACCGGAAGTCTCCACCGGCTGACTTGCTACATATTCAGAGATACTTTCGTCATAATTGGCTCCATCTGCCTGAGAACTCCAGAAATCAACAACTCTCTGAACCTCCGCATCAGAGACAAAGGCTCCCTGCAGTCTGACCGGTTTGACGTAGCCAGACGGATAAAACAGCATATCGCCGTTTCCAAGCAGCTTTTCCGCTCCTACTGAATCAATAACAGTTCGCGAATCCACACCGGAAGATACCATAAGGGCGCATCGGGAAGGAATATTCGCCTTAATAAGACCTGTAACAACGTCTACTGACGGCCTCTGCGTCGCAATAATCAGATGAATCCCCGCTGCTCTTGCAAGCTGTGCCAGACGACAGATAGATTCCTCAACCTCCTTTGCTGCAGCCATCATCAAATCTGCCAGCTCGTCGATAACAATTACAATCTGCGGAAGAAGTTTTGGGCCTTCCTCAGCACCGGTCATACCCGAAATTTTTTCATTATAACCCTTTAAATCCCGAACATTACATTCTGCAAATTTTTTATATCTGTCCTGCATCTCCGCTACCGCCCATTTTAAGGTGTTTGATGCCAGTTTCGGGTCTGTGACCACAGGCTGCAGAAGGTGCGGAATTCCGTTATAAATCCCAAATTCCACTACTTTTGGGTCTACAATAATCAGACGCACTTCATCAGGCTTCGCTCTAAACAGTATACTCATAATAATAGAATTTGTAAATACAGATTTTCCGGAACCGGTAGTTCCCGCAATCAGAAAATGAGGCATCTTTGCAATATCCGTCACTACTACCTGCCCCGCAATATCCTTTCCGGCTGCAAAGGCAATCTTGGATTTATGTCCAATCAGCTCTTTTGATTCTATCAGTTCACGAATTGTCACTGTATCCCTCACCTTGTTAGGCACTTCTATACCAATTGTTGATTTGCCCGGTATTGGCTCAATACGGATATCCGTTGCTGCCAAATTCAGTTTGATATCATCAGCAAGCGTTGTGATTTTATTTAAACGGATTCCTATCTCCGGCTGAATTTCATACCGCGTAACCGAAGGCCCCTTGTGAAATTCCGTCACCTTCGCCTTTACTCCGAAATTTTGAAGAATCTGTTCCAGCTTATCCGCAGTTTCTCCAAGTTCTTCTTCATTGATATTATTATTGCTGTTTTGGTTTTTATTTAAAAGATTTGTTCTTGGCAGTACATAATTTTTCGATTTTTTTACTGGCTGTACAGCCTCCGCCTCAAAGATACTGTTTTCCACATCTGCTCTGGCGATTTCTACGGCACCGTCAGGTCCAAGAGCCGATTCATTCCTTCCCGCTCCTGTTTCAAAACGCTCCGTCTTTCCAGCCTGCTCTTCTTTGCTAAACTGTTCTATTTCTGCATATTGCTCTTCTGTTTCAGAAAGCTCCATTTCTGTATAGCTGTCAGACTTTGGCTGGCTGGATATTTTGGCCGGAGAAATTCCTGCCATTGTCCCTGCTCCATATATGCCGGTCATTCCGAATGCCGGTCTGCTCATTACTGCCTTTGCACTTTCGCTGACCTGTATTCTTTCCTTTGCCTTATAATTTCCGTCTTTATCTATATAAACAAGCTCCTCTTTTTCTTCTTTTTCTACCGAGATATCTTCCACAGATTTTATAAAGGAAGCTGTAACATTTGTGCGGAAACTTTTTGGTATCTCTTTCTTTTCATTCTCCTGATAGGTTTCATAACTTCCTCTTGGCTCTTCCTGAGCAGAATATGCAATCTGTCCCTCGTCACTGAATTCGTTTTCTTCTTTTATTTTCTCTCCTTTTATTTGTGTATCTTCACTCTCGTCTTTAATTTCTTCAAGATTTTTATCCTTTTCTGTATCTGTAATAATATCTATCATTGTCGGCCTTTGTGATACAGGTTTTTTCTTTTTCTTTGCTCCTGCCTGTATAATGCTTAACGCCTCTTCTTCTGTAAATGCCTGCTTTAAAGTTTCCTCGTTAATTTCATGCATCCCTTCTACTGTTTTGTCAGGGTCTTCGATTTTATTCAGATTTACTCCCTTTGCAACCTTGTGAATCCGTCTGTTTTTCTGATACTGCTTTTCTCTGGCATGTTCCTTTGAGTTTTCTCTGATTCTTGATACATCCTCTCTGGCAGTATGATATACCTTTCTGCTTCCTTTTTTTACTCCTCCGATAAAAGAACGCTCTGTAACAATCACACAGGAAATAATAATAAAAATAAACAGCAGAATATAAGTGCCGACTACTCCGACAATTTTACAAAGCAGCCCGATAAACAGTGCACCGATAAATCCGCCTCCACATTTATTTTCTCCGCAGTAAAAATAGTAATAAAAGCCCGTATTATCTGCATGATACCCCATAAAAATAAGCTGTATCAGAGAAATCAGAAAAATCGTCAATGCCAGAACAGCAAAAAATTTATGGAGTGCCTTTTTATTTTTTCTGTTTGAAATAAGAAAGGCAGCAGCCACAAAAATAAGCACTGGCAGAATATATGCTATTACACCTGTCATGCCAAACATAAAATAGCTGATATAGCTTCCCACAGGCGGAAGCAGTCCGAAATTACTGAGCATTAAAAGAAAAGTAAGACCAAGAGCAAGCAGAAGTTTTATCTCTCCCCGAATCTTTATATCCTTTTCCGTCAAAACATATTTATCCTCATAAACAGAAGAAGCTTCTTTTTTTGCCGTTCTGCCTTTTTTTATATTTCCTTTTTGCATATTTCCTTTTGATATACTTCTTTTCTGCGCTACCTTCGCGGCGGATTTTGCATTCTGCGCCAACGCTGACACCTCCTGACTTACTTTTATATTGTATTATTTTACTATCAAACAGCTATTTATTCAAGTAGTTTTTTCCAAACATATATTCCTTCATATTTTACTAGCCAGCAGAAATATGCCTGCAAAGTATTTTCCTGTGAAAAAAGAAAGACTCCCATATCTGGAAGCCCTACTGCCATCCCTGTCACAATAAAAAATTTTTTTCTCCTCTCAGTACATTTATCAGCTCTTCCAGTACTTTCAGATATTTATAATACTCCTTTTCCCCTACATCACAGGGCATTGAATATTTCTTTCCATTGTTTGTATGAACTGTCAAGCCCTGCGAAAACAGCCCTCCTGAAATCTCAAAATGAGAAATATCCTCCACTGGTATTTCTCCGCTTTCAAACATTCCCTTATAATATAAATTCTTGGTGGTTACTGCCACGCCCTCTTTTCCGTTTAAACGTCTTGAAGTATCATTTATAAGCATTACATACTCAAACTTTCCCGAATTTACAAATGAATCTGTAACCTGCTTTACCTTAAATTCATCGTCTCCAAATAGGATTCTGCCATCCAAAGGCTTATCCGAAACGCGCTCCTTAAAGCTCTCAAGAAGCTCTTTCCATTCCTGACGCCTCATTCTGTCAAGCTTTTTTTCCATAGCGGCAGCCAGATTTTGTACATATACCGTTTTAAACGGAATCACTTCAAGCTCGCGATAGGCGTGATAAAGCCTGTCTTCGTCAAACTCATCAAAGTTTTCAAAATTTTTCTGTGCCTCAAGCTGCTGATTTTCAAAAAAACGCTCTGTTTCAGGGTTTAAAGAAGTCTGCGGCTGCATAACAGAAAGACATAGTCCTGCCGCTTCCGCATTTTTCTGGACATCTTCCCATCCGCTGAGCATGGGCACCGTAACATTTTTATATTTATCATATGCCTCTTCATAAGAAAATCCTTCTCTGCCTCTGCAAAATTCCATATTGGAAAGCCATTTCCCATATGTTTTTTTCAGGTAATCCGTCGTTCGGATATACTCTCCAAAAGAAACACTGCATGCAAGCTTTTCCAATACCTGCTTCATGGTAGAACGAATCTCCTCCAAAGGCGTATACTGAAATACTTGATAAAAAATATAATCACAATGTCCCGCCAGCTTTTCGTCCGGTATAATTCCGGCATACTCCCGCAAAAGGCAGATTGCGGCAAATTCTGCCGTTCCTTTTTTCATCGCCGGAATCCTGCCTGATTCTGCCTTTATCCCAAAATATCTGTCCCAGATTATTTTCTTAGTCACAGGCTCTGACAATGTGAGTACAAAATGATAAAATCCCGTCTTTACTACATCCACCATAATTTTTCTCCTGTATAAACTATTTTAATATATTTTTCATAATACCCAGATTCACAAAGGTTTCCAGATAAGAAGCCAGTACATTTAAAATCAAAATAATAAAAAGACATTTCAAATAAGGCATAAGTTTCGCCTTTAAAATCATCCGTATTGCCTCCCGAAGCTGCACATGTGTATCTTCTCTATACCCCTGAATACAGTGATAAATCTCCTTGCTGAAACTGACCAGCATCATAACCATCAGTACATAGGCAATATAGTGCGGAAAAATAGATGTACCATACAGCAAAAGCCCTCCCGCTCCATACTGAAGCACATATACACTGATTAAAATTCCGACTGTCAGCCCCTTATAGGCAAGAAACAGCTCTGCAACGATTTTGCCAAAAGAAGTAAAACTCAATACCAGCAGAAAAAGAATCTCCTTGCTTCTGTTCCAGAATGAATACAAAAAAAGCTCCTTTTTCTCCACATCAGACTCATGAAATTTCTCAATAAAATATTTGCTGTAAATACCAAACTTATCGTATTCGTCGCCACAGAAAATATTGATAAACAGGGTTCCTGCCACTACTCCTATAATAAAAACCGCCAAAAGTCCCACAGTATTTACAATACGGGCAGAACTAGTTACAGCAAACGGCCTTGCAGGAACATTCCTTGTAGAATTTCTCTTTACTGCCTTTAGTGGCTTCTCTTCCGTTTTTTTCTTTTTTGGCGCAGCCGCGCTTATGTAGGTAATGTTTTTCAGCATATTCTTTCCTTCCTTTCAGAGGTATTTCATATTATCTATATGAAAGGAACGAAAAAATATGCCTGAATCCTACTTTTTCAATATATATTTTGTATAATACGTCATAATAGCTGCTACTGTTTTTGCATCCTGAATGGTAAAATCAGAAACCATTTTTACAAGCTCTTCAATATCATATTCATAAACATCTACATACTCTCCCTCATCTAAATGCTGCTTTGTTTTTACAAGGTCTGTCGCTACATAGATATCTATCAGCTCATTACAGAAGGCAACTGTTGTCCGAATACTTAAAAGCTGTTCCAGATGGTCTGATTTATATCCGGTTTCTTCCTCAAGCTCTCTTGCCGCACACACAATCGTCGGCTCATCGACGCTGTTTCTTCCTCCTGCCGGAATTTCGAGCGTAAATCTGTCCAAAGCGTTTCTATACTGCTTTACCATCAGTATTTTTCCATCTGCTGTTACTGGGACAACCGCAGCCGCTCCCTTATGTTTAATAAAATCATACTGCTCTGTTTTTCCATCCGGCCGTTCGACAGTATCTTCACACAGGTCGAAAATATGACATTTTTTAATAACTTCTCTTCCGATTCTTTTTAATGGTTCCATTTCTGCCTCCTGATAATTGAATATTTTTATTTGATATTTTCTGCTTTCTCATAACATGCATCCGTTGCTTTTATAATACTGTTTCGAAATCCATATTCCTCCAATGCTGCCACGCCGGCAATTGTCGTTCCTCCCGGTGAACAGACAGCATCCTTTAATTCTGCCGGATGCTTTTTGGTTTCCAGCACCATTTTGGCCGCTCCCAGAACTGTCTGCGCCGCCATTTCCAGAGCAGACTGTCGTGGAATACCGTATTTTACTACGCTGTCAGCCAGTGATTCAATAAACATATATACATATGCAGGCGAACTTCCCACCGCACAGGTGACAGCGCTCATCAGTTTTTCTTCTACTACTGCATATTTTCCAAAGGATTTAAAGATTTTTTCAATCATTTCCTTTTCACTGAAAGAAAACAGCGATGCGTCAAAACTCACTCCTGTCATTCCCTCACCAAGCAGTGCGGGAGTATTTGGCATGGCACGCACCACTCTTGAATCATACCCAAGCTTATTGGTCAGATATTCAATCGAAATTCCCGGAGCCAGAGAAATAATTACATGCTCCTTTGTAATAACATTTTCAATATTTTTAATAACCTGGTCATATACCTGCGGCTTTACTGCCAGAATCAGATACTTTACATTGTTTGCAAGCTCAGCGTTGCTCTCCACATAATGAAGTCCTGTTTCCTCAGCAAGCTTTCTTCCAAAAATGTCATTTTTTCTTGTAAATAATATATCATCTTTATCAAATACCTTCAGCACTCCCTTTAACATGGAATACCCCATATTGCCCATTCCGATAAATCCTATTTTTGCCATTTGTATTTTCCTTTCCTCTCACTGTGTTAACTGTTTCAGCCATGCAGCCTGTCTTGTATGAACTGCGCAAACTGAAAGTCAGATGTACTTTTTCACATCTGACTTTACCATAAAATTTATAAAATATCTACTAAAATTTCAACCAATTCTATCTATTTTAATTCAATCAGGAACTTTTCAATTCTGGAAAGTCCTTCCTCAATCTGCTGTATAGAAATGGCGTAAGACAATCTGATATGGTCATCATATCCAAAATCAGTACATGGAACAATTGCCACATTATACTCCTCTATCAAAATCCTTGCAAATTCCGCAGAGGTTTCAATCTTCTTTCCCTTATAAGACATCTCCAGTGTTTTGCTGATATCTGCAAATACATAAAATGCACCGTAAGGCTCTTTTGCTGAAATATGATGCATACTGGAAATCTTCTCATACATATACTTTCTTCTTAAATCAAACTCATGCACCATCATTTCCATAGCGGACTGGTCCCCTGTCAGCGCTTCCACAGCCGCCTTCTGAGCAATTGAGTTCGGGTTTGAAGTCTGGTGGCTCTGTATTCCGGACATCAGCTTTGCAATTTCCACACTGGAACCTGTATAACCGATTCTCCAGCCTGTCATAGCATAAGTTTTTGCAAGACCGCTGACAGTAATGGTTCTTTTATAGATTTCTTCATTTAAAGATGCGATGCTTACATGACGGTTTCCATCATATACAAGATACTCATACATCTCATCAGCTACTACATAAATATCGTTCTTTATTACGTAATCTGCGATGGCTGAAAGCTCCTCCTCAGAATAAATCATACCGGTAGGATTGCTTGGAGAATTTAAAATAAGAGCCTTGGTCTTTTCGGTAGTAGCGGCCTGAAGCTGCTCTACGGTTACTTTATATCCATTTTCCTGTTCGCCTCTCACAAATACTGGTTCGCCGTCTGCAAGCATAACGATTTCAGGGTAACTCAGCCAATATGGAGATGGGATAATTACTTCGTCTCCCGGATTTAAAATTGCCTGAAAAACATTTGTTAAGGAATGTTTTCCGCCATTGCTGATGACAATCTGGTCTGGTGTATAATGAAGGTTGTTGAATTTTTGAAATTTATCACAAACAGCCTGTTTTAATTCGTTGGTTCCGGATGCAGGGGTATACTTTGTAAAGCCATTTTTGATTGCTGAAACAGCGGCATCACAGATATTTTCAGGAGTGTCAAAATCCGGTTCTCCGGCTCCAAAGCCTACAACATCAATTCCCTGTGCCTTTAATTCTTTTGCTTTGGCTGTAATTGCCAGTGTGGAAGATGGTTTTACGGCCTGAGCTTTTCTTGATAGTGTTAATGACATTTTTAATCATCCTTTCTTTGTTCAATAAAAGTTATTGTATAAATCATGTCTGCGGGTGGTGTCCGTGATACAAGTACTTTAGTGCACAGTCGGCAGACACACTTGGTACATTATAATACAAAGAAGGGATATTGTCTAGGGGATTGTGAAAAAATTTTTTGGAGGGAAGCGGGAGGAGGTTGGTGAGGGAGTGATGTAAGTGATATAAATGATATAAATGACGTATTAGAAGGAAATGAACCTTTTGTTCTGGACTCGCTCTCGCTCCATTCAAACGCAGCGGACACTAAGTTCTCAACGCTTCTCCCTTTGGTCAAAGCGCTGAAAACTAAGTGCCGGCGTTTTCATAGGGTCCTGAACAAAAAATTCATTTCCTTCTGATACTGTGCTTCATAAAATGTCAGATATATGGTTTCATTTTTTATATGCTGTCAGGACTCCACAGGCCATTAGCGGCATAGTTGTAGGAGTAAACTCTTTTGGCATAAATGGCAGCGTATTTATAATGATTTTCGTATACGTAGTTAATCATTTTGTATACTGTGCCTGTGTCAAATGTATATATATGTCCGCCAGAGGCGTTATAATATTCATCATATACACTTTGTGATGCGACTACATAAGCTGTATATGGAAATACGGTTTTTTCACATTTCATATATGCTGAAGAATCATCCTGTTTTTCACGTAATTCAGTAGAAGTAGTTCCACCAGCAGCAGTCTTAAAATAAAATTCAAATACTGTATCTTTATAATTTGATGCTGATACTGGAACAGTATAAAACATCATTAAAATTGTTAATAGTATAATGGCTTTAGAAATATGTTTCTTTATTTTCATCTTCATTTTCCTTTCCTTGTTAATTGAAAATATTATTATTAAATATTAATTATAATAATTAATAAGAATTATATTATATGAATACAATAATACGTAAAGCACTATATATATTATAATTTTTTATATATATTTTAAAAGTAATATAATGAAAAACAGCTAAAGAGAAGAATATTCTTCTCTTTAGTGTCATGTATTCCATAGTATTTAAATAACATCTTATTTTTTATAACTGTTTTGGCTACTCTTTTTAAATTATGTGAAAATTTTTTATATATTTAGTACAACATCAAATGATATCCGCTAATTTTTTTAGTTTTACAATCCAAATAAAGGAAAACAAAATAATCCTCTTTTGTTTCTGATATATATATTAATATAGCAGTCCCATTTTCTTCATTGATGGTAGGCTTTTTTCTTAAATTTATGTTCTGATAAAATATTGATGTATCCAAATTTTCATATTCCTCTAATTTTTCACTTATGGTTGTCATATAAAGATTTCTATTATTTGAAAAAGCAATAAGTTCATCATTAAATTCGTATGCTTCTTGTCTACCCTCAAAGCTATCTTTCACATACTGAATCGCCTCTTCCTCATCACACTCCATATCTGTCACATAATGAAACGAAAAAATTTCTCCTTCCATATTTACCATTCCAAACAGATACACCCCTTCAATCTGAATCTTATTCCACACATAATACTCTTTGTCATCATCTGTCAATAACCTTCGAGCCTCAGCATACAATAGAGAAACCGCACTCTCTTTGTTACTGATAAGAACCCCATCATAATTCACCATATCCACCATGCATTCCGCTACTCTCTTCGCCTTCAAAAATTCACTTTGTTCCTGTGACAGCTCACGTGTACTGTGCTTATGATACTCACTCCATGGATAAATATACAAATCGGGCACTCTCTCCCACAGTTCTGGCGGTGAAGAGAGCGTAAAGCCTTCAAAAAACCTTGCTTCGGCTTTTTCAAAATCATACTGAAGCATGGTCAGCAAAACAACCATTGCCGTAAGTATAATCACTGCCGTGATTACAATAAAAGTAATCGCTGTATTGAGCTTATCACGGCCCACATTATCGACCTCCTTTTTTCTGTTTTTCATACAAATCTCCTTTCCACATTCTTACAGAGTTCTACAAAAATATATCTATATATGTTTTATTATACATCAAACTTGTTGAAAAGTCGTTAGAAAATTACAAACATTTTATCTTTTGACATATTTCGTCAATTTGCATAAATATTCTGCGATAATATTGTATATTATGTTGAAAATATATAATTATATAGCTAAAATTGTTATATAATCAACATCTGTTATATAACCAGTCACAATCTGACTGCATTCACTGGATAAATAAAAGAGGATTACATTTTTGTAATCCTCTTATCCTTAAATCGGATAATACAGCCCTAATTATCTTGCATATTCCACACATCTTGATTCGCGTACCACGCTGACTTTAATTTGTCCCGGATACTCAAGTTCATTTTCTATCTGTTTTGAAACATCCCTTGCCAGCAATACCATATCCGCATCGCTTATCTGCTCTGGCATTACTATAATCCTTATTTCGCGGCCAGCCTGTATCGCAAATGATTTTTCAACGCCTTTATAAGAATTACTGATGTCTTCCAATTGCTTTAATCTGTTTGTATATGCTTCCAGAGTTTCTCTTCTTGCACCCGGTCTTGCCGCAGATATTGCGTCAGCAGCCTGTACCAGACATGCAATGAGTGATTCAGGAGCAACATCTCCGTGATGTGCTGCAACAGCGTTCACTACGATTGCAGATTCCTTATACTTTTTACAAAGGTCCACACCTATCTGAATATGGGAACCCTCCTGCTCATGGTCTACGGACTTTCCAATATCATGAAGCAGTCCTGCTCTTTTTGCTACTCTTATATCAACGCCTATCTCTCCGGCTAAAAGCCCTGACAGATGGGCAACCTCAATTGAATGTTTTAATGCGTTCTGGCCATAGCTTGTCCTAAACTTCATCTTGCCGAGAAGCTTGATTAATTCAGGATGGATTCCATGAACACCAACCTCAAGCGCTGCTTCCTCTCCAGCTTCGCGCATCATGACTTCCACTTCTTTCTGAGCCTTTTCTACCATCTCTTCGATTCTGGCAGGGTGAATACGTCCGTCTACAATCAGCTTCTCAAGAGCAATTCTTGCAATCTCTCTTCTGATTGGGTCAAAGCTTGAAAGAATGACAGCTTCAGGGGTATCATCAATAATAAGGTCCACACCGGTCAATGTTTCCAGAGTTCGTATATTTCTTCCTTCTCGTCCAATAATACGTCCCTTCATCTCATCATTTGGAAGCTGTACAACAGAAATTGTGGTTTCTGATACATGGTCAGCAGCACATTTTTGAATCGCTGTAACAACATATTCCTTGGCCTTCTTTGAAGCTTCTTCCTTTGCTCTTGTTTCCAACTCTTTAATCAGCTTTGCAGTATCAAGCTTGACATCATCTTCCACAGTTTTCAGCAGTAAATCCTTCGCCTGTTCGGAGGTAAGTCCTGAAATTCTTTCCAGTTCCTTCATTCGCTGCGTACCGAGATTTTCCACCTCAGTTCTTCTTTTTGTCAACTGTTCCTCTTTCGCTGCAAGAGCACTTTCTTTCTTTTCCAGCATATCAGATTTCTTATCAACAGCTTCCTCTTTTGATAATACTCTCTTTTCATAGCGCTGTAATTCCGTTCTTCTTTCTTTCGTTTCTCTTTCCAATTCATTTTTTGTTTTTAAAGACTCTTCTTTAGCCTCTAAAAGAGCTTCTCTTTTCTTTGTCTCAGCTGTTTTTAATGCTTCATCTATGATTTCGTTTGACCTAGCCTCTGCACTACCTATTTTAGCTTCAACGCCTTTTTTATAATATGTAATAGCAGCAAACCAGACAATAATAGCAGTTACAACAATTGTTATCACAACAGCAATTATAATATTAGTCACAGGAGCACCTCCTTATTTAGTTTTCATTGTACAATACAACATATTAATTTTATACTTTTTTATTCATTGTGTCAAGTAGTATGTCATATTTTTTAAATGATACAGCCGTGATAATCTGCTGTAAAATACGAGGTTATTTCCTAATAAAAAACAAAAAAGTCCGAAGCTGTGGACTTTTAAAATCAATGTCTGAGATACTATAAATTTCCTGTAAAATCAAAAATCGGTGCGACAAGATTTGAACTTGCGACCTCTGCGTCCCGAACGCAGCGCTCTACCAAGCTGAGCCACGCACCGAAATAGTTTTATATTTTCTGAATGAAACTGCTCTTGTCTCAACAATGTATAATTCTATCAGATTTTTGTAAAATGTCAATCAATTTTTTAAATTATTTTACATAAAGTAATTTAAACTCAATTATGCCTTGTGTAAATTTCACAACTTATAACAGGGAACTTATAACGGGAAACTGATAACAGGAAACTGATAACACAGGACAGACTGCTGCATTAAGTGAAAAACTATAATGCAGCAGTCCGTCTCTTCTGTTTTTTTATGAATATTTCAAAAGTTCTATCTGCTTTTTCTTCTGCTCCATTGAGCTATGTACATAATAATTCAGTGTAATATTTACATTGGAATGCCCCAATATTTCACTTAAAGATTTAATATCAATTCCTGATGCAACTCCCATTGTCGCAAATGTGTGACGAAGTGCATGACAGTTTAAGGGTTTAATTCCGTTTTTTTCCTGAAAACTTTTAAAAAAATACTGAAAATTTCTAGGTTCCACGTACTTTTTTACTGAACCGCTTAATAAATATGCATCTTCTTCATAGTCGGCCTTATATGTTTTCAAACTCTGAACCAGTACAGAGGGCAGTGGAATTATCCGCCTAGAAGAACAGGTTTTTGGTTCACCCTCTATCACGCAGGTTTTTCGAATTTTTTTTGTACTGCTTTCTATTCGCTGCATGGTTTTTGTAATGTAAAGTGTTTCCTTCTCCAGATTAATATCCGACCATTTCAGAGCACACAGTTCTCCAATTCGCAGACCTGTATACATACAAAGTAATATTCCCACACATCTTAAGTCTTTGTCACATTCTTCATCAAGCGCCAGAATCAGCTTTTTTATATCTTCCTGTGTAAAGACCCTTCGAGGCTGCTTTTTTATTTTCGGCAAAGTAATATGATGAATATTCATATGCAGACCTGTCATTTCTTCCACGTAATTTGCAATCGTGCGGATAATTCTCACAATATCACGTATGGTACTGGAAGACAGGCCCTCACTTGTCTTTAAATTACCCTCTACGGATTTTTTCAGGATATACTGATTCACCAGCTCTGAATTGATTTGACTGCACTTATATCTTCCAAAAAATGGCAGGATATGTGAATCGAGAATTCTTTGATATTTCATCAGACTGCTTGGCTTTAAACCTATTTCTTCTTTTTGATACCATTGTTTTGCTGCCTCTACAAACAGCATGTCCTCACTGGAAAAAGGGAACTTTTTACATTCTGCCTGTGCCTTGTTCTTTTTTTCCAGTGCTTCCTTATATGTTTTTCCATAAACAAATCCCAAAACTCTTTTCCCCGAAATATCATACCCTTTGACATAACGCCCCTCCCATCTGCCATCCTTGCGCTTGTATACATTGGTTCCTTTTCTTGACATCGGTTTCCTCCTGGGTTTTCTTAATAGTATAACCGACGAATTTCACAAGTGCAAAAGTTTTAAATGATATTTTTTAAAATGTTATTTTTTTTAAAGTTCCTGTTTTGCTTTTTCAATTTCCTGAATCGCTGCTTTTTTCATTGGAATACGACAGTTCTTGTTATTTCCAAATTCTACAATAATCGTATCATCTTCCACGCCAATTACCACACCGTAAAAGCCCGATGTTGTCAGCACGCTGTCACCTGCCTCTACTGAATTCTGCAGTGCGGCCATTTTCTGCTGTTCTTTCTTCTGTGGCTTTACCATTAAAAAATAAATAGCTACACCAAAAATTGCAATATATACCACGATTCCTATAAGACTTCCTGCTGCCGAGCCTCCTGTTGCTAAAATTGATGTCATGTTTCCTCCATTCTGTCACTTTTGTGACATTTATTCTTTATTATTTTCTTCAAATCCTGCAAGCTTTGCCTTTTTATATTCGGCGTATCTGCCTTCATCCAATGCCTGCCTGATTTCTTCCATCATTTTATTATAAAAATACAAATTATGCAATACACAGAATCTCATTCCAAGCATTTCTTTTGCTTTCAGCAAATGCCGGATATATGCTCTGCTGTATCTCTGACATGCCGGACAATTGCAGTTTTCCTCTATTGGCCGGTCATCCAGCTCATATTTTGCATTAAATAAATTTAACTTTCCCTTATTTGTATAAACATGTCCATGGCGGCCATTTCTTGATGGATAAACGCAGTCAAAAAAATCTACACCGCGTTCTACGGCTTCCAGAATATTGGCCGGAGTTCCAACACCCATCAGATAAACAGGCTTGTTTACAGGCAGATATGGTGTAGTTTCTTCTATAATATGATACATCTCTTCGTGGGATTCTCCTACTGCCAGCCCGCCAAGCGCATAGCCGTCAAGGTCCATTTCTGTAATTACCTTTGCATGTTCGATTCGGATATCCGCAAAGGTTCCGCCCTGATTGATTGCAAAAAGAAGTTGACTTTTATTAATGGTATCCGGCATATCGTTCAGTCGTTTCATCTCGTTCTTGCAACGCTGAAGCCATCTGGTTGTTCTGTCTACCGAAGCCTGCATATACTCCCTTGTGGCCGGATGCGGCGGACATTCGTCAAACGCCATGGCGATTGTAGAAGCAAGATTTGACTGAATCTGCATACTCTCTTCCGGACCCATAAATATCTTTCGCCCGTCAATATGAGAATTAAAATAGACACCTTCTTCTTTTATTTTTCTTAAACCTGCCAGTGAAAACACCTGAAAACCACCTGAATCAGTGAGTATCGGCCTGTTCCATGACATAAAGCGGTGAAGCCCGCCCAGATTTTTTATAATTTTATCTCCGGGTCTTACGTGCAGATGATAGGTATTGGAAAGCTCTATCTGTGTGCCGATTTTCTCCAAATCCTCTGTCGATACGGCACCTTTGATAGCGGCGACAGTTCCTACATTCATAAATACGGGAGTTTGTACCACTCCATGCACTGTATGAAATTCTCCACGTTTGGCATTTCCTTCTCTTTTCAATAATTTGTACATAATTATTATCTCCATAATAAAAAAGTTCGTTTTATAATTGCACTAGTGTATTACTATACTCTATTCAGAAGAAAAAATCAATTGTTTCTTTACAAAAACAATGGAGCTGTCGCATTAAATAAAACACATACCAAATATAGTATCTATACAAATTAAAAATCACTATATCCTGTATTGCCTTTTCTTAGTACGACAGCCCATGTCTTTCAGTTCATGGAATTTTGAAAAGTGTTCTCACTGTTTAAAATTTGAAGTAAAATGTATATTCTTACATATAATTACTGAATTTGCACTTACCCGACAATTCTTTAAACGGGAATTCTGATAAGACACTTTTTATAGCATTTATTAACTGTTATATCTTATCTCCAAAAAGTTCGCAAACCCTTGAAAACACTAAATTTATAGCAAGTGAGTTTGCCCTTAGACTTTCCCTTATGTTATATCCTTTTCCCTCATGTTACGAACTCTCATAAGGGCAAAAATGAGGGAAAGAAAAACTTGTAACAAATTATAACACAGAATAAATTGGGCAGGAAGAACTGATAGAAATCGATTACTCTATCATCTATGTTCTGATGATAGAGTAATCGGAGGATTTCCTGCTTTTTCATCTTTGTGTTTAATGATTGCTCCTAAATCTATAATTAAAACACAACTTTGCAATTATTTCCATATTGTTAACAGTTCAAAGATTCCCATTGACTTTACATAATTAATAGTTTTTTTCATCTCAGCATTTAGAGAAAAATCATTTTCAATTATTTGGTCATGATAACTCTTCAATGCCATATTACAATTATACATAGCATCAAAATAATATTTATCACCCTTTTTCCCTTTATATGAATAACTGCGCATACATTTTTCAAATATTTCAGCCAATTTATCCTGATAAATATCATCCTCATTAAATACTCTACGAATAAGCTGTTTGAGAATATTCCAAATACTTTTAACATACTTTATATCTGAATATTGCAACGTCTGCATTATTTCTAACACGGCATCTTTTATAAAATCTGTATTTCCATTACTTTGTTTTAAAATATACAGTATTCCTTGTAACCCCAACGAAGCCTGGGATATCACTTTTTCATCATTTGACCAAAATGCATCTTTAAGTTTTCCTATTGCTTCTATGTAATCTCCGGAAACAGCTGTTTTTATCGCTTCAAAAGCACTACCATTAATCCCACTTTCATTTAACAATCCTATAACCCTTTCAATCATTGGAAGTGTTTTAGCAATTTCTAAATCAGCTTGCCCTAATGCATACAACATAACCATAAATTCATTCAAGTACCTTTTTTGCAATTTTTCCGTATCAAATCCCCAAATCTCTATTCCACTATCATTCTTAATCTTATTAATTTTATCTGTAACCGCATTAAGTATACCTGTCAGACTGCCTGCATCCCACTTAATTCTCGTATATTTATCAATACTCATGGGAGATGTAAGATAAAATAAATTAATATACTGGAATACATTCTCATTCGACGAATTCCCCAATCCGTTTGATATATAATTCTTATACAAATCAGCAAAATCTATTTCTGCGGGATACGGTAATTCTTCCCATATTACAACATTAAATTTTTTCGTTCCTGGTAATATATTAGTTTCTTTTTTCCATATAGCCTCTTCAATTTGCTTACTAAACTTTTCGTTTTTGGAATTTCTCCATAAAATTAGTAATTGCGCAATTCCATTGTCACGCTTTTCAATATCATTACTCTTAACCAATTCAATTGCATTGGAATAACATTCAACATTATCGTCCAACATAATGTTTACGTCATTAAAATAAGATGCTAAACATAATTTACTTTTATCAACTGCAAATAATTCCTCTTTTAGTTCAGCACCAATTGAACCATTAAACCTAGTTGATAATCTTTGAAGAATATTGCTTATATTAGACATATACTGTTCATTATTATTATGATTAATTCCAACAATAAATTTAATCAGTTCAACAATTTTTGTATCATCTAAATAAACTGCCATTCTGGATAAAACATCTAATGCATTGTTGAGACTCAAAAATGCATGACGGTATTCAAAATTTTTATATTTTGTTTTCTGCACACAATTCCATATATTATGGTACAGAAATTGCATTTCTTCCAACTCATAAATTGCAATACCACGCCTTGACAAAATTCTTTCAATAACATCTTTATTATTTGATCGAATCATAAAGGAAAACTTCCAATATGTATTATTACTTGTGTGTAAAATTTTCTCCATAGCAGTTGGCAATAAAATACTTTGATCTGTAAATATTGGAAGGCAAAGCATATCCAACATTAGAATAAATTCAAAACTCAAACGTTGTAGTCTGGTTTGTCCAAAAGTTATCGAGTTTCCGCGGTTTCTATTTACTTCAAAAACATTTGACTTTGTGTCATCTTTAACGGTCGAATTTAAAATTTCCTCTCTTAATTGATTTTCCAAATCCAAAATAATCGTTCTGGTTCGGTATCCATTATCCTTATATTCAGAATCCGAATAATCACTGTCTTGCCGCATCCAATTGCCGGAAGCGGCATAACACAAGCTCAGATAACTTTTATATGACGCATTATGCGGAGCATCCAATCTCTTTTTTCTTAACTCATCCAAACATTCTTTCAAAATTTTCTCAGATACGTCACGTTCGCCAATTTGAAGATAAAGACCTGCTTTTGCAATTTCATTTTTTATGTTTGTATGTGCTATTTTATCTAATGTACATTTCATTTTCTCAATATCAAACATAGCTGCCGCATGTTTTGCTAATTCAATCCAATAGGCGGCTTTATTGGAATCAGGCAATTGATCTAAATATTTCTCGCAGACTGTAATAATCTGTTGATACTTTTCCTCATCCCCATCAATTCGATACATCTGAAGCAGGTACAAATCTATTTGCAGTCTCCATTCCAGCTTCACATCTAAATCTTGTTCTTCAACAGACTTACAGATGGACTTTAGTTGATCCGCCTGATTATCATATAATGGCATCAAACACAACATTTGCAATTTTATCAAGTTTGACAAAGTATGTATAAAATATGTATTAATGTTTTTACATTTAAAAATAAAAGTATTAAATCTGTCAGAAAAATAATTACAATACTGATTCCTCTTCGCTTTGGGTAACAAGACATAATTTCCCTCTTGCTCTAAAATTTCATTTGAAAAATCTAACATTTTAAGAACGTATGTATCCTCTTCTCTATCATTCCATTCATATGGAACTTTATTTATCTGTGGAGCTCTGTGTTCAAAACACACCTCTTTACTTTCCGCTTCTATAATAGAAAAAAATTTTTTATATGCCTCCTCATATTTGTTATGCTCATTTCCTTCAAGCAATGTTTCTAAATCAACCAACGCAATTTTTCTTTTCCTAAGCACTTCCTTTTCAGAATCATTCATATTCCCGAATAGGTTAATCAAATATATTTGCGGGCAGTTTTCTCCTAAATTATCATGCAGCCATCCATGCCAGCTAAGGAAATTGGGATCATCACCAGAAAAACCAATCATACACAAAGTTGTTTCTATTAACGACTGCTGTACTGTATTTACAAATGCTGCATATTTCACTGGATAACAACGATAATCCTCTTCACTAATAATATACGGCCGCACACTTGGAATGCTGCCATGAAGCTTAATGATTCTTGCTAATCCGCTACTGCTACCCGGCAAATTATCTTGAGACAAAATAACTTTATATTCTTTGTCTTGTAAAATTTCATCACATGTTCTTTCCAGTAAAGTATCATAGTTTGTGGTAAATATATCTTTCCAATTTAATTTTAACAGTCTCCTATGCAATTCTCCTGGTACAAACATCTCATCACTAATATTATTTTCGATAAGAGTATTCATCCTATTCTTGTCATAAAAGGAAATATATTCTTCCGCAAGACGAAGCGTATTTTTACCCGATGTTTTAGCAATCTTTTCTTTTTCCCAATTCTTAATTTTTTCCCCTTCATCTGGCTTAGGATAAAGCTCCTCATACATTGCAGTTGCCAGTTCGCTCCAATCGGGTGGTGAAAGACGATTTCCAATCCCTTCTGCATTTTTGGAAAACCCGGCGCCGACCATAAGTGATGCTCCCCCGAACATTTTAGGATCGTGTAATTTTAAAGCAATATCTTTTATGTATGTCAATGTAGCATCTTGGCTCACTCTGATACCTCCCCATTTTATCCCATTAATGTCGTAAATATGTTTGTTTACAACAGTGTTATCTGATATTACAGCTAATTTATATTAATAGCTAATTTTACTATCTGCCATATTACTCAAAAAAACCATCCGTTTCAAAAATATGATCAATCTCATCTGTATTTATCGCTTTTAATACCTTTTGCCTGATACTTCCACGTGACATATCAAGTCGTTTAAACTTATCTTTGCCAGATGCATCTTTTTCGCGACGGATTAATTGAACACGTCCTATTTTGGGTTCTTCCTTTGCATATTTAGCCAATGCCTTGGCTTTCCCAAGATTGTCCTTATAATCAGGGTTATGAGGTTCTAATATATCTATGACATAACCAAGTACAGAATCTTTTCTGACAATAATAAAGTCCGGATATGCAGCCTTTGTTTCGCCTTTCATCTCATAAGGCATACACATAGACCATTTTTCTCTAGGCGGATTCCGCAACCAGCAAACAAAATCGGAGCGTCTTGATTCCTCGTCTATCAATCCGCTTTCCCAACCATTTAATTTTATCTGCGCTATTCCGTCCGCATATGCAAATAAGTGATTATCATATTTTTTACCAGTTGGCTCTATTTTCACGCTGACTGTTTCTGGCAGCGTGAAATTGTGTTTGCTGACAATATCGCTGTTTGCTACGATATCATCATACTGTTTCCTGCATTTTTCAGACTTTCCGACAACATAACGACGATATTTATCATTCAATTCATGAAATTTCTTTTCTGCATACTTGTTCAAATTTGCAATACAGTTATCATCTGCTGCAAATAAGATACAGTCAATTTTATACTTATTAACATCCATGATATCCAAGTAACGCCGACCGTATAAGTTACAAAAACCATAATTACCGATTCGCGCATCAGCTGCCCTTAATTGACGGTCAATATCTGAATCAGAAATTGCCGTAAAATTTAGCTGGCCATAATTTCTAATAGACTGCCCGAAAACATCAAACACATCTACAAGCAGCTTAAATTCAAGCACTTTGGCAGAAAGTGCTTCATATTCTCCCGAATAATGCAGTTCATCTACATATTCTCGCATCATATTAATAATATCTTCCTCAACCTCGTCCTTTGCGCCTTGATATATCATGTTATATGTCAGCAAGCCTGTAAGATCAAGCAAAGATTTTAAATAGCTGTGAATTTTAGCTGTTTTTACAACATAGGTCAAGAGCCCTTGATCATTAATAAATTTTGTGATTCCCTCGCGGTCAATTTCAGGCAAAAGCGAAAGCTGTTCACCCTCTACAATCTGCCCCTCTGCCTCCGTATTTGTATTCACTGGAACAGAAATAACCGGAAGCGGTTCGCTTTGCGGACATGGTTGCTGCAATGGAAACAAATTATCATTCTCCGTTCCTCGTTCAACACTATCTATATCTTCTAATTTACTTTTCTGCTGATTATCAGGCTCTATTTTGCTCTGACCTAAAACTGCGGTATCAGGCATAAATTCTTCCAATCCAATCTGTCCCGGAATGGGTGCATTTTCTTTTCTATGCTGTGTCGTATGAATCGTCCAAGGTACATATACAACCTCCTCAAGCGATTCACTATCAACAACTGTCGGAATATCTTCACCCTCTGAATTTTGCAATTCTTTTACAACATTTTCTACTGTATATGCGTTGAAATATGGCAGATATAATCGGACATCATTTAAATAGTCATCTACAAGGATATGGCTTTGCAAAGGTGTTCTGACCATTCTCCCTAATAACTGGGCAATATATGTAGCATCCTCTGCATGGCGAAATGACATCATTGTTTCAGCTCTCGGGCAATCCCAGCCTGTAGAAAGATTTTCTTTAAACAATACTACTTTTATCCGTCTGTCATCTGTAATTTCAGACGGTTCAATATGTGGAACATTCAAACCATTGACCAAAAGCGTGGCTGTCGAACCAAATGTATGTACCACCTCATTTTCCTTGAAAGCCACTCCTATACGTTCCTCAATTTTAGCAATTACGTCATCAAGATTTGTGTTGGAAATCAATTTTCCACTGCCAGCCTGAACCTGTATTACGAAAACCGGATTGACCTGCGCATAATGCTGTTCGTAACAATATTGGCGCCAATGATCGCATTTGCTTTTCCATTCATCAGCAGCAGCCTGCAACACTGCCATATCATTATTTTTCGCCGGATCATCAGGATATGTAATCAAAATACGGTCTTTCAGTAATCCTGATGCCCGAACGTCATTTGGTGTAATAATAACCCTCTGCAAGGTTGAATTGGTGTCTCCTACAAGCTGGTTAAATCTTGCAGAAGTTGCACTCATCCCTATAACTAATGGTATTGGAGAAAGTTTATGCGGAACACTTCCCTTGATAAATCTTTGCATAATTGATGTTGCTGTTCCTGCCGCTGTCCCCTGCATTCCCCTATGCGCTTCATCAATGATAAAATACAGTCTGTCTGCTTTTTTCTTCGCCGTATTCTCTAATGTTTCCCAAATGGTATACTGTCGGTTATCCGAATGTTTTCCAAGATTCCCTGCTTTCCCTAATTTCTGAGTATTCAAAAAATAGATATGCCCATCCTGCAATTCTTCCATATCAAAAGAATCATCCTCAATGACAACGCATTGCCCGAATTTAATGCGATCCGCTTTTAAATCTATCTTCTGCTTTGACTGCTCATTTAAAGCTGGAGAATCTGAAAGCCAGACAAATATTGCCTCCGGCTGATCCGCATAGTTTTCCGTTCCAAAATAAATATCTTCTATCAAGGTTGCCATAATAATCGTCTTACCTGCACCTGTTGGAGCCTGTAGGGAAATCACTTGGGGAATATGTGTGTTTTGATACATTCCAAGCGCTGCCGCGGTCCTTGTCCTAAGTTCATAAACAGCTTTCTTTTGAAATGGGAATAATTCTACTTTCATGCCTGCTTCCTCCCCTGGTTAATTCTGAAATTGTCAAGATAATCCCGATATAGCTGATAAGTATTTTCTACAGCAAGATTTTGTATCATAGTACGATATCCTGCTTCATAATCCGTTACAATAAAAACGGTTTCAATGTTAGAATCCTGATTCACTTTTTCTTCAAATTCCGAAAAATACTTTTCATCTAACAATACCGCAAACTTATTCTCTGATAAAATCATCATAGTCGGGAGCTGTTCAGTATTAAGTGACGGACAAGGTCCTATTGCCCCTGCTTTCATCCAAATTACCGGCAAAAGTTCCCGAAACTGCCTGCCTAAAGATACTGTCGTTTTATCTAAAAAACCAAGCTTGAAAAATACTGCGTTCGCTTTAAATCCTTCTGCCATTGGCTGATTACTTCCAATGTAGTTCCCTTTTAGGGAACTTCCATTAATATCATGTCCTTCTATACTGCATATAGTCCGTGGCCATGTAACATATCGGGCTATCCCAACTTTGTCCCATTCCTCATCGCCAGGATGTAAGCCTTTTGCTGTAAGAATTTTTGTTTCCTCTACCGACACTTCATTATTTGTTACCATAATGCAGCGGCGTTGTCCGTTATCCTCTGCGTTCAGCAGATTGACAGCGTGTAAAGTCGTACCACTTCCAGCAAAAAAATCAACAATAAGGGCATTTGGTTTATTGGAAACAAAGAATCTGATAGTATCTTGAACAGCATACAACGATTTTGGAAAAGCAAACCCTCGTTTAGGAATTATTTTATCTATGAGATTTGTGCCATATGTACTGGCATCATGCCAATCACGTACCCACATTGTTTTTGGTTCCCTGTCTTGTTCCACATCTTCATTCCATTCCAAAATTAAAGAACCGTCTGAGTCTTTGCCTTTTGAGATGATAACCCCGTCCGCCAACTGTTCTTTCTGTTTTTTCTTTAAGAAAACAATAGCCCATTGGTCTCTCTTTTTGTTATATGCTCCCAATTTTGCAATACCCTGTTTCAAATAAATTTTCAGTGTATCAAATCCAAGCTGCCACCTTCCTTCGCTGTTATCAGTACGAATAGGCCATACCGCTCTTAATCCTTGCTTTGGAGGTTCCTTTTCTACATCATGCCTGTCAACGCTTAAGGGCAATGGCTCTCCAACAGCTTCTATTCTTTTAGTTTTTTCATTAACCCAAACCGGATAGAATAAATTAGGAGATTCTTGTCTTGACGAACCTTCTGAACCTCGCCGAAGCATACTATTCCAAATTGTATCTGTCTTTACTTCCTTGGCATCCGGATTGCTATTATCTGTAACATCAAGCATCGAATATTTTGATTTTTGAATATTCATGCTTCCAAATTGTAATAAGAAAATATATTCATCGCATCGAGCGAACTGCCCTACTCGTGTAGAAGCCTTTTTGTTAATTCTCGATGTAATCATCTGCATTCTTGTTTCTGGAAACAGCTCCTCCAACAAGCACCCCAAATGCAGATATTCTTTTTCATCGATCGTTACAATCAGTACAGAGTCTTTTGGATTCAAAAGCCGTTTCGCTAATTTCAACCGTTTCTGCATCATACTCAACCACTTGCTATGGCGGTAACTATCATTTCCATCCACATAATCATTATTGTACTTCCAATCTTTCGCACCTGTATTATATGGCGGATCAATATAAATACAATCTACCTTTCCTGCATAAAGATATTCGAGCAATTGCAACGCATGATAATTGTCCGCTTCAATCAATGTATGCCATAAATCACTGTCCGGCGCATTGCACACGCAATCTATCTGTTTCAAATATGGATAGATTGGCTCTCCAAATTTTGCGACTACCACGAGGTCAGCAATGTTCCATTCTGCCTGCTCATCGTCCTTAATGCATAATGCCTTTTCATTATTTATGGCAATTACTCTATAAATGTCATTGATATTTCCGGATTTTAATGCAACATTACTCCCACAATTCACAGGCATTTCATATAATGGTGTACATTCTGGCAAGTGTTCTTCAAAAACAAGACCAAATTTCTTCTGTTTGTTCATTCGATTTACTTCTTGTTCTATCTTATTTCTAAGCTCAGCATCCTGTATCTGAGCTATCAAATCATTAATTGCTGCCATAAATCGGTTGTTCTCCTTTAAATTTTTATCTCTGATTACAGTTCAGCATAGTTGAACTGTAACTATCTCGATTCCTTATAACACATTCCAATATCCTGCTTTTTTTGATCCTACTCTCTCTATATAGCCATTTTCACGCAGA
>CAJTOU010000025.1:0-1152 GCA_910577835.1 uncultured Lachnospiraceae bacterium | reverse complement strand
TCTTGATAAGATTTCTATTCTGTCAGAAAAAACGGAAATCATCGGCTCGTTTCCCTCCGTCCATTTGTTATGCAGGACAGCATTGATGATTGCTTCCCGAAATGCCTTGTTATCAAACAGCGGCACTTCTTTCCTTTCCACAACCCGATCTGTTTCATCTGCCTGTATGATATTGAGCACGTCGCCATAGCGTAATAACTCATCCAAACTGTATAAAAGGCAGTTATTCCCAAACTCCCTGACTGAAAAAAGATTTGTTCCTTTCGTTTTCCCCTCAAATATAGATACTCTGAGAGGAAAATGAGAATCGTCCGAAAGCAGCTGTGCCAATAAATTGAATTGTCCTTCCTCATTTCGTAGACCTAAATTTTTTATAAAAGTCTTATCACTCAGAACAATTCCCTTTGAACCATAATATCCAAACAACTTTTGAAAAGTAAGTTCCTGATATTTTGCCGGAATTGTTTCTATGGTTTCTGTTCTCCCATCAAGCATCTTAAAAAGTTCAATCTCTCTCCTAGGATAGTCCTTGATATTGCATTTCGATGATCCAATCCTTATATACCGCTTTTCCTTAAATGCAGTAGGTATCTCAAAAGCCGCAGGTATGACCAATACGACAACTCTTTTTTGCTGAATCTCAACTTCCTCAAAAGAAAAATTCAGGCTCGGAGAAAGATTTCGTGCAAGATAATTCTGATAAGGTTCTTTATTATAGTCACAATATTGGTTGAATGTCGTCCCAACTATTTTATGATTCTCATCCTCAACTCCCCATATAAAATAAGCATATTTCTTATAATGGAACGCCGCAGCGTTTGATAACGCGGAAACATACTCTCCTAATGTTTCCGGTTGAAACCAATTCTCTTTAAATTCAAACCATTCCTGTTCATCATTCATGGCACATAAATCTAATACAATCTGTTTAATATCCATTGACATTCTCCTCGATACGGATTTATTCCCAACTTTATTCCCAATTTTTTATATTATAACACATTGGGAATAAAGTTGGAATAAGAATTTATATTATCTTGCTCTTTTTTACAAATGCAGGTACTTCTTGAAACATTTCAATTTTGAATTTAAGCCTGCTATTTTATAGTTTGCCAACTTTGACACTTATGATTTTGACTCATCCCTACACCC
>CAJTOU010000024.1 GCA_910577835.1 uncultured Lachnospiraceae bacterium | reverse complement strand
AGAAAGGAAAACAATTATGAGTCTTTACAATCCAAAATCTCTCAAAGCGGAGGAGTTTATTAATGATGAAGAAATCCGCGAAACACTTGCTTATGCGGAGGCAAATAAAAATAATTCTGAACTGATTGACCAGATTCTTGAAAAGGCACGCCCGAAAAAGACAGCTCTTGGACATGTCTGTGCGGGGCTTACCCATCGCGAGGCATCTGTACTTCTTGCCTGTGAAATTCCGGAAAAAATAGAAAAAATATATAAGATAGCAGAAGAAATCAAGCTTGCTTTTTATGGCAATCGAATTGTTATTTTTGCGCCGCTTTATTTATCTAATTATTGTGTAAATGGCTGTGTTTATTGTCCGTATCATATGAAAAATAAACATATTCCACGAAAAAAACTGACTCAGGAGGAAGTAAGAGCAGAGGTAACTGCTTTACAGGATATGGGACATAAACGTCTTGCCATTGAAGCTGGTGAAGACCCTGTGAATAATCCGCTGGAATATATTTTAGACTGTATTCAGACGATTTACAGTGTGCATCATAAAAATGGAGATATCCGGCGTGTCAATGTAAATATTGCGGCTACTACTGTGGAAAATTACCGCAGACTGAAAGAGGCTGGTATTGGTACTTATATTCTTTTTCAGGAAACTTATCATAAAGAGAGTTATCTCCGTCTGCATCCAACCGGTCCAAAGCATGATTATGCATATCATACAGAGGCAATGGACAGGGCGATGCAGGGAGGTATTGACGATGTGGGGCTTGGTGTGCTGTTTGGGCTTGAAATGTATAAATATGAATTTGCCGGACTGATTATGCATGCAGAGCATTTAGAAGCAGTCCATGGCGTCGGGCCGCATACGATTAGTGTTCCAAGAGTAAAGCGGGCGGATGATATTGACCCGACTTCCTTTGATAATGGCATTGATGATGATACATTTGCCAAAATTACCGCATGTATTCGTCTGGCGGTGCCTTATACCGGTATGATTATTTCTACCCGTGAGACACAGGAGGTTCGTTCGAAGCTGCTTCGTCTTGGTATTTCACAGGTCAGTGGAGGTTCCCGCACTTCAGTGGGAGGTTATACAGAGGAGGAACGGCCGCATGATACAGAGCAGTTTGATGTGTCAGACCAGCGTTCGTTAGATGAGGTTGTATGCTGGCTGATGAAAAATGGGCATATACCGTCGTTTTGTACAGCCTGCTATCGTGAGGGAAGAACTGGCGACCGTTTTATGAGTTTGTGTAAAAATGGGCAGATTTTAAACTGCTGCCATCCAAATGCATTGATGACATTATCTGAATATCTTGAAGATTATGCTTCAGAGGAAACAAAAAAGATTGGATATGAAATGATTGAGAAGGAATTAAAGTGTATTCCAAAGAAAAAGGTCAGGGAACTTGCCATGCAGAATATCAGTGATATTAAAAATTCCAATCGGCGGGATTTTCGTTTTTAAAAAGGAGATGAGTTTTATGAGATTAAATGAGACTGTGTCAGCAGAAAGACCTCATATCAGCTTTTTTGGAATGAGAAACGCGGGAAAATCCAGTGTGGTCAATGCTGTAACCGGACAGGAGCTGTCAGTGGTTTCTGATATAAAAGGAACGACTACTGACCCGGTAAAAAAGGCAATGGAAATTCTTCCACTTGGACCCGTGGTTCTTATAGATACTCCCGGTCTGGATGATGAGGGGAAACTAGGTGAATTGCGGGTAAAAAAGGCAAAGCAGGTTCTTGCGAAAACTGATATTGCCATACTTGTAATAGATTCCATAAAAGGGATAAACAAACCTGATAAGGAGCTTATTGCTCTTTTTCAGGAGAAAAAACTTCCGTATATCATTGTATATAACAAGGCGGACTTGTTGACAGAACGGAAAGTATTAAAGGAGAATGAATTATATATCAGCGCTGTTACGAAGGAAAATATCAAAGAATTAAAAGAGAAAATCAGCTCTTTTGCAGGAGGTGTAAGGAATGAAAAACCTATTGTGGCAGATTTGCTTAAACAGGGAGATTTGGTTTTGCTGGTGCTTCCAGTAGATGAAGCAGCACCAAAAGGCAGGCTGATTTTGCCGCAACAGCAGACAATGCGTGATATATTGGATGCACACTGTTCTTTTATCGCCTGTCAGGATACAGAACTGAAGCAGACACTTGCCATGCTTGCAAAAAAGCCCAAGCTCGTTATTACGGATTCACAGGTTTTTGAAAAGGTGGCAGAGGATATTCCAGATGATATGTTTCTTACTTCTTTTTCAATATTATTTGCGAGGTATAAAGGAAATTTGGAGGAGCTTGTAAAAGGTGCGATAATGCTGTCGCAGCTTAAAAGTGGCGATAAAATATTAATCAGTGAAGGGTGTACGCATCACCGCCAGTGCAATGATATTGGAACAGTGAAAATGCCGGCATGGATTCAAAAATTTTCGGGAGTAAATCCGGAGTATGACTTTACCAGCGGGGGTGAATTTCCGGAAAATCTTTCGGAATATAAGCTGATTGTACATTGCGGAGGATGTATGTTGAATGAAAAGGAAATGAGACATCGTATTGAACAGGCGGTTGTGGCAGGAGTACCGATGGTAAATTATGGGGTGGCGATTGCACAGATGAATGGAATTTTAAAAAGAAGTCTTGAGGTGTTTCATATTTTGAAAATTTGATTCTCAGGAAAATACTGAAAATATAAATTAAAAAGGAAAAAACGTGGTAAGGAGACAGAAATGACATCAATTCCAAATGACCCGATTATGCTGTTAAGTTTTGTAAATACCCAGTTAAGAGACAATTATTCCTCGCTGGAAGAATTTATTTTGGCTTACGAATGTGACAGGGAAGAATTAGAAGCAAAGTTAAAAAGTATTGATTATGAATATGATAAAATATTAAATAGATTTCTTTAGTAAAAGAATAAATTTCTTTTTTAAGGAAGAATTACAGGAAATATGGAGTGATTTCTCATAAAAATAAGAAAAATCAAAGGAAGAAGAAAAATGCGTGACATGGAATTTAAAATGGAACGAGAAGGACTGATTACAGAGGGGCAGGAAGTAGAGATTACAGAAGGAAAGCTTCCCGGCAGTTATTATTATACTTTAGAGCCTGCTGTGGCAATGTCTGCCAATTATCAGTTTCGAGAACGACTGAAAACAAGAAAGGGAGTTGTAAAAAAGGTTCATCAGACTGACAGAGGCTTTTTTGTAACTGTCACATTTGATGAGTAATAAGATGAAAGAAAAAGAAAAAAATATCAAAATATCTGTAAGAAATTTAGTAGAATTTATACTGCGAAGTGGAAATATTGACAATCGTTTTGCAGGAAAAGGTAATGCTGACGCCATGCAGCAGGGAATCAGGCTGCACAGAAAAATACAGGGAAAAATGAATGGGAACTATCAGGCAGAAGTGCCGTTGAAAGTTCATATAAAGTATGAAGAATTTACACTTACGGTAGAGGGCAGGGCAGATGGAATTGAATGTATATATGATGAAAATCATACAGCCAGCGCCTGTGATTGCTCAGATAAAATTCCAGCAGAGGTTATGATTGATGAAATCAAGTGTATGTACAAAGATGTGATGAAGCTTGAAAAACCAGATATTTTACATGAAGCACAGGCGATGTGTTATGCCTATATGTATCTTGCAAATATTTATTCTGTAAATACTGATTCCATAAATGCCGGTTCCGCAGATATAAATCATACAAATATTGGTTCTGTAAATACAAACCTTATAAAAATCAGTATCCAGATTACCTATGTCAATATTGAAACAGAAGAAGTAAAACGCCTGAAAAAAGAATACAGTTTCGACAAACTTTCCGCATGGTTTTCCGGCATCCTGAAACTCTATGAAAAATGGGTGAAATTTACATTTGAACACAGCAAAGAAAAAATCCGTACTGCGAAATCAGCAGAGTTTCCTTTTTCCTATCGTCCGGGTCAGAAGGAAATCGCAGTATCTGTCTACAAGGCAGTTTTGCAGAAGAAAGAGCTTTTCATACAGGCTCCTACTGGTGTGGGAAAAACAATGTCTGTGATTTTTCCGGCAGTAAAAGCGGCAGGAGAAGGGCTTGTCGATAAAATCTTTTATCTTACCGCAAAGACGATTACGGGACAGGTAGCGCAGGATTCTTTTAAAAAGCTCAGAGAAAACGGACTCGCCTTTCATTTTATAGTGATTACCGCAAAGGATAAGATGTGTGTAAAGAAAGAAACAAAGTGTAATCCTGATTATTGTGAGCGTGCAAAGGGGCATTTTGACAGAATTAACGATGCCGTCTATGATATCATTATTCATGAACAGGACATTACAAGAGAAATTATACTGAGCTATGCTGATAAACATCAGGTATGTCCATATGAGTTAAGCCTTGATGTCAGTAATTTTGCAGATGCGGTTATCTGTGATTACAATTATGCTTTTGACCCCACAGTATCATTAAAGCGTTATTTTTCCGGAAATAACAGCGAACGCTATCTTTTTCTTGTAGATGAATCGCATAATCTTGTGGAACGGGCTCGCGCGATGTACAGTGCTGATTTAAAAAAAGAAGACATGCTGGCTGTCAAAAAAATTATTGCACACAGAGATAACAGAGTCACAAAGGCGCTGGAGGACTGCAACCGCACCATGCTGGCATATAAGCGCATGTGTGACAGAGAATATGTATATCTGGAAGAAATCGGCGATTTTATTATGCAGCTTGAAAAGCTGTATGGATATATGGAACAATTTCTGGATGATTACAGAGAATTTGAGGGCAGAGACGAAGTGCTCGATTTCTATTTTTCCATTATCCATTTTTTAAACATGTATGACTGTACATTCTTAAAAGATGAAGGAGGTCACAGCTATTATGAAATCTGCGGTCATCTGCTTTCCTTTGAAAGATTTGCTGAAAAGTCTTTTGAAGGAGCCTTTGAAGCATCTGTTAAAAGGGGTATTTCTGATGAAGTGTTTCTTGTCAGATTGATGTGTATTAATCCTTCCGCCAATTTGAAAGCATGTATGGAACATGCAGTCAGCACAGTCTTTTTTTCTGCTACGCTGTTGCCGGTGAATTATTATAAACTATTATTAAGTGGTGATATAAATGATTACGCTATTTATATCGATTCACCTTTTAACAGTCAAAATAGAAAAATACTTGTAGCGAACGATGTAAGCAGTAAATATACAAGAAGAACTGTAACTGAATATCGAAAAATTGCAGAGTATATTGAAAAAACTGTTTCTGCCAAAAAGGGTAATTATATGATATTCGCCCCTTCCTATCGATTTATGGAGGAAATTTTAAAGGAAATAGAAAGAGGCAGAGGAGATTATGAAATCGCTGTCCAGAAGCAGTCAATGGTAGAGCTGGAACGAGAAGAATTTCTTTCAGCGTTTCACAATTTTCATCAGAAAACTTTTCTTTCCTTTTGTGTAATGGGAGGAATTTTTTCAGAGGGAATTGATTTAACAGAAGATAAGCTGATTGGTTCCATTATTATTGGTGCGGGACTTCCGCAGGTATGTATGGAAAAAGAAGTGGTAAAAACTTATTTTGAGGAATCCGGCAGAAATGGATTTGACTATGCCTATCTCTATCCCGGTATTAATAAAGTGCTTCAGGCAGCAGGAAGGGTAATACGAACCGAAAATGACAAAGGGATTATTATCCTTTTAGATGACAGATTTTTAAGAAAAGAATATTCTGCATTATTTCCAAGAGAATGGCATGACAGGGAAGTGATAAATCTGCAGGGAATTTCCCAAAAAGTGGAAGATTTCTGGAAGAAAACAGAAAGCGGAACAGAAAATCAGGAGGATAATTTATGAGATTTTTTCATTGTAATTTTTTTAAAAATCTGGCAGGAGTGATTACAGGAACAATTATAGGGATAATCGCGGGATTATCGCTGATTTTTATTATGTTTGTAACAGCCTTTGAGATTGCCTGTTACAGTGATTATGGATTTTATGAAAAAGAGTATCGAAAATATAATGTAAATAATGAACATTCCATTGTAAATATGGAAATGGATGAGCTGATGAGAGTGACAAAGGAAATGATGTCATATCTTCGGGGAGACAGAGAAAATCTGGTAATATATGCACAGATAGATGGTACAGAAAAGGAAATGTTCAATGAAATTGATAAAAGTCATATGGCGGATGTACAGGAATTATTTATAGGTGCGCTGGCTTTGAGGAAGATTTGTATCTGTATTTTTATTTTCTGTATTTTAATGCTTATTCTTACAAATGGCGTCAGACACGCTTTTATTTCTCTGTGCGGCAAAATTCAGTGTTGCATTGGCGTATTGTGGCTGCTGCTTTTTTGTATCGTGATTGCGGCATGTGTAAATTTCAATGCGGTTTTTACAGCCATGCATCTTCTTTTATTTGACAATGATAACTGGCTTTTGGACCCTGATATCAGCCGTCTGATTAATATACTGCCGGAAGGATTCTTTATGGATATGGGGGTTCGGATTGCTGTTTTGTTTGTAATTATAAATATCATCATTTTCTTTTTGTGTTTTCTGGGAAAACGTGGTATGATAAAAAGCAGCAGCTCTTTCAGGGCAGCATTATAGGAAATACAAAGTGATTTCCTGATGAAAATAATAAATTAAAAATATCTGGAGGTACTTATGAGCAAGGTTAGACGCGTTTATGTAGAAAAAAAGGCGCCGTATGCTGTGAGGGCAAAGGAGCTTGGTGAGGAAATCAAAAGTTATCTAGGAATTAAATCTGTCACAAATGTGCGGGTTCTGGTTCGTTATGATGTGGAAAATATCAGCGAGGATACTTATAAAAAAGCAGCAAAAACAGTATTTGCGGAATTGCCAGTTGATATATTGTATGAAGAGGAATTTTCATATAATGAGAATGATAAAATATTCAGCGTAGAATTTCTTCCGGGACAATTTGACCAGAGAGCAGATTCTGCTGTTCAGTGTATAAAATTTTTAAATGAAAATGAGGAGCCGGTAGTGAAAACTGCGGTCACTTATGTAATTACAGGAGAACTGACAGAAGAGCAGTTTGAGAGTATTAAAAATTTTACCATTAATCCTGTGGATTCAAGAGAAACAGGGATTGAAAAGCCTGAAACTCTTTTTACAGTTTTTGAAGAGCCGGCAGATGTTAAAATTTTCGATGGATTTAAGGATATGAATAAAGAAGAATTGGAAAAGTTATATCAGTCTTTAAATCTTGCGATGACTTTTAAGGATTTCCTGCATATTCAGAACTATTTTCAAAAAGAAGAAAAAAGAAACCCTTCCATGACAGAAATCAGGGTATTGGATACTTACTGGTCCGACCATTGCCGTCATACTACATTTCTGACAGAGCTGAAAGATGTTCAGTTTGACAGCGGATATTATAATCAGCCGATTACACAGACCTATAAGCAGTATATCAGTGACAGGGAAGAGGTTTTTCAGGGAAGAAAGGATAAATTTGTCTGCCTGATGGACCTTGCTCTTATGGCCATGAGAAAACTGAAAAAAGAAGGAAAGCTTGCGGACCAGGAGGAATCCGATGAAATCAATGCCTGCTCGATTGTGGTACCGGTAGAGATAGATGGAAAAACAGAGGAATGGCTTGTAAACTTTAAAAATGAAACACATAATCATCCAACAGAAATAGAGCCATTCGGCGGCGCTGCAACCTGCCTTGGCGGCGCTATCAGGGACCCGCTGTCGGGACGTACCTATGTTTATCAGGCAATGCGTGTAACAGGTGCCGCAGACCCTACAAAATCTTTAAAAGAAACCTTAAAGGGCAAGCTTCCACAGAAAAAGCTGGTCAGACAGGCTGCAGACGGATACAGCTCTTATGGCAATCAAATCGGACTTGCTACTGGATATGTAAAAGAGATATATCATCCGGATTATGTGGCAAAGAGAATGGAAATTGGTGCTGTTATGGGTGCTGCGCCAAGACGTGCGGTAATTCGTGAAACCTCTGACCCGGGTGATATTATTATTCTTCTGGGAGGAAGAACAGGGCGTGACGGCTGTGGCGGCGCGACAGGCTCTTCCAAGGTTCATACGACAAAATCACTGGAAACCTGCGGCGCGGAGGTTCAAAAAGGAAATGCGCCTACGGAGAGAAAGATTCAGAGATTATTCAGAAGAGAAGAAGTCAGTCTGTTAATAAAAAAATGTAATGATTTTGGCGCAGGCGGCGTATCTGTTGCGATTGGCGAGCTGGCAGACGGTCTCGATATTAATCTTGATATGGTGCCGAAAAAATACGCCGGTCTTGACGGAACAGAAATCGCAATTTCCGAATCACAGGAGAGAATGGCTGTGGTAGTATCTCCTGAAAATGTAGATGAATTTATGAAATACGCTGCTGAGGAAAATCTTGAGGCTGTAAAGGTAGCGATTGTAAAAGAAGAGCCAAGGCTTACCATGAAATGGAGAGGAAAGACAATTGTGGATATTTCCAGAGCATTTCTTGATACAAACGGCGCACATCAGGAAACCGGAGTTCTTGTAGATATGCCGATAAAAGAGGATAATTTCTTCCAAAAAGGCAGTATCGAAAATGTCAAAGAAAAATGGCTGGAAACATTGTCTGATTTAAATGTATGCTCTCAGAAGGGGCTTGTGGAAATGTTTGACGGTTCGATTGGAGCAGGTTCTGTATTTATGCCTTATGGCGGAAAATATCAGACCACAGAAGTACAGACAATGGTAGCGAAGCTTCCGGTGCTGAAAGGAAACTGTGATACAGTTACCATGATGAGTTATGGCTTTGACCCATATTTATCAAGCTGGAGTCCATATCATGGAGCAATTTATGCGATTGTGGAGTCAGTGGCAAGAATTGTGGCTGCCGGTGGTGATTATAAAAAGATTCGTTTTACCTTTCAGGAATATTTCAGAAGGATGACAGAGGAGCCAAGAAGGTGGAGTCAGCCATTTGCAGCGCTTCTTGGTGCTTACGATGCCCAGCTCGGCTTTGGACTTCCGTCGATTGGCGGCAAGGACAGTATGTCCGGTACATTTAATGAGATTGATGTTCCGCCGACACTGGTTTCTTTTGCGGTAGATGTTGCAAAACAGGGAGATATTATTACACCTGAACTGAAAAAGGCTGGAAATAAACTTGTAAAGTTTGTGATTGAAAGAGACGAATATGACAAGCCGGTATATGACAGAGTAATGAAAGTATATCAGGCTGTACATGAATTGATTCAGAAAAAAGTTATTCTTTCCGCTTATGCGCTGGATGCAAAGGGTGTGGCAGCAGCAGTTTCAAAAATGGCATTTGGAAACGGACTGGGTGTAAATATAGAGGAAAGTGTAAAGGCAGAGGATTTGTTTGCTGTGGAATTTGGTAATCTGGTAGCGGAAGTGTCTGCCGAAAAACTGAAAGAGCTGGAAGAAGTAATGAAAGAACTTCCTGACAGCTATATGACCATTGGTACTGTAACAAACAATGCCGGATTCACATATGGGACAGTAGAGATTTCCATGGAACAGGCTTTTGAGGCATGGAAGACTCCACTGGAAAAGGTGTTTCCTACACGTGCTTCTGACAAGAAAGAAAGTTTGGATACTCCTGTATATCATGCAGATAATGTGTATATATGTAAACATAAAGTGGCAAGACCAACGGTCTTTATTCCAGTATTTCCGGGTACAAACTGTGAATATGACAGTACAAAGGCATTTGAACAGGCAGGTGCTGATGTTGTTGTAAAGGTATTTAAGAACTTAAATGCGGAAGATATCAGAGAATCTGTGGCAGTTTTTGAAAAGAGCATTGATAATGCGCAGATTATTATGTTTCCGGGAGGATTTTCCGCAGGTGACGAACCGGATGGTTCTGCAAAGTTTTTTGCAACAGCGTTCCAGAATGAAAAGATAAAGGAAGCTGTACACAGACTGTTAGAACAAAGAGATGGACTGGCGCTTGGTATCTGTAACGGTTTTCAGGCATTGATTAAACTTGGACTTGTGCCAGACGGGCAGATTACAGGACAGGATGAAAAATCGCCAACCCTTACTTTTAATACGATTAACCGCCATATTTCAAAGATGGTATATACAAAGGTGGTATCAAATAAATCTCCTTGGCTTTTGCAGGCGGAGCTTGGAAAAACTTATGTAACACCGGCTTCCCATGGAGAAGGGCGCTTTGTGGCAGGTCAGGAATGGCTAAAGAAACTGTTTGAAAATGGACAGGTAGCTACACAGTATGTAGATGAGGCAGGAAATCCGACGATGGACGAGGAGTGGAATGTAAATGGTTCCTACGCTGCGATTGAAGGTATTACCAGTCCTGACGGAAGATGTTTTGGAAAGATGGCTCATATTGAAAGAAAAGGAAGGTCTGTTGCCATGAATATTTATGGAGAGCAGGATATGAAGGTATTTGAATCCGGAGTGAAATACTTTATGTCATAGGAAATTATTTTGTATATCCTTGAAAAAGGCAATTCCAGAAGAAAATCCGCATAATTTTTTCAAAAAGAAAAAATTTATGCGGATTTTTTTAATTGGAGAAACCTCACTGCAAAAAAATCCCACTTAAAGGGTGAAGGACCTTCAAATAAAGCATTCAATGTATATATGCAGAATGAGGATAAATATGGAAGATAAAGAAATTATACAATTATATTTTACCCGCAATGAATGTGCACTGGAAGAAACCAGTAAAAAGTATGGGAGTATACTTACACATATATCAGAAAATATTTTAAAGGATGTTCATGAGGCTGGAGAATGTTTAAATGATACGCTTTTAAGTACATGGAATCAGATTCCGCCGACAAAGCCGGATAACCTTCTTGCTTATCTGGCAAAAAGCATTCGTTATATTTCTTTGGGGAGACTGGACTATCACAATGCCAAAAAGCGTCGGGCAGAAATTATAGAATTGTCCGAGGAGCTCGAAAACAGCGGAGTGGTTACAGATAATGGAATTTCACAGATAGAAGAACAGGAATTATCAGAGCTTGTAAGTGATTTTCTGCGACAGAATACTTATGAACAGCGTGTTGTGTTTTTGAGAAGATACTGGTATGGCGATTCTATTTCTCAAATTTCAGAGCTTATGGGAATAAGTGAGGGAAAAGTAAAAACCATATTATTCCGAATGAGAAAAAGACTGAAACAGTATTTAGAGAAAGAAGGTGTAATTTTATGAAAGGAATTGAATTTTTAAAAAAAATCGGGCATATTGAGGAAGGAATGATAAGTGAGGCTGCCAGTCCGGTAAAGAAAAGCAGAAAATGGAATGGAAATATGATTAAATTTGCAGGACTTGCCGCATGTATTGCAGTTTTTGTGGGAGCTATCTGTGTCAGCAGAGCAGGACTTTCTGTGAAAAAAAGCGGCAAAGCTATGAGCGAGGCAGAACCGGACAGCACCAGAGAAAGTTTGACAAAGGATTTAGAAAATAGTTTACAAAATTCTGAAGGACCCGAAGCTATGACAGAACAAAATACGACAGTATCTGAAAGAATGGTAATGCTGGAAGGAAAGCTTTATGTGGATGCTGGGGAAAGCGATATAGAGGCAAGATGCGGAAATATGGATGGCAGTATCCTTTCTTCAGTAGAGAGCGGTAAATATCCTGAAGAAGATTATCAGTCCAATTTTGGCAGCGGCTATGGTTTTCAGTATGTGGACGAGAATAGTATTGATATCAATATCGGTGAACAGTGGATACGGTTTGAGGCATTGGACAATAGAGAACCGGAAGGAGGAACACAAACATCTGCTGGATTTATAATTTCTTTAAATACAGATACTCTTACTTCTGAAGGAGCTGAATTTTTGATTTTCAATTTTGGCTATCAGGAGGCTACTACCGGAACGGATTTTCGTATTGAAAAACTGGAAAATGGAAATTGGCTGGAGTGTGATTATATAAATGAGCCGGCATGGAAGGAAATTGTACAAATTCTAAAGCCGGAAAGTGAAAATGTATTTTATGCAGATTGGTCCAATATATATGGAAGTCTGGAAAAAGGAACATATCGCTTTATAAAAACGTTTTACGGGGATGAAGAAAGAAAAGAACTTTTCTGCGAATTTACTCTGTAAACAGATACTGTTCTACAATGGCTGTTCTGAAAAAAGATGCATTGTGGGAAAGGTAAAGAAATTTCCTATAAAAGAAAAAAGCTGTACATCATTAGTGTGATTGATGATGTATGGCTTTTTCTTTTATAGACAAAAAAAGTATCACAAATTTATAGTGCTGTAACCATTTTTCACCTAAAATCACACTATATTTTCATGATATGACTTTTACAGAGAATCATATTCTTGTTATTTTTGTAATTAATTAGATAATATACCTTGACAGATGAGGTATATTGAATTATACTATATCTACCATAGATGAAATACAGCATTACAACAGAGGAGGTGATATATATGTCAATAACGTCGGATTTAATCAGAGGACATACAGATACTATTATATTGGCGCATCTGATGAAAAAGGACAGCTATGGTTATGAAGTAAATAAAAATATTAAAGTATTATCGGAAGGAATGTATGAATTAAAGGAAGCTACTTTATATACTGCATTTAAAAGGCTGGAGGATGCGGGCAGCATCGCATCCTACTGGGGAGATGAAACTACTGGGGCAAGAAGAAAATATTACAGAATTACAGAGCTTGGAAAAGAAACCTACCATAAACTATATGACGAATGGAATACTGCAAAGCACATTATAGATAAATTGGTAGAAGAGTAAAATCTCAAATAAGAAAGGTGAGGTATTATGCATAGTAAATTAAGAATGTATGTAGAATCGTTGTTTGATAAGGTGCAACGGACAAAGGAAGTGGTAGAATTAAGAGAGGAAATTCTTCAGAATGTGATTGATAAATATGAAGATTTAGTAAGAGACGGAATATCTGAAGAAGAGGCTTATCATACTGCCATATCAGGAATAGGGGATGTGGATGATTTGCTTTCATCAATGGGAGTAAAAGCACAGGAGGGTATGTATACAGAAAATACAGAGCAATACAGCAGTAACAGCAGCATGTTTCAAAAATCTTCCAAAAAAGAAGGAACACCAGAGTTGCAAAAAGAAGAGAAAAAATCAACCTATTTATTATGTGGCTCTATTATGCTTTATATTCTTTGTGTTGTACCAGTAATTATTGGAAGTCAAATAGGTGGAGAAATAATAGGTATATGTTTTATGTTTGTTATGATTGCACTGGCGACAGGTATGATTGTTTTATATGGAAAAACGAGACCAAGATATCAAAAAGCAGATGATTCCATGGTAGAAAACTTTAAGGAGTGGAAAAATAATAATGAGCAGGACAGGGAAATATATAAAAGCATTCGTTCTGCTATCTGGTCTGTAACTACTGCTTTATACATTATTGTTAGCTTTATGACAATGGCATGGCATGTGACATGGGTGATTTTTCTGATTGCGGGAGCTGTAATAAATGTAATAAAGGCATATTATGATATGAAGAATTAGGAAAGGAAGAAAACTTATGAATAAGAAAAAAGGTGCCAGAATTCGGTTTTACTCATGGCTAGCAGCAGCTGCGGTTCTCACTCTGATTTTGGTTTTGGGAATATCGGGAATTTCTTTTGGTAAAAATTTTAGAGGCTGTAATTTTGGGATGGGATATTCCTATCCAAATTCAAGCAAATATAAGGTAGGAAACTTTACTTTGGAGGAAGAAATCAATCAGCTTGAAATTAACTGGATGGCAGGAAGCGTTACAGTAGAGGTTACAGAGGAAAATCAGGTTTATGCAAAAGAGACAGAGGTTTCTGATGATGACCAAAAAATGAGGTATCTGGTAGAAAATGGAAAGCTTACGATTCAGTATCAGAAGGCGAAGTTCTTTTCCTTTGGAAGCTGGTCGAAATCAAAGGATTTGACAGTTTATATTCCACGAAATATGGCGAAAAATATGAATCAGATAGATATAGAAACAGTATCTGCGGATATAGATATCAGCGGTTTTGAAAGTAAAGGCATGGATTTTGAAACGGTATCAGGAAAAATAGATATAAAGGATTTGATTACAAAAACACTGGATATTGAAGGAGTGAGTGGAGATATAGAGGGAAACAGCATACAGACAGATGTATTAAATGTAGATGTAGTCAGTGGAAGTGCTTATATAGAAGGTGTATTTGAAAAGGCAGATTTAGAGGCGGTATCAGGAGATTTAAAACTTGGATGTGACAGCTTTGTAGAGAACGTAAATGCAGAAACAGTCAGCGGGGATATTACTTTATATATTCCAGAAGAGAATGGATTTAGTGCAGAGCTTGACAGTGTAAGCGGAGATTTGAATACGGAGTTTTCTGTCAATGGAAAAGGAGATACAAAGATTTATGGAAATGGAAATGCAGAGTTTGATTTTGAAACGGTATCGGGGGATGTGTGGATAAGAAAAAGGTAATTATATTTTAAATTATTACAAAAGACCGCTTGATTTTTCTTGCGGAATGGCAAAAGAAATAGCATCTTACTTTCTCTGGGTAGGGATGCTATTTCTTTTTGTTATGATTGTCTATATAAGACAGTGCCGTATAAATGACCAGCAGCAAAGTTAATACTTCTATTGTGCTTATAGGCATCACCCTCCTTTGTAGTATTCATAGTACAATTTGCATTAAATTATGTAAAATATAAATTGAAATAGCATATGTGTTGTGCTATAATTTACCTTATAGCAAACTGATGTTTTATAATATTATAAATAGAATAATACAGTGAGGTTTTGTGGACATGCCGGAAGTTGACAAATCAAAATTGGCAAAGGCAATGGAGATTATAGACAGAGCTGCCTCTTTAATAGAAAAAAAGAATTATGAAAACGATGCAGAAGTAATGCGGGAATTGACAATTCTTGACAACCGACTAAAGGAACTGGCAGGAAATGACGAAGTGTCTGTATATGATTTTGAGGCTTACTGGTCCTATCAGGATTTGGAAGAATCAGCAGTGCAGGCGCTTATGCCAAAGCCTGAAAAAAAGGGAATTTCTGATAAAGAGATTGCAGATATTGTGAAAAATATTAATAATTCTCCTGAAAAGACAGATTATTGGTTAGAAATATTGGAGAAAGAAACAGGACTGGAAAATATTTCAGATTATATTTTCTGGCCGGATGAAATAGGGCTGGAAATTAATGCATCGATAGAAGAAATTATCCATAAAATATTTCAGGACAGGAAGAAATAGGCGTATAGAAAACAATCATAATTATATGAGGAGGTATTACAACGTTTATGGGAAGAGTATATTACAGACAACGTGTGGAAGGCGTGACGATTCCAGCGGTGATTCATAACGGCAGTTACTTTTATACAAATCTTGGAGTTTATGAAAATGGCATTGTAAGCTGCTGGCGCAGAAGCGATTTGAGGCAATTTAAGGAAGAACTGGCACGGGGCTGGGTAACACCATGTATTCCAATTGGCAGAAATATTTCCATTTATGGTTTGGGAGAATTTCCAGTTCTTGACGCGCATTGGAAATATGACAACAAAGGTTTCTATCAATATATAGAAAAAACAGTGAAAAGCCTGAATCCGGAAATGAAAAATATTTATCAGACTACGCAGGGAGAAATCGATAAATGGGCAAAGGTAAGAGTAAGAACAACTGCGGAGCCGATTTCTTATAAAGTGAAACCGGGATTTGGATATGTTACTTTTGACGGAAAGACCAGTAATATTTTTTATCGAAAAAAAGACCAGATTTATCTTACGACAATTACTGCCTATGCAGATAAAACGCTTGAAATAGATGCCGAGCCGGACAGAATCTTTGAGCTGGCAGAAATCAATGAAATGTTTGAGCAGGGAATATTCACAATATCTATACAGAAAGAAGAATGGGTGATAATCGAAGGACTGGGCAGAGTATTGCTTGGAGAAACCAAGCAGCGTTACAAGCTGCCCAAGAAGGAGAAACAAAAGGAAATACAGGAGCTTGTCTGCCGCGCGGCAGGAGAAAAAGATGCGCATGACAAGTGTATCTGGGCTCATTATGCGTATCTGACAGACCCTAGTGAATTTAACAGGGAGGCGCTTCGCAAGGCTTATGAGGCAGTACCGGAGCATGAAAGAATGTATCTTGGTGATATGGATACAAAAGACAGCGATATTATACGGATTCTTAAATATCCAGACGAAAAGAGAGAGGTATAGAAACATTTAAGAGACTGTTCACTGTGGCGATTGACAGTATACAAACAAAAAGAAAGAAGCAGGTATGAAATTTAAAGGAATAGAAAAGAAGGAAGAGGGAAAATTTATTACACGCTATGATTTGACCTATGAAACAGAGGAGCATCAGGAAAAAATTTATGAGATAATCAGCAGAAATAAAAATATAGAATCCTTTGAACAGCTTCATGGAAACAGGGCAGATGCGGTGGTGATTATTGCAACAGACAAAAGCAATAAAAGGATTTTGTTAAATAGGGAATATCGAATGGCGGTAGGCGACTGGGTGTATAACTTTCCGGCAGGACTTATCGATGTGGGAGAAACTCCTGAGCAGGCAGCAAAGCGGGAGCTTCTGGAAGAAACAGGGCTGGAATTATATGAGATAGAGGATTTTATAGGGCCAAGTTACAGTGCAGTAGGCTTTAGTAATGAGATAAATGTCTGCGTGGTAGGAAGGGCGCAGGGTGAATTTCAAAAAAGTACTTCCGCACTTGAGGAAATTATCCCCGGCTGGTACACAAAATCAGAAATAAAAGAGCTTTTAAAAACAAATCGATTTGCCGCAAGAACACAGGGCTACTGTTATCTGTGGAGTAAATCATGTGATTAACATAACTTATAGTGCTGGTTGCAAACCGACTGAAATGAATAAAAAATAAATTATAAATAAGGAGAATTAAATTATGTCAACTTTTCATTTTAAAAAAACAGAAGGTGCAGACAGGGAATTGAAGCTGATTCCGTTAGACTCTGAATTGTGGGAGGAATATCGGGGAGCGTATGGAAATGTGGTATACGATATAAAGCTTCTGACAGGAGAGGAAAAGGAATTTGATGACTGGGATATGGCGCTGGTGGAAAGAAGACAGTGCCGTCAGGGCAGAGAAGAAGATATGGAAGATACTGAAAAAATTGCGATGGAAAACCTTATGGAACAGCTCTGTCATCAGATGAGCTTTTATGAAGCGACTTATCTGGCAATGCCATATCTTGTACGGATTTTGGAAAAGAAACAGGAAGAAGATGATGTAGAAGGACAGATGGCATTTATTACACATATGGGATTTTTGGTTGGAACAGATGTACCTAATGAAATTTACAAGAACATTGCAGAGAGTGAAGTAGCGGACGAAATAATGGAAAATTATTGTTTAAGTCTTTTAAAGCTTCAGGAAATAACAAAGAATTTTCTGGAGAAGCATCTGGAGGAAATAAGACAGATAAGTAATGATTCTTATGAGAAAGAGGCGTTTCTTAACTCGGTTTTCGCTGTTTTAAGCAGCGACAGAAAGGCGGCATTTACATTTTTTATGTCATATAATGATTGTTTATATGCAATATGTCCAAGCTGCGGAGACTGCAATGAAAATATGGAAGTTGATATTGATAATGAATCCGATATAGAATTTTTAAATAGCTGTATTACGCCGGCACCTTCTGTTCTGGGAAAATGGGATAAAAGTTCTTTGGAAGATGATTATGTATGGTTTTCCAATCTGCTTGCAATGGCAGAGTTTGACAAGCTCCTAAAAATTCTGCCTTATTATTATGGAACCTATAAATGTTCAGAGTGTGGAAATGAAACCCCTATGATGGATTGTATGAAAAACTATTATTTTGAAGAAGAAAATACAGTTTATGAGAAAGGGAAAGATGAGGAGGAAATGGAATGAATCCTGTATTAAAGACAATCTCAGAACGCAGTTCTATTCGTGCTTATAGAGAAGAAAATCTGAAAGAAGAAGAAATTAATGCTTTGCTGACAGCAGGACTTCAGGCGCCTACGGCGAGAAATATGCAAGAAATACATATTTCGGTGCTTTGCGGTTCGCATCCGGTACTGGCAGAGATTGAAGAGGAACGCAGGCGACTTGCAATGAGCAGGACGGATGAAAAAAGAAAAGAAGTCGTTAAAAATAATCCCAATAATTTTTATTATGGAGCGCCTCACGTTTTTATGCTCAGCGCAGATAAGGATTTTTACTGGAGTAAGCTGGATGCCGGCATCTGCGTGGAGAATATTTCACTGGCAGCACAGTCTATGGGGCTTGGCAGTCTGATTATTGGTATTATACGGGAAGCAATGGAGGGAGAGAAAAAAGAACATTTTGCAGAAATATGTCAGTTTCCAAAGAATTATGAGTTTGCCATTTGTATTGCTGTGGGGTATAAAAATACAGAGAAAGCTCCACATGAGATAAATATGGAAAAATCTGTAAGTTTTGTAAATTAATAATTGAATAAATGAGCTGACATAAAAATAATCAGATATAGAAACTTGTTCTCAGAAAGGAAGACGCAAATGGATGAAAAACAGCAGATAATTGCTGAATACAAGCAAAAATTTACAGAAATTCAAAATTCTCTGAAATCGAAAATTAATACCAGAGATATTATATCATTATCTTCTGTAAAAACTGTTGCAGGTGTAGACCTTGCATACTGGAAAGAAAACGAAACAGAGTACGCTGTCTGCTGTATTGTTCTGCTGGATTATCAGTCTCATCAGGTATTAGAGCGAAGTGAGCATACAGCGCCGGTAGAGGTTCCATATATTCCCGCTTGTCTTGCTTTTCGGGAGCTTCCATTATTTTTGCAGGCAGATAAAAAGCTCTCATGCCGTCCAGACCTCTATTTCTTTGATGGAAACGGATATCTCCATCCGCGTCATATGGGACTTGCCTGCCATGCGGGAATTATACTTGGGAAACCAGCAATTGGTGTTGCAAAAAGCTATTATAAAATAGATAATACTGATTTCACTATGCCGGAGGACAAAGAGTATGCCTATACGGATATTCAAATAAAGGGAGAGATATACGGAAGGGCGTTGAGAACGCATAAAGGGGTAAAACCAGTATTTGTATCTGTCGGTAATCAAATAGATTTGGATACAGCGACAACAGCAGTGTGTCAGATGACAACGTGGGAAAGTCATATTCCAATGCCAACAAGGCTCGCAGACCTTATGACACATGAGACAAGACAAAGACTTGTCAAAGCCGCTGCGATTGTATAATTAAATTAAAATATGTAAAAAAAGAGTGAGCATTGTATAATGTGAGTAAATTTTTCTTGAAAAGTCTTGTATGTTTGAAAGCAGATATGATACAATGGGAAATGAAGAATGTAAAGCAGGCCTGCTTTAAAGCATTTCGGATTGCTTAAAATGAAAGGAGAAATACAGGTTGAAAAATTTTGATAGGGATAAGGAATATATTTCTGAAGAAAAAATACGGGAAGAGCGTCTGAGAGCTGCCATAGAAGCAGCGGAGACATCAAATCGAATTAAATCAGAGTTTATTAACCGCATGAGCCATGATATCAGAACACCACTAAATACCATTATTGGAATGACAGACCTTGCGGTTGCTCATATTGACAATAAAAAACGTGTACAGGATTGTCTGAAAAAGATTTCATTGTCTGGTAATCATTTATTAAACTTAATTAATGAAATACTGGATATGAATAAAATAGAAAGTGGCAGTTTAAATCTTAAAGAATGTGAAACCAATTTAAGTGATATTATAGATGACATATTGGCAATTATAAATCCACAGATTTATGCAAAAAATCATACATTGGAAATTAATATAAATCATCTGTCTCATGAAGATATTGTGGGAGATTCCATGCGTATAAAAGAAGTACTTATGAATTTTTTAAGTAATGCTGTAAAATACACAAATGATGGTGGGAAAATTGTGGTGGAAATTACAGAAAAGGAATCACATATAAAAGATAGGACATGCTATGAATTTATATTCAGAGATAATGGAATTGGAATGGAGGAGGAATTTGTAAAACATATTTTTGACCCGTTTCTGAGAGCTGAGAATGCTGAATTCAAACCAGTAGAAGGAAACGGACTTGGTATGGCTATTGCAAAGAATATTGTACAAATGATGAGCGGTGATATTAAAGTAAAGAGCGTTTTGGGACAGGGCTCAGAATTTATTGTCACAATGCATCTGAAATATCGTGAAAAATCCTGTAAAGAATTTCAAAAAATGTCAGTGCTTGTTGTGGATGATATGGAAATTCCTGTTTTAAAACAGCTAAAGAAGGCAGGGATTCATTGTGATATCTGTAAAAATGCAAAAGAGGCTGTAAAACTGGTGGAAACAATAAATCAGACAGGCAGATATTATAATCTTATCTTGTGTGATGGCAAATATTATGCAGAAACATCTGAAAAATTAAAGAAAAAATTAAATAAGAATACAATGATTTTAGTTCAGATGTTTTATGACCGGCAGGAGCAGAATGAAACAGAAAACACAGAAAATAATCGGTTTATTATGAAACCGCTGTTTTGTTCTAAAATTTACAGACTGCTTGAGGAAATTGTACATATGGAAAGTGTATGTGAAAAAAACATATACAAAGAAAGTATACAGGGAAAAAGTATACAAGAAGATATTTATAAAGAAAATAATAAAATGATTGCTGTTACAGAGGAAATCTGTCACCCGCAGAAACCGGATTTTTCAGGGTGCAGAGTATTGATTGCGGAAGATAATGACTTGAATCTTGAGATAGCATCTGAAATTATTAAAACAACAGGCGCTGAGGTAGAAACAGCGGAAAATGGACTGGAGGCATTGAAGAAGCTTGAAAATACGCCTCCAGATTACTTTGACCTGATATTTATGGATATTCGTATGCCTAAAATGGACGGCTATATGGTGGCAAATGAAATACGAAATTCTGTCAGAAAGGATATGCAGAATATACCAATTATTGCAATGACAGCAAATGCCTTTGCAGATGATATTACAAAGAGTAAGGATGCAGGTATGAACGACCATATTGCCAAACCTTTAAAAATGAATTTGATTTTTCAGACTATGGAAAAATGGCTCTCAAATAAAGTGATTGACGAATACAGAAAGATTATAATATAATGGAGAAACCAACAGAATAATTTACTATACAAATGGAGGATATAAAGATGAAGGAATTTAAACCGGCAAAAGAAGGAAAGGTTCGGGAGGTATATGATAACGGAGACACCCTGATTATTGTAGCAACAGACCGTATATCGGCATTTGATGTTATTTTAAAAAACAAGGTTTCTAAAAAGGGAACCATTTTAACTCAGATGTCAAAATTTTGGTTTGATTATACAAGAGAAATTGTTCCAAATCATATGCTTTCGATAGATGTAAAGGATATGCCGGAATTTTTCAGAAATGAAAACTTTGACGGAAACAGTATGATGTGTAAAAAGCTGAATATGCTTCCAATTGAGTGTATTGTGCGCGGATATATTACAGGAAGCGGATGGGCAAGCTATCAGAAAAACGGCATGGTCTGCGGTATTGCGCTGCCAGAGGGACTGCAGGAATCAGAAAAGCTGCCAGAGCCAATTTATACACCAAGTACAAAGGCAGAAATTGGAGACCATGATGAAAATATTTCTTTTGAACAGAGTATAGAGGTACTAGAGAAGCAGTTTCCGGGTAAAGGCAGGGAATATGCTGAAAAAATCAAAGACTGTACAATTGCTCTTTATAAAAAATGTGCAGAATATGCGCTTGAAAAAGGGATTATTATCGCAGATACCAAATTTGAATTTGGACTTGATGAAAAAGGTGAAGTTGTGCTTGGCGATGAAATGCTTACACCGGACAGCTCAAGATTCTGGCCGCTGGAGGGTTACAAAGCCGGACAGGGACAGCCTTCTTTTGACAAACAGTATGTAAGAGACTGGTTAAAGGCAAATCCTGAAAGTGATTATAAACTGCCGGAAGAAGTGGTGGATAAAACTGTGGCGAAATATAAAGAGGCTTATGAGCTGCTTACAGGAGAGAAGTTTGATAAATAGTAATATGGGAAATATCAGGAAAATTCCTGTGAAATAGAAATAGAACGAGCAACAAGGGATACTTTATGTAAAGAAGTGTCCCTTGTTGTATTTTAAAGAATCTGATTTTTTGTGTTTATACTTGCCATTAGTCCTTTTTTTGCGGATTTTTTCTATCATAAAAATTCATAAAAATATCATATAAAGCAAAATAATAAAATAACCTGATATTAAAAGAAAAAAGAGAAAAACTAAAATGAAACCTTTCTATTGAAATTCCCACTTATATAGTGAGGGCCTTTAGGGAGAGAATAAAAAAAATTAATACAGGAGGTTTTATGGACATGCAAAAGTCATTCAGCCGAAAAATCAGCAAAAGAAGAAGACGTCAGAGGATACAAAGGATTGTTTTTACTGTCTGCTTTATGGTAGGAATTATATTTCTTACAATAAATGTTACAGGAAAGGCGAAAACAATAAAGCTTCAGCAGAAGCCGCCAGAAACAAAAGAAGAACAGGAAACGGATGCAGATGAAAAATCAGATGAGGTCAGTCTGTCAAAAATTACATGGGATAAAAGTATTTATATCTATCATAATGACCAAAACCTGCTTTCGCAGTTAAAAGAAAGAATGAATACAGATTTGGAAAATCGTGAAAAATTGCAGTTTATTATTAAAAATCAGGGGGCATATCCACCTGAAATGATAGAATTTCTTGTAAAATATGAGGAGGTTCTTGATTTTGTTTTGAAATATCCTGAAGAAATCCGCAAAAAGCACAGCAGTATTATTGATATTTCAGAGGATTATGTAAAGGGAAGTATACCGACTTTTATCCAGTGGGATGAGCGGTGGGGATATCTTCATTATGGGGATAACGTGATTGGAGATTCCGGCTGTGGTCCCTGCTGCCTTTCCATGGCAGTGGTAGCGCTTACAGGGAAAACACAGTATACACCTGCTGCGCTGTGCCAGTTTGCACAGGACAATGGATACTATGTAGACGGAGTGGGAACTGCATGGGATTTAATGCTTGGAGGTGCGCAAAAACTGGGGCTTAGTTCGGAAAATATTCATATAGAGGAAGATAGCATAAAAAAAGAATTAGAAGAAGGGAAACTTGTTATTCTAAGTATGGGACCCGGAATTTTTACAAAGGGAGGTCACTTTATTCTGGTTTATAAGTATGAAAATGGAAAATTTTATGTCAAGGACCCAAACAGCCGGCTTCGGACAGACAAAGGATATACGTATCAGGAATTTGGCAGTCAGATAAAGAATGGATGGGCAGTATGGAATAATTCGTCATATAAAAAGATTCCGGAAAGAATAACAGCAGAGAAAATACAGTAAAATGAGGAAAAGTTATGGAAGATAAAGACATTATTGATTTGTACTTTGCCCGCAATGAATCTGCACTGGAGGAAACCAGCAAAAAATATGAAGCTGGACTTACGCATATATCAAAAAATATTCTGAAGGATGTGCATGAGGCAGGAGAGTGTTTTAATGACACTCTTCTTGCTGCATGGAATCATATTCCACCTGAAAGACCGGACAATCTGTTTGCCTATCTGGCGAAAATGGTGCGTTATATTTCTTTTGGAAGGCTGGATTATCACAATGCACAGAAGCGGAGTGCAAATCTTGTGGAGCTGTCCGAAGAGATTGAAAATCATATTCTGAGGCATGTAGATGATGAGATAAAATTAGAGGGCAAAGAGATTTCAAGAACAGTGAGTGTCTTCTTAAAATCCATAAAATATGAACACCGTATTATTTTCGTCAGGCGTTATTGGTATGGGGATAGCATTGCGATTATTGCAGAGATGCTGCATATGAGTGAGGGAAAGATAAAGTCTATATTATTTCGGACAAGAAATAAGCTGAAAGAATACCTTGAAAAGGAGGGAATTAACATATGAAAGGAGAAGATTTTTTAAAGGAACTGAATAACCTAGAAGCAGATATTATAGAAGAGGCAAGGGAGCCAATTATAAGAAAAAAGAAAAAAGTAAATGGAAATATAATTAAATTTGCTACGCTTGCGGCGTGCATTACAATATTTACCGGAGCAGTTATTGTAAGAAGCATTGGCGTACAACAAAAGAAAAATATTCAGCCGGCAGGAGAAAATACAAGTGAAGGAAGGGAATTAGGAACAGAAGACAAAATGTCAGATATAGAAGAGAAAAAGCAGATTATATGGTTAGACTATGATGTAAATCAGGATGGAATAAAAGATAAGATTACAATTGATATTCCAGCAGAGTATGAATCAAGAATGGCCGGTTGCACAATTACAGACGGAAGCAGTGAAAATATTATTTATCAAACTGCATTTTCTTCTGCTTATCCTGACTGGAGTGAGCTTTATCTCTGTGAAAGGGAAGGATTTGTTTATTTTATTGAATATAGGCCTATCTTATATCAGGGAATAGGAAATTATCACTATGAATTTTTTTTACTTAATAATATAGGAGAAAAAACAGTAATAAATGAAAATGATATGTTTTTTAATCTGTCAGATACAGAGGGTTATGCTGAGAATATTCCTAAAATGGCACAATTTTATTATGAAATTAATGATTACCTTTCAGATTCCATGCTTTTAATCAGTACGGTAAATGACAATATACAGTATAGTGAAGAAAATAATAAAATTTTAAAACAGGAGGAATATAAATTTTTATATGAATATGATTTTCAATATACGCAGACAAATATGTATGAAAAGCTGAATGAATATTTTCTTTATTTGAATGAGCAGATACAGTATGCAGAGAAACATATTTCGCTAGTTGTTGAGGAAAATACACTTACACCTTCAGGAGCCTCTTTTCAAATTATTAATACAAGTGGTATGGACGGATACAGTGGCGAGGTTTATTATATTGAGGAATTAGAAGATAAATGGGAAATATGTGATTATGTCAGCGATAGTGTATCGTTTCAGGATATGAAATGGCCAATAGCGACTGGTGAAGCATATTCTTTTACAGTTGACTGGTCAAATGTCTATGGGAAACTTGAAAATGGTTCCTATCGACTGGTGAAAAAAGTTTCTCTCAGCGAAAATGTAGCAATAGAGGCAGTCTGCTATTTTAATATTCCAAAAGATACAAATTCAGAAACCATTCACCATATCGAAACAGTTACCGAAAAGAATAAACAGTAAGTTAGGAGGAAAAGATGGTTTATGAAAGCATATGATTGATATGGGAAATCGTGCAGTTAAGCCTTTGTATTATATTGTATACAAAAGTGAAAAAACAGATTATATGAGTGGATGTGCAGTCTGGAGCTGGAAAAATATTATGTGAGAATTAAAAATTAATTATTTAATAAATATATATCTTGTATAATAAATTTATCTATTTTGTGTTATACAAAATTTACTGTAAAATATTCTGTAAGGTATTGATAAAAATACAAAAAAACAAAAATTTACATCAAAAAATAAGAAAAAATGTGATATAATAGGTACGAAATAAATTGGGGTTGTAAAGAATAGCAGAAAAATGGTAAATTTAGAAAAAGAACACAAAGATAAAAGAGGTGGATGTAAAATGAGCGAAAGGGAAAGAAGAAACAGAAGAAAGAGAATACGACGTCGGAACAGGATGCTTAAACTGCTGATACTAACGGCAGTGATTGTTCTGGTGTGTGGAGCTACCTTTGCGGGAGTACAGGAAAAGCATGTAGAAATTATAATTAAAGCACAAAATTTTTCTATGTTGCAGGAGTCAGAAATTCCTGTATTTACGGCTGATATAAGCCTTCAAGGCAAAGGAAAAATCATTCTTGATGCCAAAAACAAGTTCAGTGCAAAGGATTTATTGGATAAGCTGGAAAGCGGTGAAGGTTATACACTTTTCTGTGAAACTGATGGAATATCAGAAGGAGAATATCCAATTACAGTACAGCTTGATTCTGAGCTGGAAGACCTGCTTTTGGGAGAATGGAAGGATAAAGTTACAATTTCTACACAAGATGCAGTTCTTACAGTCGAGAACAAATATGGAAACTGGGAGGAAAACCGGTTTAAACGGACAGACGGAAGCTATGTGACAAATGATTTTGTTGTTTCAAAAGGAAATACTTATTATTTTAACAGTGATGGAGTTATGGCAGTTGGATGGCAGGAAACAAATGGGGGCAGATATCATTTTGATGAAAACGGCATTATGACTGTGGGCTGGTATGAGGAAAGCGGAAAGACTTATTATCTGAATGCAGATGGCAAAATGCATACCGGCTGGTATGAGGAAAACGGAAAAAAATATTATTTTACCAGCACTGGAGAAATGGCTGTGGGAGAATTAAAAGTTGGAATCACTGTTTATACTTTTGACGAGAATGGAGTTATGATATCTGAGAAAAAAGAAATTGACCCGACAAAGCCGATGATTGCTTTGACCTTTGACGATGGACCGGGTGAAAAAACAATGGATTTGCTGAATGCTTTAGAGAAGTACAAGGCTCACGCAACATTTTTTATGTGTGGCACCAGTCTTTTGAAAAAGGATATTGATGCAGATGCGATTTTGAAAAAAATGGATGCCATAGGGTGTGATACTTCAAATCATACGATGACACATCCAAAACTGGACAGTCTTTCACCAGAGCAGATTATATCAGAGGTTCAGGGAGTCAGTGATATTATTTCCAGTCATATTGGACATGGTGCAATTTCACTCAGACCGCCTTACGGCAGCGGAATTCATGAAGAAAAAGTGACTAAAAATGTGGGACTTCCTATGATTTACTGGTCTGTGGATACTCTGGACTGGAAAACAAAAAGCAAGGAAGAAACTGTAAAATCTGTGCTTTCAGAGGCACGTGACGGAAGTATTATACTAATGCATGATATTCATGAATGGTCTGTGGAAGCAGCAATAGAGGTAATTCCACAGCTTATTGAAAAGGGATATCAACTAGTTACGGTATCCGAGCTGGCAGCGGCAAGAGGCATTACACTGAAGCCGGGAGTTACTTATTTTAATTTTTATCCAACAAATTAAGAAACAATACAATTAAATTTTAGCTGGTTACGTGGCTTGTACTGATTGCTTGAATTAAAAAATGGACTGTCGTATTAGGTAAATATAATTAATATGACAGTCCATTTTTTAGTTTGTTTTATTAGTAAAAAACCGCTTAATATTTGGTTCCCCACAGAGTGGAATTATTATTTCCAACCGCACTGAAAACCATACAGTCTACACCGTTTTCATCCTGCATTTCACAGATAACACCTTGATAGTCCGCAGCGCCCACTTTAAAATGAATATAAGATGTACCGTCTTTTACATCCCATGTACCATTTAAATAACCAGAAAGAGTACCATCTTCTTTCAGCTCCACGGCATCATACTGTACTGCCTCTTTATTGTCTGTTGGGTCCTGTTTAACAGCAAAATAAACTCCGCTTACATCAGAAGCTTTATATCCATCAGCCTTTATTGTTTCTCCCATATATTCATAAGGAAGTGTACAAGGCCAGTTTTCTGAATTCATAAGCATTTGATGAATCCTTAATTCATGAGCTTCATTTCCATTACTGAATCTCTGATGATAAACAAGATAGCGTTTTCCATCATCATCAACAAAGGCAGAATTATGTCCCGGTGCCATATAATTATACATCAGACATGGAAGATTGTGAGAGCCCATAACCTTGACACCGACGTTATTATGTCCGGCGGTACCCCATGTAGCTTCATTTCCGGCAGCATCCACATATGGACCATCAGGCTTTTCAGAACGGAACATTCTGATATTGTAGCCTTCATTGGCAGTCAGAAAACCATACGACATATACAGATAATAATAATTTGTTTCCTTGTCATACATAATATAAGGACCTTCGCCGGATTGTCCATAACCTCCGGCAATCTTTTTTCCAAAATAAATATCCGTCAGATGATTTCCTTCTGCTGTATTTTCTGTTGGATGAATCGTTTTTCCTGTTTTCGGGTCAAGCTCTAAAAGATAGATACCACCGGACCATGAACCGTATGTCATCCAGAATTTACCTTCTGTATCAAAGAAAATAGTAGGGTCAATCGCATTTGGAAACAGGTTTGTATTATAAGCATTTCCATTAAAATATGTAGCTGTCAAATCATTTACTGTAATATCCGTTTTTCCGGTAGCCTGCTTGTAAATATCCACAATATTTGTATTTGTATACTGTGTATCTACTGTTTTGGTGCCCATATTGCTGGTAGTAGTCACGGGATTGCTGTTTTTGGTAAAACCTGAGTAAATAAGCGTATCAACATATTCATATGGACCATCTACCTTTTTACTGACTCCATAACCGATACAGGAGCGGCAGAAGGTAGAAGAAGTAGAATAATACATCATATAAGCACCTTTTGTTCCATCACTCCATTCATAGGATTCATTGTAGATAATGTCTGGAGCCCATACTGCATAGCCGTTCTTGCAATCCTCGTCGTTTAAGCCTGCCCACGCAAAAGAGGTCACAAGGCTCTCAGCAAGCGGCCCATACAGAGTGTTGTTTGTATATCCCTGTGTGCCGAGATAATTCCATTTGATTAAATCTTTTGAAGAAGCCTGCGCCAGATGAGAACCGAATACATAATAAGTACCATCAGTATCTTTAAAAATAGAAGGGTCATGTACAGATACACCTGTCAGACCTGTCTGAACATTTCCTAGCATTTTGTTTACAGATGGTGTTTCTATTTCTGTCTTTTTTGAGGGTTTTTTTGATGTGGTTTTTTGTGTGCCCTCATCAGAATCTTTGTCCGATGAAGCACAGCCTGTCAGAGCTAATGCGCCGATAAGGCCAAAGCATAACAATGTGTTTTTAAAACGTTTCATAAAATTCCTCCAATGCATTTATATTTTATACCATTATACGTTTATTTCCTGATATCTGCAACAGGAAACCTGATATTTTTTGCTGCCATATTGTATAAGAGTTATGTGAATGGTAAGAGTAAACAAGCACTTGCATTTATGTAATTACAATGTCTATTATAATTATCCGGCAGATATAAGTCCATGATGTTAGTAGTTTAGTTTTTGATTTTTTTAGCTTTTTGAAAGAAATAAAAGAAGATATGAATATTAAAACAGGAATATTAAATCAGAAATATTAAAACAGGAATAAATGAAAACAAAGTGACCAATACTACATATAGAAAATTAAGAATTGATTTTCTATAAAATAAGTATCAGGAGGCTTTTATGGGAAAGAAAAAGGAAAAGAAGGTCGATTTACATAAGATTAAACCAGAAGAACAGTTAAAATATGAAATTGCAGAAGAACTGGGTCTGCTTGACAAAGTGGTAAAAAGCGGCTGGAGGTCTTTATCTGCCAAAGAATCCGGAAAGATAGGAGGAATCGTGGCAAGCCGGAAGAAGGAGCTTGCAAAAAATAATTTTAGTGACAATACTTAAAAAATTTGCTATAATATGCCGGTAGCAAATATATACCAGAAATAAATACTAGGAGGAATCATGTTAGAATTACAGAACATATCCTTTTCCGTAACAGAAGAAAACGGAGGTACAAAGGATATTATAAAGGATTTAAGCCTTAAAATAGATGATAAAAAATTTGTGGTAATCACAGGACCGAACGGCAGCGGAAAATCAACCCTTGCAAAGCTGATTGCAGGTATTGAGCAGGTAACGGCAGGGAAAATTTTTTACAATGGAGAAGATATTACAGATAAGAGTATCACAGAAAGGGCGAAGCTTGGCATCAGTTTTGCCTTCCAGCAGCCAGTCAGGTTTAAGGGAATTAAGGTAAAGGACCTTCTAAAGCTTGCGGCAGGTGAAAATTTCAAAAAAGGCGCCTGTGATTATCTGGGTGAGGTGGGATTGTGTGCAAGGGACTATCTTAACCGTGATATAGACGGAAGCCTTTCTGGAGGTGAATTGAAGCGTATTGAAATAGCTACGATTATTGCAAGGAATATGCCACTGTCTATCTTTGATGAGCCGGAGGCAGGCATCGATTTATGGAGTTTTAAAAATCTGATTAAAGTCTTTGAAAAACTTCACAGAGAGCAGGAAAACTCTATTATGATAATTTCTCATCAGGAAAGAATTTTAAATATTGCAGATGAAATCATTGTCATTGCGGCGGGTAAAATAAAAGCGACTGGAAAGAAGGAGGATATTCTTCCTGAATTGCTCGAAGGCACAAGCTGCAGGTTTTATAATGAAGATTAAAAAGCGAGGTGTAAAACATGGATGAAATACAAAAAACCTTATTGGAACAGGTGGCAGGGCTTCATGAGGTGCCTGCCGGAGCGTATAATATCAGGGCAAATGGCGGTCTGGACAGCAGAAATACAACTGCGAATATTGATATTGTTACAAAGGAGGACCAGCCGGGAATTGATATTATTATAAAGCCCGGTACAAAAAAAGAGAGTGTACATATTCCTGTATTGTTAAGCCAGAGCGGATTGCAGGATATGGTATATAATGATTTTTATATAGGTGATGACTGTGATGTTGTGATTGTGGCCGGCTGCGGAATACACAATGGTGGTAATAAGCTGACAAAACATGATGGAATTCATACCTTCCATATCGGAAAAAATGCTCATATAAAATATGTGGAGAAGCATTATGGCTCAGGTGAAGGAACTGGAGAAAATGTAATGAATCCTCAGACGATTGTGTATATTGAAGACGGAGGATTTATGGAAATGGAAACAGTTCAGATTCGGGGAATTGATTCAACAGAAAGGGTGACAAAGGCAAAGCTTGGAGCAAATGCACGTATTGTGATTACAGAAAAAATTATGACACATGGCAGGCAGTATGCAAAGACGGAGTTTGAAGTTGATATGGATGGAGAAGGGTCCAGTACGAATGTGATTTCGCGGTCGGTGGCAAAGGATGATTCTTCTCAGTTATTTGTGTCAAAGATAAATGGAAATAATAAATGTGCAGGACATACGGAATGTGATGCGATTATTATGGACAGAGCGCATATCAGTGCGGTGCCGGAGATTACGGCGAATGATTTGGAGGCGGAGCTGATTCATGAGGCGGCGATTGGAAAAATTGCAGGGGAACAGATTGTGAAGCTTATGACACTGGGGCTTACGGAAGATGAGGCGGAGGAGCAGATTGTAAATGGGTTTTTGAAATAAGAGATAAGGAAGTTTTTGTGGGGAATGACGCAGTCGGGAGTGTGCAAGGTTCTCCTGTTCCCGTTGCGCAGTTTAGAAGCTCTAACTGTCTGCGATTCTGCTAAAAGCATCTGTATCAGGGGTCAACTCGCCTTGATGGTTTTCATAAGCTGAAATTTTTTGAGGCTCAAACAGTACCCCTGACACAGATAACGCAGAACCACAGGCAGTAAGAGTTTCTAAAAACTGCTCCACAGGGAACAGGAGAACCTTGCACACTCCCGATTGCTGTGTATTAGTAAAAATTTACTTATTTATGAAAATATTTGATAGTTGATAATCTTTGGAATGAAGGAGTAAAAAGTTAATTCTTGTTTGCAAAGTTATCATTTTTGTTTTAAAAAGTTGAGTTGTTTTTGTAAAATTCTTATTCTTAATTAAAAGTCATAAATCAGTATATAAATATTTCAAAATTTAAACTGCTTTTAAGTTTAAAATATTTTTAGTCAAACAGTAGAAAATCTCATTAAAAGTCAACAAATATAAAATTTACAGTATTTTATTATTTATGAAGCACAGTAGAAGAATGTGGGGGAGAGTGAGGCAGATTCCTTATGGAATGACCTTTGGAGATTCTTAATTTCTGATATTTTGCGTTATTTCTGTCAAGGGGACTGTCTGAGCCGCAAAAAATTACAATTTATGAAAAATATCAAGGCGAGTTGTCCACTTGGCAGAAATGTTTTTAGCGAAATATTAGAAACTTAGAATTCTCCAAGGCCATGGAATGGGAATTTGCCTCACTCTCCCCCCCCCACATTCTTCTGCGTCACTCAAACAAACACCCACAAAAAGGAGGTCAAACACATCTATGTATCATTCATCACTAATTTTAGAAGGCGGCGGCATGAGAGGTCTATTTACCTCCGGAGTACTTGATTATTTTCTGGACAAAAAAATAGAATTTGAAAAAATCTACGCTGTTTCCGCCGGTACCGGCAATGCCTCCAATTATCTTGCAAAGCAGAAAGGCAGAACCTACACAGTAAATACAAAATACAGAGGTGATAAACACTTTGCCAGCCTTTACAGCCTGATTACTACTGGAGATTATTTCGGGAAAGAATTTCAGCTAAAAACTCTTCCTGAAAAACTGTACCCATATGATTATGAAACATTTGAAAAAAGTCATACAGAATTTTATGCAGTGGCAACAAATTGTGAATCAGGAAAGGCAGAGTATTTCAAAGTGAAACATTTGCCAAAGGATACGGAATATATATGGGCTTCCAGTTCACTTCCATTGTTGGCAAGGCTGGTGGATATTAATGGAGGAAAATATCTTGATGGTGGAGTAAGCGATTCTATTCCGATAATAAAGTCTTTAAAAGACGGGAATAAGAAAAATGTGATTATTTTGACAAGGGATAGGGAATATCGGAAAGAGCCAAGCAAAATGATACATATTATAGAAAAGAAATATAAAAAATATCCAAATCTTGTAGAAGCAATAAAGAAGCGGCATATCATATATAACAGGACTTTGGAATTTATTGAAAAACATGAGCAGGCAGGACATATTTTTGTGATACGGCCACAAGAAAAGGTAAAAATAAAAAGACTTGAAAAGGATGAAAAAAAGCTGGAGGCACTGTATGAATCAGGCTATGAAACCGCCAGAGAGTGCTATGATGATATGCTGACATATCTGACAACATCATTTAAAAGAAAAGTTCAGGAGGAAGAGTCCTTGTCATAGCTGCAAAGATTTTTCAATTGCTTGTTATAGGCTCTTGTAAAGGTGGAATAATTTTTATAGCCGCATTGAAAACATGCTTCTGTACGGCTGCACCCGCTTTCTATCAGATGTCTTGCAAGAATTAATCTTTTATTGCTTATATACTGTCCAAGACTTGCGCCGGTTTTTTCCTTAAAAAAATGCATTAATCTGGAACGGCTCAAATATAGCGAAGAAGCAAGTGTGTCAATATGAATGTCTTCTGTAAGATGAGTGTTTATATAGTCAATTATGTGGAACAGTTTTTCATCGCAGCTAATCATATCACCGAATTCAATCATATTTTTTAAGACTGCTCTTACCAATAAAACAAAAAATTCTGAAAAAACAGCTTCCTTGTACAGCTCACTGCCAAATTCATTTTCAGATACTGCATCATGCAGACGGTAAATAGAGTGAATCAGATTTGCATTTGTGTGCATAGACGGGCGCAGAACATTTGAAGAAAAATCTGACAGGGAAAAATGCAGATTTGAAGAAAAACAGCGCTGTTCAAAGGAATGAATATAATGTTCGGATATGTATATAATAATGCGCTCATAATCAGAATGTTTTGTCAGCTCAGGCCGATGAACATCACCTGCATGAACAAAAACAATATCGTCGGGAAGCAGTCGAAAACTTCGACCTTCAATATTGTAATTTATATTTCCATGAATGAAAATTAGTATTTTATGAAAATCGTGATAGTGAAAAGGAATTTCTTCTGTTTTTGCATAGGTGAGATGAAATATTTTAAAATCGCTGTTCAAATAGCCGGATTTTTCATAAATATCTGTCTTGTTTATCATAATAATCTCCTTTGTGAAATATTTTCATGTGAAATATCTTCTTAATGGAATATTATAGCACAATTTGCAAAAAAAAGAGCAGAAAATTGGTATTTTTATAAAAATACGAATGATATAATTATTATGCTTTAAATCAGGAAATTCTAAATATTGTATTTTTAGTTTTCTCATTTACAGATAAAGTAGAAATTTTGCGAAATAATTTTCTATAAAAGAGCAAAAATATTTAATGAAACCTGTTGTTTAATGAAATATATTATTTAATGGGAACTATTATTTAATAAAAGCTATCATTTCATAAAGTTTTGTTATGCAGCAGATTTTCAGAAATCAGGAATTTAAAATCGAAAATCAGAAAGGAAGATAACATGAAATTTGCAAAAATGCAGGGATGTGGAAATGATTATATTTATGTAGACTGTTTTAAGGAAACAGTGGAAAATCCACAGGAAACAGCTATAAAGATAAGTGACAGACATTTTGGAGTAGGCTCTGACGGGCTGATACTGATTTATCCGTCAAAGGTGGCTGATTTTAAAATGACAATGTATAATGCAGATGGTTCTGAAGGAAAAATGTGCGGAAACGGAATTCGCTGTGTGGCAAAATATGTCTATGATTTCGGGCTGACAGATAAGACAGAATTGAAGATAGAAACTCTGTCGGGAATAAAGACTCTGAAGCTGAATATAAAAGACAAAAAAGTAGATACAGTTCAGGTTGATATGGGAAGTCCGATTCTTGTGCCTGAGCAGATACCGGTGAAATTTGAAGGAGAAATTATGGTAGACGAGGCTGTGGCAGTAAATGGACTAGAGTATCATCTGACCTGTGTTTCTATGGGAAATCCTCATGCAGTTGTCTTTGTGGATAATATAAAAATATTAAATCTGGAGAAAATAGGGCCGGATTTTGAACAGCATAAAATTTTTCCTGATAAAGTAAATACAGAATTTATACATATTATAGATAAAAACACCATAGAAATGCGTGTCTGGGAAAGAGGCTCAGGAGAGACACTTGCCTGTGGAACAGGGGCCTGTGCCAGTGTGGTTGCCTGTGTATTAAATGGCCTTACAGGAGATGAGGTACTGGTACATCTTTTGGGTGGCGATTTAAAAATTAAATATGACAGAGAAAAAAATACTGTACTGATGACAGGACCGGCAGAGCTTGTCTGCACAGGAGAAATTCAGATATAATGGGAGAGAAGAATTATGTTATTAAAGGATATGCTGGAAAAGCTGGATTATGTAGTTGTAAATGGAAGTGCCGATATTGAGGTAAATAACCTTGTAATGGATTCCAGAAAGGCAGAAAAGGGGGATGTATTTGTTTGTATTACAGGAGCAGTCAAAGATTCACATGAATTTGCGGCAGATGTAATTGAAAAAGGGGCAGCAGCGCTTATTGTGGAAAAAGATATAAAATGTTCCGAAAACATTACATTAGTAAAGGTAAAAAGTACAAGATATGCGCTTGCATGTATGTCAGCGGCGTATTTTGGATATCCCGCGGAGAAATTAAAGACAATTGGAATTACCGGAACAAAGGGAAAAACTACTGCTGCCTATATGATTCATTCGGTTTTGGAGAGTGTTGGTATAAAAACAGGATTAATTGGTACAATAGAAACGATTATTGAGGATATAAAAATTCCTTCTGAAAATACAACGCCGGAATCCTTTCTTGTACAGAAATATTTTGCACAGATGGTGGAGAAAGGCTGTGAGGCGGTTGTTATGGAGGTATCTTCACAGGGACTTATGCTTGACAGAGTTGCAGGGTTTGTGTTTGATTATGGAGTATTTACAAATCTTTCACCTGACCATATCGCACCGGGTGAGCATAAAGATTTTGAAGATTATCTAAGCTGTAAGGCGAAGCTGTTTAAAAACTGCAGGCATGGAATTTTTAATATTGACGATGAACATGTAGATAGAATGATTGACGGCTGTGTCTGTGATGTAGAAACTTATGGAGTGGGAGCTGAAAATCATGCAGATTTACAGGCACAACATATTCATCTGTTTACAAAACCGGGCCTCTTGGGCGTTTCCTATAATTTATCGGGAAAGCTTGAAATGAAAGTAGAGATTAATGTGCCGGGAGAATTCAGTGTATATAATTCTCTTGCCGCTATTGCGGTATGTCGGCATTTTACAGAGAATAAGGAGAAGATGGAAAAGGCGCTTCTGAATATCAGAGTAAAGGGAAGAGTTGAGATTCTTCCTGTTTCTCCGAAATTTACGCTGATGATTGATTATGCGCATAATGCCATGAGTTTGGAGAGTCTGCTGACAAATCTGAGAAAATATAAGCCGCACAGAATTGTTACTCTGTTTGGCTGTGGTGGAAACAGGGATAAACATAGAAGATATGAAATGGGAGAGGTGTCTTCAAGGTTTTCAGATTTGTCTGTGATTACCTCTGATAATCCGAGAAATGAACAGCCGATGGCGATTATTGAAGATATTCTGACTGGTGTGAAACATGCGGATGGAGCCTATGTTATGATTCCGGACAGAAAACAGGCGATTAAATATGTAATTGAGCATGGGGAAGACGGAGATATTATTGTGCTTGCAGGAAAAGGACATGAGAATTATCAAATTATTCAGGGAGTAAAATACCATATGGATGAAAGAGAGCTTGTGGAAGAAGTAAAAGCAGAGCTTGGGCTTGCCTGATTCTTGTAATAAGTTTCTTAAAAATAAACTTCCTTGTAAATAAGTTGTATTATGAATTTCTTTTGTGAATAACATGGATAGAGCTTGAAATTACATGGGAATATATGGTAAAATGTGCCTGTGCAAAGCCGGAACAGCATAGGTCCGGCATCACAGGAGCTTCCTGTGAAATGAAAAAAAGCCCAGACAGGCGGAATTGGAGATAAAAAATGTGTGGATTTAGCGGATTTGCAGGAAAGAACTGTGACAGAGAGGATGTACTGAAAAAAATGACAGACAAAATCGCCCACAGGGGACCAGACCAAGAGGGTATGTTTTTGTCGGAACAGGCGGCTCTCGGTTTTCGCAGACTTAGTATTATAGATTTGGAAAATGGCTCACAGCCGATGTACAATGAGGATAAAAAAATTGTGATTACCTTTAACGGGGAAATTTATAATCATCTTGAAATCAGAAAAGAGCTGATAGAAAAGGGACATGTATTTGAAAATAATTCTGATACGGAATGTTTGATTCATGGATATGAGGAATACGGAACAGACCTGCTTCACAAGCTTCGCGGAATGTTTGCGTTTGTAATTTATGATTCAAATAAGGACATCATTTTTGGCGCAAGGGATTTTTTTGGAATTAAGCCTTTTTATTATGGTATGGCACCCGATGGAAATCTGGTATTCAGTTCGGAAATAAAAAGTATTTTAGAATATCCTGATATGAAAAGGGAATTAAATGAAGCAGCACTGGAACAGTATTTAAGCTTCCAGTATTCTGTTCTTCCGGAAACCTTTTTCAAAGGTATATACAGACTTCCCGCGGGACATTTTTTTCTTTATAAAGACGGAAAAATGGATGTAAAGAGATATTTTGACCCTATGATGAGTCCTGATTCGAAAGAGAGGCTTTCGCTTGAACAGGTGGTAGCTGATATTGAGGAAATTGTACATGAAACAACAAACGCACATATGATTAGTGATGTGGAGGTTGGTTCACTGTTGTCAAGCGGCGTGGATTCGAGTTATGTGGTAGCTGAATTTCCGGGAAAAAAGACTTTTACAGTAGGATTTCTGGATAAAAACAGCAAATATAATGAAATAAGATATGCTGAGGGACTTACAAAGGCATTAAAGGATAAGGAGAATTATAATAAGAATATTTCAAGTGAAGAATATTTTGATTCTATTCCGAAGGTAATGTACTATATGGATGAGCCTCTGGCAGACCCATCGTGTATCGCGCTTTATTTTGTGGACAAGCTGGCAGCAGAGCAGCTTAAAGTAGTTCTTTCAGGTGAGGGAGCAGATGAATTTTTCGGCGGCTATAATATTTATCATGAACCGATTTCTCTTAGAGGCTTTCGATATGTTCCGAAATTTATTAAAAAGCCGATAGCCGCGTTATGCAGAAAGCTTCCGGATTTTAAGGGAAGGGATTTTCTGATACGTGGAAGCAAAACCGTAGAGGAGCGCTTTATTGGAAATGCAAATCTTTTCTCTGTGGAGGAGAGGGAAAAACTGTTGAAAACAAAGCTTACACATATAAAGCCAATGGAAATTGTAGCACCATATTATAAAAAAGTAAAGGGATTAAATGATATTGCTAAAATGCAGTATATCGATATTAATTTCTGGCTTCAGGGTGATATTTTATTAAAGGCGGATAAAATGAGCATGGCACATTCTCTGGAATCAAGAGTTCCATTTCTGGATATTAACGTTTTTAATTATACAAAAAATATGCCGGTTGATTACAGATGTAATAAAGAAGCTACAAAAAGAGCATTCCGGATTGCGGCAAAAAGACATCTGCCAGAAGCGACTGCCAATAAGAAAAAGCTCGGTTTCCCGGTGCCGGTCAGAGTATGGCTGAAGGAAGAGAAGTATTATAATAAGGTACTTGATAAGCTGACAGGAGAGACAGCAAAGAAATATTTTGATACAAAAGCATTGAGAAAACTTATGGAAGAGCACAAAGAGGGAAAAGCAGATAACAGCAGAAAAATATGGGCTGTTTATGTATTTTTAATTTGGTATGAAGTTTATATGGAAGCGGAGGAAGTAAAAGTTCCGGCATAGCAGGCTGAGTAGTTCCACAGCATAAAGTAAAACAGCTTTATTTCTAAAATAAAGCTGTTTTACTGTTTAAATAATTAACACCGTCCGTTTTAGACTGATTACAGAATATGGAGTAGACGAGAGTCGAACTCGTGTCCAAAAACCAATTCCCCGTTCTTCTACTATTATAGTCAGTTTTTTCACATTCCCTCCACGGTCCGGGAACTAACACCCTGACAGCTTCAGTAGCTTCATAATACGCCCATACACGCAAAGCTTAATGTATGTCGTTTCCTGCAGAGTTGATGCCTTAGTCTGTGTAGCAGGTCACACAGGTAAGACAGCTGCCTTTAGGCAGCGTAAGCTAAATTGTTATATTTAATTTTGCCATTTGACGCATCGCATGCGAATAGCTTCACCGGCTGCATGGTCCCTGTCGAAACCTTTACTACCCCGCAGCATACCTTTCGGTTTTTTTATGATAATTCATTTTTCTTATAAAGTCAAGAGGAAATCAGGAATTTTTCTATAAAAACAATGTTGTTAATTTAAAATGATTATAATTTTTGACAATCTCCAATAAAAATATTCACATTGAAAGATGATAGATACTTGACAAAATCTTTTGATAATGCTATGCTAAATTCTGGTGATGTGGCGGAACTGGAAGACGCAGTAAACAATGTAATCAGCTTTTGATTGATTGCCCGATACAGTCAGTCGAAGCCGATTGCTTGAAAGTGGTTATGATAATAACCATGACAGCAAATTTCTTTTGGATTTACCGGAAAACCCTGTGCAGGTTCGAATCCTGCCATCACCATAAAACGATGCTTGCAGCAATTTTACGCGTATGACTTCTAATCATAAAGGCAAAAAGGCATCGTGTTTCTTTTTGAATTTGTTTGAAAAACTTGTGCAGGTCTAAATCTGCCATCACTATAAAATGATGCTTGCAGCAATTTTACACATATGATTCGTAGTCATAAAAACAAAAAGCATCGTGTATATGCAGAAAAATTTCTTTGAAAAAATATAACAGTTTTTAAAGGCCAAAAACAGGTAATAGTAAAACAGATTTTTGTATAAATCAGACAGCACTTGTGTTGTTTGTACAGATAGGGTAGATAATGAATGTAATGCGGGCCATGCCCGCATTATGTATATATACTATTTATCATGGAGGAAAAAAAATTGGGAAAAATTATTTTAACAGGCGACAGACCGACAGGAAGACTTCATATAGGACATTATGTAGGGTCTTTAAAATGGAGAGTGGAACTTCAAAATTCCGGAGAATATGATAAAATATATATTATGATTGCAGATGCGCAGGCTTTGACGGATAATATAGAGAATCCCGAAAAGGTGCGTCAAAATATTATAGAGGTAGCGCTTGACTATTTATCCTGTGGACTGGACCCTGAAAAGTCCACCATGTTTATTCAGTCACAGATTCCGGAGCTGACGGAGCTGACCTTTTACTATATGGACCTTGTGACCGTGGCAAGGCTGCAAAGGAATCCTACGGTAAAATCCGAGATTCAGATGCGAAATTTTGAGGCAAGTATTCCGGTAGGATTTTTTACTTATCCAATCAGTCAGGCATCGGATATTACTGCATTTAAAGCAACAACAGTGCCCGTAGGAGAAGACCAGCTTCCTATGATAGAGCAGGCAAGGGAGATTGTGAGAAAGTTTAATTCTGTCTATGAGGAAGTGCTTGTGGAACCAGAGGCATTTATTTCTCAGAATGAAGCGTGCCTGCGGCTTCCGGGCACAGACGGAAAGGCAAAGATGAGCAAGTCCCTTGGAAATTGTATTTATCTTGCAGATACTGCAGAAGAAGTAAAAAAGAAGGTTATGAATATGTATACAGACCCGACTCATATTCAGGTCAGCGACCCGGGACATATTGAGGGAAATACGGTATTTACTTATCTGGATGCATTTAGCAGACCGGACCATTTCGAAAAGTATCTTCCTGATTATGCAGGACTTGATGAATTAAAGGAGCATTATCAGAGGGGCGGGCTTGGAGATGTCAAGGTAAAGAAATTCCTGATTCGTATTCTTGAAGAAGAACTGGAGCCAATTCGGAAAAGAAGAAAGGAATATGAAGCGGATATTCCAAGAGTTTATGAGATTTTGAAAAAGGGAAGTGAAGCGGCAAAAGAGGTGGCTGCGCAGACGCTAACGGAAGTGAAGGCAGCTATGAAGATTAATTATTTTGATGATATGGAGTTAATAAAAGAGCAGGCAGAAAAATATAAAAAAGAAAGTTAGAGGCAGATATTTTATGGAAAAATGGGGAACATGTTTTTGGAATATGAATGACATACATCCAGATGATGTAGGAGAATTTGAAAAATTTGGAGAAAATCAATCCTTTCAAGAGATTGTCAGATTTGTGGAGGAAGAGGAAACCTATATAAAAGTAGATAATGGGGAACATATTTTCAGAATAAAATCAAAATTGTTTCATGAAATCACAGCGCCTAAATTTCTGATTGGAGAAGAAGTTATAGTTGAAAGTCAGGGAGAAAAGAAAAACGCGATAATCCTTTGCGATAAATGGCATTTTAAACAAGAGGAACATTTCTATTTTGTGAGTGTGAATGGGAAGAAAAGGACAAGAAGATATTTTGAGAGCGAAATTGAGAGAGTAGAAGAAATTTAAGTTTATGTAAAAAATAAACTGCCCAGACTATATATGAACCGAGATATAATTTATGATATTACCATAGAAGAACTGTTAAAAACATACAACGATTTGCTGAATATTTATAAACAGGCGGAACAAATGAAAAAGGGACTTTTGATAATTTTTTTGAAGAGAAATCTATTTATCAATGGATGTTAATGGAGAATTAAATGGCTGAGTATACAAAACAACAGCAAAAAAATGGAAGTAAAAGAAAAAATTTTCTGAAAAATCAGATAAAGCAGAGCAAAAGAAGAAACGCAGTTCCAAAGTTAATTCCTCGTGTAATAGCGCAGGAATTTGAGCAGAAAACAGGATACAGCAGTGCGAATATCCGCGTCAGCGAATCAGATATGCCGGATTTATTTGGTGCAAAGGCAGCTACACAGGGAAATGAAATTCACTTTCCAAGAGGACAGTACCAGCCTGAAACAGCGGAAGGAAGAAGGATTTTAAAGCATGAAATGCGGCATGTGATTCAGCAGACGAGAAATGAAGTTTGTGCAAATGTAAATGGGGTTGTGAATGATGAAAGTGAAAAAGAGGCTGAGGCTGATAAAGGATTCGAGGGAATGGGGACAGATGCATGATGCGGTTTGTATGATATGTACTATGATACTTATGGAACTGCAAATGCAGAGAGTGCAACCACTTGATAAATTTGGGATAAATTATTTATATTGTGGAAAGGAATGACAAAATTTATGGGAAAATTTATAGTTATGGGAAAATTTTTTTATAAAAATCCATGTTTTGAATATAACAGTGATGGTAATATGGAGATAATTCATAAACATTGTGTGGGACCTATGGAAGTATTGATATATGGAATAACCAAAAATAAAGATTTTTATTTTGATTGGACTTTTCCCGAATTTTATCCTAATGATAGCGAAATGGAAAGGGATTATAGGATTATATCAAAAGAAAGGCTTCTCGAGGCTATTAATATAGAAATAGATACATGTGAAAAAGAGGGAAATAATGAATTATCTGAAAAATATAGATTGGCTGTTGAAATGATTCAGGCTGACAGGTACTAATATTTTCTTATTGCTTTTGCTTCTATTATTATGGTATAATAATATTGATAAAATAGCTCACTTACTCGTGACTTCAGTCATGAGTAAGTGAGCGAAAAATGCAGAAGTATTACATATATCATCAGGAAGGAGAATGTCATGAATATTTTTTCGGCTTATAAAGTCAAAATAAAACACTACAATAAAATATTTGAAGATACAGTAAAAATATATCGTGAAGCAGTATCCTTTTTTATAGATATATGTGATAAGGAATGGAGTATACTGGAGCCGTTAAAGAACCTTGAACGATGCAGGGAGATAGAAAAACTGGCATTATATACAAAACAAAACCCAAATCCAAAGTACAGCTTTCATGAAAAGTTCTATAAAATGCCAAGCTACCTTCGCCGGTCGGCTGTCAATACTGCTTTGGGATGTTATTCCTCCTATCAGTCAAATCTGAAAAACTGGAAAGAAAACCCAGCTGGAAAGAAGCCAAAACTGCAGCCTGACAGGAATGTCATGCCAACGCTGTATAAGAATAATATGTATATACGCACAGGAACAGATATGGCAAGGATAAAGATATTCCATAAAAACGACTGGGTCTGGCTGGATATTGAATTAAATCGTCAGGATGTAAAATATATACAAAACCATTGCAGATTTAAGAAGGAATATGTCCCAACACTAAAGAAACAAGGAAAATGCTGGTATCTAACATTTGTGTTTGAGGATAAAGTAAAATTTGAAAATGCAGATATTCAGAACCAGATAATCTGCTCCGTAGATTTAGGTGTTAACAATAACGCTGTATGTTCAGTCATACAGTCAGGTGGAACTGTCGCTGCAAGAAAATTTGTCAATCTTGCTTCAGAAAAAGACCATTTGTACAAAGCATTAAACAGAGTGAAAAAAGCACAGCAGAATGGGGCAGAGAAAACCCCTGTGCTTTGGAAGCATGTAAACGATATTAATACGGATATCAGCAGAAAAACAGCAAAGCAGATTATAGAGTTTGCAGCGCAGTATAGAGCAGACGTTATTGTATTTGAACATCTTGATACAGGCAGCAGAAAGAAAGGCAGTAAAAAACAAAGGCTTCATCTGTGGAGAAAACAGGAAATACAAAAGACAGTGGAGCATAAGGCGCATATTCTAGGAATCAGGATAAGCAGGGTATGTGCATGGAATACCAGCAGGTTTGCCTATGATGGTTCTGGAAAGGTGGAACGTGGAACGTATTATCAAAATGGGGAAAAGAAATATAACTACTCAATATGTATATTCCAGAATGGAAAACAGTATAACTGTGACTTAAATGCAAGCTATAACATAGGTGCAAGATATTTTGTGAGGGAATTATTAAAATCCGATTCTGTGAGGAAGAGGTTGCCTAAGCAGACAAAAGATTCTGATTATGGCACGGGAACAACGCGCACCTTATCTACGTTAATTAGGCTCAATGCGGATTTGTGTGGAATGTCTGCATAATTTCTGAGTTGGGAACTGTATGGCAGATAAGGATTCTGGTTTCTAAAGGACTGGAAGCACGCGACTTTAGTCGTGTGAGTGTTCACTTATAGTTGCAATAAAATCATTTATTTATAAAGGAATAAAACAGGCAGAAATTAGATAAATAACCAAAATATGGAGGAACCCATGAAAAAGCAGAAATTTTTTGCATTAATCTTTACCTTTCTGATGCTTGCCTTTGCCATAATAAATGCCCATGCAGACAATGATTTATCAGATGATATCGCCGCAGGCGAGGCGCAGTTAAATGAAATGCAAAGTTTGTATGATGAGATGCAAAATAAGATAGATGAACTCGAAGTCAACAAGGAAAATCTGAGCAGCTATCTTGCTTCTCTAAATCAGAGCCACGATGCCGCGCAGATGTTAATTTCTACATATAATGGACAGATAGAATCCAAACAGGCAGATATAGACTTAATCAATCAGAAGCTTGTCGAGGCGGAAAGCCAGAAGTCCGACCAGTATGAAGCCATGAAACTTCGGATTCAATATATGTACGAATCCGGCGATATGGATATTGTCAATGTGATTATGTCAGATAATTCGTTGGGAGACATTTTGAATCAGGCGGAATATATTAGCAAAATTCTCGAATATGACCGCTCTAAAATGGAAGACTATGAAAATCTTCTTCTTACTATAACCGTAATGAAAAATCAGGCGGAAACCGAGATGCAGAATCTTAACACGTTAAAATCTGAACAGGAATCCGTGATAAGCGATTTATCTGCGCTTATGGCAGACGCCTCAAGCAATATCAAGCGTCATCAGGAGCAAATCAGCGCAGCAGAGCAGGAGGCGCTTGAATATGAAGAAAAAATCAAAAAACAGAAAGATTCCGTTGAAGAACTGAAGCAGGAAGAATCAAGGCGTATTGCGGAATCTATTTCTGAATCCATTCGGGAATCAGAAGAAGCATCCAGAAGACAGGCATTAATCGACGCAGGTCAAAAGCCGGAGGAAACAACTGCTTTTCATTATGTTCCTCAGACAGATGATTTAACCAAGCTTGCAGCAATTATTTACTGTGAGGCTGGCGGCGAGCCATATGAGGGACAGCTTGCGGTTGGAACCGTTGTGATGAACAGGGTAGCCAGTCCAAAGTATGGAAATACGATTGAAGAAGTGCTTATGCAGCCTTATCAGTTTACCCCTGTGGGCAGCGGAAGATACGCCATCGCTCTGGCAAAGGAGCCTGACCCGAGCTGTTTAAAGGCGGCTACTGAGGTATTAATCAATGGAGTACGCACCGGAAAATGGCTTTATTTCAGAACTGTAAATAATATTGTAAAAGGAGATGTAATCGGGAATCAGGTGTTTTATTGATTTTATGGCCCGCAAGGGTTTGTGAAAAATTTTATAAGGAAACTTGACAAAGTAATACCAGAGTATTTATGATAAAACAACTAATACTCTGGTATTACTTTGGGATATTTTTTTCAGAAAAATGTTATGTGTGTGAACATGCTGAAGAATATCCAGAACCAAACCATATGTTTTATTTGATACATAGCAGATATTATAAGCCTTTCTGTACAGATTTTCAGTCTTTACGAAAAAAACACAATTTTAATACGCAAAAAAGGTTGAAAAAACCTATGATATCATGTATAATCTTTACAATTTGAGCTTATTTTAAGTAACTGCTTCCATTCCACATTACATGCATTACAGCAGGCAAACAGCAGTATTTACAGAAAAAGCCAAAAACATTTAATACAAAACATAAACACGGAGGAAGATATGAAAGCTTTTCTGATATTAGAAGACGGACACATATTTGAAGGAGTATCCATTGGAGCAAAAAAAGAAATCATCAGTGAAATCGTATTCAACACATCCATGACAGGGTACCTAGAAGTGCTCACCGACCCATCCTATACCGGACAGGCAGTCTGCATGACCTACCCGCTGATTGGAAACTATGGCATATCCTATCAGGATATGGAATCGGTAAGACCATGGCCGGATGGATATATTGTAAGAGAGCTGTCGCGTATTCCTAGTAATTTCAGAAGTGAAGGAACCATACAGGACTTCCTCGAAAAAAACGATATTCCGGGAATCGCAGGCATTGACACAAGAAGTCTGACCAAGATTTTAAGAGAAAAAGGAACCATGAACGGTATGATTACTACCAATCAGAACTATAACCTCGATGAAATCCTGCCGAAATTAAAAGAATATACAGTCAGAGACGCGGTAAAGCGTTCCACCTGTACAGAAATCTCTCATTTAAAGGGCGACGGTTTTAAAGTTGCTCTGATGGATTTTGGCGCCAAAAATAATATTGCAAAATCCTTAAATAACAGAGGCTGTGACGTGACCGTTTATCCGGCGTTTACATCAGCAGAGCAGATTCTTGCCACTGACCCTGACGGCATTATGCTGTCCAATGGTCCGGGAGACCCGAAGGAATGTGTTTCTATTATAGAAGAATTAAAGAAATTATATGACAGCAATGTCCCGATTTTTGCTATCTGTCTCGGTCATCAGCTTATGGCTTTGGCGACAGGAGCGGACACCCACAAGATGAAATACGGACACAGAGGTGCAAACCACCCTGTAAAGGATTTGATAAGCGGAAGGGTATATATTTCATCGCAGAATCACGGATATGTTGTAGACGAAGCTACCATCAACCCTGATGTGGCAGAAGTCGGATTTATTAATGTCAATGACAAAACCGTAGAAGGTTTAAGATATAAGAACAAAGACATCTTTACAGTACAGTTTCACCCTGAAGCATGTCCAGGACCACAGGATTCCAATGTACTGTTTCAGGAATTTATCAATATGATGGAAAGCAGGAGGAATTAAAGATGCCAAAAGATAATCGTATAAAAAAAGTATTAGTAATCGGTTCCGGTCCTATTGTAATCGGACAGGCAGCCGAATTTGACTATGCCGGTACACAGGCATGCCGTTCTTTAAAAGAAGAGGGAATTGAAGTAGTTCTTGTCAATTCAAATCCTGCCACCATTATGACAGACGGAGATATTGCGGACAAGGTATATATTGAACCGCTCACTGCCAAAGTTCTGGAAAAGCTGATTTTAAAAGAAAAGCCCGACAGTGTGCTTCCGACACTGGGAGGTCAGGCGGGGCTGAATCTCGGTATGGAGCTTGCGGAATCCGGTTTTCTTGCGAAACATGGCGTGAGATTAATCGGTACGACCGCAGAAACAATTAAGCGGGCAGAGGACCGTCTGGAATTTAAAAATACAATGGAAAAAATAGGTGAACCGGTTGCCCCTTCTCTTGTAGTAGAAAATGTGGAGGACGGAATAGCCTTTACAAATAAAATCGGTTATCCGGTCGTTTTAAGACCTGCCTATACACTTGGCGGAAGCGGCGGTGGAATCGCTCATAATCTTCAGGAATTGACAGATATTCTTGAAAACGGCCTGCGTCTTTCCCGTGTGGGACAGGTGCTTGTGGAGCGGTGCATCGCAGGCTGGAAGGAAATTGAATATGAAGTAATGCGCGACGGCGCCGGAAACTGTATTACCGTCTGCAATATGGAAAATATTGACCCTGTGGGCGTACATACCGGTGATTCTATTGTTGTGGCGCCTTCTCAAACATTGGGTGATAAGGAATATCAGATGCTCCGTACTTCGGCATTGAATATTATTAATGAGTTAAAAATAACAGGTGGCTGTAATGTTCAATATGCCCTGAAGCCGGACAGCTTTGAATATTGTGTGATAGAGGTAAATCCGCGTGTCAGCCGTTCTTCAGCGCTTGCTTCCAAGGCAACCGGATATCCGATTGCAAAGGTTGCAGCAAAGATTGCCATTGGTTACACATTAGATGAGATAAAAAATGCAATTACTGGTAAGACCTATGCAAGCTTTGAGCCTGCACTTGATTACTGTGTAGTTAAGATTCCACGTCTTCCGTTTGATAAATTCCTGACTGCCAAGAGAACCCTTACCACTCAGATGAAGGCTACCGGCGAGGTAATGAGTATCTGCACCAATTTTGAAGGTGCGCTTATGAAAGCGATTCGTTCTCTTGAACAGCATGTGGAAAGCCTGATGGATTATGATTTCACCGGTCTTAATTATGAGCAGTTGGAAGAACAGCTTCATGTAGTGGATGACAGAAGAATCTGGGTAATTGCGGAAGCGTTAAGACGCGGCATAAGTCAGGAAAAGATACATGAAATTACCCTGATTGACCTCTGGTTTATAGATAAAATAGCGATTCTTGTAAAAATGGAAAAGACTTTAAAGGAAAACAGCTCAAAGGAGACTATATTGACAAAGGAGCTTCTTTATGAAGCAAAGAGAATCGAATTTCCTGATACGGTCATTGCAAGGCTTACAAGAAAGAATACAGAGGAAATCAAGGCGCTTCGTGAAAAGTATGGTATTACTGCCGGCTTTAAAATGGTTGATACCTGTGCTGCCGAATTTGAAGCAACAACGCCATATTATTATTCCGCTTACTGTACAGATAATGAAGCAATTGAAACAAAACCGGAAAAGAAAGTTCTGGTACTTGGTTCAGGCCCGATTAGAATCGGACAGGGAATTGAATTTGACTATTGCAGTGTTCACAGTACATGGGCGTTTCATGCAGCGGGATATGAAACGATTATTGTAAATAATAATCCGGAAACCGTCAGCACGGATTTTGATATTGCAGATAAACTTTATTTTGAACCTCTTACACCGGAGGATGTGGAAAATATCGTAAATATAGAAAAGCCTGACGGAGCTGTGGTGCAGTTTGGCGGACAGACGGCTATTAAACTGACAGAAGCGCTTATGAAAATGGGTGTGCCAATTCTTGGCACAAAGGCAGAAGACGTGGATGCTGCGGAGGACAGAGAGTTATTTGATGAAATTTTACAGAAAACAGAAATTCCACGGGCGGCAGGCGGTACGGTATTTACAGCGGAAGAAGCAAAGAAAGTGGCAAATGAGCTCGGTTATCCGGTGCTTGTAAGACCTTCCTATGTGCTTGGCGGACAGGGTATGCAGATAGCTACCTGCGACCAGGAAATAGAAGAATTTATGGAAATTATTAACCGGATTGCACAGGACCATCCGATTCTGGTAGATAAATATCTAATGGGTAAGGAAATAGAGGTAGATGCGGTATGTGACGGAGAAGATATTCTGATTCCGGGTATTATGGAGCATATTGAGAGAGCTGGAGTTCATTCTGGCGACAGTATTTCAGTTTATCCGGCACAGTCTATTTCACAGGAAATTGTTGACAAGATTGAGGAGTATACAAAGAGGCTGGCAAGAGCACTTCATGTCAGAGGCATGATTAATATTCAGTTTATTGTATACCAGAATGAAGTATATGTGATTGAGGTAAATCCTCGTTCAAGCCGTACAGTTCCGTATATCAGCAAGGTAACGGGAATTCCGATTGTAAAGCTTGCCACCAGAGCCATTATCGGTGAGACGATTAAAGATATGGGCTATGAGCCGGGGCTTCAGAAAAATGGAGATTATATCGCAATCAAGATGCCGGTATTTTCATTTGAAAAGCTGCGCGGAGCAGAAATTAGCCTTGGACCTGAGATGAAATCCACAGGAGAGTGTCTTGGTATTGCAGCTACTTTTGAGGAAGCATTATATAAAGCATTTCTCGGTGCGGGAGTAAACCTTCCAAAGCACAGAAAGATGATTATTACGGTAAATGATGCGGATAAGAAGGATGCGATATCTATCGGAAGACGTTTTGAGAAGCTTGGTTATGAGATTTACGCTACAAGAAGCACCGCAAAGGTGTTGAATGAAAACGGCGTGCATGCGATTAAGGTAAATAAGCTTTCACAGGAAGCGCCTACGGTGATTGATTTGATTCTGGAGCATAAGATAGATATTGTGGTGGATACTCCGACACAGGGCCGGGATAAGACCAGAGACGGCTTTTTAATCAGGCGTTATGCGATTGAGACAGGAGTGAACTGTTTTACTTCATTAGATACAGTGAATGCTCTGCTGACCAGCCTTGAGAGTGCGAAGATAGAAGACCTTGAGCTGATTGATATTGCCAGAGTGGAAAAAAGAGGAAATTTATAAAAAATTTATATTTTTTCTGCAACACTTTAATGGAAAAATCTTACTTATATAGTAGAAGGATACTTCTTTATCGTGAACTGAACCACTACCGGCTAAAGCCGATAGGTTCAGTTTGCTGCTAAAGCAGCCT
>CAJTOU010000023.1 GCA_910577835.1 uncultured Lachnospiraceae bacterium | reverse complement strand
AAGCAGAAAGAGAACGACAAAAACAGTTAAAATCAGAAGCGTGGAAAAAAAGGAAAGCAGAAAATATTCTATTTATTGGCAAAGGCTATTCCAGCCTGTTAGGAAAAAAAGAAACAGATATCCAAAAGCTCAAAGAAAACCAGATGCCTGTCATAGAAACAGACAGAGAGCTTGCCGAATTTCTGCAGGTAGAATACAATACCCTGCGCTATCTGGTATATCACAGGGACGTTATTACATTTGACAATTATTACCGTTTTGATATTCCGAAAAAAAATGGAAAAATGCGTCATATAGCTGCGCCTAAAACACAATTGAAAGCTGCTCAGAAACAAATATTAGAACAGATTCTGCAAAAGGTAGAGGTTTCTGATTTATCCCATGGATTTATCAAATCAAGGTCCGTCCTTACAGGCGCAAAAGTACATCACACAAGCCCTGATTTACTGATAAATATTGATTTGGAAAACTTTTTTCCTACCATTACATTTGAACGTGTAAGAGGCTTATATCAATCCTTTGGCTATTCTGGCTATATAGCGTCACTGCTTGCCATGATTTGCACCTACTGCGAGAGAATGCCGCTTGAAATAAAAGGAGAGATAAAATATATCAAGACATCTGACAGAATATTGCCGCAAGGCTCTCCAGCAAGCCCTATGATTACAAATATCATATGCAAAAAGCTGGATAAACGTATCAATGGTTTATGCAAAAAGCTGGGGATAACTTATACAAGATATGCAGATGATATGAGTTTCAGCTATATGGGCAATACGGATAATCTCGCCATAGGAAGCTTTTTAAACAGCATTCATAAAATTATAGAAGAAGAAGGCTTTCACATGCAAAAAGAAAAAACCCATATATTAAGAAAAAACAACAGGCAGTATATTACTGGCATTGTAATTAATAACGAAGAAATTGGTGTTCCTAAGAAATGGGTGAAAATATTAAAAGCCTCTATACATAATGCACAGAAATTAAAAGATTCCGGTGGTTCTGTATCTAGTAAGACAATATATGAAATCTCAGGAAAAATCGCATGGCTGAAAAGCGTAAATGCAAAAAGATACGAGAAAATCATAAATCAGGGTACAGAATTCTTAAAAAACTTAACCTGATTTTGGTATTACTACATGAATGAATGATATGTTTGACCAGAAACCGACCTCGTAAAGATGTAGTTATAAAAAAGAACATACCATGTACCTGATACACATGTGAGCAGGAGAGAGTTTATTACTCCCTCCTGCTCAATTTTATTGTATAATATATATGTAATTGAGGCATTCGACATAGCATCTATTTTTACTTCCATGGACAACGCATCCAATCTGTTTTAATCAAAACTTACTTTCACTTTCCATCTATGTGAGAAGTGTTTTTCATTTTTCATTACATCTGCGAAAGTTCCCCTGCCTTTTCTATTGTTATTGTTTTTACACCAAATACAAAGTAAACAATATGGCTGAGCCATACAAAAGCAAGTATCATACAGGGAATATATATTCCTTTCAGCAGCATTATGGTAAATCCAAAGCCCATAAGCAGCGTTACGCTGATAATAATACCTGCCTTTGTCCGCGCAGTCATCCCTTTTTTCTTTACAAAGGACTCCAAATGTTTCTGATACATCTTTGTATGAATAAACCAGTCATGCAGTTTTTGAGACGAATTGGCAAAACAGATAACTGTCACAAGAAAAAATGGCACGGTGGGTAAAATCGGAAGCACAATCCCGATACAGCCAAGTCCCAGACATAAACAGCCAAGAATTAAAAATAACAGTTTTTTTATTTTCATAAAGTTTCCTCCAGTCGATTCTTTTCTTTCTTTGATTCTATTACATGACATATTGCTGTCACTGGATGATAAAAAATCATCCGTGGTCCAGAAAACCGCATAACCATACGAATCTTTTCTCTCATCTCTGTCTTATAGCAATGTACCCTGCAATTTGAACAAAATGTTTTTGTTTCCATAAACGGACAGCAGTCACTTCTCTGTCTTGCATAACTATCAAGTCCGGCACAGTCCGGACTGCATATCTTTTATCATCAGCTCATCCTCCCGCCTTCTACGGAATACACTGTATCTGCAATACGCATCGTGGACTTACGGTGAGACACCAGTAAAACGGTTTTATTTTCTCTTTCCTCCTGAAGTGATTTAAGAATCACCGCTTCATTCAAACTGTCCAGATTGCTCGACGGCTCATCAAGAAGCAAAAACGGAGCATTATGCAGGAAAGCCCGTGCAAGCCCAATTCTCTGCCGTTCCCCGCCGGACAATGTATCTCCAAGCTCTCCCACCGGTGTATCATAGCCCTGAGGGAGACTTAAAATAAACTCATGTACAGAAGCTTTTTTGCAGGCTGCTTCTATTTCCTGATTCGTTGCATCCAGTTTTGCAATTCGTAAATTATTTTTAATACTGTCATGAAACAGATGTGTTTCCTGTGTCATAAAGGCTTCCATATCCCTCAGATTGCCCGTATTGATATCAGAAATATTGGTATTGGAAATTTTTATCATGCCTTCTGATACATCCCAAAAACGCATAAACAGTTTTAACAGAGTCGATTTTCCACTGCCACTGCGTCCGGTAATTCCAATTACAGAACCTTTCGGAACTTTCAGCGAAATATCTTTCAAAATCGTTTCCCTATCATAGGAAAATGTCACATGCTCTGCAAGAGCTTCCTGAAAAATGAGTTCCGGCTTATCCTTTACTTCTTCTATGGCTGGGGTTTCTTCCAAAATATCCAGCACACGGTTCCCCGCTGCAAATGTATTTTGCAGTGTACTTCCAAGATTTGCAAGCGCAGTTACTGGACCAAAGGAAGAAAACAACGCAATACTTGGAATCAGCACTCCGGAAAAATCCACTCTGCCTGACTGATACAGGATAGTTGAAAAAAACAGCATGGCAAGGTCCGATACAAGAATTACAGCATTGGTAACTGCCACATTGCGTCCGGCATTGCGTTTCATTCGTGCCTCTTCTTCAGATAAAATATCTGTTCGCATATTCATTTCTTCCAGACGTTTTTCTCCCTGCCCATACTGCATTGTTTCTGAAAGCCCTCTCAGACTGTCAAGAACAAAGCCTGAAAGTTCTCCTGATTTAGTGCGGAATCTTATGCCGTCCTCCCCACTTAATCTGGAAATAATAACAGGAATGACTATCCCGACCGTCAGATAAGCCACAAATGCCAGCAGACCTAAGAGCCAATGATACCTTCCAATAAATACACATAATACAATCGTAAATAAAAATGCAATCGCCGCAGGTGAAATCGTATGGGCATAAAATACTTCCAGCAGTTCAATATCGGATGTAATGACTGAAATCAAATCCCCTTTATCTCTTCCTTCCAGTTTTGCCGGACATAATTTTCGAAGTGCCCTAAATACTTGGTCGCGAATCAGCGCCAGCAGCTTAAAAGCAATAAAATGGTTGCATGCCTGTTCTGCATAACGCAGTACGGAACGCAGCACAGCAAAAAGAAGTACACATACCGTTATCACAGTTAATGTCAGCGATGTATCAAAATCCAAAAGAAAAAGCACCGCATATCCGCCCAAAATTGTAATAAAGGAAGCACAGAGATGTCCGAACAGCCCCATTAGAACCGCAAGCACCATAAAGCCGGCAAGAGGCTTTACAAGACCAATCAGCTTGCGCATCACGGTAAATCCATTTCGTTTTTTCATGTGGCTGCACCATCCTTTCCTTTCTTCCAATCTTCTGTTGATACAAAATGACTATTTTGAGATATGTATTGTTTATTTCCATAATTTTCAAGGCATTGCTGTGTGTCCCACAGTCTCTTATAGATACCTTTCCTCTCAAGCAGACTTTCATGGCTTCCGCTTTCCACAACTGTGCCCTTCTCCATCACATAGATATTATCTGATATGGTTATATTGGCAAGCCTGTGAGAAATCAAAATTACAGTCTTTTTCCCTGCCAGTGCATGAATTTCCTTCATAATATCATTTTCACTTTCTACATCAATATTGGAAGTCGCTTCATCAAAAATATAAACCGGACTGTCATGAAGTAATGCCCGTGCAAGCGCAAGCCTCTGACGCTGTCCGCCGGAAAGATTTCCGCCTTTCTCCGTCAGCAGTGTATCCAGTCCGTTCTCTGCCTTTAGAAAATCCGAGAGATTGGCCTGTTCGAGAACCCGCCATAATTCATGGTCTGTGGCATGCAGATTTCCCATTAAAAGATTTTCCCGTATTGTTCCTTTAAAAAGATAGCTTTGGTGACTGATATAGGTAAAATTCTCCATTAGACTCTTCTCTGAAATTGTTTTCAATTCTGTGCCGCCTATTTTTACCGAACCGGAATAGTCTTTGTTTCTGCCCATTAAAATTGCCGCAATCGTAGATTTTCCACATCCGGATTCCCCCACAATAGAGGTAAATGTACCTTTTGGAAACTTTATATTAATTCCATGCAGAATTTCTCTGCCTTTCTGATAGGAAAAATGTATACTGGAACAGATAATGGAGCAGTCTTCAGGGACTGTTTCCGATTTTTGCGTGGTTTCCGGTAAATCAAGCAGATGAAAAATTTTGTCGCTTGCTGCCATGCCGTTCATGGCGATGTGGAAGTAGGAACCCAACTGTCGCATGGGAATAAAGAAGTCTGCTGCCAGCAGGATAATAAGCAGGCACCCTGAAAGGGAGACATGCTCCGCCTGATATTGCGTGGCTGCCATAATTACACCCAGTGCTGCTCCACCATATGCGATAAAATCCATAATTGTAATGGAATTTAGCTGCATGGTTAATACTTTCATTGTAATTCTGCGGAACTTTTCCGATTCACGGTTCATTTCTTCATTCTTAAAGCTGTCCGCCTGATATATTTTTAAGGTGGAAAGCCCCTGCAGATTTTCCAGAAATGTATCTCCAAGCGCCGTATATTGTCCCCAATACTTTGACAGCAGCTTTTTTGCCCATGTCTGTACTGCTGCGATTGCTACGGGAATCATTGGAACACATACAAGCAGCACAACGGCTGAAGGCACATTGATAAAACATAAGTAAATAAATAGCGTCAAAGGCGCCAGCATTGCATAAAAAAACTGTGGAAGATATGCTCCAAAATAAGTTTCCAGCTGGTCCACGCCCTCAACGGCAACCTGCACAACTTCTGACGTCTTTACCTGCTCTCTGTAAGAAATTCCAAGCTTCAAAAGTTTTTGGTAAATTTTTTCCCGCAGAATTCTTTTTACCGCTTTTGAGGAAAGATATCCCATGCGGGAGGCTCCTGTTATACAAACGATGCGGATTCCTATCGCAATTATGGCAATAACTGCTGTTGTAAGTATACTTGTTACATCTGCTGTTTCTCGAAATAAATCTTGCAGCAGATTTGTGATATTTGTCATCATCACAATATTTGCCGCCAGAGAACACCATTGTAACATGACATTTCCTGCTATATACCTTCTGCTCTCGCTGACTATTCCAATCAGCCGTTTATTAATCATCATTTATTTCACCTCGTGATATTTCCGGCATTTATTAAACAGGCAGAATAAACGGCCTGCCATCCATTTTCCGAATCTGCAGCTCCACATCATAAACCTCCTTTACAAGCCCGTCAGTAATGACGTTTTCCGGTTGTCCCTGTGCAAGAATTCTGCCATCCTTCATGGCGACAATCTCATCACTATAATAAAGTGACTGATTGATATCATGGAGCACCATAATAATCGTAATACCAAACTCTCTGTTTAGTTTCTGAATCATTTTCAATATCTGCAACTGATAACGGATATCCAGATAGGTAGTAGGTTCATCCAGAAATAAAGTCTTTGTATCCTGTGCCAGTGCCATGGCAATCCACACACGCTGTTTTTGTCCTCCGGACAATTCTGCCACCGGTTTGTCTTTATACTTGTATGTATTCGTAATCTCCATTGCCTTTTGCACTTTTTCTTCATCTTCTTTCACATCATAAGAAAGACCAAGCATATGATACGGTGTTCTGCCATAGGAAATCAGTTTTTCCACTGACAAATCAGCCGGAGCAGTATTATATTGATGTACAATAGATACCCGCCTGGCAAAGTCTTTTAAACGGATATCAATAAGGCTTTTTCCTTCCAGTGTAATCTCCCCGCTATCCGGTTTCAGATTTTTTGTCATAAGATGAAACAGTGTGGATTTGCCGCATCCATTTGCACCAATCAATGTTGTAATTTTCCCCTTATTCAGTTCAAAAGACAGACCTTTCAGCACCTCATGTCTGCCATAGGAAAAGAACAAATTTTTTATGGAATAGGTAATATTGTTATTGTCCATAAGCCTTTTTTGACCTCCTGAGTAAAAAGATAAAGAATGGTCCGCCAATTACCGACATTAGAATGGATGCACTGATTTCATAGGGAGCTGCGATGGTACGTCCCAGTGTATCTGCAAGCAGTAATGTAAATGCCCCCAGTAAAACTGTATATGGAATCAGCGTCTTATGGTTTGAACCCACAAGCAGACGCGCAATATGTGGAACAATCAGCCCTAAGAAGCTGATTGGACCTATAATTGCAGTTGAAATAGCTGCAAGTAAAACCGCAACAGCACAGATAATCATACGACTTCGGGTAACATTTACCCCCAGACTTCTTGCTGTTTTATCTTCCAAGGTAAGCAGATTACATTGTCCCGCAATAAACAGACTTGCAATCAGCCCGATTACAGAATAGATAAGAAGCGTTTTAAAATCTGCCCATGTTTTCATGGTAATATTGGCGTTAACAATACTTGCCACCCCTGAATAACTGCTGCCTGTGCCGGAATTAAAGGCACTCATTATTCCTGTAAACATCGCATTGACTGCCACACCCACAAGGATGAGACGAAGCGGAGACAGCCCGCCTTTATAGGAAAGACTGTAAACCATAAGAAATGCCGCCATTCCACCCAAAAAAGCAACCAATGGAATAAAAAAGTAAAGTGCCGGAAAAAACGCGGTAACTAATATGGCAGTAAGGCTTGCACCGCTGCTTATTCCGATGATACCGGGGTCGGCAAGCGGATTCTTCATCACTGCCTGCAAAAGCACGCCTGATACAGCGGTCGCTGCACCGCCAAGCATAGCGATAAATATACGCGGGAAGCGCAGGTCAAAGATAGCTGCTACATCAGAATTATATTGTACAAATAATCCTTTGTATAATTCTGCCGGTGACACTTTTAAGCTGCCGGTATTAACCGCAAACACAAATAATACAAGAAGTCCCGCGGCTGTAATACAAAAAGACAATATCTTTTTTCTTTTATGAATCAAGCAAAATCCTCCATTCTGTCAGACACTCCAACCCGTATCTTTCTATTTGTTCAAATAAATTTACTCTCCTGGCCAGAATATGCTGACATATATTTTTAAAGAATATCTTTAATCTTCGCCATACAACATGGGCTGCAGGGCTTTGAGAGCGTCGGAATATTTAAAATTTGCACTCATATTGAAAAGGGAGGAATCTAAATCATATACTTTTCCATTCTGTACGGCTGCAAAGTGTTTCCAGATATCATTTGTTTCAAATTCCTCTGCGAACATCTCCTTTACCTGTTCTGGCAGTGCATGCGCCGCACGAAGGATAATATCCGGTTCCTTGTTTTTCATATCTTCTGTATTTGCAGTAAGAAATTCCTCCCCGTTTCCATCTCCATACACATTTGTTCCACCTGCAAGCCTGACAAGATTTCCCACATAGCTTGATTCCGTCGCTACAATATAGGAACCGGGAAGTCCCATTAAAACCAGCACTTTCGGACTTTCTCTGTCCTTGTTCTTATTCTGGTACTCTTTTAGAAAAGTATCAAATTCCTCAAGCATTGCCTCAGCTTCTTTTTCCCTGTTAAACTTTTTTCCCAAATCTTCAATAGAGGCATACATGCCCTCCACGCTTTTCAGATTTAAAAACAATGAATTTACTCCAATAGAAGCATACTTTGGCTGCAGGTCACTTTGCAGCGAATTTGGAGATAACACATAATCAGGATTCAAGGACTTCAGAATTTCCAAGTCAGGATTCATCGCCATGCCAACTTTTGTCAAATCCTTATACCTCTCCGGAAGAGCTCCGCTCGTCTCACATACACCTGCCAAATCAAGATTCAGCCGACTGCAAATCTGAGCTATTGCAGGAGAAGTCGCCACCAGTCTTGGATTTTCTGAATTTACAGAATGTTCAGATTCTTCTGGATGCTGATTGACACAGGCAGAAAGAGAAACTACCATCACTACTACAAAGAGAACAGATAACAGTTTTTTCAATTTCATAAACCAAACCCCCTTTATTTCTTTTTCCGAAAGAAACAGAAGTACCATATGGCATAAACTACAACAATTATTCCAAGCACCCACCAAAACCAAGTACTTCCTTCGTCTGTATCTTGAGTATCTTTTGCTTCTAAAGCACTCACTTTATTTCCTTTTTTGTCAAACTCCTGCAATCCAAGTATTGTACCTGTATCTTTTTTTTCCTGAGTCAATTCCACAGAAGTTTCAGTTTTTGTCTCTGAATCTTCTGAAATTGTACTTTCTGGAACATCGGTTTCCATTGGCTGTGTTTGTACCGGTGTTTCTTCTGTCGAAGTCTGCTCTGGAGCCTGTGTTGTTGCAGAAGTCTGCTCCTGCGGCTCTGCCTGAGACTGAGGTTCTTCTGAAGTCTGTATTCCTGCTGATGTCTGTATCGGTGTTGTATCAGGCTGTTCTGGTTCCTCTGCAGTTATACTGGTAATAAAATCACCAGAGCCGGATTGCAGATTCGATACTGTAATATAGAAAACAACATCCCTTCCCATTGCAATGACATACATATTACAGCGAATTACAGAATTCTCACTGTTTACCCGCATACGATAATCAGCAGTGTTATTGATATAGTCCTCCTGCATAAGGGAAACAGATACCAAAGAACCATCTACCTGAAACTGTGGATTCTGGATATTGTCCATCAACTGAATGCGGAGGGTTATGTAAATATTTCCAGATGAGTCTACTTCCACCAAAGCCTGACGATAGAGAGCACTTTCCGTCATGGACTGTCCGAGTACGGCTGAGCCGTCTCCTCCGGCATCCTCAATAATACCAGTATCTGGATGCTGATAATGAGGGGTCGCCACAGCAATATAAATTCCGTTAGAAGCCGCTAACACAGGTATGGAAGCAATGCCCGCCATCAGGGCGAGCATTACAGCCATATTGCACAACACTCTTAAAAATTTTGTGCGATATATTGTTTTCATGTTCTTATTCTCCTATAAGAGTTTTTCGCTTTCTTATCATCATTGTCACACCGAGTATTCCGGCAGAGGAAACCATCATCAGAAACCAATACATAGAATTTGTATAATCTCCTGTCAGGCTGTTACTTTCACTGACTATATTCTGCTCATTTGTGACAACACTATCTTTTTCCACAAGCGCATAAAGACTGAAACTCTTTGTAATTACTGTATAATAGTCTCCTTCCACTTCGCCTTTAATCAATGTTTTGCTGCCATCTTCATTGATACGGTAAAGAACCGTCTTTGTTGCGTCATATCCTGCGGGAATCGGGAAGCTTACCTTTACTGTTCCATTAGGCTGAACTTCCTGACTGTTGACATCTTCAAAGTGAATTTCATACAATTTGAATTTTTTTCCTATTTCTGCAAGCGCTGCTGCCGCTTTCTCATAATCTTCACCAGAAGTAATGATATTCACAATCAGTTTTACTCCATTTTCAAACACTCCCGGTTCTGCATAAGCTTTGATATCGGTTGCGGAATCTGCTGCATCTACTGCCGGAGACTGTTCCACAGGTTTTTCCGGCTGGAATTCGGGAGTATCCTCTGTTGCCTCTTTCAGTGTGGTCCAGTCAATTTTCATTAACACATCCTGATTTCCATTGCCCGCTGCAATCGCTTCCATAATTGGAACAAATACATGAAGCGGTACATATCCTTCTTCATCCGCAATCGCTGATGCAACAAGTCTGATTTTTACAATATCGGGATAAAGGCTGCTAGTATCATTGTACTGGTCAATAATGTCTTTTCCATCGCTGTCTTTCTGTGTAGATAGAACTTCGGCAGGAATATGTGTACCTTCCACGGTACCATACTGGCCATATGTATAGCCATCTGCATAGTAAGCCAGATTTTTCAAATATCCGAAACGGTTCTCTATCGTAATTCCACGGAAATCCAAAGTTACATAATATTCACCATTTATTACTTCCAGCTTTACGGTGTGATTAATGGCGTTGTCGGCCATAGACTTGCTGACACGGTCTGTTTTCATCATATCCACATGAATAGAGTATATACCGTTCTTCAAATTATTTTTATCCAGTTCAGAGGCTTCTTTACTGTTATGAAAGTCTGTAATGGCCTGTTCCAGTGAAGTTTTGGCTGTTTCTATATCGCTTACACTTAAAGAAGTATTGTTATATATATTTTCTGCTGCTGTGACAGCATTTTGCAGTTTTGCATATGCACTTTCAGTCTTATTGCCAATCAAAACTGCTTTTGCTGTATCAATTACTTTTTGCAGAGCTTCTTTTGCATTTGTAAGTTCTGTACTTTCTTCCAGATTTGCGACTGCTGTTTTCAGGAGCCTGATTTGCTCCTCATATGCAGCAGAGGCAGTTGCAGTATCGCTGTATGTTGATTCATAAATTTTCTCAGCAGCTTCTATTGTCTTTGCAAGCATTTGATAGCTGTTCGCGGTATACTCCTTTTCAGAGAATATCTCAGCATATTTGATTTCTTTCAATAAAGCCGATTTGTCATATACCGGAATCTGTTCTCTGGCATATTCCACACTGCCAAGGTGTTCAGGATTTGAAATCATCAGATTGACAAGCAGGTCATCCGCAATGATTTCCTCAAAAGCCATGCCATTCATAGCTGCCATTACGGGAGAACTGACCACCAAAGTATAGCCTCCAGCCTCATTTTTACACTCATCATTCAAAGAAAGTTTGATAAGCTTTACACAGCCAATTTCCGTTATCGCATCGTAAATCTCATTGTCCATAAGAGAACCGTCTTCGTTGCAATAGTAAGAAAGAACCGTCATGGAAGATTCGTCAAATCTGCCGTCCGCTTTCTCTCCTATCTCGCACCAAAGGCCGCCGGTATAAGAAAGACCGCCAAGGTAATCAATCGGAACAAAGGACATATACAGTTCTGCATTATTATTGTTTTTCACAAGAACTGCTGTCTTATCCAGCGTTCCATCTGCCATAGAAGATACTCCCGCATCGGAATGTTTGACAAGATTTACATTTACTCTGTATACACCGTCGCCAAGAGCAGAAACATCAATGGTATGAATAGGGTTTGAAAAGAAAATTACACCTTCATTGGCAATATCTGCATTCCAGTTTTCAAAATAAATCTTCAAAAGGCGATTTTGAGTATCAATTTCATGATTGGGCTTATATTGTGAGCCGTTTTTCTGTGTAATAACCACATTTAAATTATCCAAATCATATTCATTGGGAACAGGTACGGTAAGCTGATATCCGCGTGCTACATCAGCCGGCTGATTATCTGCGTTTCTTACCGTAATTTTATATGCGGAATAGATTGCTGAAATATTCGGTATATTGCACTGCCAAGAACCTTCCAGATTATAGGGCCAGTTGGCGTAATTATAAATCGTAACATCTATCCATGCACCTTCTGCCAAATCATAATTATTGGAAAGTATCTGTATTCCTGTATCCTTATGGGTTAAAGTTACAGACTTTGTGTCTTTGAAGTAAAGCAGTTTCAAATCGGACTCTAAATTACCGTTATAGTAGCCGTAGGAAATATCGTTTCCCTGCTTATATTCTTCTTCTGCTTTTGGCAGATAGTAAGAATATACCCTCTCCAATTTTTTCTGAAAAGCCTCCCAGCTTTCTTCAGTATAAAGTGTACTGTCCAGATTTTCTGCATATTCAATCAGTTTTAAATACTTTGCATAATTAGTTTCGGGGTCGACAGGTTTATTATCCTCATCTTCATCAGGTTTTTGATTTTCATCATCTGATTTTACAAGGCTGTCAATTGCTTCCTGAAGCTTATTTACAAAATTCTGCTGCACAGCTTCGGACATTTCACTGATATCTGTTCCAAGGTCTTTCAGGGCTGACCATGTCTCATTAAATACAGACCATGATTCCGAAGTATATTCTTCCTCTCTCAATGTGGAAGCATAGACGTGCAGTTCGGCATATTGTTCCGCCGCTGTTTTCTCAGCAGCAATTGCAGTTATATTTATCATGTTTATACACATAATAAGTGCTAAACACAGTGACAGCAGCCGCTGTGAATACTGTTTTACTAAAGGTTTCATTTGCTTATTCCTTTCATACAAGTTCCACTCAGCTAAGTACAATAGTACAGGTCATAGGGTTACTCATAGGAATCATGCCAATTTTAATCAGTGTCGCCAAAGAACCGCCGAAAGTAATTCTTACTTCAACAGAAGAACCTAATTCTGAAGGTATGACAATAGTTTCATTTGAAACAAGTTCTTCGCCATTTGCGATGCAGGACTCAATTGTACCGGTAGCAATGGAATAATGATACTCTTTCAGTACAATAACTGTATCTCCGTCAGCATTGGTATATACAGAATCAAAACAGCCGGTATCCATTCCCTTTGGAGCAGGTTCGCCTTCATAATACATAACTGCAGATGTATATCCGGATGTGCCTGTCTCCGCTGCAAAAGCAGTTACGCCTAGTGCCATGACCATTACGGTCGCCAATACAATAGAGATGATTTTTTTAATATGTTTCATAATTTTTTCCTTTCTGCCTTTTCGGCTGCGATATGCCACTGTATCAGTCGGCATATATACTTTGATAGATATTTGTTATGAACTGGTTAGCAACAACTAACCTGACTGCCATAAAAAAGCCCTTTGAGCGGGCAGTCATTTATTAGATATAATTATTATATCATATATTTTTTATTATGATACACCACTGTTTCGTGCATATTTGCACGAAACAGTGGTGCTTGAAGATTCTTAATGCACCTGATATTCCAGAAAAAACCAACAGCCGCAGGCTTTTTCATATTTGTGCAGATATGCACAAAATATTTAAATTTGTATAATTTTATTTTCTTACAAAGATAACTACTATATCAGCATTGTAAAAATTGCCGTTGATTCCGGCATATGTACAATCCCTACACTGCAGCGTATCTTCATGCATACCTGACCATGCAGAATCTGTCCGATACCTTCTCCAATATTTTTAAAAGCAAGGGCGGATGCGGGAATTGAAAGCACATAGCCGCTTCTGTCCGCATTTATATATTTGCCGCTGTCAAAATACTTCAAACTTTCCACATGCCCGCGCATCCGTTTTCCGGTAACGGCTGAATTGGCAAAGATATCCACTGCTTTAATCCTCAGGAGTCCTGTGCCGTCTTTTATGCTTAACACACAGGGATGTTCAAAACCTTCGTTTGCCATGGAAATATTATTGCCATTTTTTGCATTTTCCCGATAGATAATAAAGGGAAACTGATACTCTCCGTCCTTCAGCATTTTGCAGAGTACTGCACCACTGAACTGCTTTTTATCCCGCAATTCATATTTGACACGGTATTTTTCTTCTGCACTTCGAATTACGTCCATTGTATCATCTGTATTATAGAGTGCCCAATAATAAGCGTCATTTGCCGCACTCTCCATGTTGACACCCTCATACAGCAGATGACTTGTGGTAATGTTAATCCGCTCGGCGTACCTTTGCGCCTGCTGTCGTCCTTTTTCGGTAAGGCGAGGCTTCCGAGGCCGTTCCTTGCTGATAAGTCCTTCCTTTTCCAAAGCAGTAATGGCACGGCTGATGGAATAATGTTCTTCTCTTAGTGTGCGGGCAATTTCCATAACTGTGCAGTCTGTTTCATCTTCACTTAAAAAGCAGAGTAATACCCGCAGTCTTAAAATTTCTGATGTATCCGGCATTGTTCTGTAATCTCCTGTTCTTCATAATTCTGCATTTACTTTGTATCCTTTAAGACCTCTGTTTTTTACTCTGATAACCACATCAGACATTTTTGTTCCCCCGCTTTCCAAACAGATGAAACCCTTTTTTCTCATATGGTTCTGTCTGCGCATGAACAAACGTATATCCCGTTTCGCTGATAACCCTTTTCAATTGCTCTTCGTCTATGGGCGATTCTGCAATAATTTCCGTTCTGCCTTTACTGTGGGAAGATGTGACCTTCTTTACCATAAAAGATTTTCGCAAGCTGTCATTTATATGGGATTCACACATCCCGCACATCATACCGTCAATTTTCAGTGTGATTTTTACCATTATTTTTCCCATCCTTATTATAAATTTTTTTGCTCTGGCATAAGTCAGCTTCAACATTTCATTGAATACTTTTTCGGTTAGTCTAGGCTAACTTTTTATGAGTATAGCACAAAAAATTTTATTCTGCAAGATACAAGGAGAAAAATTTGCCAAATAATTACTGCCATACAGAGCCAGTTATTTTCACCGACTCTGTCAAATATTTCTTATTTTATCCGATTGCCCAGTCCTGGCTTTCAGTCTGAAGTTTTACCATATGTGCATAAATTCCATTTTGATGAAGCAGTTCTTCAGGCTCTCCCTGTTCCGCCACAGTACCATTAGAAAGGACAACAACTTTATCCGCGCCTGCAACAGTACGCATGCGGTGTGCAATTAAAAGAACAGTCTTATCCTTAATGAGGCGGGAAAGTGCCGACTGAATGGCTGTCTCATTTTCCACGTCAAGAGAAGCGGTCGCCTCATCAAGCAGAATAACAGGAGCATTCTTCAAAAATGCACGGGCTATGGAAATACGCTGCCGTTCGCCTCCGGAAAGCGCACTACCGTTCTCTCCAATACTGCTGTTCCATTTATCCGGAAGTTTTTCTATAAATTCCTCACAGTTTGCCAGCCTTGCTGCTGCCATTACTTCTTCGTCCGTGGCGTCCTTTCTGCCAATACGGATATTTTCCATCACTGTGTTATGAAAAAGCGTGACATCTTGAAATACAATAGAAAACGCTGTTAATAACTGTTCCGGGTCAACGGAAGTTACATCTATGCCGCCAATGGTAATTCGACCTTTATCTGTATCCCAAAATCTTGCAGCCAGTTTTGCAGCCGTGGATTTCCCGCCTCCGGACGGACCAATTAAGGCTGTCACTTCACCCTGTTTTGCCGTAAAAGATACATTTTCAAGTACTGTTTCGTTTTTGTTATAAGCAAAGCCTGCCTGTTCAAAAACGATATCATATCCATTTGGACAAAAACTTCTTTTACCCTCCTGTTCTTTGCAGTTTTCAATTTCATTCATCCGGTCAATGTTAATCTGCAAAGAATTCATTGCCGCCAGATTCTGCAAAGAAAAAGCCATTGGTTCATAAATTCTCGAAACAACCAACAGAAACAGAAAGAATGTAATCAGATTGAGCGTGCCATCAATCAGCAGCATACTGCCTACAAGCGCTACGGAAGCGATGCCAAGCTTCAGTATCATCTGTGCCGGTACAACAAACAATGCAGTGCCAAGTTCGCTCCTGATATGTCGTCCTTCCAGCAGGTCAATCTTCTGATACAAGTCATTCAGGTATTCCTGTTCTGCGTTATTGCTTTTTAAATCGCGCACTGTCTCCAGACACTCCTGCACACCATCTAAAACGGCTATCTGTGCCATATTCTGCTTACGGCTGAAATAATTCTGCGCTTTCTTGGAAAATCCAACAATCAGCAGTGCAACCGGTAAAACCCACAAAGCGGCAAGAGAGAGACGCCAATCATAAAAAAACAGGCTGACTGCAACAAAACAGGTAGAAATAATAGAGGCATAAAACTGTGGCACATAATGAGAGAACATCTGCTCTGTTGTAGATACATCCCCCATAATGGTATTGGTCAAGTCTGCAAGGTCCTTCTTTCCGAAAAAGGAAAGCGGCAGCCTGCGCAGCTTTTCGGCAAGGCGGATTCTGCAGGCTCCAGATTCTTTATAGGTAGAAAAATAAGTGGCATTGTATTTCCAAAATTCTGAGAGGAAAATCAGAAGAAGCGCACCGACCATTCCGATTCCATATAACAGATAGTGACTTTCAGGTACTGCGCCATTCAGAAAATCATTTACCAGATAGTATAGAAGTCCTACCGGAAACATCAGTACAATATCAGCAAAGGTACACGCGGCAATTGCCTTTACAAGTCCTTTGGCACCCTCTTTTGAAAGCGCAAACCGTTTCATAATTTTGTTTATCATCCCGCACCTCCTACTTTCCATCTGACAGAAGTCTGATAATCTTTCCACATCTTTTCATACAGGCCCTTCTTTTCTGCAAGTACTTTATGTGTACCATATTCTGCTACTCTGCCATCTTTTAATACATAAATTCTGTCTGCATTTCTTACCGTTGATAAACGGTGTGCAATCATAATAACTGTTTTATTCTTAGACAAATCTTCGAAAGCCCGCTGCACAAGGGACTCATTTTCCGGATCGGCAAAAGCAGTTGCCTCATCCAAAATAATAATCGGCGCATTTTTCAGCATTACGCGGGCGATGGCAATTCTTTGCTGCTCACCGCCGGATAAATATACACCTCCAGTTCCGATTATGGTATCCATTCCATCCGGCAGCTTTGCAAGAATATCGTCACACTGCGCCCTATGAAGGGCGTTTTCTACTTCCTGACGGGAAGCGTCTGGTTTTGCCAGCCTTACATTTTCAAAAACAGAGGTTTTTAAAAGCCTGCTGTCCTGAAAAACATAAGAAACCGTTTTCATCAGCTCCGATTTTTTGATATTCTTTACATTTACACCGCCAATTTTGATTTCACCGCTGCTCACATCAAAGAAGCGGGAAATCAATTCTGCCGCAGTCGTTTTTCCACCACCAGAAGGGCCGACAAAAGCAACCGTTTCTCCGGGTTGTACCTGAAATGAAATATTGTGAATGGCATCTGTCTGCGCTTTGCTGTAACGGAAGGAAACATTTTTAAATTCTACTGAATGATTCTTTGGATGCTTTGCATTCTGTGCGTCCGGTAAAGGCTGCATATCCAAAATGGAATGAATACGGTTCAACGCATCATTTACAATCATTCCATTTTCGCTCATAAATAAAACTTTTGACATGGAGGTTGCAATCACAGGTGTAAATATCACATAGAAAATAAGGCTGAGCAGAATGGATTGTGTGACAGCTCCACCGCCTGTTAAAATCAGTGCCAGTGTAATCAGAAATGCAAAAGCACTGTTAATGCAAACAGTGTAAATCAGCATTGGCATACGGCATTTTTTGCAATAAGCGATACAAAATTTATAATAACTGTCTATGGAACCTTTAAAACGTTTGAAGGTATGCACCGTCTGACCAAAAGTTTTCACCACAGGAACTCCGCGCACATATTCAACAGCCTCGTTATTCATGTCCGCCAATGCATTTTGATAATTTTTCATATCATCCGCCATTTTGGGCCCCGCCATTTGAAACATGGCTGCAAAGCCAAGAATAACCGGTACAAGGCAGATTAACCCAAACCGCCAGTCAAACAGGAACAGCATGACAATCATGCCAAGCGGTGTAGCGATTGCGCCTGCCATATCCGGCAACTGGTGGGCAAGATAAGTTTCGGTTGCCGCACTGCTTTCATTGACAATCCGGCGGATTTTACCACTTCCCATTTCTCCAATAAATCCAAGAGGCAGCTTTGTGATATGCGCCATCAGTGTCTTACGCAGATTTCCTGCAATGCGGAATGCTGACAAATGGGAACACATCAGCGCACCTATGTAAATAGCTATGGAAATCAGTGCTGACAGCACCGCCATCCATCCATTATGAACAACATTCACTGCTTCTGAATAATCGGGAGCATTTTCTATCACTTCTCTGATGATAAAAAAAATAAAAACGAATGGCAATAACGCAAAAAATGCGCTGATAACCGATAAAATGAGCGATAAATAGGTAAGGTATTTATGCCTTCCTGCATAACTCATAAGCTCTGAAAGATTTTTGTTTCTTTTCACTTTGAATCCTCCTTCTAATAAGATTTAAATGGCTGACATTATTTGTCTGCACATTCAGGGACTGCAATACATATCCCTTTCTATATGATATAGAAACCGCTGCAGTCGGCTTCGGATATCCTGATTTGATATAGAACCCCTTATATTTTTTATTTATTTTCTGTTCTTTTTATAGTTAGTTTTATTTACTTTTAATTAGTAATAACTAACTAATATCTAAAAATAATAGAATCTACTCTCCATGCAGATTCTATTGTTATACAATCCTCAAATCTTCATCGTTTCTTATTGTTTGCAGCCGCACGTTCTGGTAGTAACTGTTCTTTACTGACCCATAATTTTCATCCAGCCTGCCGTATAAAATGCCCGCAGTTCTTCCAGATAAGCTTTTGCCTGTTCAAGTGGCATTTCATGGATAATCAGCTCAAAATAGGCATTGAACATACCAGTAATCAGGATATGCTCCAGCTTCGGGTCAATTGGCGGAGCCGGTCTTCCCAGATTCTTTAATACAGCGAGATAATCATGAGTGCCTTTGACTTCAATTTCCACCATCTCATCAATCATTCCTGAAAAACGGGTTCCCTTGGAGCAGGTAAGAATCAATTGAAATTCATCTAAATGTTTATAGGCATACAACAGCATTTCCATCATACACCACCCTGAAATACTGCTCAGATGTTCTGGTTGTGATTCTGGCGGCAATCCGGCAAAATCAGCCTGTGCTTTACGAAAACAATTCATAAAATACGCATACTGTTCACCAACAAGCGCTTCAAATAACCCTTCCTTATCCTGAAACCGGACATATATGGAGTTGGTACTGGTTCCTGCTTTTGTAGCGATTGTACGCAGAGAAGCATCCAGATATCCCTTTTCCAGAAACTCCTGTTTTGCACATTCCAGAATTCGTTCATATACGCCTTCAATCTGTTTTGCCATAAATTCACCTCCCACAGGAATTAAAAACAGTGTTTCATAACACTGTTTTTAATATAACATTCTCTTTTTTATTTGTCAAGAAGGATTTCAAAAAATATTTTTTACAAAGTTACAAATGCTTTTTGCGTTGAATCTTTTAAAAAGATAAGTGCTACGCCTGCAGTTAACACTTCTGCAATCACAAATGTCAGCCAGAATACAGTTGTCACATATTTACTCATGCAGAACAAAACGGCAAAAGGAACAACAAATACAATCAGTCTTAGCAATGAAATTATAATCGGTTTATAGATATTGCAAAATCCCTGCAGGATACCCTGAACAGAAACACTGATACTCATAAAAATATAGCCAAGAGTTGCGATATGCATCGCTGTTTCACAGGTAGATAAAATGTCTTCTTTACGGATTCCATCAGCAGACTGTTCAGGAAGTGATAAACCAAACAGGTCAGATATAGGAGCAGCAAACACCTGAAACAGAAGCATAATCACTGCTGCCACAATAATCGAGTTTACAATTCCAAATCGAATCACCTGCTTCAGTCTCTGCTTATCCTGCTTTCCATAATTAAATGATACAATTGTAATCAGTGTATTGCTCAGTCCGAATCCGGCAAAAAGAGCTGTCTGCATGATTTTATAGTAAATGCCGTAGGTATTAATCATCAGAATCATGGTAGTTCCATTATCAATCACCTTAAAAATCTGCAATACGACAAACATCATCACCGCAAGCAGCGCCTGCATAATCGCAGCAGGAACGCCAATCTTATAAATTGTTCTGATAATTGCTCCGGACGGTTTTATAAAATGGAAACTTCCATCAATTTCCTTATTTAAACAATAATGCAGGGTCATCGCAACCCACAGGGACAGAATCTGTCCGATAACTGTCGCCCATGCTGCACCGGCAGCTCCCCAGTCAAATATCATAACAAAAACATAATCCAGTACAATATTGCACACTGCACCTGCAATCTGCGCAGCCATAGAATGCACGGTTTTTCCGGTTGCCTGTAAAAAGCGCTCGTATACCGTAAATCCTACTGCTCCTATGGAAAAGCAGCAACAGATACGAAGATACTCTGTACCCATGCTGACCACAACCGAATCACCTGACATCAACTGCATATACGGTTCCGCCAAAAATAATCCGAACAAGAAAAAGACTATATAAATCATCAGAGCCAGAAAAATCCCATTTCCTGCTACACGACTGGCGGTTTTCGTGTCTTTTTCACCTAGCTTTCCAGACAGCAGCGCATTAATTCCAACGCCTGTACCAACACCAATGGCAATAATCAGAATCTGTACCGGAAATGCTGCTGTCAACGCGGCATTTCCCTGCGTTGCAGCATTGGAATTAATCACGAATATCGTATCAACCACATTGTAGACTGCTTGTAGAATCATGGACAGAACCATTGGCAGTCCCATACTCCAGATTAGCGGATTGACTGGTACTGTTCCCATTTTGTTTTCTGTTTTCATATTTTACCTCCAAATCTGCAAACTATAAGCGCTCCGCTCACATTCGCGGGTGCGCTCGGATAATCTTTTATCCTTACTTTTTCTTCGCGCAAAAAAATAATGCGCAAATCCAAAATCTGGACTTACGCATTTGCTGCTCGATAGCTGTATCCTATCATAAAATTTGCTAAATGTCAATGAAGGAATTTTCAGAAATATTATTTCCGCTGTTATTTTATCAGTTCATCCGTCAGGCGTATAATTTCCGGTGCCAGCTTTTCACGCTACTGTTAAAAGGTCCATAAAACAAAAAATCCGAAACCATACTTGCACAAAACATCCAGTACAATTTCGGATTTATCAAATTCCAGCAAGAATACTCTTACTTCTTTAAGTGGTGGATAGTTTACTTAAGAGTTTTGACAGATAATATCCTGCCACTGTAAACAATCCCATTACAGCAATATAGTCAAACAAAAATAACATAAAAGGTTCTTCAAAATCAAAAAACACAAATTGATTTTGAAGCAGCATATAGCTGCCAATATTACGCTCAATAAATGCATATACGCCATAACCTGCAATAAGGGCGGCAGCCGCACGAAGTATCCACTTGCGAACTTCTGAAGGCTTTTTCACAAGCTTTCTTGCTATTCCCATTATCATGCCCCAGTGAATGCCAAGGTGAAGACTTATAAATACAAATCCCCAATATGCAGAAAGCATATGCAGATTTCTTGCAAAGGCACGCCCGCTGTTTATGCCAAGAAAAGATAAGGCATGACGGGATAGTATTATACCACTGACCATAGAACCAATCATAGAAAGCAGAACCAGTATTACAAGACTAATCTGTAAAATTCGCAAAGCGGTATATTTGCCTTTAAAAAGATTCCTGCTCCATCTGTGATTCAAAATATGATGAGCAATAAACATTACAAATATCGCAATACCAATCCACTCATGCGCTTCCTGTCCAATCTTTTCATAGCCCATAAGCAACAATAAAATAACTGTCATGGCAATGTCTACGCATATTTTCATTATCATCTTTGGTTTCACACAATCTTCCCCCTGCTTATCGAATAAAATTCATTGGAGTAAACGGCTCCTTTTCTGGAATACCATATTTTTCTCTGCCAAGCTCAATACTTTTCATTAAAAATGACATATTTCTTGCCAGTGTCCTCATTCCCTGCAAACCTTCCGTATCCAACTCAGCTTCTCCGATTTCCCGACCATGTATACTGTTCCAATATTGACCGGAAGCGACCGGCATACCGGAAATCGTAAAAAACTTGTTCAGTTCATCAAAAGTCGAGGACAGTCCACCTCTGCGGGCAGCAACAACAGCAGCTCCCACCTTCATTGTCTTATCAAAGCGTGTACTGAAAAACAGGCGTGTCAAAAAAGCAATCAAGGTTGCATTTGCAGACGCATAATAAACAGGACTGCCCACAACCAAACCGCTGCATTCCTGAAATTTCGGAGCAATTTCATTCACCATATCATCAAATACACATTTACCATTTTTTACACAGGAACGACAGGCAATACAACCTCGGATATCTTTATTTCCGATATGTACAATCTCGCTTTCAATGCCTTCCTTATCAAAAATCTTTTCCATCTCATGAAGGGCGATATAAGTGTTTCCGTTTGCATGAGGACTTCCGTTTATAAACAAAACTTTCATATTTTTATTCCTTTCATATTTATTATTTCTTTCATATATTTAAAGTAATATATTCCATTGTGATATTTCTCATTCTTATTTTCTATTTTTATTTTAACTGATATTTCTAAAAAATAAAAGTCTGAATTTGTTCACAGGTTTTAACTGAAAAGTGTTTACCGATTATTCCAGAACCGCCGTTACCGGACAAACCTTATGCGCTCGGCGAATCATTTCCCGTTTGCCTCCGAAAGTCCCCAATGCGTAATCTTTCCTTCTTTGATTAGCTCGGACATCACTCCCGCTACTTCCTCAATCGAAATATTCGGGTCAGGGCGATACTGATAATAAAGGTCTATATAGTCAATTTTCAGACGTTTTAGTGATTCCTCTACTGAATCGTGGATAATTTCAGAACGGGAATCCAGCACAAGCAGGTTGTTAACCGCAGAACTTTTCATATCAAAGTGAATCCCAAATTTTGTAGCAATCACCACCTTATCACGGCAGCCACCAAGCACTTCGCCTACCAGCCGTTCATTTTGATGCGGCTCATCGGCTGTGCCGTATACTTCGGCAGTATCAAAAAAAGTATATCCCATATTAACTGCCTGCTGAATCAGATAAATTGCCTGCTTTTTATCTGTCGGCGCACCGTAAGCATGGCTTAATCCCATACAGCCAAGTCCCACAGCAGACACAGTCAAATCCTTTCCCAGAGTTCTATACTGCATTGTTATTTCCTCCTCTTGTTTTCGTCTTGTCTTTATGATAAACAAAACGAAACTTTGTTGGAAGTCTCGTTTTGTTTATCAGTTTATACCTTTAAGTTTTAACTTTTTCTTCTACTCTTATAGATTAATGACCAAACAGTCACCCCATAATATCCTTATCATAAGCGAAAAACCCGCTTCCGCCATGTTCGTTTGGAGCATTTCTTTGTGTAAAATACAAAGCATAAGGTCGGCTGCCACATCCTGTAAGGATATTAAAGTTTCCTGCTCTGAAGATATGGCGCCAGAGGTTTTTGTTTCAAAAGCCTCTGAGTGTTTATTTGACTAATCGGCATAAGCGTTATCTGCATGATTTCGCGTGCAGCCTGTCAGCACAGATAGCATACACCCACCAAGAAAACAACAATCGCAATTTTTCGCACAACAGCCATCTTTAATCTCCCAGATTCAGGCTGTCAATCCATTCTTTTACCGTTGATTTAGAAACAGAGGAAGAAAATCTCTGACCCTCCAGCCAGTTTCCAGTGCCTGCCATATCCGCAAGCAGTTTTCCGGAATCACCCAGTCCTGAACTCGCTGATGTACAGAAAGGAATCACTGTTTTTCCCGTAAAATCATTTGCTTTCACAAATCCGTCTACTGGCCACGCGGCAATCTGCCACCAGATAGGATAGCCGATAAATACAGTATCATACTCATCCCAGTTCTCCACAGTATTTTTCACAAGTTCAATATCTCTTGCTTTTGGATGGTCATGCTCATAAACAACACGGCTGTCATCATCCCGATAATTCAAATCATCGCTGGAGTAATCATTTACCGGTACCAATTCCAAAATATCGGCATTTGTAGCGGCTGCTATATAATTCGCAGCACCTTCAGTATTACCAGACGCGGAGTAAAACACCACCAGTGTCTTTTTTTCTGTTGCTGCCGTCGGTTCAGAAGAATCCTCCGGTTTGGTATTACTTTCATCGGCGCCTGCTGCAGAAGTAGCAGAATCTTTTGATGTATCAGAGGATTGAGCTGATGTCTGCGTTTTGGAATTTGTCGTGGTATCCCTGTCAGAATTATTCTTTCTGTCAGAATCAGCGCTGCAGGCAGCAAGGCCAAATACAAGCAGCAGGCTTATAAATAAAACTGTTAATTTCTTCATGTCTAATATCTCCTTTTAAAATCAAATACATTCCTTCAATATTTCATAAATTTCATCGTGCGTCAGCTTCCGACAACATCCTGACGTAATGTTTATCGAATCTGCAATTGCCCGAAAATCAACGGTTTCTGAAATCCCCATCTGTGAAAAGCTGGTCGGCATACCGATTTCTTTAATAAAATCTGCAAGTGCTTCTACTCCCGCAAGCGCAGTCTGTTCTGCGGTTTCTTTCTCACTGATTCCCCATACATTTTTTGCAAAACGAGCAAAACGTTCTGCACCGTCTCTGTAAATATGGCGATAAAGTACCGGATGAATCACAGCCAAGCCCTGTCCATGATTACAGTCGGTATAGGCTCCAAGCTGATGTTCTATCTGATGTGCCTGAAAATCCGTAATTTTTCCAATTTTTAAAATACCATTTTCCGCCATGGAAGACGCCCACATCAATTCGCTTCTTGCATGATAGTTTTTATTGTCTGTTAGCAATACACGGATATTATATATAACGTTTTTCATAACTGCTTCATTTATATCATCCGATAAATTATTTGTATCAGGTTTTCCAAAATAAGTTTCCATCGCATGACTGAGAGTATCAAACGCACCTGAAATCACCTGACCAAATGGAACAGATAAAGTATAGTCAGGATTAAGAAATACAAATTCTGCCTGTTCGCCAAATAAAGCGCCTTTTATCTTCTTTTCTTCGTGGGTAATAACTGCTCCGGCATTCATTTCTGCTCCTGTTCCTGAAGCTGTTACAATTGCTCCCATTGGAATAAAATCAACCGGCTGATTTTTCCTGACATTCTCCATTTCCCAAATATCTTCTGAAAGTTTTGCCTGTGCTGACACGATTTTACAACAGTCGATTACCGAACCGCCGCCCACTGCAAGAATAAAATCCACATGATTTTCACAGGCCAGCCTTGCCCCCTCCTGCACTTTGGCATATGTAGGATTTGACATAATACCCGAAAACTCAATGACTGTTTTTTCTAATGCCTGTAAAATAGACATTATTTCATTATAGATTCCATTCTTTTTAATTGAACCGCCGCCATATGCCAGCATAACAGTATCGCCATAACTTTTCAAAATACTGGCAAGATACTCCTTAACTCCACCCTTTCCAAAATAAACCCTTGTTGCATTTTCATAAATAAAATTATTCATTATCTTTTCTCTAAACCTTTCCTTTGAACTAATTCTCTTTTACAAAACCTGCTGCCCAGTCTTTTACCTTTTTTTCAGATTCTGCCACCGAACTGCCGCGCAGAGACAGGATATCCTCTGTAAGAACATCCGCATTCTTTGCAAGTTCAGATATTCTGTTTACGCTGTTTGCTCCATTTGAACTTCCGTTGTGAGAAAAGAAAGGAATAACTGTCTTACCCGACAAATCATACTCCTCAAGGAAAGTCCAAACCGGCATAGGCAGGTCATACCACCACACCGGAAAACCAATATAAATCACATCATACTGCGCCATCACATCAGCATCGATATGTTCAGACAATTCCGGACGTATTTCATTGTCAAGCTCATTTTTAGCACGGTCAGCACAGGAATCAAAATCTTCGCCATAGGCTTCAGCCGGAACAATTCGAAATAAATCTCCGCCTGTTTCTTCTGATATCCATCTTGCCATCTGCTGTCCATTGCCTGACCATGAAAAATAAGCTACCAGTATACGGCTGTCTCCATTCACTTTTGCCTCCGGCTTATTGTCAATTCCGGTTCGGGAACCTCCAAATAAATTCATGCAGATGACAACGACTGCAACAATTAACACAACTGCAATGCCTGCAATAATTATAATTTTTTTCTTTTTCATGCTTTTATTCTCCTTTTCTTTGTATTTGATTTTCCCAAAAAGCTCCTGCTTCATCTATCCAGCATCTCTTTCCCTGCCGCTTATATTTCATATTATAAAAAAACCGAGACTCCATGAGAAGTCTCGATTCGTTTATGAGTTTATACCTAAAGGTTATAACTTGGTTTTTATAATTCACATTGCAAAACTGCTATTATTGAACAGCCTGTTCTGCCGCTTTCAAAAACTTTGTTACCGTTTCCGAAGGTTTGGGAGAATAAAGCAATCCGTAAGGAATACTGAAATCCCATTCTACCGGAATAACTTTTAAAAGTGGATGAACATTTGCCCATCCGGAAATCGCAAGCAGAACATCATTTGAATTTTCACAGCGGTTAAATACATCCATATTATAAAATTCAAAATCTACGATATGAACTTCCGGATGGTTCTTCCAGAGCTCGTCGCGCAGTTTATCTACATAATGGCTCCAATCCCTGTGCATTAGTAACAGGTTTTCACCATAGAGGTCCTCGACAGTCAATCGCTCCTTTGCTGCAAGTCGATGATGAATGGAAACCGCACAGCAAAACGGCTCATTGGAGAGCTCCATTCCTGCGCAATTTCGCAGATTTAACATGGTTTCATCAAAAATTCCACCAATCACATCTATATTCTTTCCTAAATTGCCTAAAATTTCTCTTGCGTTCTCCGGAGTATTTTCAAAGGGAATAATCTGAAATTTAATATCGGGACAATACATCTGAATTTTGGGCCATAGCTGCATTAAAAGCTGCGCCGGTGTCATTGGAGAAGTTCCAATCCTAATAATATTTGCATCTTCCTGCATTGCATTTTTTGCCCGTGTAACAGAATCCCGACAATACTGAATAATATATTTGGTATCCTGATATAATGATTTTCCGGCTTTCGTTAAGGTAAGTCCCCTATGTGTTCTTTCAAAAAGCTTTATTCCTAAATCTGCTTCAAGGAGATTTATCTGCTTAATCACAGCCGTCGGTGTAATATAGGATTCTTCTGCTGCTTTATTGAAACTTCCGGCATCCGCCACATGAAGAAACATTTCAAGTTGAGGATTGTACATGCTTTTCACCACCTGTTCTTTTCAAATCATCCGGTTTTTACGAATGATTTTCTATTTGTACCTTGGATATTTTACACACAGAAGGAAGCTTGGAAATGTGTCTCTAAGCAATATATAATCCATACCTGTCTCAACAGTCGTTGCGTTTATCCGAATAAGTATATTTATTATATTTACTTATCTGAAATCTGTCAAGTTACCATAAATCAAATATCAATTATTTCCTCTGATTTTTTCTTTTTTCTATTTTATTTCTCGTATTTTTTTTCTAACTTTTAATATCATAGAAGGAGCTACCGACAGTTCATCTACCCCAATTCGGAGAAACTCCTCTGTAAGTTCCGAATCTGCTCCCAACTCACCACATATGCCGACCCACTTTCCATACTTGTGGGCATTTTCCACAACCATTTGCATCATCTTGACAATCGCTTTATGATGTAGATTATAAAAGTCATATCCCATCATAGCAAGCAAAACACCGTTAAATAAAGCAAATACAAACGACATTCCTGCTATAAGATATAAAAATATTACGTCACGTTCCATGTCCTGCCTTTTGCTATGTTAAATCTCTTTTTTCAAAAAATTTTATTGACAGAATCGCGGATATTGCAAAAACAACAAGGCTGACTATAATACAAAATATAATTATCGCTGTTGTAGAAACGGTATCCAAAAAATCAAGCTGTATTCCATTTTCTGATTTAAACAGGAAAGCCGACAAGACAGGGGATACCATAATGATTATGACAAAGATAAACTTTGTTTTTTCATATCCCAATTTATATAAAGCAGGAAAGTAAAGGGATAAAAGCATAACGATTGCAAAAAAGGTGATAACGGCTATTTGCATATTGAATGCTCCCAATTCGGGAAAAATAAGTGTATCAATCCCAAAAATCAGACAGCACACCGCATAAATAATTAAACAGAAACAATATTTTGAAATGACAATCAACCTGCGGGGATACGGCGTTGCACAAAGCAGGGTTGTTGCTTTCGGATATTGATGTTCTTTTAAGAAAATATACTGGGTCAACATGAAAACACTAAAAACAGCCGCAAGGATAAATCCAATAGCCCCCGCCGCTTCTGGAGTACGCCAAAGCATAAAAGGCGGGATTAAAAACGACACTATAAGCATAATACCTACATATTTCTTGACAATTAAAAAATCTTTTTTTACCAGACTAAACAGCATTCTTTTTTCTCCTTTCTACGTTCGCAAGCATAATATCCTCAATTGTTGGTCTTTCCGCAAGTACATCCTGCATATGCTCCATAATATCAGCGGACTGTTTTGTTATTCCCATAAAACCAAACGCGCTTTCCTCGATATTCAAAAACAGTTTTCTTGTATTTTCATTCAGTTTTTCTGTACTTCCCTTTATAATTCGATAACTGTCAAGCAACTGGTCTTTTTCTTCCTGAAAAACAATCTGCCCATCATCAATCATAATCAGCATATCCGCAATCTTATCTAAATCAGAAGTGATATGCGTAGAAAAAAATACACCTTTTCCACCTTTGCTCATATAATCTTTTAATATATCCAAAAGCTGGCTTCTGACTAATGGGTCAAGCCCGCCTGTCGGTTCATCCATAACAAGAAGTTCTGCTTTATGGGAAAGTGCCAGTGCCAAAGCAAATTTCATACGCATCCCCTTCGACAGGGTACTGATTTTTTGTTTTGGATTCAATGAAAATCGCTCCAAGTACTCTATGAAATCCTTTTCACACCAATTTTTATAAGCGGGGGCAATCACACTTTTCATCTCTGAAAGAGTCAAATCATCATAAAAACAGCCTTCGTTCAGTACAATACCGATACGGTCTTTTATTTTCCCTTCATTCCCCTCTATATCCATATCAAAAAATTTTATGTTCCCAGATACCTTGCCTGTAAGCCCTAAGACAGTTCTTAATGTTGTTGTCTTTCCCGCCCCGTTAATCCCTACAAAACCAGTAATACATCCCTCTGGCAGATAGAAACTGATATCTTTTAGGGAAAAATTGTCATAATTTTTAGTTAATCCAGATACTTCTAAAATATTGTCCATTTAGTTTTCCTCCTCGTATAGAATATCCATCATGGCATTTAGTTCGTCTTTGCTGATATTAAGTGATTTTGCGGTCTGTATCATATCCAACATTTTTTTCTCCACAAGCCTCCGTTTGGAATCCCGCAGCAGTTCAACATTGCTTGTAGAAACAAAAGTACCAATACCAACTTGGCTTGTTACAAATCCCTCTTGCTCCAATTCATCATAGACCCTCCGTATTGTTAATACGCTGACCTTTAAATCATTTGCAAAGGCACGAATAGATGGAAGGGCATCGCCCTCTACTAATTCTTCTTTCAAGACAGCGTCCTTTATCTGGTCTTTGATTTGTTGGTAAAGAGGGCTTTCAGATGTATTTGATATTACTATCTTCAAATATCCTTCCTCCTTCAATGTGATGTTTATACATACACATTATATACAAACAGCACTTACATGTCAATGACCTTTCCGCTTTTCCTTAAATAATATTATTAAAACTTCCAAAAAGAAAAACGACAGAGTTATTACACTCTGCCGTCTGTCTGCCATGCCTAGATAATTTCCTCATTCACAATCCATTACAGTGTTATAATCGTTACAATATTATATATCGCTGTATGAGTAAATAACAGGAGTTTCAACTTTTCCATCTTTTATCTGCACAATTTCATCTGCCTCACCTGCCAGATATCTGCTGTGAGTAACAACAATAACACATTTCCCCAGCTCATGGGCTGTATGCTTCAACAGCTCAATAATTTCTGCTGCTGTCTGTTCATCCAGATTTCCGGTCGGCTCATCTGCCAGCAAAACTTTTGCATTGCTTGCCAGCGCCCTTGCAATCGCCACACGCTGCTGCTGCCCGCCGGATAATTGCATAATGTTTCTCTTCCATGTTTCCTGCGGCATATGAACCTTCAAAAGCAATTCCTCCGGTTTATCTGTTCCTCCTGTTCTGACATTCTCCTCTGCGGTAAGATAATCAATCAGGTTATATTCCTGAAAAACCAGCGAAATATGATGTTTCCTGTGATAATTTAACCCATTACCTTTTATATCTTCCCCCTCATAAAAAATCTTTCCGGCCGTCGGACTGTCAAGACCTGCCAGCAAAGACAAGAGAGTCGTTTTTCCAGCTCCGCTTGAACCGATAATGGTATAAAACTTTTCTTCTTCAAACTGAATCGAAATATTGTCCAGAACCTTCCTTCCCATTTGAGATTTATATGCATATTCCACATTTCTTGCCTCTAAAATCATAATAATATCCTCCTTAACTCATTTCACTTAATATATCTTTTGGCGCCTTTTTTAATATAGCAAAGCCTGCCATCCATACAGATATCACTGTCAAACCTGCTATGCCAAGTGCATCCTGCACCAGCATCCAAGATGTAATTTCTGTATGGACATCCTGAATTTTCTGCCCTGATTTTTCATCAGAAGATTCATCAGAGGATGCCACCTTCCCCTCATCCAGCAAATCCTGTTCCTCTGCATTTTGTACCTGCTGTTGTACCAGATAGTCCGCTGTCAGTTCCGACACCTTCGGCGCTGCCAGAAAGGATAAAAGTACCGCAGCCACCACAATTATAAGTGCTTCTGTCAATATCTGTGCCAAAATCCGGATTTTTGAAACCCCCATTGACAGCATAATTCCGACTTCTTTATTTCTATTTTTTATCCAAAACAGAAAAATCAAAATCAAAATAACAAGACCTGCCCCTGAAATCACCCATGTCAAAATTTCACTGTATTTTTCAAGTTCATTAAAATTAGCGGACATCACATCTATATTTCCATTATTGTCAATTAAATCATATCTTTCCCATTCGATATCCGTGCGCTTTACCGCCTCCTTTACCGCTTTATACTCATCCACATCCGCAAGTTTAAAATATGCTCTTTCATACAAAGGGTCGTTTTCTTTCCCTTCTACTTTTTCAGGAAAATCCAAGTCTGTAAAAATAATATTTTCGGAACGGTATGTATCACCTGACATATAAGATATAATCGGCTGGTTTACCTGATAAATTCCGATGATTTCGGCCTCATAAACAGCCGGATTTTCTTCGTTGAAGCAGTCACAAAAGGTTAATCTGCCGCCAATTTCCAGATGATTTTTATTTGCAAGCTCCTCTGAAATAACGCATACATTCCTGTCTCCTTTTTCAATCATGCGGCCGCTTTTCATATAAGCATTTCCGGAAAGAAAATGAGAATCCATAGACATATCCAGATTTCCAATCAGTGTTACTCCGCCGGGGTCGCCATGCTGGTCCACATCTTCGTCCTCGATACGCGTAAAATTAACAGGTCCTGCTGCCGTCGCTATCGTTGTAACATTATAATCCTCAATTCCTTCTGTTTCTGCAATTTTTTTAATGTCCTCCATCAACAGAGTCTCAAAAAAGTTATCTGTCCATCCTAGGTAACTTTCAAACCCGCTTACAATAATCTTTTCCTGATGATATCCTCCCAGACTGCCCTCTTTATCCCCAATCTCTTTGGACAGTTCATCCATTCTCTGACGCCGGTTCGCCATATTTCTTTCCAGAAGCAGCCCTGCTCCAATTGCCTGTCTGCTGCTATCCTGCACTAAAATACCGGCTTTCCCACCGCTGATACCGGACAAAAGCAACAGACTGATAATAAATACTGCCAGAAACAGCAGTGTGCTTTTTGCAGGCTTTCTTATTACAGAACGCCATGCCAGACTAAAACAATTCATTTCTATCCCTCCATCTTTGATAATATATCCTTTGGTTTTGCTCTTAACACCGGTGTCAGAGAAATACAGACTGCCAGAATCACTGTCAGACCACCGATAAAAAATACTGCTGCAATATCCTGTCCATGAAGAGAAACCGACAGAGAGACCTCCGCATTTCCGGTCAACAGTTTTTTCATAGCTCCTGCAATTCCCCTGCCGGATATACAGGCAAAACACACAGACAGACAGAAAACATTTATTGTCTCCAGAAAAAACTGCATAAAAATCTCCGTCTTTGTCCTTCCCATACTGACAAAAACTGCTACTTCCCTTTTTCTCGCCCGCATCCACATACAAAGCAGCAGAGAAATAACTGTTACTCCTGCAATCAGTGTAAATATCAGCATAACTTTCATTACACGGATTGCCTGCTTCAAAGGCACTTCAAGCTGCTGGTATAACACATCAGATGTTGTGATATTTACTCTGTTTCCAAAAAGTTCCTTCATCTCTTTTTCAACCGCTGTGATTTGATTTGGATTTTTTATATATATCGCTATTTTCTGATATGCCGCAGTATCAAACAGCTCTGTATAAGAATGATTATCAATAAAAACCCGATTTTCAAGGCGGTCTGCTGAAGGAAGCTCATTCATCTGATTGCTCTCGTTTCCCGCAACATACATACCTGTAATTTTTACAGTAGTCACATTTCCAGTTTGTGTACCAATTTCCAGTTCATCTCCTATCTCAAGTCCATTGGCTTCTGCAAGCATAAAATTAATGACAGCTTCATTTTTCGAATCTTTCATAACTGTATTTCCTTTTATCAGACGATACCTTAAATCATCAAATCCATTGTCATACTCCAGATTATCACAGGACTGTAAATTTATTATCTGATTATTTTCTTCCTCGGAATCACTTTTTGTAACGGGATTAAAATTAACCGGATATGCCGTACTGCTGCCAATACGATTTAAATATGCTACTTCTTCCATATCCTGTAACTTCTTTATCTCAGCTTCCATAACGGACTGATTCTTATCTTTTGCCTCTAACACCACCTTTGTTCCCATCTTCTTTTGCATGGCAAGCCGTGACTCCTCTGAGGCACGCAAAATTATACTGGAGCTTAAAATCATGCTGTTAATTACGAGCATAACCAGAAACAAAAGAAATGCTTTTGATTTTTTCCGATATAAATACCGGAATGCAAGCTGATAAAATTTCATATGAACCTCCTTCCGTTCAGGATTTTACATGGTGGCAAATAATGATTTTTTCCGCCAAGATATGACGTTCGTTCTTAAAACTGCCATAGACAATAATATTTGCCTGCTTTTTGATATCAGAAACAGACACACGTTCCATTTCCGCTATCCCGCTTGATATATGAATAGTTGCAATCCAGACTTCACAATCTTCCTGATAGCTTACGGATATATTTGTCTCTTCGCTTTCATATCCGGGTGCGGCACCCATAACTGTTTTTCCGTCATCTCCTGTAATATTAGGGGATATTGTACATCCACTGTCGGAAAAATCCACAACTCCTCCTGTCAAATCTGCTAATTTATACAGACTGTTTGAATCCATCTTCTCTCTTATATCTTTTATCTTATCATTGCTGGTATTTTCATTACCACTATTTTCACTACTTCCATTTTCCTTGCTTTTGTTCTCCTCCATGGTGTTTGTCTGAAAATCTTTGATATCTTTTTTGTTTGTATCTTCGTTATTTTTTTCATTTGTTTTAGCATTACAGCCAGTAAGGATAAATATACATAATCCAATAATCAACCCCTTTTTCTTTTTCCAAATGCTCATAATAAAACCTGCCTTTCTTCTTTTTTTACAGATTCGTTTTAAAATCTGTTTTTGACAAATTCATTTTAATTGAAAATTCCTCTAAAAAATCCTGTAATTAAACATGGTTTTTACAGAATTTTTTAGAGGATTTTTAGAGAATTATCTGCTATACTATATAGAAAAAAGGACTGATACTATGAAAATATTATTATTAGAAGATGATTTAAACCTTTGCAGCTCTATACAGGAGGAACTGCAAAAAAACAAATATATTGTTGATTCATGTAACGATGGAGAAACTGCCATGCTTTATGCACTGAACACTGAATATTCCTATGATTTGGCAATTATTGACCGTATGCTTCCGATTATTGATGGAATGAGTATTATAAAAGCCATGCGAAGAAAAGGAATTACAATTCCTGTTATTATTATTACCGGAATGTCAGAACTGAATGACCGTATAGAAGGATTAGACAGCGGCGCAGATGATTATCTGGTAAAACCTTTTCACATTCCCGAACTGCTTGCACGTATTCGGGCATTAACCAGACGGCCTGCTGAAATAAGACAGGAAAAAAGCTTTTGTTTTTCTGATTTATCCTTTGCTCCGTCAGAACGTATTTTATCGTGTGGTACAAATTCTCTTCTGTTAACTGCAAAGGAATCCGAACTATTATCTGTTTTTATCAGTCATCCATGTACTCTTTTTTCCAGAGAACAGCTTATAAGCAAAATATGGGGAACTGACGCGGATATCATGTCCGGAAATGTGGACAATTATATTTCTTTTCTTAGAAAACGTTTTAGAGAAATAGGAAGCTGCTGTGAAATAAAAACTGTTTATGGAGCCGGCTATAAATTGGAGAAGAAAAATGCTGAATAGTTTATATAAAAAGCTGCATATTGTTTTTATCAGCTCTATTATGCTGATTATTTCAATTATCACGGGAATTTTATGCGCAAATTCCATTAAAAATAAGCTGTTCAATGACAGCGTTTTCTTTAGTCGGCTCTCCATGTTCATTATTTATGAGCTGGAAAATCCTGATAAAAATCCTCAGACAATTTTTAAGCCTTATGAAAACAATTATTCTGTTTTTGCGTTATTAACAGATACACAGGGGAATGAAATATATCAAAGTGAATTGGCTTTTCCAACAAATAGAGATACAGTACTGAATCTGTTTCAAAAACAGGTAAATCTTGAGTCTGCTGTTACATTAGAACGAAACAATGCTGTTACTTCACAGGGAGCAACCCTGTCTTTTCGCGGCAGCTCACATGATAAGTATTTTGGAATATTTTCTATTATTGTTGATAAAGATGGAAATATCCAGCAGCTTGTTTTACTTCAGCAACAACAATCAGTTTTTACTCTGATAAAACGACAACTGCCATTTTATATCACGATTTGGTTTCTTTCTCTGTTTTGTACCATACTTGTCAGTCATTTTCTGCTGAAGCATGCTATAAAACCAACCGAAAAAATGTTAAAAAGCCAGAAAAATTTTATCGCTTCTGCATCGCATGAATTAAAAGCACCACTTGCAGTTATTCTGGCAAATAACGATAAAATAAATGATACAGTGAATGTCTGTATTGATTGTTTTAATTGTTCTGCGGCCAATACCTCTGTTGACTGCTCTAATAATACCGCCAGCGTTTGCATGAATTACCCAAGTGATTCTGTGAATACTTTAGCTAGCTGCCTTGATAGATTAAGCGGAGGGCTTTTTGATATTCAAAAGGCAGTAAATATTATAGAGGCGGAAACTATGCAAATGTCAGAACTAATTAAAAAGCTGCTGTTTCTTGCATCTTCTGATGCCGGAACTGGAAAAGCCATTAAAAGTCTGGTGAATCTGGATACTTTGCTGATTACTTTGTATGAAACATATGAAGCGGTATGCAGAAAAAATGGAATTTCTCTTGAGGCGGATTTTATGGATATTTGTTTTCCGGAATTATATACAGATAAGGATTACCTATTCCAGATTTTGAGTATCTATATGGATAATGCGATTGCACATTCTAAAACCAGTTCCGAAATTCGAATAAAAGCAGTTCTTTCCAATAAAAATATTACCCTGTCCATTATTGACAATGGACAGGGAATTTCCGAAAAAGATAAACCTTATATTTTCGACCGTTTTTACTGTGCGGATAAATCTCATACAGATAAAGCACATTTTGGTCTTGGACTTAGCATAGTAAAAGAACTTGCGAAATTATTACCGTCAGAAGTCGGATTGTCAAACAGCGAAGGAGGCGGGGCAACTTTTTTTGTTGTTTTACCATTGAAATAATACAATTAATGCCTCACTGCTTTATTACTTATTTGTTTAATTACCTGTTATTTGATAGAACTATTTCCCCAATTTAAATTTTGTCATTTCCTGTTCTATTTCTGTTGAAACCAGAGAAAGATTATCAATGCGGCCTGCTACGTTTCGGATTCCTTCCAGCTGTTCTTCTAAAGAATTTGCCGACTTATCTGTGAGCTTTGCCGTATTTTCTGAAATATTCCGTATCCTCTCTATGGCATGCACCACAAGACGGTTGCTCTCATGCATTTCTTCTACCAGCTTTTCCATATTGCTGACGGATTCCTTTGTCTTTTCCGCCAGCATATGAAAATCAGAAAAGGTTTTCTGTACCTTTTCTGCCGTCTGCGCCTGCTCATCAGCACCAGCGCGAACCGCTTCTATATTTTCAACTGTATCTGAAATATCCCGACATAATCTGGCAATGATTTTTTCTATATCTGAGGTGGCAGCAGTTGAATCAGCCGCAAGCTTTCCAATAGATTCCGCCACAATAGCAAAGCCTTTTCCGTGCTCTCCCGCACGGGCTGCTTCAATAGAAGCATTCAATGCAAGCAGCTCTGTCTGAGAAGAAATCTCATTAATTGTGCTCAGAATTCCGAAAATTTTTTGCGACTGTTCCTCCAAAGACTGAATTTTTTGAAAGGATATTGCCATTTTTTCTGATGCAGCCTCATTCTGTTTTTTCAGTTCTTCAACACTTTGCATACTATCCTTACCCGAAAGAATTGTATCCTGCGCATTCGTTAGCAGAAGGCTGCTTTTTTGCTGAAGCTGTTCAAAATTCTGCTCTAACTTCTCTGTTCGAATAACAACCTGATTTACTTTGGTATTCTGTTCCTCTGTGCCGTCTGAAATCTCCCGTACCGCCCGACTGATAGCTCCTGCCTCTTCTTCAATGTGCCTTAAATGTGTGGAGCTTTGCACTACCTCTCCAGTAATGGCAGTAATATTTGTTAAAATAGAGGATATCTTTTTTGTCATTTTGTTAAAACTCTTTGAAAGTGTACCGATTTCATTCTGGCTGTCTTCTGTTGCCTGTATGGTAAAATCTCCGTCGGAAGCATTTTTTATTAAATCTGTAATAGAAATAATAGGCTTTGTAAGTCTGCGCGCCAGCAGTGCAATAACCAAAACAGCGAATCCAATCACAATCAGAGCTACAACAGCCGCAATTACAAGTACTCGATATACGACTGCCATTGCCAGTGACTCCTTATGAATCGTTACAATAGACCATGAATCAGATTTTCCCTTTAAAGGTATGGAAGCATAGCTTACAAAATAAGATTCCCCTTCATTTTTCATTTTATGATTTCCAGAGTTTCCCGCCATAACATCAGAAATAATCTTCTGATAATCCTCTGAAATAGCAATGCTCTCTTCCTGTGTTACAATTTCGCCATTTGTGTCTAACATTGGCTGACCTTTTGCATCTTTTTTGGAAACCGTTTTTGTGAGCTGCTTATAATTATATAATTCTTCTATCTGTGTACTGTCCGGATGAGCAACCACAACACCCTCGCCGTCTATCACAAAGGAATACTCTCCATTTTCCATATCGGAAAATTCTTCAATCAGACTTTGCAGATAATTCAGCTTCAAATCCACGGCAAATATTCCAATCAGTCTGGAATCACGGTACATGGGAAAGAAAATGGAAGCACAGGGCATACCGGTATTTACGGAATAATAGGATTTGGAAATAAAAGCGTTCTGCTCCTTCGTCACCTGCTCAAACCACCAGCGTGTAGAACGGTCCGCAAGCTCACCGGAGGAACGGCCTGTCTGCATACCGTCTGTTCCCTGAATGTAAAGCAGCTCCAGATAAGGATTTCTCTTTACACAGTCCTCAAGAATCGGTGTCTGAATCTCTGTTTCCATTGTCAGAATGCTTGGATTTAAAGATAACTCTTCTGTAATTCCATAGGCGCCGTCCAGAAAAGTGGCAATATCACTGGACACAAGTAATGATTTTTCCCTGTCTCGGTTGTAGATTTCATCTTCATAGGCTTTCATAAAAATAACTGCACTCACTCCGGTCAGACAGACTGCCAATGCACATACAATTGCAATCATCGGAAAAAGTAACTGTCTAAATATACTTTTCTTTTTCATCTGTTTCTCCCATTTTCAACATTGTTCTTTGTTAACTGATTTTTATTTTTCAAATCAAAAACCTCCTCAAATTTATATATTAGAAATAGCACATATTGTACTTCCTTTTTACCAGCAAATTATATACTGCTTCAGAGAATAGTCTTTGTCTTCATCAATAATGCTTAACATAATATCTGCAATTTCGGGTTCAAACTGTATGCCCCTTCCCTTTCTGATTTCAGAGCGTATGATGTCCTGAGGCAGTGCTTTACGGCAACTTCGATTGCTGGCCATAGCATCGTATGCGTCAGCAACACCGATAATCCGCCTGATTTCTGGTATATCATTTCCCAACAGTCTATTTGGATAACCTCTGCCATCATAACGCTCATGGTGATACTTGGCGTCCAAGGCAATAAGAGTAAAAATAATCGTAAAAATATATTGTCTTTGTTCCCGCAATCGAGTTTTCATAATATCACCATTTTTCTATTTTCTACCGGATTCAGGGGGGTCAATAATGTAATGGGGTAATCTGCATAAACAAGGGTAATTAATATTCATGCGGCATCCCATAGCTTTTTACAGAAAACCTTTATTATTGTAGCAGATTTTTGGAAAAAACAAGACTTCTGGCAGGAAAATCAATTTTCTGCCAGAAAAGTTATTGTATTATTGTTTTAAATTTGGTTTGTATGGGTGTTTTTTGAACGTCAAAATAGAGAATGTTAATAAGTGTTTGATAAATCTAATGATAATATTTTTAAAGAACCCAAATAATTATTTGGGTACAATCCATCTTCCTTTTTTGTAGAACCAATATGTTGTAATATTCCGATTTTCTTCATACTTTCAATGTAATATCATATTTTTTCCAGTAGTTGTATTTAATATTGAAGCAATCTCCTTTACAGATAGCTCTGGTTTTGATAATAAAATATCTATAATCTTGCCATTAATTTCTTTGTTGTTTTCTTTACTGTTCCTCTCTGGTCCTATCTGTAAGCTGGCAACCTTACTCATAGGTATTATAATTTCAAATATATTATCCTCAAGAAACATAGGTGTTTCACCGGAATAAAGTTTGGTGTATTTATTTGTATTATGCATTCCTGAACCTAATTCATCTGCATAACCAATTTCTCTAAATACTTTGGAAATCGGAGAATTCTTTGGAAAGAGTTCAAATTTATTAAGCTGTTTTTGTAGACTAATTCTGCATTATCAAATAATATCAATATCTTCCTCATGAGTTCTATCCCATATACGGCCATTTAATTTTCTAAGTCGAGTTACTTCTAGAATTTGTATATAAATGATTTTCTTTCCGGCTATATCATATATTTTAGGAGTAAGATACATTGAAAAATTTATTTTGTTGGCATTGTTGATTAATGTAGTAAAATCCTTTAACATTTTATCAATTTTATCTGGATTTACACCTTTTATTTCTCTTGTATTATCACAAATGCCCTCCATTTCTATATATTATAAAGAATATACTGTTTCATAAATGTCTTTATTTAAATCATTTTCTAATTTTTTTAATTCAATATCAATTTTTTCGCCTGTATTAATCAAATCTTTTAATTCTCTTATTGTCATATAAGCACCCCCTTTACAGCATAATAACTTAAAATTTATCGATTCTTATTGTTTTTGTTTTACCCAAACAACAAATCTTTGTATATGTTTCTTTGTATGAGTATGGAAGTCTTCTTCATCATATTCTTCTTTTTCCACACTTGTGAGATATTTCTTCTTTTTCAGTTTGTTAAGAAGTTTTTCATTATAACCAATGTTATCCACCGGAAGATATTCCCTGTGTCTTTTTAAACGATCTGCCAAAGGCTTATAAACATTATCTAATGTACTCAATTTTAATGCTATCTCATCATTAGAATAAATATCTAACTGGTTTAAAAACAATTGGTATTTATCATTTTCCTTTAGTAATTCCCAAGCCCTTTCTACATAATTTTTCTCCAACTTCATTTCAAGATTACGAATTTCATAAGCCATTTTTTCATTCATATCTATTGGTTGAAACAATTTCAATAATATCTCTATTTCACTTTCTGCAAATTGGCCACTCCTAATAAGATCTGAAATTATATCTATCTTTAATGTTATGTTTGTAATGTTTTGCATAAATTTTTCTTTATTACTAATTATATAATTGGCAACTTGCTCTGCTGCTTCCTGTTGCATCTCATCCAAATACTCAACGGTAAATGGAATATAATTACAATTAATAAGAACCGCTATTTCATCACTATCAAAATATGAAAGAAGACAGTCAAAATTATCTACTTTATATTTTTCTATTAGCTTTTTAAAAGTATCTAATGAAATATCCTCAATAATAATTTCCTTAATAATATTATCTGTAATCTGCTCAATTCTCTGCTCCTGTATAAGTGTATCAATAGCAATATTTACCCATTGAACAAGATTAAAAGTAAGTTTATATTCTTGGTAATATCTCATATAATTATCCCATGATTCTTTAACTTTTCTATTTTCTAAAACACAATCCCAAATTACTTTACGCTCTTGCTTTTTATCATCAGCACAAACACAACAATCCTCTATATTGTCCCAAATAATATTTTCTTTATTTAATATATTTAAACACAAATTCACATTACAATCAAATAATCTTTCTAAAATATCTTCTACTGCATTGATATCTTCATTTATATTCGTTTCCTGCTCAAGAACAAACTTAGAAACATACTCTTCAAAATTATCATATATATTATTTAACAAAGGCATATATTTTGTCTCAAGAATTACAGAATAATTTGAAGTTTTTAATTCTTCAACTCTATCAGGATAAAAAAACTTAAATAAACTTTGAATCATGTTCATATTAAGCCGATAATTATAATAGTTATTTTCATTGTCAAAAATATGCTCAACTACCTTTCTATCAGCACCATCAATTTCAATATCTGTAAACACAATCTCCAACTTATCAATTACATCAATCATTTGTCCTGAAGATACTTTTGATAATTTTATTAAAGATTCTTTATTATCTATTATAAAATCAGATATACCCGTTATCTCATTCTCATCTTCATCAACCCATTGAATTCTATCCATTTCTACTATATCATTCAAATCAGCATATTGAATTATTAAATAAAGATAATAATACTTGTGTTCTTTTGTGAGTAAGTTATCTTCACTAATTTTGGCCCAAAACATTTTGTAATACTTACAAAGTATATTAACAAATATTTCAAGATTCTGTTTTCTTTCTATATAAGCTCTAATGAACTCATCATGTATTTTTTCACCTTTTGCTAACCCAATAAAGAATTCTCTACACTTATTATCTTTTCTCTTTTTAACAACCAAATAATCTGTAATATCAAAATTCAAAGTTTCCGTTTGCCTAAATTCATAATCTTCAATACGCTCACAAACTTCAACAACGTTTCTAATACTGTATGAAAAATCATAAACAGATTCTTGCATACGTATTCCACGTATAAAGTTCATCTCATCCTTTGTAATGCTGTTTGGATGGAAATAATTTATATAATCAGCATAATTTTCATTTACAAAACCTTTACGAAGAAGAAATACTAAAAATTTATTCTGTTTAACATCATCTGAAAAAATATTTTCACTTCCAAATTTTTCAATCACAACTTTAAGTGAATATGTATGTAGTTCAGAAATGGTCTTCTCGTAATTTTCTATTTGCTTACGCAACTCTTCTTTCCGTGATTCTTCATTATTCTTTAAGTAATATACTCTTTCAAAATAATTAACATTGTGATTCTTCATTTCTGACTTTAAATCATCAATATAATGCCCACTCCCTCCATAACTACGAATATAAATTTTTGAAGATGTTTTAAATATGTTAATATCAAACTCATCCTGCATTATATTCTCATAATAATAACTTTGACTATTATTAATAGTACAATAATGGAATGGACTATTATCTCCAACTAAAAATTGTAAAAATGCTGCTTTTACATCTTTAACGCTATTTAACACATCTCTTTCTATTCCATGAAGAATTTCTTCTGACTCTCTTTTTTGTTCATTCAATTCTGACTGTTTTGTATTTATAAATTTTTTCTTATCTATAAATGCTTTTTTTATAATTCCTCTCTCGAATTCTAAATCGGCAAAGTCACTTGGATACAAATTCTTAAAAATCATAATCGAAAACATTTCTTCATCTTTTAACTGAACACTATTTAGGGTATTTTTATATACTATAAATTCGTTCCAAATATTAGTCAACACTCTCATATCTTCAATAAATGGTGATATAAGAGTAATGTAACTTGAAGAAATATTATACATCGAACTCCTTATACTTCCATCTTCCTGCTTTTTAATTTTAAGCTTTTCCCTTAAAATTTCTCCCGAATTAGTAGAATTTATAATAGGAATTACAGGAATAATAAAATCAAAAAATTTTGTTCGTTCTTTATTTTCAAACATATCATCTTTAATGGCATAAACAAAGATAATTCTTCTCTTAATTAAATCATAATTATTTAATATTATATTTAATTCACGTAACTTTACAAATATCTCTGTACTATCAAATCGATCTAAATCTTCAATAAAAACTGTATTATAGTCTGTTGTTTCAAAAAAATATACTATTTCATCCATAGATTTATCAAAAATAGAACTTTCATCTTTCTCATTGTCTATGGTTGCTTTATCTACAAGGTTTACCTCTTTTATTCTAAACTGACAAAAACACCACTTTAAAAGATATGAAATAACCACAATGCCAACAATACCAAATAAACTTGTAATTAAATAGGACACATTTTCACTAATACTATAATAATTACCACACTCAACAATTTTATTCAAAACCTTTTTCATTTCTTCTGGTAAGAAAAATGCAAACGCCAATAATGAAAAAATAGTTATTATTGTAGTTGCTAATAAATATTGTCTATAATACTTCTTTCTGATTTTACGATATCTACTTTGAGGTATTTTATTTGAATCAACCTTATAAAACAACTGTTTTAGAATTCCAAGTTCAATTGTATTCTCAAAATCATTCTCATTTTCTTTTTGAAAATCAAAAGTTGCCAAAGAAATATTTAATGCTTTGGTACTGGGATATTTATTCAAATATGACTGAATAATACTACTTTTTCCTGAACCGTAAGGTCCTGCCAAAGCTATATTTTTAACATTTTTATTTTTTAATCCCCATTGAAGTGCTTTAAGATATTGTTCTCCATTCTTAATTTCTGATTCAGGAGCCAAATCTTCATATCCAAAATCCCCAACAGGTAATTTTTGAATAAGCCTGTCTAACTTAAACTTCTTTTTTTCTTTTCTAAGAAATTTTATCTCAGAAAAGAACTGTTTAATATTATATTTTATTAAGTGTGACTTCTTATATTCATTCATATGATTCCTTTCTGAAATTTTATTTTCTTTAAATTTTCGCTACCAAATCTATTTTTTCTTTCTACTCCTTGCTAAACTATAACTATAATTTATATAATCACTTTAAGTATTTATCAAAACACTTACTGCCATAATTGTCGTCATATCGCTTACATAACTTATCATATCCGCCAACTGTTTATTTTGAGAATCCTTCTTTATCTCTTTTAATTTAGCTTTTAATTTATCATTTTCATATTTGGAAAAATATTGATTCAAATTTTTTGTTTCTTTCAAAATATAGACAAATGCCATATCATGCGAAGAAATTTCCTTCTCTTTTGTCACTGCTGACTTTATTACATCTACCAGCTCATTTTAGTATTTCTCTTCAGAAATATACACAGTTTTATTACCAAATAACCCACCTTTTCCCATAACTGCCAGACCATCTCCAGCTAAAGATTCACCTGTTTCTGTTATAAGCTGTTTCATTCTTCCGCCCGTTGATATCGTATAATTACTCATCAACCTTATTTATAGAACGCAGTTTTTCGCTTAAATACGCATATAGTGACGCAATACGTTCCAATCTATCCGGCAAATCTTTAATAACAGTAATTTTTTCTTTTCTACCGAAATAATACCATCTAACACCAAATCCATAAAACCTGCTACCACAATTCCAGTAGTTGACTCTTCTTTATGCATTGCTGACATATTCCCATATTTTTATCTACCGCTAAAACAAAATATTCCTGTACAATTGTTTTTCTGTTCATCTTTATTCCTCCAAAACATTTCATATATACTCTAAACCCCAATAGAATAATCTTCATCTTGTTGCTCTGTTAATCAGTTTTGCTTTTTATTATCTAACTTTTTACCACTATCTGTCAAGTAATATTTTATTTTTCCAGTTCTGTTGAAACAATCATTCCATCTTTCACCATAATCACTTTGCTGCCCTTCCCACAATTCTCTCGGCGTATGCTTTCTTCTTTCTGTCAGTCCTATAACTCCTAAAATTTCATCAAGCAGCTTTCTATAATCCCGCAGTTTCTTTCCATCTAACAACAGAGGAAGCATAATATTTTTTTGACATTCAAATTACGAATAAGATTATAAAACTGAAATACAAACCCTATCTTCTGCTGTCTGATTTTACTTATTTTTTATCATTTAATTCAGATATCACCACTTTACAAGTTAAAAAATAACGCACAAGGAATGTCTTTGCGATATACTAAGCTTGCGAAAAAATAACATATCAAAGAATGACCTTGTATATAAAACTTATTATACAACAATAATATAATAATTGATAGACTTTATAATTATTTTTCTGCTTATTTTGAAAATTCTGTGACCATTTCTGCCAGCAATCAGTTTTTTATATATTTTCTCATTGAGCAAATTTGTATGATGTGGTAAAATAGCATAAAAGGAGACAGATGCCAATGGAAAATACAAGGATAACAAACACACCTTATGATGATGTATTCCGTACACTGTTGAACGATTGCAGCTCTTTGATTATCCCCATAATAAATGAGGTGTTTCATGAGCATTATTCAGGACAGGAAAAAATCATCTTTTCGCCAAATGAACACTTTCTGAACCAACAGGGTGGGAATGAGGATGAACGAATCACCGATACCAGTTTTAAGATAGAGGGAAAAGAAACAAAAAAATACCATCTGGAATGCCAGAGCAGTACAGATAACAGTATGCTGGTCAGATTCTTCGAATATGACACACAGATTGCTCTTGATGAAGGCGAAATCAAAGAAAATGTTCTTACAGTGACACTGCCGCATTCTGCTGTATTGTTTTTGAGGCATCACACATCGACACCCGATACACTCAAAATCAGGATGGTAACACCGGGCGGTACAGTAGAATATGATATCCATGTGGTGAAATCTCAACAATATACTTTAGAAGATATTTTTGAGAAAAATCTTCTGTTACTAATCCCCTTTTACATTTTTTCTCACGAAACACGATTCGAGGAATATGAAAAAGACAAAACGAAACTAAGAATATTGCAAGAGGAATATGAGCAAATTAAAAATAAGCTGGAAGAACTCTTAAATCAAGGAACCATTAGCGAATATACAAGATGTACCATTATTGATATGTCAAACAAAGTATTGGAACATATCGCTATAAAGTACAATTCTGTTAGGGAAGGAGTGAAAGCAATTATGGGTGGAAAAATTCTGGAATACGAAGCAAAAACAATAAAAAAAGAAGGTATTGAACAAGGTATTGAACGGGGTATCCAACAGGGTATTCAGGGAACCGTTTCTATATTAAAAAATTTAGGTGTCCCAACACAGACAATCCTTGTTAAGATTCAGGAGCAATATAATCTAAGCCCCGAAGCTTCTAAAAAATATCTATAAAAAATTTTGCCAGTCCTATATTTCATCTATGGGACTGGTAATTTAATCTTCTATAAATAATTTTGTATCAGCAATAAATTATACACCAAAATCTGAAACCATATTTTCAAGACTTTTCCTTATATCAAACAAATCTACAAACTTTACTTTTACTGTCACACCGTCCTGAGAATGAAATTCAATTATTTTATCAGCCGAAATTTTTTCGGTAAGAGGAAAAATCAAAGTTACATTCACAGCAGAATATTTCTTCTGATATGCATACATCTGATACATATCAGCCTGAGATATTCCATAGTTTGGTTTTTCGTCAGATAACACTTTCCATTTTGTATCCATTATATATACCACTCCTCCAATCTTATCCCGAATTACAAGGTCAGGCTTTATCAAAAATTTTTTATTCGGTTCATCAAACAGGTGATATGTTCTGTCCTGAGCAGAAACACAATACTTTGAGATATCAAGTACTCTTCGCAACTGTGCGGCAATATAACTCTCAAAAAGAGTTTCCATTGGGAACAGCAAAGCAAAGGCAGTCTCTGAACCAGAAAATGAAGTAAAACTTTTTCCCATAAGAAAAACCCTGCTCCACATCAGCGCCAAGGTATAATCTTTTGTATTTCTGTCAGGTAGTATCTTCGCAAAATCACCTTTATAATCCACAGATATATCAACATCTGTAAAGCTGTTCAATAAAGTCCTGATATCATTTTTATTTTTCGATGAACTGGTATATTGATACAAATACAATAACGTGGTTTTAAGCAGCCTGTTTTCGGCACGATTCAAATTAAACTCATCGTATTCCACATAGCAGCGCTCCTTGTGTGCATAGTTATATCTGATTTGTCCAGCAAATTTCATCTTGCCTTTAAATACAGTCTGATTTGACGAAATTGTTTCATAACCACATTTTAATCCTCTCTTTACAATGAAGAAAATCTCCTGAAGAAACATACGAATAAATATTTCAAAAATACTCATTTTTTCTATATTCACATTTGTTGTCTGCATAGATTTATAAGGGAAATTTCTTAATGTTTGCAGCATATCTATAAGAAGTTTTTTTGTTTTTACTTCTGTTGAGTACTTACAAGAATATATTTTTGGCAAAATTTCAATTATTGTACCATCTTCTATCCCAATTACACCAACATAATTTTTTGCGGTTATGATTTTACCAATTCCTTTTCTTGCGGACAGTCCCATCAACTCTAAAGCGTCTGCATTCCTGCTGTTATTTGAAAGAATAAATTTCTCCAATGTGTCAAAGGTATGTTGTGGTAAAGAGGTATAGCCAGCGACCTCTTTGTCTCTGACAAATGAACCATATTCAATTATCTGATATGTGTTTCCCATAATTACACCTCATTTATTTGCTAATAAATAACACAGCTAACACCTAATTTAACTATCCAAATAATATAACAACATCTGATTTCATTGTTTAAATCATGCAATCAATACCTGATTTCATCACTCAAGTAATATAACAAATATTTACTTTAACTGCCCAAATAATGGAACCAATATCCACTTTTACTGTTTAAATAGAACGATAGGCTTCGATATTATCAAAAGCCGCATAATTTATTTCATAAGAATATACTTCCTCAAAATCATATTCTGTACTTCCAAACAGTTTTTCATAATTATTTTCCACCAGGATTATAAACTGCTCTTCCGGATTCACTTTGTTGTTATCTCCAAGTATCAGACGAATTTTCTCATAATCTTCATAAAAATATTCCTGTAACAGCGGAATAATATGTTCAGAAAAAATCGCTGCCAATACTTCAATAGCAGGATTGTCTCTTAACGGAATAAAATATGCATGTCCAATTGTATGTTCTCTGTCATACAAAACAGTAATACGCTTATTTATTCTGATAAACATTTCTTTAATAGAAATATCCTCAACACTGATTCCATCAAGAACCTCTGCATCCGGCATCATTTCCTTAAAACAGAAACGCCTTCTCAATGCGGTATCCATAGTTGCAATCGAACGGTCTGCCGTATTCATTGTCCCAATAAAATAAACATTATCCGGCACGCCAAAGAACTGCTGTGAATATGGAAGTTTTACTTTCATTCCTTCCGGCTGTCCAATTCGCTTGGACGGTTCAATCAGGGTAATTAATTCTCCAAAAATCTTTGAAATATTGCCTCTGTTAATTTCATCTATGACAAATACATAATTCTTTTTCTTTTCCATATTTGTTGCTGGAGTTATTTCTGGCGTTGTATCTGAAATATTTTTTTCTACAATATCCATTACGTCTGACAGCGCTATATTCAGTTTATAAACAGAGGACAAGGTAAGATTCGCACCGTTATTAATTTCTGTAATATTTTCGTTTATATTTTTTACAAGCCAGTTTACCTTTCGCAGTCTTTTGTAGTTTGCATACTCATTATGCCACTCATACTCTCCGGTTACCACCCCAATCGCATCTATTGTAGTCGCAGTATAACAGGACAAAACAATATCTCCAGCTTTCATTTTATAAATAAAAGCGTTTAAAACATTTTTTCCACCGCTTATTTTGAAATTCGTGTCACTTGATATATTTTCTCCGTAACTGTCCCATCCAATACGAATATGGCCATTTTCCATACATTCTCTTCTGGTAGGATTATCACCGGTTCCTTCAAGGGAAACTTTCCATATAGCAGGAGAACTATGAATGCCAATCTCTCTCTTTTGTTGCTTCAAAGTCAGGCGACTGGCTCTGTCACAAAAATTTTTAAATAAACCGGAAGATATTTCATATTGAATATCATTTTTCTCATCGTCATTGTCCATTACGGGTTTAATACCTTCTATAAATTCTTCATATCCATAAGATTGATGAAAAGTAGTAAACTCAATAAAACCTTCGGCTTTGTATTCATTGTAACGGTTAAGAACATCATCATAATCTTCTTCGCCTACTGCTGCCAGCTCTTTATTTTCAATAATCGCAACTGCGTAAATCACAGTATGATATGTTTTACCTGTACCTGGAGGTCCATACAGAATTGTATTTTTACTTACATCTGTTTTTATATCATCTTTATCACAGACAGGTATATCCGGCAAGTCCATATTTTCCAATGCCTCTTTTAATTCATCTCTTAATTTCCATGAATACCTGTTTTTCCCGCCTTCTATTACGCTGCGCCCAACAAAAGGAACAGGGTAATACCTGATAACTCCATTGTGCATACAATCAGGACAATTATATTTCTTTTTTACCTTTTCAGCAAAACTGCTGCCAAGTTTATTATAATAATTGTATGTATTACCGTATATTTGCGCAAGATTCGCACAGGTGCTCTCTCCGCCCTGTTCCAAAATCATTTTTAACATAGAAAGATTTTCGTCAGATGTAATTGTTCTGTTTTTAAGAATATCAGTCCAGTTATTTACAGTAATATTGGGATTATATTCAGCAAGTGAAGGCCAGTAAGATATTTCATCTTCCGCTTCTGTCTGATTTTTAGAAAGCCTGCTGGCAAAATAGACGATATCCATCGACAGTAAATGATATGCTTCATCTTTATAGCAGCTATTATCAAGACGGTTTTTGCTCATTGTAATAAGCTCTTCATCCTGCGAAACAATAGAAAGAACTAAATCACACATACAATGATAGTTTTCAAGTTTCCATACTTCAGATTTTGATTTTGTCTTTTCCTCTACAAAACCTGTTTTCTCACGAAAAGCTTTATAAATCTTATATTGGTATATGTAATAAGTCTCAGGATATTCAAAGGACAGATATACAGATATTGCATGTAAGTCCTGATAATGGTTCAGTTCTATTGGATTAACAAATTTATCAAAACCTGCACGGAAATCAACGTATCTTTGAGAAAGTGGAATGCTTTCATTATATAATATTCTAAATAATTTCCTTACTGTTTCAGGCTCAATCTTGATATAATCCATAACTATTTTATATGGATAATACCTATTTGCTGCCAATAATTTATCGGCCAGCTTAAACGCTTCTGAAAACATTGCACCAAAATCCTTGGCGTCAATATTCCAATGAGCTTTATAATGTCCAATTGCTTGCCCCTTATAGCGTTCTTCGTCATTTATTCTTGTAAAATCCGCTTTATAAGCAGAAACAATTTCCTTTATCTTATCCTCTATCGTTTTCACTTAAAATCACCTGCTTTCTCAATAGTCATCTTCTTAATAAAATCAGCCCTGTCTCAATTATATCAAGACAAGGCTAATCTCTCAATCACATTCTGTAAAACGTTTAAATTTTAATGCTTCCATTGATAGTACTTTCGATTTTCTTATTAGGAAATTACTGTTCTGTCTGCTCTGTCATAATTCCCCAACGAATTCCAAACTTATCAACAAAAACCACTCGACAAGAACTATATGGAGTAGCTTCCATTTGGTATATTGTTTTGCTTCCCTCTTTCAAAATCTCATATGCATGTTGTACTTCTTCTTTCGTATCATATATAATGGTACAGAAGTTTGAATAGCATGTTTGAAATTCAATATCCACATGGTCACTCATAATTATTCTTTCATTGCCCAGTATAAGTTCTGAATGGTATATATAGTCTTTCTGATTTTCTTTCAGGAGTGGATTATACTCAGGGTCGTCGGCATCTCTATATGTAATCAAACAGCTAATTTTCCCACTAAATGCTTTTTCGTACATATAAATAGCTTCCCGACAATTCCCTCCAAAATTCAATGTAGGTACAACCTTCATTTTTCTTTCTCCTTTTCATAATAATAAAAGCCTATAAAGATTAACAATATCTCTTTGTGCAAATATTTTATGATAATTAAAATATTGTTATATTACTCTTTTGATGTTATATACCTTTGCATAATATCATCTGGTATTTCAATCTCATATTCGCAGGTCAAATCTCCTTTCAACACTGAACGAACCACTTTCCCTTCCAGTTCTCTGCCCATAAATGCTTCTGTAAAATTCATTATATGACCTAAACTGCAATTACATAAAGCACATGACACAACATTTTCTGATAAGATGGATTCCTTTGCAAAAGGGCAGTGACAGGCATGGTATCTCTTCATTTTTTCATCGGTGGCATTTAAATACGCTTTCATGTCGCATGGAAATGCCATACAATACAATTTATTTCCCTTTCTTACAGGAGCTAACATTTCTGGATTTTCTTTTATAAATGCTAATATCTCATTTGAAATCTCCTGTCCATAAAACTCTTTTTTTTCATTATTCAGCTCAATAAAATAATTTAATTCATCATTCAAATGCTTATTCAGAAAATCATCTAAATTATCTATTTCTATAAATTCCTTATGAGCCCACTCACATTGTGACGGATGTAATCCATGTCTTACTTTATATAATATTTTCTTCAAAGTTTCTTTATCTGTCATTTCTTCAAGCCGATTCATAAACAGATACATATTATGGCAATGGTGCTTACATTCGGAATCTATGTCAGGTAATTCGATATTTTTAACAAGTTCATTCCAAAAAGATTCACCCAACTCTGCACAAATTTCTCTTTTAAAAGTAGTAATTCCAAATTTTTCGTCATAAACTATTTTTGTATCTCCCATAAGTCTTCCTCCTAAAGATTTAATCTGTGAACTATTCCGACTGAAAGAAGTCGAAACTTTTGAGAAGATAAAAACCTTCTGTTTAAGAAGATTGGTATTCCACACAGCCAATTCAGAAGATTGAATGTCGGAAATCATGTAACCTTTATTCTTACAGGCGTGTCCACTCTGCCTCTGCTGTATAGAACTGTTAAGTCCACAACACTGCTTTTGTTCCAATATTATTTACAACACGGTAATCAATGATTTAGTTTTTTATCTGTATGTTTTTGCTATTGCTGCTTTGAGGTCAGCAATATACTTTATCTGCTGCATTTTCAGATACCTCTTTACAAACAAATTCCTAATCGGATTTTTCACCTGAACCTCTTCTGTAAAAGTAATCTGTGTACCATTGTTCTGGTTTTCAAATATACCTCTCCAGTGCCCATTCATGTTTTGATTTTTCATTGTAAAACGATATTCTTGGTATGGCTCTTTTACAGTAATCCGAAAATGCGTTATGAACCCATCTTTTGTATACTCGTCAAACTGATTTTCATCAATTATCTCAATTTTGGATAAATCACTTCGCCATCCATAGTTTTTATTATCCGTAACAATATCCCAGACTGTCTTGCTGTCGCAGGGAAACCATGCTGTAACTGTTGATTGCTTCATTATATCCCTTTACCTTTCATAGTTATTAAATATTTAATTCCATTGTTTGAACACGATAATTTCTGCATCAGACCCATAGTCATTATATTCACACACCATCAGATATTTTTCATCAGCAATAATTCCATAATATTTGTCGCTTCCTTTTTTATGTAGCTGATTGCCTAAATAAATCCTGTTATCATCCCAGAACTTTACAAGCTGGCCGTTTGGAAGGACATATTCAATATTGGCAAAGGAGCCTCTGAGTGCATTAAGTTCTGTCACTTCTTCCATATCCTGAATGTTAAGGGCATGAAATGCTGCAATTAATTTTTCTTTTATTTCATTTAATACCGCCTTTCCTTTTTTACAACATACTGCAACGATGCATTCCGCTCCAAAAGGTTGACCATTTGTTTCCAGACAGCCATTACAGGTATTGCTTAATTCACATTTCGTACAATCAATTCCACAAATAGATTTCATTATTTTCCCTCTGTAAATTCTTATTTTTTTACAACTTTCTAATTGGGAAAAACATATAGCCCTTCCCAGTCTGTGGACAGGTAAAATCGTGAACTGCCCCTGCCAATGAAATATTATTATCTTTCAGATATTTTATTACCTCTGAAAAAGTATTGTCATTCTCACGTTCCGCATAAATATATTCATAGCCTGGAATCATCCACTTTGTCCAGCCGTCAGGGGCTTCTGCTTCATTGTTGCATTCTATCCCCGCAAGATAAAGTCCTTTATTGAAATCCTCCCACGGCTGAAAAGAACGCGAAAAATCAGACATGGTCCCCCATATTCCACTAATATTTCCATTTTCATCTTTCTTTGCCAAATGTTGAACTTCTCCAAAATGAGAATTTGCATCGTCCCATAACTTTTGAATGAAGTCTGCTCCGTCTAAAGTTGAACCCTCTTTTCCTATTACTACAAAGGACTCTTTTTCACATCTTTCGATTTTCATCTTTTCACCATTCCTTTCATTTTATATGTCTTTCCTTTTCATTTTTTCAAATAGGTGAATGTACGTTTGCTTTCATAGCATACCATAAAATTTAGATTATGACAACCTGTATTTTGTGCCAATATGGAATCCTTTTCGTTCAAGCAGGAGGAAAGACCGGTCTGGGCAGACAATGTGATGTGGTTCAATATCTGTCTGGATAATAAAAAAAATCGGTGATATGGGCCTTTTGGCAAAAAAGTATCCATGGAATGCGGAATCAAACATCTCTCTGTTCTGCTCTTTGAGCTGGACACCGCAAAACTGAAACCGCTGAAATACAGAACAAATAAATTTACTCATCTTGCAGAATATCCGGAAACGGACTATGATATCTCTATGCTTTTCAAGTCGGATGCCATGTGGACAGATATCTACAATGCAGTTATGCGCAAAAAGAAAGCAAGCGCGCTTTTGAAAGATGCTTCCTTTGTGGACGAATACAGAGAAAAACAGATTCCGGAAGGAAAGAAGTCTGTAACGATTCGTTTGACGATTAGCTCTGATGAAAAGACATTGACCTCTCTGAAAATTGAAAATGCCGCGAACCATGTTATGAAAAAGCTTGGTAAACTGATAGGCGCAGAACTTAGAACAGGTAAAGGAGGCTGTCGCATTAGGCAGAACACATACAAAATATAGTATCTAAAAAATTAAAAATCACTATATTCCGTACTGTGTTTTCTTAGTGCGACAGCCCTTTTTTATCCTAAGATTTTTTTAAGTGATACGCGGAAACTGTAAATCTGTTATGTTATCTAAAAGTATCATAGTATATATTTTGTGTATTATTTGTCAAAACAGACAGCTTTTCATTTGCAGCCTGCAAATGTTCTATTTGCTCCATATTTTTATCAGGTTCTGCCAGCAATTCCGCCAAATAATCAAGTTCACACAATTCACTTTCATTTAATGTCTGTATTCCATTACGGAGATATAATGGCTGATAAGAATAAAAGATTTCATTGTTCATCAATGCATGAAAATCCATAAACAAGTATTCACAGACACCTTCCAAAAGATTTGGTGAAAAAACGTCTAATTTTTTATTTAATGTATTTTTTCTCAAACCAAGCCATGCTTCTGAAGCAGTTACAAACTTTCGACGTGGTAAATCAAACTGGCTGTAACCAAAACGCTGTTCATATTCATAATAACCGTCAACATCTGCCAATACCCATCTGTTTTCATTAAAATCCCAATATTCATTCACCCAGTGTTCCATATAGCTCTCACCTGCATCACCAAAATCCATAAATCCGGCTCTTGAACGACAGGGAATCCCTTTTGCCTTTAAAATTGCACTGAATAATACAGAAGCCTGTCGGCAGGATACCGTAATTCTTTTTGTCACGTCTCGGTTCTTTGTAAATCCCGTTTCATCTAAACGTAAAATGCCGGCAATCATTGAAACAGCAGTTATATATAATTCATCTTCATTTTTAAAACGGTACTTTGGATAGGACGCAAATTTTCCAAAATAAGTATCTTCCAAATAAGGAGACGGCTCTGTAAAATACATAGATGGATGAGTAATTTGGTCACAGACCAACATTCCTATGGAAGGTATGTCATTTGGCAAAGACAATATAAATTTTTTATATATCCCTACATATGTATAAATACTGGTTTCCAAATAACGTTGATACATTTTTTCATTCATGTGGTTTTCTATAACCTCCTACTATTTTTTTGAGTAGGCGCCTGCTCTGATTAAATACTACTAAAATAAAAAATTTACGTCAATAATTTTTTCAAATTATTTTCTGTAACCAAAACAGCTATTATCACAACTACGAAATGCGCTATTATTAATGGAAATTATTGGATTTTTCAACAGCATTATTTTATTACAAAAATACATATGATTCAATTAAATTTCCCTTAATTTCCTTGCCTTTCACTGTAATTTATTTTTATTTCCCTTTTCAATTCTTACTTATGAAATACCTTAATTATTATATTTATAAGATTTAATGTCAGAAAATATTTATCAATAAATTGACATTTTCTGTTTTTCATTCTATAATACACATTACATCTGTAAGATTTAAGGAGGGTTCAAAAGTGAAAAAATTACCACAAATTTCAGAAGCAGAATTTGAAGTGATGAAAGTCATATGGAAAGACGCACCAATCAGCACCAATGAAATTACTGAAAAATTAACCAAAACTACCACATGGAGTCCCAAAACCATACAGACTTTGATAAAACGTCTTGTAACCAAAGGAGTTCTTTCTTATAAAAAACAGAGCAGGATGTTTGTCTACACTCCTTTGATAGAAGAAAAAGAGATGTGTATAA